>NZ_KB913017.1:1407104-2035426 GCF_000383975.1 Natronorubrum tibetense GA33 | reverse complement strand
CCGGACTCCCTGCGTCAAACGGCGTTTGTAGGTTCGGAGTTGGACAGGGGGGCACACTCCTCTCGGAGTGCGCTCCCCCAATCCGTCGCTCTACCCCACAAACTATCTCGGCAGAGGTCATGCTTCGACATGTTTCGGTTGGAACCAGCTGTTTCCGGACTCGATGGGCCTTTCACCCCTAAACGTAAGTCACGAGAGGGTATTGTAGGACACCAACTCTAACAGGCCTCCACGCACCTTTCGGCACGCTTCACCTTGCTCACGCCTAGATCGTCCGGTTTCGGGTTGTGCCCGTTTGACTCCCCGCGCTTGAACACGGTGGCCCTCGTCGTAAGACTGCGGCCATATCGGTTTCCCTACGCCTTCCTCGATAATCGAGTTAGACTCGTCAAACAGGCACACTCCCTGGTTCGTTTTTCAAAACGTACGACGGAACATCGGCTTCCTGCATGGCTTACTACAGATTCGCATCTGATTCATTGTATGCAGGACCTTGTATGCCCCGTCGCTCTATCGCCAACTGATTTCACGCCCTATTGCACCTCCCTTCTGGGGGTACTTTTCAGCGTTCGTTCACACTACTTGTTCGCTATCGGTCTTGAGGAGTGTTTAGTCTTTGCAGTCGATGCCTGCAATATTCACGAGGGATATCCAACCCCCGATACTCTGGAGCTGACTCGTCTCCTACTGATCTACACTACGGGACTGTCACCCTGTTTCGTGCTCTATTCCAAGAGACTTCCTGCAGATGGTCAGAGAGTGGTCGTCAGTCCGAACACCACATTGCCCGTAAGGGCTTCGGTTTGGACTTTATCGCGTTCATTCGCCATTACTAACGACATCACATTCGTTTTCTTTTCCTGTCGATACTAAGATGTTTCAATTCTCGACGTTCCCCATTGCGCGAAGCAATTGCGGTGGGGATTCCCATTCGGAAATCCTGAGTTCTTAGCCTCCGTGCGGCTCCCTCAGGCTTATCGCAGCTTGGCACGTCCTTCTTCAGCTCTCAAGCCGAGCGATCCACCAGCTGGCACAGTAGCCACGTTCATCGGATCTGAATTGCAACGGAAGTTGTAATTCAAGAGTGACCCGGGAACGGGTCCAGTGGACGCCTGGACTACACGTACACACGGTCTCATCTGCACGCCGTAGACGCGGCATGCATTAACCCTTCCCAGCCACGTTTACACGGGCTGGTGCATCGGTTTTCGTTCGGATTAGATCAGAATCGCTTGCCCCACTTAAGGGGCACGATTCGATCGCCTCCGAGTGATGGACCCACAGGGATTCGAACCCTGGGCATCCTCCTTGCAAAGGAGGCACTCTACCACTGAGCTATGGGCCCACGTCCACACAAAGTGGACATCGAGACGAAAGCGTTAGCCTTGGTAGTTCTAAGGTGCCCGATCGGCCAACGGTTGGGTCGATCGAACGTGGAGTGTGTGGCGTAAAACGCCACACGAAAGGTGGGTCAGGCCATCGGCCTGATCCCGGTCTGTGGAGGTGATCCAGCCGCAGATTCCCCTACGGCTACCTTGTTACGACTTAAGCCCCCTTGCGAAGCCCAGATTCGACCTGGGAATCCAGGCCTCATCCGGACCTCACTCGGGTGCTTTGACGGGCGGTGTGTGCAAGGAGCAGGGACGTATTCACCGCGCCCTTCTGAGGCGCGATTACTACCGAATCCAGCTTCATGAGGGCGAGTTTCAGCCCTCAATCCGAACTACGACCACGTTTCGGAGATTAGCGTCCCCTCTCGGGGTTGCATCCCACTGTCGTGGCCATTGTAGCCCGCGTGTCGCCCAGCACATTCGGGGCATACTGACCTACCGTTGCCCGTTCCTTCCTCCAGTTTGGCACTGGCAGTCCTCTTAATGTACCCAGCCACCACAAGGGTGCTGCTGGCAATTAAGGGTGCGGGTCTCGCTCGTTGCCTGACTTAACAGGACGCCTCACGGTACGAGCTGACGGCGGCCATGCACCTCCTCTCAATGGCTCAGGTAAGCTCATCACACTGACCGTCACTGCACATTGTCGATGCTGGTGAGATGTCCGGCGTTGAGTCCAATTAAACCGCAGGCTCCTCCGGTTGTAGTGCTCCCCCGCCAATTCCTTTAAGTTTCATCCTTGCGGACGTACTTCCCAGGCGGTCTGCTTCTCGGCTTCCCTACGACACACCACAGGCTCGTAGCCTGTGGCACATCTAGCAGACATCGTTTACAGCTCGGACTACCCGGGTATCTAATCCGGTTCGTGACCCGAGCTTTCGTCCCTCACCGTCGGATCCGTCCTCCAGAGGCGCTTTCGCCACCGGTGGTCCGTCCAGGATTACGGGATTTCACTCCTACCCCAGACGTACCCCTCTGGTCTTCCGGTCCCAAGCCACACAGTTTCCACCGGACGCCTGCTCGTTAGGCGAGCAGATTTCCCGATAGACTTGCGCGGCCAGCTACGGACGCTTTAGGCCCAATAATAGCGGTCATCACTCGTGCTGCCGGTATTACCGCGGCGGCTGGCACCGGTCTTGCCCAGCACTTATTCCACCACCACCTTACGGTGGTGAAAAGCGAGGACTATATGCCCTCGCACTCGGAGTCCCCTTATCGCACTGGCGTGCAGTGTAAAGGTTTCGCGCCTGCTGCGCCCCGTAGGGCCCGGTATCTTGTCTCAGATACCGTCTCCGGGCTCTTGCTCTCACAACCCGTACCGATTATCGGCACGGTGGGCCGTTACCCCACCGTCTACCTAATCGGCCGCAGCCACATCCTATGGCGCCGGAGCGTTTCGGATTCTCTGCAGTTCCAGCAGGAGAATCGTATCCAAGATTAGCCTCAGTTTCCCGAGGTTGTCTTGGTCCATAGGGTAGTTTGGCCACGTGTTACTGAGCTATCTGCTACGAGTCTAAACTCGTACAACTAGCATGGCTAAATCGGACTCCAATAGCAATGACCTCCGGCAGGATCAACCGGAATGCTATATTACTCCCGACCTTGTGGTCGGGAGGGTTCATTTGGCGGTGAATGTAAATTCTTGTACACACTCACACATAAATGGGTCCACGTTCGGCAACCTCAGACCGTCGACCGGTCGAGCGTCACCGAACTACCAAGGCTAACATCAGATCCCTTCTGTACGGCGGACCGCAGGGGAAGGATCCTCATTTCCTTCGGATTAAATTGTAATCGCCGACCACTACATAAGGCCTGCGAATCGAACCTTCAAAGGGAGAGAGTCTCACACACCCAGCAGTGTCGTTTTCAGGCGTCTATTAGATCAGCCAGTAAGTACCGAAACGCTAGGTTCTACTGGATACTTCAGCTACTACCGTTATCGAATCGGCCCGACGGTGTATCGACAACAGTTACGCCGGTGCAAATTGGCTGCCCACGAATGTCATCGTAGTCGTTCAGCTGTCGCTCACTGGAAGTGAGTCCACAAAGAACAGCTTTTATTTGATGCTCGAGTCCGGGGAATTAGCTCGAGTCGAAGTACGCCCGCTCGGACGCGACGAGCTGGGCCCGAGACAGGTTACACGAGCTGGATGATGTTTCCGTTCGTGGTAACGTGGATATCTCGTCCAAGCGTGTATCCTTGATTGGACGCGAGGTCGACGTAGCCCGAGAATCCTTTCAGATCCTGATGAGCCGGGATGATGTGCTGAGGCTGGAGTGCGTCGAGCATCTCGTAGTGGCCCTCCTGACAGAGGTGGCCGGAGACGTGGATGTCGGAGTAGACGCGTGCACCCTGCATGCCGAGCAGTTTCTCGGACTGGTACCGTTGGCCTTCGTTCGTCGGTTCGGGAATCACGCGTGCGGAGAAAAGCACCTTGTCCCCGTTATCGAGTTGGTACGGCGTTTCCCCGCGGGCCATTCGCGTGAGCAGTGCCCGGGGCTCACCCTGGTGACCCGTCACGACCGGCAGGAAGTTCTCTTTGCCATCGTTCATGATCCGCTCTAACGTCTGATCGATGGATCGACGGTAGCCGACCATATCCACGTCGGATGGGAAATCGACCCCCATCCGTTTTGCGGTTCCCGAGTACTTCTCCATCGAGCGGCCGAGCAGAATCGGCTCACGGCCGATCTCTCGAGCGAACTCGACGAGGCTTGTCACGCGGGCGATGTGGCTTGCGAACGTTGTGGCGACGATGCCGCCGTCGTAGTCCTCCATACTGTAGAGGGTGTCCCGGAGGTGCTCGCGCGCGACGTTCTCGCTCGGCGTCCGTCCCTTCTTATTCGCGTTGGTACAGTCCTCGATGTAACAGAGGACACCGTTGCCCTCGCGACCGATCTCACGGAAACGATCCATATCGATCGGATCGCCGATGACGGGCGTGTGGTCCATCCGTTTGTCCAGTCCGTAGACGACTGCACCCTCCGGCGTATGGAGCACGGGATTGATCGCCTGGATGATCGAGTGAGTAACGTTAACGAACTCGAGTTCGACTTGTCCGCTGTCGCCGATCGACATCGTCTCGCCGGCGTCCATCCGGATGATCTCGTTGTCGAAGCCGAACTTCTGCTCGTCGTCGACTTCCTCTTCGACCAGTTCGCAGGTGAACGGCGTCGCGACGACCGGTGCGTCGTAGCGGTGGCCGAGCTTGCTAATCGCGCCGATGTGGTCAAGGTGGCCGTGCGTCGGAACGATTGCCTGCACGTCGCCCTCGAGGTCGCTCATCACGCGATCGTCGGGGATTGCACCCATGTCAATCAGATCGAGGCTGTGCATCCCCTCGGTCTGGATGTTGTCGTGAATTAGAACCTTCGACAGGTTCAGTCCCATATCGAAGATCACGATATCGTCACCCGCGCGGACCGCAGTCATCTGTCGCCCGACTTCCTCGTAGCCGCCGATTGTTGCAATTTCAATGTCCATTAGTAGACCCGATCATAGCAGTCCTGTGTGACAGTCTCGCAGCCAACGTGGCTGGGTTGTGGGATTCGGAACGGCCGGCGACGTGAGCAAATCCGTCGATCACGTCCTCGGCAATATCGACCGTTCGTTCCCGACTGTGCGCCAAGGACAGCGCTTCTTTCGGTTAGCTATCTAATGAAACTCCAGACGTAAGTACTCCGGGTCTCGGGTCGGGCGGGCGGGTCACGCCGACGCCAGCACTGACTCGGTGTCGGGAAACAGGACGTTGTTTTTCTTGTGGAGGTGCATGTGTACATCGGCCTCGAGCGACTGCAGTCAATCGAGCATGTTTCGGTAACTCGTACAGGCCTCCGACGGAACCGCGTAATCATCACTCAGGCGTCGAATCGTCTCGAGATGGGACGCCGCCGCGTCGTGGTCCGATTCGAGGTGATCGATCGCGTCGTGGATCCGTTCCGCCTCCGCGTCGGCCCGTGCCGTTTCGTCGTCCAGCGTGAGAATCTCGGGGAAGACGGTCTCCGCTTCGTCGGCGATGTGTTCCATAACGTCCGCCTCGAGGACGAGAAACTTGGATTCGATCGCCTCGAGTTCGGGGTGGCTCTCCTCGCGCACGCGAGTAACTATTTGCTCATTCGGTGTAGTTCCCAATCAGCGCACGGAGTCGGTCTTCCGGCAGCACGCCGGACTGCTGTTCGACCTGTTCACCGCCTGCGAAGAGGACCAGGGTCGGCACGCCGCGAACGCCGAACGAACCCGCGAGTTGCTGGTGCTCGTCCACATCGACCTTGGCGATCACAGCCTCGGTCGTACCCGCGAGCCGCTCGAGGACGGGATTGAGCATCTGACAGGGGCCACACCAGTCCGCGTAGAAGTCCACGAGGACGACGTCGTGCTCCGTCGTGACGTCCTCAAGGTGACTTCTCCCGTCGATGTAGATCGGTTCGTCGAGCGATTGCGCCGAAACGTCGTCGCGTGCATCAGTTGCCATCACCATCACGTATGGTCCGATACCGTTTAAAGGTTTTGTGCATAGTGCACAATATAGTCAGAGTCACCTCTCTCGAGAGCACGTCCGCGTCGCTCACGCTAGGAGAACTAACACGAATAGATAGGACTCAATAGCCTGTTTCTAAGATTTCAGGAGAGGTGAGACGAACCCTTCGAGCGAATTAGCCTACGTAGTTTTGCAGTAAGCACTAACAACCGGTTATTCAACAGCGTCAGTCGACTTCTTCGGGGCAACCGCGTTGAAGCGCGCGAAATAGCCGGCTCGGGTTCCGACATGCGCTCCGAACGCCAGTCCACGCCGTTCGACGCGGCGTCGCAGCTGCTCGAGTCTGACGAAGTGCGGGTCGGGGAGCGATTCGCCGACGACGAGTCGGCCGTCGGGTTTCAGAACCCGCTCGAGTTCGTCGAGGGTCCGCTCTTGGTCGGGGATTTCGCCGAGCACGAGGACCAGATACGCGGCGTCGAACGCATCGTCAGGATACGGAAGCGAGCGCGCATCGCCGCGGATCGGTTCGACGTTCGAGTTTCCCTCCTGTCGCAGTCGCGTTCGGAGGTGCTCGACCATCTCCGGTTGAACGTCTATGGCGTGCAGCGTCCCCGACGGTTCGATCGCCCGTGCGACGGTCCCCGTGTAGTAGCCGGTTCCCGGTCCGACCTCGAGAAGACGTTCTCCGGGTCGGGGCTCGAGTACGTCGCGAAGCCGTGAGCGAGTGATGATCGGGCGCGGGAGGTCGATCGCGTGGCGCTGGGCGTACGGGCAGGGTGATGGGTTCGATCGCCACCGGAGGACGTATCCGAGTCCAGCGAGCAGCGTGAGCCCGAGCAGGGCGACGATCGCTCGTAAGGTACTCCGAGAGATCATAGTGATACCTACACCGCGGACGGACTACGGTCTTCCCCGAACCGATGCACGCGCCGCAGGCTTGCCGTTGCTACCCCAATCACGATACTTTTCGAAATCGATCGTACAGTATGTCCTACACACATCGTACGCAAGTCGACGGCGAGTTCGACGACGTCGTCGCGGAAACGATCGACGCCCTCGAGGACGAGGGGTTCGGCGTGCTCTGCGATATCGACGTCCGGGAAACGCTCAAGCAGAAGCTCGACGAGGACTTCAGACAGTACAGAATCTTGGGTGCGTGCAACCCGCAGTTGGCACATCAGGGACTCGAGGACGATCTCGAACTCGGGACATTGCTCCCGTGTAACGTCGTCGTCTACGACGATGACGACGGCGTTGTCGTCAGCGCGGTCGATCCGAAGCGTCTGATCGGCGTCGCTGAAAATGACGACCTCGACCCGATCGGCGACGACGCGTACGAGCGTTTCGAACGGGTTCTCGAGTCGTTTTGAATGGGGCCCGGCCACGGTGGGCCGAGGTAGTCGCCTCGCTATCCAGTGTAAACGTCTCATCCAGATCCGACGCACCGTCTCGATCCATGCGTAGAAGCCGGGCAATGTCACACTCGTCCGGGACGTCCGTAGCGACACCAGTGCTCGTCACGGCTCGTCGGGCTGGCCCCGGTCGAGAAGCGCTGAGTCCGGATTTTCCCGACCAGAGACACCACAGATACCGGCGTCGGCTCCCGCCCGTTCGACGCCGTCGGCGACGCGATTGATCTGCCAATCGACGTAGTGGCCCGCCTCCGACTCGTGGTCGTCGAGAGCGACGCGCGCACGACCCAGATTCGCGAACGACTCACAAAACTCACAGTCGCGACACTCGATCACGACGTTTGCCTCTCCCATACGAAACGATCGGCCTAAAGCGTCGAAAACCCTCCGGTCGGCGGTTGCAACCCGACGACACTATTCGAGATCACCCCATGTACCGCCGGCACCGGCGACTCAGACCGCACAGTTGTTCGGCCCGACTCGTGTCCGAGCCGGTTCGCTGTCCGGCTCGAGTGATTGCCGGTCGTGGATGATCAAGCCCGTGCTGGCGGGACGTCACCCGGCGACCGTCGTCTCACCACTCTCGTTTCAATCCCTCGAGCAGCCGGTCGACGTCACCGGCGGTATTGACCGCGTGGACGGACGCTCGAATCGCATTCGGCGACGAGAGCGCCCGGACGACGATCCCGGCGGCGGCTAGACGTTCGACCGTCGCCGCTGGATCGTCGACATCGATCGTCACGAGCCCCGACTCCGGCGACGACGGACTGATCAAGCGGTTGGTGGGGACGCCGTCCGCTAGCCGACCGGCGAGCCGGCGGGCCCGCTCTTCGATCCGGTCGATCCCGACTTCGTCGATCACGTCGATCGCTTCTCGAAGCGCGACGTGCGGTGCCGGGTTCGCCGACCCAACTTCGAACCGACGTGCGCCGGCCGCAAACTCGTAGGGTTCGGCGGACGGCGTCTCGACGCTCCGATAGCCGACCGTCCGCGGCTCGAGGCCCTCGGCGACGTCGCGGTCGACGTAGAGGAAGCCGCCGCCCCACAGCCCCAAAAGCCACTTGTGTCCGGCGGCGGCAACCGCGTCGGCGCCCCACTCCGCGACGTCTATCGGCAGCTGTCCGGGGACCTGCACGGCGTCGACGAGCGCGAGCGCGCCGGCATCGTGAGCGATGTCGACCAGTTCTGCGACGGGCAGTTGCGTCCCGTGAGTCCACGTCACCGCGCTGAAACAGGCGACTCTGGCATCCGCGACGGCCTCGGCGAACCGCTCGGTGTCGATGCGACCGGCCTCAGTCTCGACGACGCGAACCTCGACGCCTTCGCGCTCGAGCCGTTGCCACGGAAGGATTCCGGCCGGGTGCTCGAGATCCGTTCGGACGACGACGTCGCCGGGCTGCCAGTCGATCGCGTTCGCGACGGCGTTGATCCCGGCCGTCGTGCTCTCGGTGAGCGCGATCTCGTCCGGTTCGGCCCCGACGAGCGATGCGACTGCCTCCCGAGTGCGGTCGAACGCGCGGAAGGCGGTCTCGTAGGGATCGTCCGCTACTGTCGACTCGTACTCGTGTTCGCGGACGAACTCGTCGGCGGCGTCGACGACGTACTTTGGGCTCGGGCCGTGGGCACCGAAATTGAAATAGGTGCTCTCCTGAAGGGCGGGGATGTCGGCCCGGAGTTCGGTCGGCGTCATCGTTGGGTTCGGTTGCATAGATCGACCTACGTAGGGAGTCGACAATAATCTTGGGACAATTGTGAAATATTGGGTGGCGAACGTCAGCGATGAGCGGCCCGGCGGTGAGCAACAGCGGTCGCGTCCGCCGGTACCAACGGTCATCCGTCGGCGTGTTGGAACAGGAGTGCGTAGTGGTACGGCGGGAGTTCGACGCGCTCCTCGAGGGAGAACGCCTTCCCGTCGAGCACTACGGCGTTCGTCTCGTCGGGCGACAGTCGAAGGTCGGTCGGTGGCCCCCGGGGTTCGCCCGCGACGGTGGTCGTTTCACGCGGCCGGTCGTGCCAGTTGACGATTACGAACCGACCGCCCGGTCGGAGCGACTCGGCCGCTTGCTCGACGAACGCCCGTTTGTCGTCGACGCCGTGGAACGTGTTCGCGACCAAGACGACATCGACTCGCTCCGGGAGCAGTTGGGCCATCCGTCGTGCGTCGCCGTGAACGGGTACGATGTTCTCGACTCCCTGGTGCTCGGCGAGGCGAACACACTCCTCGAGCAGCGACTCCTCGAGGTCAAGCGCGTAGACCGGTGCGGGGTCGGTGATCCGAGCTGCGGGGAGCGCGAAGTAGCCGTTCCCGCAGGCGACCTCCGCGAGCGACTGGCCAGGTCCGATTCCGAGGCGGCGGAGCGTCGCGCCGGACGTCGGCCACAGTCTGCCCCACCAGTCCCAGTCGGGTTGCCCCGTATTCTGGAATCGTTCCGCATCCATGGTCGGGTTACGTAGACGTATCGACGCCCAGGATACGGTACAGGAGACACGTTCGAGTCAACGCCGTCCCGAGAAGGACACTCCCAATCAGCACCGCCACGGCACCGGTCACCGTCCCGAACTCGAGTGCGCCCGCTAGCGTCGCGACGCCGACGAGAGCCACTACCGCGCCACCGAGCGCGCGGACGATCCGATCCGTCGATCCGATATTGTATTCCATACCCATAGATGCACACAATAAGGGTTAAGCGTTTCCCGTATACCGAGACTCTTGGCTCTATGTGGAAGCGTCGGTCCCGTCGACCGCGGCCGCCCACCGCTCGGGAAGAAGTGCGTACACCATCGCGTTCCCGACGAGCGCGTCGACGGTCGTGTACTCGTCGACGGCGTGGACGGTGTCCGTTCCGAGCGCGAATTCGACCGTCGGAATGCCGGTGTTTCGCAGTTTCTTCGCGTCGCCGCCGCCGGTCGCGCTCCGCCGATAGACACGCTCTCCGGTCGTCGCTTCGGCGCCCGAGGCCACGGCCTCGACGAGCGGGCTCCCGACTGGTTCTGCGGTGCCGACGCTCCAGGAGACATCAGCGATCGTGATGCCCTCGCAGTCGGCGACGCACTCCCGGATCCCCGAGAGGACGTCGGGCGTCCGAACGCCGGCGGTCAACCGAACGTCGACCTCCGCGCGAGCGGACCCGGGGACGCTGTTGATCGCCTCCCCGCCCTCGAGGATCCCGAGGTTGATCGACGGATACCGGAAGAGATTGCGGGCGGTCTCGTCGCCCATAGCTGGCGCGTAGTAGTCTATCGACTCCTCGAGTATCGGCTCGATAACGGGATCGATCTCCAGTCGTCGCGTACCGAATCGCTCCCGCAGCGTCGTGATCGCCTCGTAGAGCCGGTCGATCGCGTTTTCGCCTAATACCGGCCGCGAGCCGTGTGCGGCCTCGCCGGTCGCCTCGAGGGTCAGCCAGATGCTCCCTCGATCGGCGACCGTCACGGAGTGGCGACCCTCCTCGCAGGTCGGTTCGCCGATGACGCAGGCGTCGGCCTCGAGTCGGTCGGCCTCGAGCAACGCGGGAAGGCCGGCGTCGCCGCCGATCTCCTCGTCGCTGACGAACGCGAACGCGAGGTCGACGGGTGGTTCGGTCTCTGTCTCGGCGAACGCGCGGATCGCGAACAGCATCGCGGCGACGGACCCCTTCATGTCAGTTGCGCCACGACCGTAGAGCCGGTCGTCGACGCGCTCCCCGAGCGGATCGAACGCCCACGCGTCGGCGTCGAACGGCACCGTATCAAGGTGGCCGTTGTACAGCAGCGTTCGGTCGCTCGCGCCCGGCAGGGTCACGAGGAGGTTCGGTTTCGCCGGATCGACCGCGAACCGCTCGACGTCGACCGGAAGCGGCGACAGGTACGCCTCGAGCAGATCGACGATCTCGCGCGTATCCCCGGGCGGATTCGCCGTGTCGACCGCCAGCAGGTCGAGCGCAAGGTCGATCAGGTCCTCCCGGCGGTCGTCGACGTACGTCTCGAGGTCGCCTGATTCGCCTGGGTTCATCACCACCTCACTCGAGTTTTCCGGCGAGAACTTTCGCCGCTGTGAGGATCGGATCCCAGACAGGGCTAAACGGCGGCGCGTACGCCAGGTCCGCGTTCTGCAGTTCGTTGACGGTCATACCGGCCGTCAGCGCCGTCGCAACCGTGTCGATGCGCTTTGCGCCCTCGCGGCCGACGACGGTGCCGCCGAGCAGTTCGCCGCTCTCGCGGTCGGCGACCAACGTGACCGTGAGCTCCGCGCCGCCGGGGTAGTAGTGGGCGCGCGTCGACGCCGAGATCGAGACCGAGACCGGATCGAAGTCCGCTTCGCGGGCCTGATCTTCGTCGACGATCCCGGTCCGTGCAGCCCCGAGGTCGAATGCCTTGACGATCGCTGTGCCCGCGGTGCCGCCGGTCGGTGTGGAATTGCCAGTGACGGTCTGTCCGATCGCCCGCCCCGCGCGGTTGGCCGTCAGCGCCAGCGGGACGTGATCCGGTTCGCCGGTCACGACGTGGGTCGCCTCGGCGTTGTCGCCAGCCGCGTAGACGTTCTCGAGGTTCGTGCGTCCGTACTCGTCGGTCGCAATCGCGCCGGTCGGCCCGAGTTCGATGCCGGCCGCTTCGGCAAGTTCGACGTTCGGCGTCACGCCGACGCCGACGATCGCGATGTCCGCGGGGACGGTCTCGTCCTCGAGTTCGACGCAGTCGACCCGCTCGTCACCGTCGAAACCCGACACGGCGGTCTCGAGGTGGAGTTCGATCCCCTGCTCGCGGAGGTGGTCCTCGACGACCTCGGCGACGGCCTCGCCGAACGGCTGGAGGACGTGGGGGAGCATCTCGTAGAGGTGGACGTCGACGCCGCGGGCCGACAGCGCCTCGGCCATCTCGATGCCGACGTAGCCGCCGCCGACGATCGCGGCCGTCTCCGGTCCGTGGTCGGTGACGTAGTCCTCGATGGCGTCGGCCTCGTCCATGTCGTGGATGGTGAAGACGCCCTCGAGCTCCAGCCCCTCGAACGGCGGTTCGATCGCGCTCGCGCCCGTCGCGACGAGCAGGTCGTCGTAGGGCTGCTCGGAGGTCTCGCCGTCGGTCTCGACCGTCACCGTCCGCTCCTCCGGATCGATGCCGACGACCTCCGAGCCCGTTCGCAGATCGACGTCTCGTTCTTCCCGGAACTCCTCGGGTGTCACGGTGACAAGGTCGTCCAACTCGTCGACCGCGCCCTTCACGTAATAGGGCATCCCGCAGGCGGCGTAGGAGACCCACTCGCCCTTCTCGAAGACGATCACCTCTCGGTCGGGATCGTCGCGTTTCGCCTTGCTCGCAGCGCTCATTCCCGCAGCGTCACCGCCGATGACGACGAAGGTGTCGGTCATGTGTCGACAGTAGCGGGGTAGTGTCTAAAGTATTTCTAGGGATTCCCAATACTATGGAATTACGGTGCAGTTAGAGTGCCTCGAGTTGCTGGCTGCTCGCGATCCGAACACGAACTCCGAGTCCGTTCGCCGGTCGATGGTTTCGGAATCGGCGCGGCGGCTGCACGGAGTGACGGCGCGAACGCTCACGATTTCGGTCGCCGAAGGCGGTTACGCATCACAGGACGAGCAGGCGGACCGTAGTCGGAACAGCAGTGCGACGACACCGAGTACGGCAAAAACGACGAGCCCCTGTACAAGACCAGCGATGAGTCCGACGGTCGTGCCACCGGTGACGGCCATCGCGCCGGGACCGACACAGCAGAGACTGGCCACCCCTGCGACGCCAAGGAGGGTCCGTCGGGAGGTAGCGTCCGAGTCCATGAGTAAATCTCCGCAAGGAAGACCAATATATGTTCGGTCGATGTTCCGAGTCGGCGAAACGCCAACATCGAATCCGGAAGTGACTTTCGTATATCACCCAATACTCTACACGAACGATGCTTCCTATCGATCCCACGCAGATAGACCCGGACGATATCGGCCAAACGCAGACCGTCCTCGAGATGGACCACGAGGAGGCGATCGAGCACGTTCGTGAAGTGTTCACCGACGCAGGGTTCGGTGTCCCCGTCGAGTTCTCGCCGTCGAAACTGCTCAACGAGAAAGTCGATGCCGACCGCGACCCCTACTACGTCCTCGGGGCCTGTAACCCCGCAGTGGCCGACCGGGCGCTCGAGGCCAGCGACGGCGAACTCGGCGCGCTCTTCCCGTGTAACGTCGTCGTTTGGGAGGAAGAACCCGGTCGACAACGCGTCTATCACGTCTCGATCATGCGGATCGCACGGCTCGTCGGGATAACGCCGGACGACGAGGAGATGGCGGAGATCGTCGCGGAGACCGGCGAACTCGTCGACGCCGCCTTCGAGGAACTGTAACATGGGTTTCCACACGTTCGACGCCTCGCGGGCGGGAGGAGGCCGGACGACGATACCGATTCCTCTCGGCCGAGGAACTGCTGTGGGCGCTCTCGCTCTCGCCGGACGACATCGTCGCCGATCTCGGCAGCGGGACCGGCTTCTTCACCGACGACATCGCATCCCACGCCGGCGAGGTTCGCGCGGTCGACGTCCAGGAGGAGATGCACGAGTTCTACCAAAAAAAGGGCGTTCCGGAGAACGTCGACCTCGTGACCAGCGACGTGGCCGACCTGCCGTTCGACGATGGCGCCATCGACGCCGCATTCTCGACGATGACTTACCACGAGTTCGCGAGCGACGAGTCGCTGGCCGAGATCCGACGGGTCCTCGCCGCTGACGGCCGACTCGTGATCGTCGACTGGGCGGCCACCGGAACCGGCGAGAACGGGCCGCCGGTCGACGAGCGATACAGCGCTGACGAAGCGGTAGAGGCCCTCCGCGACGCCGGATTCACTATTGAGCACGAGGCCGTCCGACCCGAGACCTTCTTGCTCATCGCGACGCTCGAGTAATCGGTTCCGGCGGCGTCACGTGGGCGGTCTCTGTTCGCGTCGGACCGCCGCAATCGGCCGTGGCCGCCACGAATTCCTCACCGCTCGCCGGTCCATTCCGAAGCGAGACGTTCCGGAGGCTTCGAATCGCGCCGTCGGCTAGGCGATCAGCGTTCGCTCGAGGAACGCGAGCTGGCGATCGACGACACGTTCGAACGCGTCGCCGCGGTAAACCTCGAAGTGGCCGACCGGGAGCCTGAGACGCTCGACGTCGTCGAGTTTCGAGACGAGTCGGTCGACGGTCCACGACGGGACGATCGTGTCTCCCGCCGCCTCGACGACGAACGCAGGGCAGGAGACGTCGCCGGCCGCTGTGATCGGTCGATAGGCAGGGACGGTTGCGAGGATTCGCCCCGGACACTCGTTTCGACTGGTCGCGTCGTCGGGAACCATCGACTCGTAGCCGGGCTTTGCGTCGGGCGTGTTCATCACGGCGAACTCGTCGGGGTCGGCAACGATCGAAACGTAGTGGGGGTCCCGACCGACCGCCGTCCGCGCGAGATCGGTGACTGCGCCGGAGAGCGCGCCACGGGCGTAGGAGAGGCCGCCCCGTCGGATCAGGTTGCCCGCAGTTGCGAGCCCATCGGTGAACGGCACCTGCGCGACGATCGCGTCGACGGCCGGATCGCGTGCCGCGGTCGCGACGACGTGACCGCCGCTGAAGGACGTCCCCCAGAGGGCGAGTCGTTCGCCGTCGATGTCGGAGCGGGATCGGGCGTGTGCGACGGCGGCGCGCCAGTCCTCGAGGTGGCGTCGCGGGCTGATGAGGTTCCGTGGCGTGCCGTCGCTGTCCCCGAACGTACGGTAGTCGAAGACCAGCGCGGCGAGGCCGTGCTCGGCGAACCGCCGAGCGAACGCGGGGAGTCGCCACGTCCGTTCGCCGCCGAACCCGTGGGCCATCACGACGACCGGCGGCTCCTCCGCGGCGGTCGGTGCGAACAACTCCCCGCGGCAGGTGACACCAGTGCTGGTAAACGAAATCGACGTCTGCTGAACCATCGGTTCGAGCGGTGATACCACCCGAACGACCGTAAATCGTGGCCGTCGTCAGCCGTCCTCGATCCGTGCGATCGCCTCGTCGAAGCGTTCGGGCGGCTGTGCGCCGACGAGCGAGCCGGCGGCTTCGGCGTCCGGATCGAAGACGACGAACGTCGGCGTGCCCGACACGCCGCGTTCGGTCGCCCGGTCCGCGTCGGTCTCGATCGTGTCCTCGAGTTCCGGCCGTCGGTCCTCGAGACACGACTCGAGGGCGTCCGCGTCGACCGCGTCGACGGAGCGGGTGTACTCGAGGAGGTTTTCGGCCGACGCCCAGCCCGAATTCTTCTCGTCCTGTTCCTCGAATACCGCCGCGTGCCAGTCCCAGTACGCGGACGGCTCTTCGTCGCGGACCTGCTCCCAGACGCACTTGCTCGCCACCGCGGCAGTCACCGAGTCCGCGCCGAAGTACGGCAAGGCGATCAAGACGATGCGAACGTCGCCGGGCTCGACGTGGTTCCGGACGAGGTCGGGGAGCGTCTCCCGCTCGAACTGCTCGCAGAACGGACACTGGAAGTCCGTCCAGTAGTAGATCTCGAGCGGCGCATCCGGCGCTCCCATGATCGGCTTCCCGTCGAGATCGACGCCGAACGCTGACGTCTCGTCGCTCGAGTGAAACGACGGGGAGATATCATGGGCGTCGTCGTCGGATCGCGTGAGATAATAGGCGCCGCCGGCACCGAGCGTCACGACTGAGCCGGCGAGGAAGGCACGACGGGATGGCTGATCCAGGGACATCGATGTTCCCGTGAACGTTTCCGACCCGGGGTCGTAACGGAACCGCCGATTTGCTGAGTCGGCAAATCGGAGTCGGAGATTTGAGTCGTCCCTGCATCGGTTCGATCGAATGTTCACGCGCGACTCGCTCAAGGGGTATCTGACGAACCTCTTCGAAGCGGCCTCGTATCCGTTCGAGACGTGGCGAGGAACGATCGGACTGGTACTCGTGACGGTCGCCACCTACATCCTCCTGATCTTGAGTACGATGCCGGCGTTCTCGCTCCAGATGCTCGGCGACGGTCTCCACTGGTTCGAGTACGTCGTCGTCTCGCTCACGGAGACGGTGTACCGAACCGACGGCTGGACCGGACTCGGGATCATCGTCCTCTACGCGCTGCTGTCGGGGATCGCGGTCGTCAACGTCGTCGCGCAGTTGCGAATCGTCGGTCCCTCGAGTCTCACGGACCTCTCCGGGGTCGTCCCCGGGCTCCTCGCCTCGGGGTGTGCGAGCTGTGGCGCCGGCCTCCTTGGTTTTCTCGGGTTCGCCGGGGGCCTCGCGGCACTTCCGTACGACGGCACGCTGGTTCGCGTCGGCGGTCTCCTGCTGTTGCTGTTCTTCCTCGGACGGGCGGGCCACCCCGAACGGTGTGCCATCGCGACGGAGGGAGCGAAATGACGCTGCGGAACGTCTTCCGGTCGATCCGATCGGACCGGCGAGCGACGGGATGGGGAACGGCCGCCGCGATCGGCGTGTTCCTGCTGTTCGGACTCGTCACCGGACTCATTCCGAATCCGCTGTACGTCCGGATGGTCCCGCGGACACCCGTTGACTACCTGTTTCTGACGCTGACGGCACTGCTCGCGGGCGTTTACACCGCACAGCGGCTGACGACCGAGGTGGTAGGTCCGGACTTCGAAGACGCCGACGAGAGCGGTAGCGACGGCACAAAAGGCGAGGATCGCCTGGCGATCGGCGGACTCGTCGGGGGGTTCCTGGCGGTCGGCTGTCCGATCTGTAACGTCGTCCTGCTCGCGCTGTTCAGCTCGTCCGCCCTCATGACGTACTTCGATCCGTTGCGTCCGGCTCTCGGTGCGCTCTCTGTGGCACTGTTAGCGGGGTTGATCTACGTTCGACACAGTCGATCGTGTCCGACCTGTGCATCGTAACCTGTCTCACCTCCCGACTCGTTCTCGAGGTGCTCGAGAACGACTTTCCGGGGATGGACTGGCGAACGCTCCTCGATTGATTCGATACCGACTGGACGGAGATTCCCGTGCTCGTCTGTTCCGAGCGGATCGACGAGAAAGTGATCACACAGTCGTACGCGCGCTACGCAAACGCGTACGTCCGAAAATCGAGCGACCGAGGCGAGTTCGTGGACGCCGTCCGAGCGCTCGAGGCGTTCTGGTTCGATACCATCTGGTTACCGCCGAGAGACGGAACAGGTTCGAAAGATCAGTTGTGACGCGACGGCCCCATGAGTCCCGCATACAAGACGCTCTCGGTGATTTGCTGGATCAGCAAATCGTGGCCTATTTGCCGCTGAACGACGGGGTGTATCCTGTGCAAGACGGTGGCTCCTCGGACTCGGCGGAAATCTTCCAGATCCTCGCGGACGAGTACGCACGGAAGATCATCCTCGCCGCCGACCGAGACGGACCGAAGACCGCGAAAACCCTCAGCGAGGAGTGTGACGCCTCGCTCACGACGATCTACCGCCGCGTCTCGACGCTGCAGGAACACGGCCTCATCGAGGAACGCCGAACCATCGACTCGGACGGCTCCCACCGAAGCGAGTTCCAGACGGCACTCGAGGAACTCCACATCGACATCACTGACGGCCAACTCTCGCTGACGATGGAGACTCGTGACGAACTCGCAGACAACTTCACGGCGCTCTGGAGCGGGCTCCGAGGTGAGGACTGATGGACGCATCGTTCCTGCTCGCCAAGCTGATCACGCTCGTCTTGAGTCTCGTGATCGCGTATCTGGCGTATCACGGCTATCGCCGCAGCGGTGAGACGCCGATGCTGTACGTCTCCGGCGGATTCGTCTTCATCGGTGCCGGTGCGATCTGTGAGGGACTCATCTACCACGCCTTCGGGACGACCGTCGCGTCTGCCGCCCTCGTGCAGGCAGTCATCGTCTCGAGCGGAATGGTGCTCGTTCTCATCTCACTAACGAAGTGATCTATAGTAGCCACTGAAAGTCAATACACACCTGATCGCACGACGGCAGCGCGGTTCGAAGCGGACGCGGTTCGGAGCGAACGGAGTGAGCGAGAACCGAAGCAAAGCGAACGGGGACCGCAAGCGACCCGTGAGCAAACGAAGTGAGTGAGAACCGCGGCAAAGCGAATAACGCGGGATCCTCGATCCCGCGGACCATGCGAATAGTGCGAGACCGTCGGTCTCGCATACCGTGCGAACGGCGGCAGCGCCGCCGTGAGCAGACGGGGAGGAACGATCCGCGAGCTGTGCGATCAGTGTGTACATAGTTTCAGTTGTTACTATAGCGGCTCTCAGAGGGCACCTCCGTCCCGTTCTTCCTCGCTGCTGGCAGTTTTTCCGACTCGGGGAATCGCCGTCCCGGATTTAGACGTGGCACCGAAACGCTACCCTATGAACCGACGGCTGTACCTCCGATCGATCGCCGCCTCGAGCGTCGCCGCTACTGCAGGTTGTCTGGACGCCATCTCTCCCGCGGGAACCGACGACGGGCAGGTCCTCGAGTCGCCGGAGCGCGATCTGAGCGAGGCGACGCATCCGAGTTACGGCGACGAATTCCCCACGGCGAGCGTCCCGAATCCCCTGACCGGTGAGACCGTTTCGACCGATCAGTTCGAGGGCGAGCGGACGATGCTGGTAACGTTCTTCTACACATCGTGTCCCGACGGCGTCTGTCCCGCGCTGATGCTGCGGTTGCGACGCGCGCAGGAAGTCGCGGCCGAGAACGGGTACGTCGACGATGCCGCGTTCCTCGCGATGACGTTCGACCCCGAACGCGACACCGAAGACGTGTTGCAAACGTACGCCGGCCAGCAGGGCGTCGACCTCGAGGCCGGAAACTGGCACTTCTTGCGGCCCGAACGCTACGAGGACGCGAAATCGATCGTCGACGACCGCTACGGACTCCCGATCGAGAAGCGCGACGCCGACGAGTACGAGAATCTCGAGTACATGTTCCCCCATTACAGCTACATCTTCCTCGTCAACGAGCGCGGGCTGGTCGAACGCGTGTATCCGGACGGAGCGACCATCGCGACGTCGAAAGTTGTCGAGGACTTCGAAACGGTGGTGACCGCGTGAACCGCCTCGGGGTCAAGTGGTTCGAGAGAGCAAAGCTCTCTCGTCATCAAGCGAGACCGGAGGTCTCGCGGACATCGCGGAGCTTCGCTCCGCTCAGTCACGGAAGATCTTCGATCTTCCGAACGACCCCCAGGCTTCCCGCAGATTTGGGATGAACACTTCCTGCGAACCATCGGTCTGGTAGCCTCAAGTGGTTCACGAGGAATGCGGTCGACCTGTCCACGAGGCCCGACACCACCCGTCGCAACCGCAACCCGATGTCGAGGTGGTTTGAGATGTGACGCATTCCCTTCAGACGGGCGGTTCGCATTACGGTCTTTAACGCCTACTACGCCCGTTATTTCAGGTTCTGCACGTCGAATTTTAAATCTGTTGACGGGCTTCACCCCCGAGGTCAAGCCTCGGAGCACTCGCCCTGTACAGCCAGTAGATTCGGCGACGGGACGTCCTCGTCGCCGTCGGCAGTCTGGGAACCATTGGAGCCGCGGGTGCGGTGGCGATTCGTGGCCCACCGTCGTTCGACGGAACCGACGACCCGGAGAACGCAAACGGCTCGTCATCGACGGCTGCCGTTCCGCTCGTCGTCGGAGCCTGGGATGGCTATCCCCAGATGGATGACTTTCCGACGCAGTAAAAGAGGGAGATCCATCCGAGAACGAGACCCGTGATTACGACCATAAAGTCAGCCAGACAGGTCCCGACGACAACACAGTAGCCGATCCCAATCGTGAGGAGAATCAACGAACTACTAATCAGAAGTAGACAACGACGTTGAACGGTGGGTTCCATACGCTACCGTATCACGATCGTTCATAAATAGCGGCTACATCGAGTAATGATGGTCAGAAAATAACGAATATAATACACACGGTCCGGTTCGAATCGGTATTGTTCGATGTGTGCAATACATATATGTGCGCTCGAGCCCTACTGACGATAATGACCGAAACAACGCCTTCGGAACCGACCGACGACGGCAGCACGACCCAAAAGCCCGTCCAGTTGAACGACGTCGCCGACTACGACGACCTGCTCGAGGAACGCGACCTCGTCCTGCTCGAGTTCGTCACGTCCGGCTGTGGCATCTGCGCGTCGATGGAGCCGGTACTCGGCGGCGTCGCCCGCAACGCGCCGGGCGTCGTGGCGATAGTGAACGCCGGTCTCGTTCCCGACCTCGCGGCGCAGTTTAACATCCAGAGCGTCCCAACGCTCGTCGTCCTGAAAGACGGCGAGGAAGTCGCCCGCTTCGACGACGGGTTCCAGCCCGCCGAACCGCTCGTCGACGCCCTCGAGACGCACGCGTCACGCTAAGGATACGGTCTCCGCCACCGATATCGCCTCCGTCGTCGGCCGAATGCAGAACGGCCCCGAGGTCGTCGGTCTTCGCGGGACCGACGTCGTAGGCGTCGATCATGACCGGTACCGGAGTGCCGAACCGCTGTCGATCAGGTACTCCTCGGCGGCCGACTCGAGCGAGCGCGTCCGATCGCGATTCGTTTTCCGACGGTAACATAATCCACCGAGCGAACGCCGTTCTCGTTACTCGTGGCCGTGATCGGGTTCGTGGTCGTGGTCGTGACCGTGCTGGTGGTCGTGGTGATGATCGTGTGTCCCCGCTCCGTGGCGAGTGAACTGCCCCGAGAACGCCCGATCGACCACCTCCGAGAGCGCGGGATGGACGTGGACCGACTCGCGAATGTCCCAGACGGTACCCGTCCCCGCTTTCATCGCGACGACGACCTCCTCGATCAGATTCGACGCCTCGGGGCCGACGATGTGACAACCGAGAATCTCGCCGTTCGGTTCGATACTGACCTTGACGAACCCCTCCACTTTCATCGCCTTGCCGCGAGCCGTGTCCTCGTACCGATAGGTCGCGGTGGCATACTCCCGCCCCGCATCGCGGAGTTCACCCTCCCGCGCGCCGACGCCGGCGACCTCTGGCGATCCGAAGACGGCAAAGGGCATCGCAGTGTAGTCGACCGCCTCGAGGTCGTCGCTGAGCAGGTTCCTGACGACAGTTCGCGCCTCGTGGTTCGCGTTGTGTTTCAGCAGGTACTCACCGACGATGTCCCCGAGCGCCCAGATTCCCTCGGCCGTCGTGCGCAGGTATTCGTCAGTCTCGACGAAGCCATGTTCGTCAGTCTCGACGCCGGTCGCCTCGAGGTTCAGGCGATCGGAATTCGGTCGTCGGCCCGCCGCAACGAGCAGGGTGTCGCCGGTCACGGTTACGTCGTCCTCGTCTTCTCCCTCACCGTTACGCTCGTCCCCGCGACTGGATACGTCGTCCCACGCCGGCGGGTACGCTCGAGCCTCGACGGTCACTTCGCCGTCGGATTGCTCGGCTGCGACCGCCTCGTAGCCCGTGTACACGTCGAACCGATCGGCGTAGCGCTCGGTGAACGCGGCCGCGACGTCTTCGTCGGCCGTCGGGAGGAGATGCTGTTGCCGACCGACGATGGCCACGTCGCTGCCGAACGTTCCGAAGAAGTGTGCGAGTTCAGCCGCGATGTAGCCGCCGCCGACGATCACGAGATCCTCGGGCGGCGTCTCTAACTGCAGCGCCTCCCTGCTGGTGATATAGTCGACGGACTCGATGCCGTCGATCGGCGGAATCGCTGGCCGCGTTCCCGCCGCGATCAGGACGGTCTCGGCCCGGGCGCGCGTACCGGCGTCGAGTCCGTCAGTGATCTCGACCGTTCGATCGTCGACGAACTGCCCCTCGCCTTCGAGCAGCGTGTGCTGACTCGAGGTTCGTAGCCCGTGGTGGATCGACTCGGCGCTGCTCGAGACGTCCTCGTTCACCTCGCGGACGATGTCGGCGAAGTCGACGCCGGTTACGTCGGCGTGGATGCCGAACTCGTCGGCTCGCTCGACGGTTTCCATCACCTCCGCGTGGTACAGCAGTTGCTTCGACGGGATGCAGCCGCGGTTGAGACAGGTCCCGCCGAGCGGTCCCTTCTCGACGACCGCGACCAATTGGCCACGGTTCGCGAGGGCGCTCGCCACGTCCAGTCCGGATCCCGAGCCGATAACGAGGAAGTCGAACGACTGGTCGGTCGTTTCCATACTGAACGTAGCGACCTCCAGCGCCGTCAATCTCACACACGCGTCGCCCCGCCGGCCGGCCCCATTGCGGAGCGCGATCGCGATCGCGGTCATCGCGAAGACGCTCAGCACGTACGGCTGCTCGAAGCGATCAATGAGTTGCTGGGTCGGCGCTTTCTTGTCCTAGACCCGCTCGACCATGTGGATGAGCCGGGAGATCGCGTACTCCTCGAGCATGCCGGACAGCGAGAACAGGAACAGCAGCATCGCGCCCTCGAACGGCGCACCGATGTAGAGCGCACCGAGGGCGGCGATGATGATCAGGAGATCGGTCTCTACCGCGGGCTCCCGAAGGGCAGCGATGCTCCCTTTGAGTTCGTACCAGCCACCGAACACGTAGGCGACCGCATAAAAGCCCCAGACGAGCGACGACGGAGCACCGAACCAGCTGCCCAGGAGCCCCCCAATCATCCCGAAAAACGTGAGGGTGACGAATACCGCCTGCCGCCGAACGTCCAGCCGTTCCGTCGACGTCCCCGGCTGTTCGACGGCGACCGAGGCGGGATTCGAGGTCGCTTCGATACCGGAGCTTACTTTCTGTGTTGAATAAGCGTTGTGCGGATCACTCACACGGACGAGTTCCGTCGACGTTGCGTCGCTGCCCGGCAGCGGACTCGACCCGGTCGGAGTGACGTGATGCCCTCAAACGCGTTCTCGGGCGGCCTCCCGAAACACGCGTATCCGTGCCGGTATCCAGCGCCTCGGAGGTGGACCCCGGCGCGTCCTGAGACAGTAGCGCCGAAAGCACCGACGGCCGACGTCACGTCGACACCTCAGTTCGCGGCGCAGTTGTTCGGGCCGAGTTCGAGCGCCTCGACATCGCCGCCAGGCTGCTCTTTGCCCCAGTTGATCTGCTTGATCTCGTTGTAATTCGCCGGCTCGTCTGCGAGGCTCTCGACGATCGTCTCCACGAAGGCGTCCTCGTCACCGTCCGCGACGTAGCTCAAGAGTTCGTTTGCCGTTTCCGCGCGGAGATCGCCCAGTTCGGTCGCGAGCGGGCGAATCGATTCGTCGCTGAAGTGACCCGGAAGAACGACGGTCTCGTCCTCGAGGTCCGTCAGCCGCTCGAGGCTGTCGAACAGTTGGCCGGCGGCCTCGCGGACGGCCTCCTCCGCGCCGTCCTCGAGGTCGGGACGACCGACGCTGCCGAGGAACAGCGTGTCGCCGGATAGCAGCGCGTCGCCGAACCGGAACGCGACGCTGCCGGGAGTGTGTCCCGGCGTGTAGCGTACCTCGAGGTCGCGATCGCCGACAGAGATCGTCTCGCCGTCTGTGAGTTCCGTGACGTTCTCGAGTGCGCCGGCATCGTCCCCGTGGAGGTAGTAAGGCACGTCGAGTTCGCCGGCGAGGCGGCGGGCACCCGAGACGTGGTCCGCGTGGGCGTGGCTGTCCGCGACGCCGACGATTTCGAGGTCGCGCTCGTCGACCGCGTTCAGGTACCGATCGACGTACTGACTCGGGTCGACGACGACCGCCTCGTCGCCGTCGTGGGCAAGATAGGAGACACACCCCGTGCCAGGCCGGACGATCTGGACGACGCCGTCGGCGGCGTCGACGTCGTACTGGCGGTGGACGCGTCCCCAGCCGTTCATTCCATCGGCAACCGACGTCGCGTCGAACCCGTGTTCGCGGAGGAACTCCGCGGCTCGCGCGGACGTGATGCCGGCGACGCAGACGACCGCAATCTCCGTGTCTTTCGGGAGTTCGTCTACGTGCTCCTCGAGCGTAGAGTAGTCGTACGCCAGGAGTTCGTCGTAAATGGGAACGTTCGTACTCCCGTCGATCCGCCACTCCTCGTAGTCGTCCTCGTTCCTGACGTCGAGGACGAAGGGGGCCTCCGTATCGTCCTTCTCGAGACGTCGTGAGAGTTCCGTCGGCTCGAGGTTAATATTGCTCATAGCGCCCAATCGTACACGATACTCACTCTTAAGTTCATTGCTGTACTGTGCGCTGATCGATATCCCCATCGGCGGCAATGGCCGCCAAGGAAAGCAGTTCGGAACAGAGAACTGGACGAGAAGAGAGACGCTGTGCAGGGAGCGCCGTCGAACGGCAGTCCGTCGTAGAGACTCGAGAGTCGTCCCGGGGTTGCCAACGTCCGGACCGTTACCGGGCGGGAACTTCGGTGCCGGCGTCGGCGTGTTCGTACTTGTCCTCGAACTCCTGGATGAGTTGCCCCATCTTCGCGTACCAGTCGTTGAGCATTCGCTGCATATCGTTCGCGATCTGGGCCGGGTCCGTCGGGTAGTAGACGTGGTAGTAGCCACCCTGTTCGTAGTTGATCTGCTCTTTCTGGATGAAGCCGCTCTGGAGCAGTCGCTGAATCGATCGGTACGCAGTCGAGCGCTCGCGGTCGACCCGATCGGCGACCTCGTCGATCGTCAGCGCTTCCTCGCTTTCGACCATCACGCGGAAGCAGTCCTTGTCGAGTTGCTTGAGCCCGTGAATACACTCCAGCAGCCCTTCGCACACCATGTCCTGCTGTAGTTGCTCTGCCATCGAGTTAGCCATTTTATTATCCCTTGGTAGGGGCCGTGACGATATAAGGGTTGTGTGAATATTGTGCAATCTCGATGAGCCGCGACTGATTCGAGACGTGCGACAGCGTCGATTCGAGGAACGTGCTCACGCCGGCGGCGATGCCGATGCCGAGGGAGATGACGACGGCTCCGGGACCGACGAGCAGCCCCCGACGGCGTAGCGGCTGGCTCCCCTCAGAGACCAGTTCGGCAGCCAGCTGGATTTGAACCACCTCGAGACGTTCGGGGTCGCTCGTTCCACTCGCTTCCCGGGCATGCGACTCGCGTAATTCAAATCCTCGCGGCAGCACGTACTCGCGGCTCACGAATTTGTTTGCCGCAAAAGTATGGGCCAACTCGGATTTGAACCGAAGGAAGACATTCCGGGTCGCTCACTTCGTTCACTCCCGGGCTGTGACTTCCAAGGCTCAAATCCGAGTAGGATGTATTTTTGCTGCTCACGGCTCACTACGTTCGCATTGTTCGCAGCAGAAATGGGCCAACTCGGATTTGAACCGAGAGCCTCCACCTTATCAGAGTGGCGCTCAACCTGATTGAGCTATTGGCCCGCGTCGCAATCAGTAGTTGCCGGGTGGGATGTTTAAGCGTTTCTTTCTTGGTGGCCCGTGCGAACCGCTACCGCGTGGGGCGGTCATCGCCGTCGTCGTCCGATTCGTCCGACAGGTCCGAGGTCCGTTCGTCGCCGAAATCGATCGTGTACGACTCGTCATCGGTCCCGTCGTCGACGGAATAGTCGTCGACACCGAGGTCGTACGTTCCGGTCTCACTCGAGCTCCCCTGTCCCCCTCGAGCCATCCCTTCGTCCGGGAAGCCGATCGTCCAGACCTGTCCGCTGGCGAAGCCGCCGGTCTTCTTGTCCGCGTAGGGGACGATCACGAAGCGTTTGAGTCCAGCGCGGATCGGAATCCGCGTCAGCGGGATCACGAGCAGGAAGCCGATGAGGTCCGTAACCAGGCCGGGCGTGAGCAGGAACGCACCGGCGGCGATCAGCAGGCCACCGTCGAGCAGTTCGTTGGTTGGTGGCTTCCCCTCCATCAGCGACCGTTGCATCTTCCGGATGGTTCGGCGACCCTCGGCGCGGACGAGCAACATGCCGACGAGTCCGGTCAGGACGACGAGCAACACCATTCCCACCCAGCCGATGTACGTCGTCTGGCTGACCACGACAGCGAGAATCACCGCGTCGAGAAAGGGGATGAGCAACAGCGCGAAGATCCACCGGAGCATGCCCCGATATAGCCGGGGGAGGGTGAAAACGCTTTACTCTCGTTTCGCGTTCGGGGATTTCGCCGGCCTCGAGCAACGGTTCGGCCTCGAGGTCTGACACCACGAATTCGGAGCCTCTCATCGAACGAAGGGCTTACGCCCGGGACACCCGAGGTGTCGGTATGGACGATCCGACACGTGTCGAGTGGCGCGAGTGGGGACCGGACGCCTTCGACGAGGCGGCGGAAACGGACGTTCCCGTCTTGCTCTCGCTCACTGCGACGTGGTGTGACCACTGCCACGAGATGGACCGAGAAACCTACGCGGAGCCGCGAATCGCGGCGAACGTCAACGACAGTTTCGTCCCGATTCGGGTCGACGTGGATCGCTACCCGCGCGTTCGCGATCGGTACAATATGGGCGGCTTTCCCTCGACGGTCTTTCTCGCCCCCGACGGGACGGTGTTGACCGGCGCGGGCTACCTCGGTCCCGACGGAATGCGACAGGTACTGGACAGTGTCCGAACCATGTGGGACACCAAAGGGAGCGGCGCTGGACGAGTTCCGCGGCCGCTCCGGGAAGACAGCCCGCCCGCAGGCGAACTCACGACCGACGTCGAATCCGCGATGCTCGGTCAGTTGACCGAGACCTACGACGATGTCGCGGGCGGGTGGGGTCAGAGTCCGAAGTTTCCGCTCCCCGATGCCCTCGAGTTCGCGCTCAAGCGCGACCGGGAGATGGCGCTTCGCTCGTTCGACGCCGTCGGCGCGAACCTGTTAGACGAGTACGACGGCGGCTTCTACCGCTTCGCGACCGATCGCGACTGGTCGGGACTGCAGTATGAAAAGTTGCTGGACTCCAACGGTGCGCTCGTGCGCGCGTTCGCGAACGCCTATCTGCACACGGGCAAAGACGAGTATCGAGAGCCCGCCGAACGCACCGTTGAGTACCTTACGACGACGCTGTGGAACGACGGCGCCGACGCGTTCGCGAACAGTCAGGCCCCCGGTGACGACGCCGCACACGCCCTCGACGCGACCGACCGCGCTGCCGCCGACGAGCCGCCGGTCGACGACGGCGTCTTCGCCGGGCCGAACGCGCTGGCGATCGAGGGGCTCCTGACCTACTACGCCTACACCGACGACGAACGCGCTCGGCGATACGCCGAACGCACACTCGCGACCCTGCGAAACGACCTGCTCACGGATGGCGTCGCCGCGCACGCCCTCGAGGGAGGCATAGAAACCGACGAACACGGAACCCCAACACCTCTGCTTACCACGCAGGCGCGCACGCTGGCTGCGCTGACGACCGCCGCGAGCACCCTCGAGGGAGACGTCCTCGAGGACGCCACCGCGGTCGCGGACGCGACGATCGATCGGCTTCACGACGAGGCGTCGTTCCTCGACGGGCCGGCGACGGGCGTCGGACTGGTCGACCGCCCGCTTCGGCCACTCGACGCGAACGTCGCGTTCGCGGACGCGCTACTGGAACTGTCGGTCCTGACCGACGAAGAGCGTTACCGCGACGTCGCGCGAGAAACGCTCGAGGCGTTTGCCGGCGCGAGCGACCGCTTCGGCGTACAGATCGCCCGATATGCGACCGCTACCGCGAGATTGCTCGAGGGGCCGCTGGTGATCCGCATCGCGACCGGCCCCGGAACCGACCTACATCGGGCGGCGCTCAGGCTGGCCGATCACGAGAAGGTCGTCGTTCCCAACGCCGCCGATCTCGAGTCGGAAACGGCTCGAGTCGAACGCGGTGAAACCGTCTCGGAGCCCGCCAAAACCCCGGCCGAGTTGAGCAAACGCGTGCAGTCGATCCTCGAGTAACGCCCGACTCCACGACCACACCGGGTGAATCACTCGGCTATCAAACCACCACAGCGTTTATGTTTCTTCGGTTGGTCTGTCAGCACATGTCCAGTCTCAGGGATCTCGGGCTCTCGGAATACGAGGCTCGAGCGTATCGAGCGCTCCTCAACACCGGCCCCACAACGGCCAAGGAGTTGTCGCGGGCGAGCGACGTGCCGATGGGGCGGATCTACGACGTGTTAAACAGCATCGAACAGTACAACCTCGTCCGGAGTCAGACCGCGAGCCGGCCGAAGAAGTACGTCGCCGTCGAGCCGTCGACGGCCCTCGATCGGCTGCTCGACGACAAGAAGCGCGAACTCGAGGAGAAGGCCGACCAGTACGAGTCGATCGTCGACGATCTGGCCGACGAACTCGATGCGGCGGAGCCGGTCGAAGACCAGTTCTGGACGGCCGCCGTCGGTCCCGACGAGACGATCGATCTCCTCCTCGAGCGACTCGCAGCCGCCGACGACCACATCGTGATGGTCTCCGCGGATCCGGCCCCGCAGTGGGACTTACAGGCCGTCAGCAAGGAAGTTAACGCGGAGGTCGAAGACGCCCTCGATCGGGGCGTCACAGTCGATCTCTTGATGACTCGCCAGATGGTCTCGTCGCTCTCCGAGGAGGTGGGCCGACGCTACCGGGAGACCCTCCAGCAGCGCGACGAGTTCGACGTGCGAACGAACGACGACGTCTCTGGCTCGTTCAACATCATCGACGGCGTCGAAGTGTGTATTCAGGTACCAAACCCACTCTCCTCGGGCGACGCGTTCGGGATGATCGATCTCAAGGATCCCGAGTTCGCGGCGAACGTTCACGAGGAGTTCGTCCCGCGCTGGGACGAGGCGGACCCGCTCGAGTTTTAACGTCGGTGTGGATACTCACTGATCGACGCAGCGGACAACGGCAACTCACCGAGCAAACACATTTATGATAGCTACGCAGAAAGTCCGCGTATGCGTTCACTCACTGACGGATCGACCGTAACGATCGGGGTAGCGGCGCTCGTTCTACTGGCGATGGCGTTCGGCGGCGTAGCGGCACCCGTCGCGGCAGAGGAGGACGTCGGCTCTGGGAGCATGGAAGTGACCGTCTCCGAAGACGGGTCGCTCGAGCAGATGGAAGTGTCTATGGGACTGACAGACGAGACGTACGAGGAGTACATGATGTTCGCCGAGGCGGACGGCTACGAAACGGTTGAAGAGTGGTACGAATCGCTGTTCGAAGCGGACGAGTGGGTCGGCAACGCATCGGTAACGGTGACGGAGACCGACGGCGGGTACGAGTTATCGGTAACGCTCGAAGACGTCGATACGAGCGGCGAACCGCACATCGATGTCGAGGCGGACGACGAAACAGTCGTCTACGAGGAGTTCAACGTTCAGGATCCCGACGACGATCCCGAACTCTCCGAGATTACGTATCAGGTGAACATGCCCGGCGAAATCACCGATTCGAACGCCCACGAGGTCGACGGCAACGTGGCGGTGTGGAACCTCCACGACGAACACACCGACGAACTGTTCATCGAGGCAGCCCTCGACGGCGGGATCGAACTCGATGTCGAGGAAGACACCGATGCGGACAACGAGAGTACCGACGACGATACTGAGAGTGCATCTGCAGACGACAGCGACGACGGCGACGACGATACTGAGAGTGCGTCCGCGGACGACAGCGATGACGGCGACGACGATAGCATGCCAGGCTTCGGCGGTGCCGTCGCCCTCGCCGCCCTCTGTCTCGCCGCGCTGCTGACGGGACGCCGTCGAATGGACCCCCGATAGCGGGCGGACGGCACCGATACCGACTCGTGGAGTCCGTCGTTTGGCACACGTCGAATCGACTCAGCGGTGCCGGTGCTGTACCGCTACTCGCGCAGCCGACTCGGCGGCGGATCGTCCGAAAGCACAGAAACCGAGTTATCGAGCATCTCGAGCGAGAGGCCGGACGAAGCCCATGCCGTTACCGATGGACGTGCCGACGAAAGGACTGCAGACGAACAGAAACGGACAGTGACGGATATCGATCGGCGGCTTAGCGCTCGAAGTCGCCGTTGACCTCCTCGCGCAGCGTGCCCATGTCAACGACGCGGTCGGCGTGGGCGTTGTGCTGGTGGATCGACTCGTCGTTGGACTGTTTCATCGTGATCACAGCGTCGTCCGCGAGGTGGTCGAACTCGTCGACGACGCCTTCGGCCAGCGCGCGCACGCAGTCCTCGACGAACTTCGCGTCCGAGTGCGCGTCGAAAGTCATATGATCCTCGTCCGGTCGCTTCGCGAGATTGTAGATCCGGGCACTCATCGCGTCGCGCGCGATGTCGATGACGTCGTTCAGGTCGACCTCGGGGTCGCCGCTCGCTTCGATGGTCAGGGTCGCGTGGCCGCGCTGGGAGTGACCCGGCTGCGGGACTTGGTCCAGGAAGTCGGTGATCGTCCCCTGCTCGACGCCCAGATCCTCGAGCGTCTGTTTCGCGCGCGAGGCCGACATCCCCTGCGAGCACGGACAGACGGTCATCCCGGTGACCTCCGCGCCGATCTCTTCGCGGGTTCCCTCCTCCGTCGCCGTGGCTGCGGCGATGATATCGACCGTGTGCTGGGTCTCGCGGTCGCTCGCGGGCGTCTGCTCGCGGCGCATGAACTCCGCTTCCATCGAGACCTTCGCGGTGGAGGTGTAGTCGTGTTTCTCGAGCAGCCGTTCGGCGGCGTCGCCACAGACGTCCTCGACGCGGTAGGCCTCCTCGCGGGTGGCCTCCTCGAGAATTTCGTCGATGACCTCCATGTTACGGCTCATGTCCGCGCCCTTGCGCCAGCCGGGAAGGTCGACGAAGACCTCGAACTCGGCGGTGAGCACGATGGGGCGTTTACCCTCGCGGGCGATCTTGACGAGTTTGTCGACGCCGGTGACGCCGACCTGACTCAGGCCGACGGTGACGTCGGGCGACGTTGCCTGCACGTCCGGGAGTTGGTGACTCATTGTCCGCATTCAGGGGAGGGGGCGATTCAACCTTTCGAAAGCTGCAGTCCTCGGTGGACAGTCTGGCACTCTTGCCGGTCTCGATCGGTTGAATCGATCTTCGACTCGCGTCCAGCTCTCGACCGTCCTTTAAGTGCTTCTGGTCACAAGGTGAAGATACGACGGGAGAACGCAGGCTTCTACGGACTCACCGATTCGCCACTGGCGAGTATCCGCGGCTGCTCGAGAGTGCCCGTTCAATTTCGCTTTACGTACTTCTGGTCACAAGGTGGAGCTATGACGAGAGAACGCTCGCTTCTCAGGTGTTCACGTCGGGCAGCAACGGCTGCGATGTGCTATCGCAGAGGTTCTATTGGTCAACGTCACGTTCGGAGAATTAAATGGCCGTGTATGGATGCGACCGCAATTCGAGTGGTTGGTTATCTCACTGCGACTAGCGCGAAATCGATCGGAATCGGATCAGTTGCGCCCAAGCAACCGTGCTCGCGGCACAGATTCCGCCCAACGAGAAGCTGATGCCCGCCGGCTCTGATACCGCGTACCTCGCTATCGATATGAGAACCACGATGATGGTCGCCAAGCCGAGAACACGCCAAATCAATCCAACGGACTGAGCCCGATCCTCGATTCGTTTGCCGAACGATGAGCTGGCGACCGGTCCAATTAACACAGCTGTTAACAGAAAGCCGACCGCTACGGACGGCCAAGAGACTGCCTCGAGGCGAACGAACTGAAGAGGGACCCACGTGACGGAGAAGACGGTTGCCAGAGAGATTTCAGTTACTGACGGCGGGCGATTGGGAAGCCACCGTGAAGACGGACTCATATCAGTCATCGTTCCAGCATTAATCCATTATCACGTAAATGTGTTCTCAGGGTTGGGACCGACGCCGATAGCCGGCGTCCTTTAAGTGCCTCTGGTCACAAGGTAAAGCTACGAAGGGCATTTCGGCGCGGTCACACCGCGTTTTCGATTCGTTATTTTCCAGTACTCGAGCGACAGCTATGGCCACCGTTCCGGACCACGTCTCAGAAAGCGTCGACGAGTTGCTGACCGCGATCGAACGCGATCGCGACGTCTCTATCGCGCTGGCGGCCGCCCGCGGCAGCCACGCCTGGGGTGCGGCAAGTTCCGAGAGTGACTACGACGTCGGCTTCGTCTTCGTACCGGACGATTTACGGCAGTACGCCCACCTCGAGACGCCCCCGACGACGATCCACGCGGCGAGCGACACCGACGCAAGGACCGCCGAGATCGAATGTCAGGGCTGGGACGTCCGGACGTTCGCGAAACTGCTCGCGGACTCCAACGACGGCGCGATCGATCTGCTCCGGAGTCCGATTCGCTATCGCACCGGTTACGATCCGACCGAACTCGCCGAATACATCGAGGAGGCGTACAACCCCATGGATCTCTATCACGCGTGGCGCGGCATCGCAACCAGCAACTACCGCAAGTACGTTTCCCACCACCTGGTGTCCACCGACGACGAACTGTTTCCGATCCTCGAGGTGCTCGAGGACGACGACGCCTACGTCGTCGAAACCGACGACGGAACGGCGACGATTTCGGCTGACGACGAACGGTACGCCGAGACGCAGACGAAACCCACGGTGAAACGGAACCTGACGATCTGTCGGGCCGCGATGTCGGCTCGATACCTGAGGGCGGCCGGTGAGCGGGGCGAGCACGACCTGCCGGCGCTCGAGTTCGAGGCGTTCCTGACCGAGCAAGCGCCAGCGGTCTTCGACGCGGAACGGATCGAGAGGGCTCGTGAGTTACTCGAGCGGAAGCGAGCGGGGGAAGGAGCCGTCGAAATCGGCGACGCCGTCGGCCACGAGTTCGCCCATCCGCCACAAGGGATTGATCCCGAGATTCACGCACGAGAGGGACCAGATGTCACGAGACTGGACGAGTCCGTCGACGAGATGATCGCTGCGACCGAGTAGGAAGTCGATTCGCTCTTTAAGTACTTCTGGTCACAAGGTGTAGATACGACGGAAGAACGGTCGCTTCTCGTGGAGTACTCAACTGACCAGCCACTGCTAATCGTAGTCTGCATTCACACCGGACTGTCGTGGCTCCGCGGTTCTTTAAGTGGTTCTGGTCACAAGGTGTAGATACGACGGGAAGACGGTCGTTCTCCTGCACTCACACCGTCCAGTGGCGACATTTCCGCTCACTGAAGTCAAGTGTCACCACGACCGCACGTTCTTTAAGTGTCTTTGGTCACAAGGTTAAGCTACGAAGAGCTTTTCGCGGACCCCATATACTCGAGAGCCCCAGCGCTGCGTATATCGAAGAAACCGCCGTGAGCGGCGCGGAGACCTATCCGTTCTAGGATCAGTCAGCCCGTGGTGTCAGTCTGCCTGAGAGACCAGCCAACTGGAGCGAGCCTTTTTCCGTCTGCCTGTCTGAGCGGGAGGTAATGAGAGACGACGGTGCTGAACCCCCGGGCGTCGACCACCCTCCCGCCGTCGGCGACGGCCAGCGACTCGAGTACGACGAGGACCGCCGCCTCGAGACGCGGCCAGGCTCCGGGTCGCTCTCCCGGGCGGACGTCCAGCGCGACTCGACGGTCCGACAGTGGGGCGTCGTCACGCCAAGTGCGACCGTCATCGGCCGCGCGGAATCCCCCGACGCGGATCTCTCCGAAAGCATCCGTCGGCTCCACGACGAGCAACACGGCGCGACGCCGGGCTACAGCGAGCGCGCCCACCACCTCGATCGTCTCCGGACGACACAGGCGCTGTGTAACGCCCTCGACGTGACGCCGTGGCAGCGTGACCTCGCGCTGGGCGTCATGGACGAGATCGATCTCACCGAGTTCGGTAGTCAGCGGGCAATCCCAAAGGTCGCGCTGGTCGTCATCCGCCACGTCGTCGATGTCGACCGCCAGCAGTACTTCGGACTGGACGATATCGACACGCAGGCGCTGTCGCCCGACCGCATGGAGGAGCTGTTCGGTCAGTACCGAGCCCACGATATCACCGACGAGGAGACGTTCAAACGCCTCGCAGCCGACTACGGACTGGACACGACGAGCCTGAATCGGCTTCGACGCGTGCTCAAAGAGCAACTCGAGGAGGAGTTGCCCGCCTACGGCCGAAATCCGTACCGAGATCCCAACCTGCCGGACGTGACGGGGACGACCGACGAGAGCGCAAGTGCGGCTGCGGCCGGGGACGCAAACGGGAGCTAAGCCGTTCTACTGCTGCGCCATCTACTCGAGGCGAGCACTACTCCAGTACGGCTTCGACGGCGTCCATCGCCCGATCGACCTTTTCGACTTCAGCGTTGTACCCCATGTGCCCGAACCGAAGGATGTCGTCTTCCATCTCGCCGAGTCCGGTCGCTAGCACGATATCCGCCTCGTCCGCGACTCGTCGTTGTACTCGCGTGGCCTCGCCCGGGAGGTGAAACGCCGTCACCGTCGGAGACGATCGCTCGTGGTCGGGATACAGCTCGAGTCCGAGTTCGGCCCCTCGCTCTCGACACCGCTCGGCGGCGTCCTCGTGGCGCTCGAAAACGGAGTCGAGGCTCTCCTCGAGCAGTCGATCGAGCGCCGCGTCGAGTGCGGCGACGTTCGCGTCCAGGTGGGTGTAGGGGAACCCCCCGGAGACGTCCCGCCACGGGAGGAAGTTCGTGTAGAGCGAGGACGGATCGCGTTCCTCCATCGCCGCCCACGCGCGGTCGCTGATCGCGGCCGTTGTCAGCCCCGGTGGCGCGCTGAAACACTTCTGGGAGGCACCGAGACAGACATCGATCCGGTCGGTGGGAACTGGCGTCCCACCGAGCGACGAGACGGCGTCCACGACGCTCAGGACGTCGTGCTCCTCGAGCAGGTCGAGGACGGGCCCCATCTCGTTGAGCGTCCCGGTGGGCGTCTCGCAGTGAACCAGCGTCGCCAGTGTGAACGGATCGCCCGCGTCGTCGGCGTCCTCGAGCGCCGTCGCGATCGTCTCGAGATCGTACCCCTCGTCGTACGGCGCGGAGACGAGTTCGGCCTCGCCGTCGGAGGAGTTGACGAAGTCCGCGAACCCGTCGCCGTAGAGTCCGTTCGAGACGCAGAGCACCCGATCGCCGGGGGCGACCAGCGAGGCGATGGCCGCCTCGAGGCCGAGGATTCCCTCTCCCCCGGGAACGACGACGTCGTGGGACGTGTCGTAGATCTCCGCGAGTTTCGCACAGACATCGTCGTATCGTTCGGCGAATTCGGGTTCGAGATCGGGATTCGGCTGCTCCGCGGCCATCGCTTCTCGGACCGCCGGCGGGACCGTCGTCGGACCTGGCGTGAATCGCATACCGTCCCCTGCGGTCTGCACCCATTAGCCGGTTACGGGACGTGCCCCAGTAGCCAGTTACGGGACGTGCCCCACTAGTCGGTTCGGGACGTCGCGTGCGGAGCGTGCCGGTTGCCGTCGGCTTTTGAGTTTCGACCCCCTACTGCGTGTATGTCCGACGAAATTCAGCGAGTCGAACTCTACGCCGACTACGTCTGTCCGTTCTGCTATCTGGGGAAGAAATCCTTCGAGCAGTATCGCACACAGCACGAAGAGCCACTCGAGGTCGACTGGCGGCCGTTCGATCTCCGCAGCGGGAAGCGGAACCCGGACGGCTCGATCGATCACGACGCCGAGGACGGCAAGGACGACCAGTACTTCGAACAGGCAAAACAGAACGTGCGTCGGCTGCAAGCGGAGTACGGCGTCGAGATGGCTCAGGAACTGGCGATCGAGGTCGACTCGCTGTCGGCCCAGCAGGCGTCGTGGTACGTCAAACAGGAGTACCCCGACCAGTGGGCGGCCTTCGACGAAGCGGTCTACGATGCGCTCTGGCAAGACGGGCGAGATATCGGCGACGAGGAGGTGCTGGCCGACATCGCTGAGGCGGTCGGGCTACCGGTCGGCGAAGTCCGGTCCGCGATCGACGACGAGGGGCTTCGAACCGAACTCGAGGACCGGTTCTCCGTGGCCCAGCGGCGCGGGATCACCGGCGTCCCGACGTTCGTTTCCGGCGAACAGGTCGCTCGCGGTGCCGTGCCGCCGGCCCAACTCGAGCAGTTACTCGACTGAGAAGAGGATCGTGTCGAATCGGTTGCCATGACGGATCTCGAGGGGGAGTCGGGTTCTGATCGGCTGTACTGATGACGTCTTTGCACCGAAGGGAGAGGCACTCGAGCGATCTGCTCATCGCGAGACAGCGCAGGCCACCCAGACCTGCCATCCAGTGGCTACTACACTCACCCGATACGTCGCTGACTCACTCGAGTTTCCCGAGGCTCTCCACGAAATCCTCTCGCGGGCCGACGAGCGTGACGGGATCGTCTGCGAGTGAAACGGCGACCGTCGCGGGGGGCTCGAGTTGCTGTCGATTCCGCCCGTCGTTGATCACGTAGGCGGTGTCTGATCCGGAGACGGTGAGTTCGAGATCCGTTTCGGGGTCGACGACCAGCGGCGGCATCGCGTCCGCAGCGGCCATCTGCGTGACGACGAGGGCGTCCATCGAGGGATGGACGAGCGGCCCGCCCTCGCTCAGGTTGTACGCGGTCGAGCCGGTCGGCGTCGCTACGAGCACGCCATCGGCGCGGCTCTCGGTGTACTGGTCGCCGTCGACCCGAACCTCGATCGTCGCGCCGCCGCCGTGGCCTCGTCGCTTGCCGTGGACGACGACCTCGTTGAGCGCCGGCTCGAGCGTCCAGTCGCCGTCGGGAGCGCTCGCCTCGAGTCGGGCGAGTTTGCGGCCCTCGAATGCGCCGGTTTCGCGACGCTGCGAGACGAGATCGGTGACAACGTCGACGGCGTCGGCAGGCGCGACGGCGTTGAGAAACCCCACCTCGCCGAAATTGACCCCGAGAATCGGCGTGGAGCCAACCTCTCGTGCGACGAACAGCAGCGTGCCGTCGCCGCCGATGCTCACGACGAGGTCCCGGTCGGCCATCGCGGCGACCGGCACTGCGGGTTCGCCGATCGCCTCGCCGGTCGCGTCGTCGACGACCGTTTCTACGCCGCTCGTTCCCCCGTGGTCGACGCCGCGCTCGAGCGTCTCGACCAGTTTCGCGGCGAGTCCCTGTGCGCGCTCGTTGTCCCGTTGTGCGACGATGCCGACGGCGGCGTCCATTGCCGGCGAGTAGCCGTCCCGTCGTCAAAAAGCCACGTTTTGCCCGTGTCGGAACAGTCGGTTTGGGCGGCGGCGCGACACCCGCGGTCCCGTGAGAACCCGTCCGGCAACAACATTCATCGTCATGGGGCACACTCGAGCTAGCTGAACGGTGACGCGTGCGTCGCCCACCTCGTATGAGCATGTCCTCGAACACTCCGGTCGATTCGTCGATGGCTGCCCGACGACCGGACGACTTTCGCGAACCCCAACTCGCGATCGAGATCCAGAAGATCCGGGACGCGAACCACTCCCGGGAGAAAAAGCCCTACGAGATCACGAACGAGGGGATCTCGGTCTATCAACAGGCGAACCTCTTCTGAGACCAGTTGTGAACGCTGCGTTGGGGGTGTGACGGCACTCATTCACTAGTAAGAGCGTGTTAGGACCGCGTTCGTTGCTCATACTTTTGCGCCTCTCGCCGTCACCGATGGCTATGGCTCAACGGACAACGGCCGACGAGAAACTCACTCGATCCGAACTCGCCGCGTACCTCGCGGGGCTCTCCGAGGAGTTCGACCGGGGTAGCGAGGAGGTCCATGTTGACGTCGGCAATAAGACGGTATCGCTCAATCCGCCCGAGGAGGTCGACTGCTCCGTGGACGTCGTCGAACGGAGCTCGATGCTTCGGGGCAGCCGCGAGACGATCAAGATCGAGCTGAGCTGGAAGCCCTGATCCACTCCTGAACCGATGTCTGCCATCGATGCCGCCGTTATCTTCGGTCTCAGTCTCGTCGTCGGGACGGTCGCGATTCTGGGCGGCGTCCGGATCGTCCTGGACCGAGACGCGGGGATCGCCAACGCCGCGGTGACCGCACTGATCGGCGCGGCCGTCTGGGCGGCGACGAGCTATTTCGCCGGCTGGATCCCCTTGCTCGGGATCGTCGTAATGCTCGTCGCCTGGGTCGGCGTGATCCATTGGAGATACCCCGGCGGGTGGGGAACCGCCGCCGCGATCGGTATCCTCGCCTGGGTCGTCGCCGTCGCGATCGTCTACGCAACGTCACTGGTTGGGATCGTCGCGCCGGAGGCACTCGGCATTCCGGGCGTTTAGCGTTTCGACCCTCGCCGTTTCCGACGAACAGTGTCCCGAGCGTTGGCGTGTCCGGCGAAGTGCCAACGGCGTTCCCACCAGTGAAAAATCACAGCAACTGCTTTTTCACCCCGCTCGAGACTCTCGAGTAGGGTCGCAATGTACGACACAATCCTCGTTCCCACTGACGGAAGCGATCAGGCGGCGGTCGCCGCAACGCACGCGATCGACATCGCAGCGACGAGATCCGCGACGGTCCACGTGCTCTCGATCGTCGACGATCGGGCGTTTCTGGTGCTCGACGACGACCGCGTCGCCGCGGTTCGAGCCGATCTCCGGGCGAACGCCCGTGACGCGGTCGACGACGCGGCAACGGCGGCTCTCGGCCGCGGTCTCGAGGTCGAGACATCGATCGAGACGGGACATCCCGCCGAGCAAATCGTCGACTACGCGAGCGACCACGACGTCGACCTGATCGTTATGGGAACGAGCGGCGACGAGTACGAGACCAACGTCGTCGGCAGCGTCTCCCAGCGCGTCGTTCGGCGGGCGCCGGTCCCCGTTCTAACGGTCGGACCGGACGTCGACGGCTGATGCAGTAGCCGAGTTCCAGTCAGCGTCTCCGGCTGGTGGTCACCGTTTCATCGAACCTGTCAACCGTTGTGGTCGAGTGATTCACAGTAACCGGCAGTAGCAGCCGTGTTGGCATCGATATCGGCGCGAATCGACCACCTATATTGATATGTCGGTAGTCACTAGGTGAGTTCGAATGCGCCGTTCGCTCGTCATCGCCGTCACGTTACTCGCGCTCTCCTTTCTCTTCGTCGGCGGACCGTCGTTGTTGTTCTCCCCTTCGACCGACACCGTCGCACCCGACGAAACGGAGGTCTCGCCGAGCATGACCTCCCTCGAGGAGTCTGACAGCGAGTTCTGGCGGTACCTCAGCCCGGCAGAGCGCTTCCAGCAGCGCAGTCCGCTCAACGTCATCGTTCGCGGAGACAGCGACGACATCCTGCGGATGATGACCGAAGAGTCCGACGGAGACTGGGAAGAGATCGAAGCGGTAGAAGCGGAGTACGAAGACAACGAAACCGTCCTCCAGGAACAGGAGTTCCTCGAGGAACACGACCGGCACGCGACGGGAATCGAGTGGGGTGACGCCCACGGGACGACCCGCTACGCGTACGTCGATCCGGGTCCTGACGAGGACGCCTACTGGACCGACGAGTCGGGGCAGCTCGAGGACGGAGACTACTACGGCCAGCGATACCACATTCGGCTCTACGAGAGCCCGAACTCGGACGATCAGTGGGTGGCGATGCAGGCCCACACCGAGCACTTCGACTGGTTCACGCTTCGCCACCGCGTCGACGGTGTCGAAGCCGCCCAGACAAAAATCGAGCGGGACTTCATGGATCACCCGCGGATCGACGTTGATCAGGACGTGCGCCGTATCTACCTCGACAACGACGGGCCCTCGGATTCGGACGGCTGGGCGACTGTCGTCGATCTCACCGGCATGATCCTCCTGCCCGCGGGTGTCGGCCTCGTGGCCAGGCGACGTGCTAGGACCGCCAGTACCGGCATTAGCAGAGAAACCGGTTCCGAAGAGGTCTCCGATCACACGCCCGATGCGATCGACGACCACCTGACCGACGTCGACCGCCGTCGGATCGCGGCCGCCTACGACCGACTCGAGGCTGGCCACATCATCCTCGTGTTTACCATCCTCGCGATGTTCCTCGGCGTGCGACTGGCCGGGATCGCGCTCGAGCGCAACGCCGGGTTCATGACGCCGCACATGATCGCCGCGTTGCTGTATCCGGTGATCGCCCTCGGGATCCCCGTGGCGACGTATCTGATTGCCGGAACGCTTACGCGGCGGCTTGACGCCGCCATCGTCGCCTCGGGCTCGCTCGCTGCGGCCATCTGGCTGGATTACGGCCTGCTTGGCGTGGACTCGCTGCCCGTCGACGTCGTTCTCCAGCGAATGCTTGTCGTCGTCGCGCTGGGGCTGATCGCCGGCGGTGCGGCCAAACGCGCAACGCGCGAGTCGCGGTTCAACGACATGCTGATCGCCGGCGTCGTCATGTGGGTCGTCGTCCTCGGCGGGACGCTGCTCGGCTACTTCTGAGGCGTCGCTCTCGCGGTGCCGCAGCCGTTCGCCACAACAGATTACGGCTCGAGACACAACCTCTAGCAGAACGGGACTAAGTAAATGTGGTCACTATTTGACGGCGAGGCCTTAAGGTCCTGCAACTCGCTATCTACATGAAATGGCAAGTTCCACCCGCCAACGCCAACGTGATTCTGAAACTGACGAGAAAACGGACGAAGCAACGCATGAGCGGGTGTGTGACGAGTGTGACGGTGGCACGCTCGTCAAGAGCGAGGACCAGGGCGAACTCGTCTGTGATCAGTGTGGACTCATTGTCGAAGGCGCAAACATCGACCGCGGCCCGGAGTGGCGCGCGTTCAATCACTCCGAACGGCAGAACAAGTCCCGCGTCGGCGCGCCGACGACCCAGACGATGCACGACAAGGGCCTGACGACCTCGATCGACTGGAAGAACCAGGACGCCTACGGGCGATCGATCTCCTCGGACAAGCGCAACCAGATGCGCCGCCTGCGCAAGTGGCAGGAACGAATCCGTACGAAGGACGCCGGCGAGCGCAACCTGCAGTTCGCCCTCTCGGAAACCGACCGCATGGCCTCCTCGCTCGGGATCCCGCGATCCGTCCGCGAGGTCGCCTGCGTGATGTACCGACGCGCACTCGACGAGGACCTCATCCGCGGGCGCTCCATCGAGGGCGTCGCGACCAGCACGCTCTACGCCGCCTGCCGCATGGAGGGCATCCCGCGCTCGCTCGAGGAAGTCGCCGCCGTCTCCCGGGTCGAGCGCAAGGAGATCGGCCGCACGTATCGATACGTCGCCCAGGAACTCGGCCTCGAGATGGAGCCGGTCAACCCGAAGAAGTACGTGCCCCGATTCTGCTCGGAGCTCGAACTCTCCGAAGAAGTCCAGGTGAAAGCCAACGAAATCATCGACACGACGACCGAGAAGGGGCTGCTCTCGGGGAAGTCGCCGACCGGCTACGCCGCAGCGGCGATCTACGCTGCCTCCCTGCTCTGTAACGAAAAGAAGACCCAGCGCGAGGTCTCCGACGTCGCGCAGGTGACCGAGGTCACGATCCGAAACCGGTACCAAGAGCAGATCGAAGCGATGGGCATCTACGAGTAGGGCGCTCTATTGGGTTTCGTCGATCGGTTGGTACTGTCATTTTCGGTGGATTCAGGGCTCGAGCGACCGGTATCCGAAGAGATTATCAAAAATGCGCCGGCCGGGAGTTGAACCCGGGCTATAAGCTTGGGAAGCTTATGTCCTGCCACTAGACCACCGGCGCTCGTTCATTTCATTCACTCGCGCCGAGGATCGCAAATCCTTCGGATTTGCTCACCACCGGCGCACTGCGCTCACTCTATTTATGAGTTACCCGTTCGTAGCCGCCGACCGCACTTCAACGTAGCGCTCCCCGCAGCCCCTTCGTCGCCAACGTCTCGAGAACCAAACACTCGTACACTTTTGTCCCGTAGGGGGAGGCTATTAGAACGAGCCACCCGTAGCATCGCCTATGATCGACCTTCGCTTTTCGGAAGCGGAACTGGATCGGCACCGCGACCACATCACCGATTTCATTCGCGACCGAGTCGACGCCGCAGGTGCTGAGGGAGCCGTCCTCGGCCTCTCGGGAGGAATCGACAGCACGCTCACCGCCTATCTCGCCGTCGACGCACTCGGGGCCGAGAACGTCCACGGACTCGTTCTGCCGGCGACCGTCAGCAGCGGCGAGAACATGAGCGACGCCGAACGGGTCGCCCAGGATCTCGAGATCAGCTACGACGTGATCGAAATCGAACCGATCGTCGACTCGCTGCTCGCGGCCTACCCCGAAGCCGAAGGCGACCGCGAGGCCGTCGGTAACGCTCGAGCGCGCGTTCGCGCCGTTCTGAACTATCTCGTCGCGAACCACGAGGCGCGGCTGGTACTGGGGACCGGCAACCGTAGCGAGGCCGCGGTCGGCTACTTCACCAAGTACGGCGACGGGGCCGTCGACTGCCACCCGATCGGCAACCTCTACAAGGCCCAGGTTCGCCAGCTGGCCACCCACGTCGGCGTGCCCGAAGATCTCGTCACGAAAACGCCGACGGCGGAGCTATGGGACGACCAGACCGACGAGGACGAGATGGGCGTCAGCTACGAGACGCTCGACTCGATCCTCGCGACACACATCGACGGCCCGCTTTCGGTTGCCGCAACTGCTCGGCTGCTCGAGATTGAGGTGCAAACGGTCGAAAAGATCCGCGGGATGTACGAGCGCAGCGAGCACAAACGACAGGTGCCGCCGGCACCCGAGCCGTTGGACTGATCGCCTACCACCACCCAGGGTTACGCCGCCTGCGACCGCCACTCATCCTCGAGCAGCCCGTACCAGTAGGTGTCCTGAAACGCACCATCGACGAACACGTCGTCGCGGTGGACGCCTTCGCGGGTGAAACCCACGGACTCGAGGAGCCGCCTCGAGGGCTCGTTGAACTCGAAGACGCGAGCGGTGATCTTGTGCAGACCGAGCTGGTCGAAGCCGTAGGTGACGAGACAGGTCGCCGCGTCGGTGCCGTACCCCTGTCCGTGGTGCTCCGGGGCGACCCAGTAGCCGATCTCCGCCTGCCGGGGCTCCCACTCGATCGTGTTGAAGCCGATCGTGCCCACCGGCGACGAATCGGCGACGATGAGGAGGTTTACTGTATCGTCGTCACAGACGACGTTCTCGAAAAACTCCCGTTCCTGTGGCCCGTTGACCGGGCGCGAGCGGCCGATCGCCCGCCATATTTTCGGATCGTTGATCTCCCGTTGCAGAAACTCGAGGTCGTCCTCCTCGATCGGTCGAAGATCGATACGGTCGCCGGAGAGGAACACTGAATCGGGCATTAGCCATCGGTCTCACCGGTACAATAAAAATAGTTGGGTCGCACACACGTCTACTGCTCCGGCCCCAGGCTCCGCGGTTGTCACGCGAATACGCCTTCGATGGTCGTCACTCGAGTACGGCGTCGATATCGTCGGCGTGGTTCTCGACGAGTTCGCCGAACGCCTCCGCCTCGAGTCGCTCCTGAGTCGCGCGCTCCCGGTCATCTCGAAGCCGCCGTTTCAGAACGGTGAGCGCGTCGTCGGCGTTCTCGCTGATCTCCTCGGCGACGGTTCGCGGCTCGTCCTCGATTCGGGATATCAGCCCCATCCGCAGCGCCTCCTCGGCGTCGACGGTCCGACCCGAGAGCGCGAACTCGAGGGCGTCGCCCTCACCGACTACGCGCGGCAGGCGGACGGTGCCACCCCAGGCGCCGAAGAGGCCGAACGTGACACCGGGCTCGCCGTAGGTCGAGTCAGGGGTTCCGACGCGGACGTCACAGGCGAGTGCAAGCTCGAGACCGCCGCCGCGTGCGGGGCCGTCGATCCCGGCGACGACGACGGCCGGCGAGTCCTCGATAGTTCGGGCGACGCGCTGGCCCAATCGAGCGAACTCGACGGCTCGCTCGCGGTCACCGTTGAGGTCGCCGACCGCGGAGAGATCCGCACCGGCACAGAAGGCGGGCCCGTTCCCAGTGAGGTAGATCACGGTCTCGTCGGCATCGCCGATCGCGCGCTCGAGCGTCTCGAGGCCCGTCACGGTCAGCGCGTTTCGCGCGTCGGGGCGGTCGAACGCCACGGTACGGACGGAACGGTCGGTATCGACCTCCTGATCGATCATGTCACCAATCGATCGGACGTTTCCAAAGGTCTTTGGCTACACCGTCGTAAGCCTCTGCTGATGGAGAAAGCCGACAGCTGTCGGCGTGCCGCCTACGAGGCCGTCGCAGACGTGGAACCACCCGAGCTACACGACTACATCGAAGCTAGCCTCGCGGAGGCCTCGATGGTTCCCGGCGTGCTCACGATCGAGAGCGCTGTGGCGACGGCGGCCGACGGACGCAGCGTCCTCGACGTCGACACACCAGCGTCCGATCGCGGGACCGAGTACAGCGACGAACTCGACGACACGAGCGGGGTCGCCACCCAGGCTGCCGGCGTCCAGCTCATCTACGAGGGCCTGCGGCTGACGAGGGCCCTCGCACACGACGAGCCGTGGATCGAGAACGGAACTGGCGACGACAGCGCCGAGACGGGAGACCTCGAGATCCTCGCGGCCGACATCCTCGTCGCCCGCGGCTTCTACCTGCTCGCCCGCACCGACGCCGCCGGCAAAGCCGTCCGGACCGTCCAAGCGTTCGGCCGCGACCAGTCCCGACGGACCACGGGAAACGGTGGGAAAACGGATCCCGCAACCATCGATGCCAACCTGGAACGGGACATCCTCGAACTCGCGGTGCTCACCGGCGCCGCTGCCGTCGGCGAGACGCCCTCTCCACGGCTACTCGCGACCGTCGACGAAATCGCTGATAGCGTCGAGGCCCCCTTCCCGCCGGCCGCAACGTACCTCGCCGACCTCGAGCCGACACGCTCCGAGCAGTCGCTCGAGGAGCACACAACCGATCGAGCGACGTCGGCGACCGACCCCTGATACTGTCCGCTGTAAGTCGTTTCCGGTGGGACCGGGACCCGTCCTGCAGTCCTACCGGTACATCGGTACAGCAAACCGTATGAGACGGGTGTCGGCCGACCGAGACACACCCACCCACGCCCGGTGGCGAATCGAAAGCCCTAAAGACGACTCGAGACAACTGAGGAATGCGCGCCTGGGTAGCTTAGCGGTAAAGCGCGTCCTTGGTAAGGACGAGAGCCCGGGTTCAAATCCCGGCCTAGGCTTTCTACGACGAACAATCGTGAGGAGCGAAAGCCAGATCCGGGATTTGAGGCACGCGAGTCGAAGCAACCGAGCGAAGTGAAGCTTCGCGAGGTCCGCGAAACCGAAGGGTTCGCTTGATGACGAGAGGCCTCCGGTCTCTCGAACCACCTCACAGCTGTTACTCGTATCCTCCGTCATATTCGGACTCTCCGCTTGCATTCCATAAGTCAACTATCACGCTGGGGAATCACTCGGCAAGCTGCTTGGATTCGATCGGCCGAGCATCGGATCGGTAGCTTTCGTAGATCGAGTGGGCCCACTCGCGGACCACCGATACGTCGGTATCGACCACTGCCTGAACCACCCCGCTGTCCTGCTCGTAACAACTAATGATAACACGCTCATCGAGCAGACCGGTTCCATACGGCGGCAACTGGTCGTGTTCAAGTACCGTGAAATTGTCCCGTTGTAACAATTCGGAACTGCGCTCTGGGTACATCGACAGAAAGTATGCATGGCACTTTGGTCGGTCAATCAACGTCACGTCCACCCCGTCGTCGACCTGTTGACAGAGAATATCAAAACAGGGGTCCATCAACGCAACCTCGGGCCGAAGATAGCGTAACATAGTCGTTTCCTCGAGAAGCGATTCGAATCGCGTCACCGGACGGTACGGGGCATCGGGGTCCGCGACAGTAACGTTCAGTTCCGCCCACGTCTCGGTTGGAATTTTACTGACTGCATCGGGGAGCCAGTGCCAGACGTCTCGCAACATTCGTTCGGTTTCGACCCAGTTGATCAGGTCGTCCATCTCAGTTGCGGTCCCCTCTCCCAGCCGAGTTGCTACGTATTCGCACCCGTCTTTGCGGATCCAGCACCGGTCTTCGAATTCGGTCAACGTTCGTCGGATCGTAGAGGAGGAGACACCGGTCAACTCGCAGAGTTCAGAACGACTCCGGGGACGCTCTGCCAGCGCGACGAGTGCCGGGATGCGATGCTCCGACCGCGCGAGATACGCGATATCACCGATTGGCGAGTCTGGACTTAATCGCCTCGTGCTATCAGCAACCATGGTAACGTTTCACCAACCACGGTCAAAACTATTGGCTCCTCTCAATCGCAGATAATAGGAAATTGGCAGAATCAACTCGTGAGCAGTCGTAGACGAGCGCTGTAGGGATTTGTTGATTCACGATCAGAACGACAGAGAACAATCGCATCATTGCCAGTGAATGTTGGGGCCGCATGCAATCAAGAGACACCTATAGCGGCGGTCTCCTGCTTGCAGCGGTTGGGCGTTCTGTATCATCTGCACGGTTGTCAGCGACTGCACAAACTGCAGAAGGTAGCTACCTAACGTTTCCCATCGTATTAGTGCCCGATGGGCGACAGTACGAGTCCATGAGACATAACCCCAAGCAGATTGACGGCGTATCACGCGAAAAATCACGTTGTATGCCATCTGACCGATGAAGATACAAACATCAAAAACGCGGAAAGTCACGTGTCCGAAATGTGGAGAACTCAGTAATGTCACAGTCCCCGAAGCGGATGTGGAACTGAAAATCAGCCCGTACAGGCGTGCCTTCGGCGATTACGAGGAAATCGATTGCTCGGAAAAACATAGCTTTTGGGTCTACTACTGCTAGCTGAACTGGTTTGCTATCGAACCATCAGCAAATACCACTATTCAACAGACGATTCAGCCTCTGTGAGGTGTAATGAGATGTAACCACACATCTGATCTCTATCCTGCAGCTAATTCATACCAGAATTCGATCAGATATCGGCAGCAAGACCAACGGGCGTGCGAGAGCATGAGTTCAGCGGATGACTCCGTTTCAGTACACCAATCTCTCGGCGGCGGACTCGTGCGGAAACGTCGGCTCCTACGTGGACGCACGCGACGTCGCCCCGGATGGTCGAGACGACGCTCGCGGCCAACCACGGCGACCACGGAGCGTTTCACCGTGTGGACGGCGAGAACTACTTCGGGGGACCGACCGCAAAGTTCCTCGAAATGAAAGATGGCGGACTCCCCAAGGAGACCGCACTCGAGCGAGCACAGTCCGGCGCTCTCGAACCCGAAAGCGGCGAATCTACTCGACTGGACGCCAACACACCTACAGTAGCCACTGGACGTCAGTGCACACTCGATCGAACGCCGACTATGTGATCGGTGTGTGAACAGTTCGAGTTGTTACGATAGCACGAGCAGGACGACGAGGACGTCTCGGACCGACCTGGCTGTAACGCCGTCGACTACGGTGCCGGAAGCGTCGGTCGCCAACGGCGGACGCCGTCCTCGTTGCGCGCAACCAGCACCACGCGTGGCTCGTCACCGACAACGTACTCGGCGTAGTACAGAACCGTCAGCTTCGAACGCGAGCATGCCGTCAGGAGTTCGTTCGGCTCGAATCGGAACGGATTCCTTGCGCCGGACTCCGCCGCTGGCGACTCGAGGTAGTGTTCGTACCAGAGCACGCCGCCGGGGGCGAGCGCGTCGACGATATCCGACAACCGATCGCGCGCGTCGAAAAAACTCACTGTGAGCAAGTCGTAGACGCCGCCCGGAAAGCAGTAGCTGTCGACGTCGGCCAGGATCCAGTTCACGGGTTCCGAGGGTGGCTGGCCAGTCCGTCGTGTACGGCCCCGTTCCCGTTCGCGCGCCCGTTCCAGTTTTGCACTCGAGAGGTCGACGGCGTCGACGGTCCAGCCGCGCGCCGCGAGGGGGAGGGCGTTCCGCCCGGTTCCGGTGGCGACGTCGAGGCACCGTCCCGGAGAAAGTCCGTTACCGATCGATCGCAGAACCGGCGATATATCGTCCGAGTGCCACGGCTGGGCACGGTCGGACGGATCATCCGTCACCGGTGACTCGTCGTCGGTCACTGGTCGTACTCGCGGGGCGCAGGGCCTTAGGTAGTCGCCTCAGGAGACGTACAGCGAGTACGCAATGACGGTGAAGCCGACGAGCATGAGGAGACTCTCGAGCAGAATGCCCGTCATCAGTGAGACCTCGAGCAGTTCGTAGAGCAAGCCGGCGAGTACCAGCCCCAGCGTGACGAGGCCGAAGCCGGCGGCGAGCAAGCCCAGCGCGCGCTGTCGCGTCCGACGATAGGCCTTGTACGCGAAGAACGTGATAACGCTACCCACGAGCAGGATAAGCGTCTTGACGACTGCGAGTGCGATAGCGATCGACGTTCCTCCATCGTGGACGCTCATGTAGTTCCACGTCGAGAATTACAAACAGGCACCAAGTAGCTTGCGTTCACGACGGTTTCGGCCACGCCAACCAAGCGTCCCTCGAGGCGATCGAACCGTTCGATCGGGCCAGGTGCTTTTCACCGACGGCTCCGAATTGGAATCATGACACGACTGGTCGAACTCGAGGCGACGGGACCGCGGAAACTCGGCCCCGACGATATCGACGACGAGAAAGGTGACGTCGCAATCTGTCAGTGCGGGCTCTCGGCGTCGTTTCCCTTCTGTGACGGCAGTCACCGGCAGACCAAAGACGAGGCGTCGGAGACGACCTACGTCTACGAAGACGGTGAACGGCGAGAAGTTGAGCAAGTGGTGACGGCCGACGAGGAATGTAGTAGCCACTGACCGCCAACGCACACTCGATCGCAGGACGGCTACGCGGTTCGGAGCGAGCGCGGTTCGGAGCGAGCGCGGTTCGGAGCGAGAACCGCGGAAAGCGAATAACGCGGGACCTCTGATCCCGCGGACCATGCGAACGGGCGCATAGTACCCGTGAGCAGACGGGGAGCATAAGCGACCCGTGAGTGAACGGAGTAAGTGAGAACCGCGGTAGTACGATCAATGTGTAACTCGTTTCAGTTGTTACGATAGCTACTGACCTCGAGACTCCTCACCGAATCGACCGCGCGGAGTTGGCCACGACCAGCAAACTGCTCGCGGCCATCGCGACCGCGGCGAAGAGGGGGTTCAACAGTCCGGCGATCGCCAGCGGGATTGCGACCGCGTTGTAGACGAACGCCCAGGCGAGGTTTTGTCGGATCCGCCGGTGGGTCCCGGCCGCAAGCGCGAACGTCTCCGCAACGGCCTCGAGGTCGTCACCCACGATCACAGCGTCCGCGGCGTCGGTCGCGAGTTCGGTTCCGCTGCCGAGGGCGATACCGACATCGGCCGCGGCGAGCGCGGGCGCGTCGTTACTGCCGTCGCCGACCATCGCGACGGTGCCTCGAGTCCGGAGCCGACGAACCGTCTCCGCCTTCGCTTCGGGCGGCACACCAGCGAACACCTCGCTCACGCCATCGACATCGCGGAATCGGTCCGCCGCCGCGCCCTCGTCGCCCGTGAGGACGACGACCTCGCGGCCGTCGGAGAGCGTCTCGACCGCCTCCCGCCAGCGCTCTCGGGTGGCGTCACCGACGACGATCACGCCGCGTGCCCGACCGTCCCAGCCGACGACGACCGGGACGTCGCCGGCGGCTCTCGCCGCCGAGAGCCGCGACTCGAGCGACGGCGAGATCGACAGTCCCCGGTCACGACAGTGATCTGGGTGGCCGACGACGACGCGCTCGCCGTCAACGAGACCGACGACGCCGCGGGCGTGGCGCTCGAAGCCGTCGATGTCGGCGGTGTGTTCGTCGTCGTCCTGCGGATCCGCCTCGTCGTCACCATCGATCGCCTCGCACTCGCGGGCCGCATCGACGACGGCAGCGGCGATCGGGTGCTCCGAGAGGGCTTCGACGGCCGCGGCGCGACGGAGGACGGTCCGTTCGTCCGGGACGACTCTCGAATCGGCGGAGCCGTCGGCTTCGACGTGGACGCTCTCGACCGACATCGCCCCCTCCGTGAGCGTGCCCGTCTTGTCGAGGACGACGATGTCCACGTCGGGAGCGTCCTCGAAGATCGTCTCGGCAGCGACGACGATGCCGCGTCCTGCCGCGGTCTGGACGCCCGAAGCGATTGCCAGCGGCGTGGCCAGTCCGAGCGCGCACGGACAGGAGACGATCACGACCGTGAGACCGACGAGAAACGCCGTCGCGGGACTCGAGCCGGTTACGAGCAACCCGACGGTCACCGCGGACGCGAGGAACACGACCAGCGGAACGAAAATGGTCGCGAGTTTGTCCGCGAGCCGCTGGACGCCCGGCCGCGAACTCTGGATCGCCCAGAGCAGCGAGACGAGTCGATCGTGGGTGCTCTCGGCGTCCTCGCCGACGGTAACGACCAGCGGCGCGTCGGTGACGACGGTCCCGCCCCGGACCGAGTCCCCGGATTCCTTCTCGACGGGCAGGGACTCGCCCGTGACCAGCGACTCGTCGACTGCTGCCGCCCCCTCGCCGACGGTGCCATCGAGCGGGACGCGCTCGCCCGGCCGAACGAGCAAGCTGTCGCCGGGTTCGACCGCCTCGAGCGGAACCATCTCGCCGTCCTCGGCGCGTCGAGCCTCGTCGACCTGTGCTTCGGTCAGCTCCGACAGCAAGCCCGCAGCTCGGCGCTTGATCAGCCCCTCGTAGTAGGTTCCAGCCGTGACGACGAGGATTATCGCGACCGTCACGTCGAAGTATAGATCCGTCCGCCCGAGGACCATCGCGAGCGTACTGTACGCGTAGGACCCGATAGCGGCCAGCGAGACGAGCAGATCCATGTTCGGCAGCCCCGCCCTGAGGCTGACGTACGCGCCGCGAAGGATCGGATACCCCGTATAGAAGAGCACGAACGTCGTCATGAGCCAGATGTTCACGACCACGTAGTAGCCGTCGTAGCTGCCGAAGTCGGCCAGCGGCTCATAGCCGAAGTAGGTCGGATAGAGGAAGACGGCGTACCAGACCATCACCATCATCCCGAACAGGCCGCCGCCGATCAGAAACTTCACGAGCGCGGCGTCGCGGGGCTCTTCGTCGCGGCCGTCGGCCCGATCGCGGGCGTCGTAGCCGTAGCCCGAGATCAGTTCCGGGAGCGTCTCCGCCTCGAGCGTATTCGGCTCGTACACCAGCCGAAGCGTGTCCGTGGCGTAGCTCGCCTCTGCACCCAGTACGCCGTCAGTATTCGTCGCACGCGTCTCGAGAAAGGCCTCGCAGGTCGAACAGTGCATCCCATCGACGGCGAGGAAGGCGTCTTCGCCCTCGAGATCGTCCAGATTCGACTGCTCGTCCTCGAGTCGGTCGCGGACGGCGTCGACATCGGCGTCGTCGACGTCGTCGAGCGTGCGGTGGACCTCGAGACAGCCCCGACAACAGAACCGGCCATCGATGTGGGGGTCCGTAATAGGCTCGGCTGGTGTCGGGAACGAACAGAGCGTACACCCCTCGTCAGCCGACGTGTTCCGTTCGCTCCCGCCCTCGCGTTCACTTTCGTCCTCCCGTTCACCCCCGTTCTCGGGAGCGGGACGAGCGGCCGGAGTCGAGTCACCGCGGTTACTGCGCTCGTCGGATGGTGTGGACCCGTCGGCGTCGGATTCAGAACGTTGGGGGCCTCGACTCATGGGAACGATCAGTTACAGCGGTTGGTAGAACGGAATCGGCGGATGCGGGAAGTGGATGCCGTACAGAAACAGCGTCGGAATCGTCCCGACGCCGAGGACGAATAGCGAGAGCGCGCCACGAACCGGATCCCCGAGCGCGAACGCAAAGCGGTAGGCCGGGTAGCTGATCGGACACGGGAGCAGTCCGTGGACTGCCCCGAGTCCGACGATTGCGGACGTTCCGACCAGTCGATCGACCCGGCTCGCGAGGGCGTTCGAGAGCCGCCGAAAGAACGGGGCGTCGACCGGCAGGCCGTGGGGCACGCCAGCCTGTCCCCGGAGATAGTAGCGCCCGCTGGCGATGATCGCGATACCGACGTGGATCCCGATCGACTCCCTGACCGTGTCGCCGACGACCGCAACGGCGTCGGCGGACGTGAGCGATCTCCTCGAGTCCGGTGAGCGGCATCTACGAGGTCCCGCTCGAGCCGTGGTCGTGGTGGTCCGGCACGGGCTCGAACGCGACGTAGAGACAGGCGAGGATGATCAAGACGTTGATTGCAGAGACAACGCCCGCCGAGAGTGAACTCCCGAGTGCGTACCAAGAAACCGGCACGAGCGCCAGTAGTCCGACGACGAGCGAAGTTCGGGGAGAAACCGTCTCGAGTACCATGTCGAGGCGGTTAGTTTGTAGAGTCATAATAATACCTCTCGTTCTTACGGGGTAGGAATTGATCTGGTACTTAAGGTAAGGCTATTCAAACACCGACTCATGAATCAGCCGACAGGCAAAGAGGAATCGGGACAAATACGTGAGATCGGACACGACGAGTACGATCCAGTGGGGACGCTCGCGTTGATCGCGCTGTACTTCCTCATCCTGGTGCTCATGTGGTTCTTCATGTACTTCGTTGAGTTCCTCGGAAACGAGCCGACGGTTACCGGGATCGTGCTCCCGGTGGTGGGTCTCGCATGAATATTCACTCATACGAGAAGCTGTGGCTGATCGCCTCGATGGTGTTGATCGTCGGCTTCATCGCGACGATCACCTACGGTGCGGTCGGACTCGGCATCACGATGGTCGGCGATGATGAACCGACTATCGAGCCGGGCGAGTTGAGCGATGATGAGCGCTTCGGCGAACCGCGCGTCGAACAGGTCGGGGAAAATGAGTACGAGGCTTACGTCGTCGCACAGACGTTCATTTTCCAGCCGGACGTGATCGAAGTGCCGGCGAACAGCGAAGTCACGTTCTACGTGACAGCTCGCGACGTGATTCATAGCTTCAGCGTCGTCGGCACCAACGTCAACACGATGGTCATCCCCGGCGAGGTGTCGGAGATGACCGTCGAGTTCGATGAACCGGGTGAGTATGGCGTCGTCTGTAACGAATACTGCGGCTCCGACCACCACAACATGGAGGGGCAACTCCACGTTATTCCTGAAGACGAGTTCGACATGACCACCCTCGATGTCGAGGCCGACAGCGAGGTCGAACTCGGCGACGAGGCAACGATCACTGCATCGGTCGAAAACCGCATGCTCGACGACATCGAGACGCCAGTCACGCTCGAGATCGGCGACGAAACGTTCGAGGAGGACGTCACGGTCGCCGGCCAAACGACCGAGGAGACGACGTTTACGGTCGACTCGACGGAACTCGGTGAGGGCGACCACGACTGGACGCTCACGATCGATGGCTACGACGACAGCGGGACGCTGACCGTCGTCGAAGAACTCGAGGACGACGACGATGGAGGTGAGGACGATGAGTGAGGCTAATTCGACAGCGACGTACATCGAGGCGTTCCCAGCAGAGGCGAAAGTAGTCCGAGCAGCGTTTTACAGTTCCTTCCTCGCGCTTGCCCTGGGTGGCGTGTTCGGAATCATCCAGACGCTACACCGAACCGGCTACTATCGGTTTATCGATTCGGCGGACTACTACACCGTTCTTACCGCCCACGGCGTCTTCCTCGTTATCTCGTTTACCATCTTCTTCTTGGTCGGCGTGTTCACGTGGGCGGTGACGACTAGCCTCGATCGCGGCGTCGAAGACCTCCGGTTTACCTGGGGCTGGTACGGACTGATGGCGACCGGAATCACGCTGACTGGCGTTGCGATTCTGGCTGGCTTCACCGATGCGACCGATATCAGTGCGACGGTGCTGTTTACGTTCTACGCACCGCTGCAGGCACACCCGATGTTCTATCTCGGGCTCGTCCTGTTCGTCGTCGGCACCTGGCTCGCCGGCGCCGACTGGTTCCGCTCGTGGTGGGCTTGGAAGCAAGAGAATCCCGACGAGCGCATTCCGCTGCCGACGTTCATGGTGCTGACGACGATGCTGATGTGGTACCTCGCGACGCTGGGTGTCGCCACGGCGATCTTGCTGTTCCTCCTGCCGTGGTCGCTCGGCCTGATCGATTCCGTCAACCCGCTGCTCACCAGGACGCTGTTCTGGTTCTTCGGCCATCCGGTCGTCTACTTCTGGTTGATGCCGGCGTACATGATGTGGTACATCCTGCTGCCGAAGGTTTCGGGTGGGAAACTGTTCAGCGACCCGCTCGCTCGCGTCGTCTTCGTGCTCTTCCTGATCCTCTCGGTCCCGACGGGGATCCACCACCAGTACCTCGATCCCGGGATCGCGGAAGGGTTCAAGTTCATTGCGATGACAAACACGATGTTCCTCCTGTTGCCGAGCCTGTTAACCGCCTTTACCGTCGTCGCCAGCATGGAACACGGCGCCCGCCAACGCGGCGGCGAGGGCTACTTCGGCTGGCTCAAGGCACTGCCGTGGCGTGACCCCGTCTTCACCGGGATGGCGCTGGCCGGCCTGATGTTCGCCGCCGCCGGCTTCTCGGGGATGATCAACGCTGGGATGAACATCAACTACCTCGTCCACAACACGTTCTGGGTCGTCGGGCACTTCCACCTCACCGTGGGCACGGCCGTCGCCCTGACGTTCATGGCCGCCACCTACTGGTTCCTCCCGCAGGTGACCGGCAGGGCGCTCTGGAACCGGTCGGTCGCGCTCGGACAGGTCGTCCTCTGGTTCGTCGGCATGACGTTCATGTCGAACGCGATGCACCGCGCCGGTCTGCTCGGCATCCCACGTCGGACCGCCGAACCGCTGTACGACGGCTTCGAATTCGAGGCTGCCGTCGGCAGCGTCGGCGAACTCCAGGCCCAGATCGCGCTTGGAGGGGTCCTGCTGACGCTCTCGCTCGTGCTGTTCTTCGCGAACGTCATCGGAACGGCGTTCAACGGAAAGAGCGATAGCCTCCCGGCAAACGGCTACGCCGAAACGCTGTCCGGGCCCGAGGACGCGCCGCTCGTCCTCGACAACCTCAAGCTCTGGACGGCAATCGCGATCGTGCTCGTAATCTTCGCGTACACGTTCCCGCTCCTGAGCATCATCGACCGCGGCGGCTTGTTCGGTCCCGACATCAACCCGTTCCCGGTCAGCGTCGATACGCTCCCGGTCCTCGGGATGGTGCTCGAGCAGTACACCACTACCGCCCTCGCTACTGCAGGCGAACTCGCGAGTTCGACCGTCACGGAGGTGAAGCCGTAGTGCGCATCTCGAAGGGCGCACTGCTCGTCGTCCTCGCGTTTACCGTCCCGTTAGTCGTCGAGCTACGGACGGTCCTCGTCTGGGTCAACATCCACCTGACCGTCCTCGAGTCGGCCGCCCTCGGTCTCGTCATCGCCGGACTCATCGTAGTTTGGGCGTTCCTGCCCGAACGGGAGGACGACCGAGCAGACAGAAGCGACGACAAAACGGACGGGGACGTGCCGAACGGTAACTGAGACGGAGACGCAGTCGTCAGTTCCCCCAGGTTTCGATTCGTCCCTCGTGGACGTCCTCCACGCAGCCTTCGCAGTCCGGATGACCCTCCTCGTAGCACGCCGGTCGGTACTGCTCGTCGAGCTTCGCCGCTCGGCGCTCGGCGTAGCGGCGACAGACGATCTTCGCTCGGCCCGCCTCGTCCGACGGCAGGCCGCGAGCGTTCTTCGCCGCTTCGTACGCCTCGCGTGCCTCCGCGAGTTGATCGTTCGTCGATCCGCGAGCGCGTTCGTACTGCTCGCCCGCCTCTCGAAACCGCGAGCGCAAAAACTGCTCGAGCCGACGACGATCCGACATTACCACCCGGTTCGCCCGCGAGAACTATAGACCCGTCGCCAACAGGCGGGCCGAAATCGCGGCGATCCAGCGACTCGGGTAGCCGACCGACCGATTGAATACAGTGACCTCCCTAGATCGATCAATGCCCGAGTGCGACTACTGTGAGGCGTCGTTCGCCGACGAGGCTGCCTACCTCGAGCATCTCGCGAGCGACCACGAGGGCCAACTGGGCCGGATCGATCGGCGGCGCGTCGACGACTATCGGGGGACCGGAGACGGTGGAGGCGAGGATTCCCTCGGACTTGCGGTGTATGGATTCGGCGCGGTACTCGGTGTGCTCGTGCTGGCGCTGGTCGGCTACGTTATCATGATGGGCGTCAGTGACGACGGCGAGAGCCGCGTCCACGACCACGGCCAGCTCACCGTGGAAGTCGACGGCGAGACGTTCGATTTCGAACAACAGGCATACTACTACCAGGAACTCGGCGGGACGTTCCACTTCCACCCGGGCGACGGTAACGTCTGGCACATGCATCCCGAGCGGGTGACGCTCGAGGCGGCCATGGAGGACGTCACGATGCCGATCACCGACTCCTCGATCACGATCGAAGGCGAAACCTACGACGACGAGGACCCGGAGACGAGCGTCGATATCGCGGTCGACGGACAGGCGGTCGACCTCGACTACGAACTGCAGGACGGGGACCACATCCAGATCGTCGTCGAAACCCCGGATGGTGACGGGATCGACGCGATCAGTGACGATGGCGAGACCGACGGCGACGACGAGGAGACCGACGCCGGCGACAGCGGTGACGAGAACGCGAATTCCGACAGCGAGCCCGATGACGACTGATCACAGACTCCCCGCAGTCACCCGGTTCGACTCGGCGACGTTCACTTTCACTCCGGCCCCGATACTTTAAATACTATTGGGCGCGAACCGACGTATGCCTCCCAGTGAAACCAAAGAGGAGGCGTGACACAATGAGCGACGTACGACAGCACGCGGACGACATACACGCGCAGTTTTCAGACCACATCGACGTGAGCGTCGACGACGTCGAGGAGCGCCTGACCACGCTCGTCGACGAGTACAAGGTACCTATCGACGAGGCACGCCGAAGCGTCACCAACCACTACCTCGAGGAAGCCGGCCTCGAGCGCGAGGATATCTCGCGGGGTGGCAGCGAGGCCGCCAACGTCGAGGATGTCGACGAACCCGAGCAGTGGATCGACCTCACCGCGAAGGTCATCGAACTCTGGGATCCCCGGAGCGACTCCGTCGCGCAGGTCGGTCTACTTGGCGACCCGACGGGCACGATCAAGTTCACCAAGTGGGCCAAATCCGACCTCCCCGCACTCGAGGAAGGTGGCGTCTACGAACTCCGAAACGTCGTCACAGACGAGTACCAGGGCCGGTACTCGGTGAAACTCAACTCGACGACGGTGATCGAAGAACTCGACGAGGAGCTCGAGGTCGGCGACGACACGAGCGAAATCGAGGGCGCGCTCGTCGACATGCAAAGCGGCAGCGGTCTCATCAAGCGCTGTCCGAAAGAGGACTGCACGCGCGTCCTCCAGAACGGCCGCTGTAACGAACACGGCGAGGTCGAGGGCGAGTTCGACCTCCGAATCAAAGCGGTCGTCGACGACGGCATCGACGCACACGAGGTCATCTTCGACAAGGAGGCCACCGAGGACCTGACGGGGCTGAGCTTGGAGGAAGCCAAGGAGATGGCGATGGACGCCCTGGATACGACTATCGTCGCCGACGAGATCATGGACGACATCGTCGGGACCTACTACCGAATCGAGGGACCGACGTTCGGCCGCTACGTGCTTGCCGACGACGTCGAAGAGCTCGACGGGCCAGCCGATCCAGAACAGCTGCTGATCAAAGCGAGGTCGATGTAACATGAGCCAGGCAGAACTCACCCGCGAAGTCGCCCGCCGCGTCTTCGCCTCCGAATTCAACGACTCGACGTATTCCTTCAAAGAGAGCGACGACGAGCGCGCACCCAACTACGCGCTCCTCCCGACCGGCGACCGCGCGAACCGCGTGTTCATCGTCGGCACCCTCACCGAAACCGAAGACGTCGGCGACGACAGCGAGTACTGGCGCGGCCGCGTCGTCGATCCGACCGGGACGTTCTTCGTCTACGCCGGTCAGTACCAGCCCGAAGCCGCCGCCGTGCTGCGGGACACCGAACCGCCGGCGTACGTCGCCATCGTCGGCAAACCGCGAACCTACGAGACCGACGACGGCACCGTCAACGTCTCCGTCCGACCCGAATCTATCGCGGTCGTCGACGACGCCACCCGCGACCGCTGGGTCGTCGAAACCGCCGAACGCACCCTCGATCGCATCGAGGCGTTTGAGGAGTGGGAAGCCGAGCAAGAGGCCCCCGAGAGCGGCTCGACGGCCCCCACCAACGAGTACGCCCAGATGGCCCGCGAGCGCTATGAGTCGCCCGTCATCAACTACCGCAACGACGTAATCCAGGCCCTCGAGGGACTCGAGGGGCTGGAAGACGAGGACGAAGCCGAAGCGCCGGCCTGAAACGGTCGATCGACCCGTTCTTTCGTTCTTTTGGAGTCAATTGTCCTGCCTCAAGTGACGCTGCCAGCACAGCGGTTACCGGACTCGAGTGACAAGTAACGAGTATGAACGAGACAGACGACAGCCGTGACGACCGCGTACGGCTCGTGGGAACGAACCACGTCGCCCTCGAGGTCGGCGACATCGATGACGCGCTCGAGTTCTACCGCTCGCTGTTCGCGTTCGATCTCCGGGGCCGAAGCGACACGAAGGCGTTCATCGACATGGGAGACCAGTTCGTCGCACTCGTCCAAACCGATGCGGCCGGCCAGACGGCCGACAACGCCCGCCACTTCGGACTCGTCGTCGACGACGCGGACTGCGTCGAGCAGCGACTCGCAGAACTCGAGATCGACCGCCTCGACGTGCCGGGACTCGAGTTCCACGATCCGTGGGGAAACCGGTTCCAGATCGTCGACTACGAGGAGATCCAGTTCACGAAGGCGGACCACGTCCTCGAAGGGATGGGACTCGGCGACCTCGAGAAAAGCGAGGATGCACTGGCGGAGCTTTCGGAGAAAGGGCTCGGCCCGGATTCGACGTAGCTCGTTACGACTCGAGAGCGCGCTCGAACAGTCCGCCGATCGCGTCGAACTCGTCGTCGGTGACCTCGTGGCCCGTCTCGGGGTAGCGCCGCTCGTCGACCGTCGCGTCAGCCCGTTCAAAGATGCGAACCGTTTCGGTGACGTGATCGGGATCGACGTGGGGATCGTCCGCGCCGTAGCCGAGCAGGACCGGCGTTCCCTCGAGTGAGCCGTCCATTTCGGTCGATTCGTGGCCGTCGGTCGTTCCGGGAAGCGTACCAGAGAGGACGACGAGGCCGCCGTATCGGATCGGGTTTCGGTGGACGAACTCCGCGACGACGCAGGCGCCCTGCGAGAAGCCGCCGAGGACGGTTCGTTCGGGCGGGATACCGATCGACTGGGCCTGTTCGAGCGCGGCAGCTACGCAGTCCACGCTCGAGGAGAGCCACGGCTCGTTCTCCGCTCGCGAGACGCTCGCCGGTCGCGGATACCAGCGGCTTCGGTTGGCCTGCGGTGCGAGCACTGCGAGTCCGTGGCGATAGGTCGGCTCGAAGAGATTGGCGACGCCCTGAGCTGTCGCACCACGACCGTGGCAGACGACGAACGCGGCCTCAGCGGCCAGTGCAGGAGCACCGGCTGTGAGCAACGGCTGTCCGGCGTGGGGTCCCGAGACTGCGCTCATCGATCGATTCGCGCCGGTCATCGATCGAGGTCGGCTCCGTCTCGAGCCGTCAGTTCGGGAAGTTGACTCTCGATCAGGTCGCGGTCCGCCTCGAACCGATCGGGCAGGTACAGCGACTGGCCGGTGCCGCCCGTCTCGCCGCTGGCGGCGACGCCGTCGGTCTCGGTCGCGAGTTCGAAGAGGACGCCGCCCGGTTCGCGGACGTACAGCGAGTGGAAGAAGTGCCGGTCCTTGACCCGCGAGACGTCGTAGTCGCGGTCATCGAAGAGGTCGTGCCACTCGTAGAGGTCGTCTTCGCTGTCGACTCGGACCGCAACGTGGTGGAGCGTTCCCGGTCCCTCGCGGCCGAAGGGGGCCTCGCGGTCGAGGATGTCGATCGCCGTCGCTCGAGAGTCCGAACCTCGAGCCCCCGACGCGCGATACCGGATGCGGTTCTCGTATTCGGCCTCGTGGTCGAAGCCGAGCGTCTCGAGCGTGCTCGCCGTCGAGTAGGGGTTGACCGACAGGAGCGAGACGCCGTGGAGTCCACGAACGGCGCTGGCTTCGGGGACGGGGCCCGCCGTCCACGGCTCGATACCGGTGTCGAGGTCGGAGTCGGGATCCGATATCGGTCCGGCGACGAACTCGAGTGCCGTTCCGACGGGGTCCTCGAACTGCAGCACGCGCTCGTCGAATCGCTCGGAGGGGCCTTCGACGGTGATATCGTGGTCCTCGAGCCGTGTCTGCCAGAACTCGAGCGCGTCGTCCGGAACGACGAACGAGACCGACGCAACCTGCGGTTTTCCGCGACGACCCGGATCGGCGTGGGGGTCCGGAAACTGTGTCAGAACAGTCCCCGGCGTCCCGGCCGCGTCGCCGAAGTAGAGGTGGTGTTGCAGAATGTCCTCGTAGTTCACCGTCTGCGTGACGAGTCGCAGGCCGAGGACGCCCGCGTAGAAATCGATCGCCTCCTGGGCGTCCCCGACGATCCCCGTCACGTGGTGTAGTCCCGGCGTGTCGGTGAGCATGGGTGGCGTTCGGCCCGGAGTCGGATAGCCTGTCCGGTCATCGAGGCCTACAGGTGGCGAACGCGGCATCTCGTCTGACGAACCGTTAAGTATCAGGACCGACGAATGGATGCCAATGGGCAACAAGAACAAGACGATCTCGTTTCGCGTGAACGAGGACGCGTTCGCGGCGCTCCAGGACATCGCCGAGGAACGCGACATCTCGTTGTCCGCGGTCTTTCGGGACTACGTCGACCTGCTCGTCGAACACGACGGGCAGGTCGAGGTCGTCCCCGAGGACGAACTCGAGGCGCGAGGCGCGGCCGGGCCGGGAGGCGACGACGGCGACCGGACGTTCCCGCCGAGCGTCGAGGTCCCGAAGAGCTTCATCCGCGAGCACGAACGGCTCGAACTCGAGGCCGACCACCTCCGGGAACAGCTCGACGAGTACAAGGGCTACGTCAACGACCTGCAAGACCGACTCGAGGACGAGGAGGACGAAGTGCTGTTACTCGACGAACTGGACGAAGAAGACGAGTCCTACCAGTTGCGATAGAACGCGACAGGAGTCAGCGTTTGCGGTAGCGCGCGTGCACGGACTGCGACGTAGTGGTTCCCTGAGGATTGCGATCAGCGGGTGAGATTCTGCTTCTCCCGTCGAATCTCGTCGTACTTCTCGTCCGCGCCGTCGACTTGGGCGAGCCCCTCGGCCGCCTCGAGCGTCCGCACCGCGTTGTCGAGAAAGGAGAGCACGTCGCCGGGGTAGGCGTACACCATGTAATCGTCGGTCATCACGTCGACGATGGCGTCCGGCCCCAGCCCCTGTGCGCGCAACTCGAGGAGATACTGCAGGAACTTCCGTTCCGGGCAGCCACAGTAGGGGTTGTTGTCACAGCCGCAGTCGAGGAAGTCCTCCGTGAAATCGAGGACGCGGTCGCGGGTCGCGTCGTCGAGCTTCTCGAGTCCCTGGCCCTGGAAGAGCATGTCCAGCGTCGCACCCTTGAACGCGCCCTTCGGGATGTTCGTCTCGAGTTGGGAGCTGAGCTGGCGGTGATTCTTGACGTAGATTTTGTCGGTGATGGCCACGCGTTGGCGGTGCTAGGGCCTGTGTGCCGAAAAACGTCCCGGTCGACGCTCGCTGGGATGGCGTACAACCGCCTCGTCGGCAGTGCGTCTGGAAATCCCGCGGTACGGAGTCGCACGGGTGCGTACTCGAGTCGTAACGTATTTCAGTCCGACCGCGCGTATTTTTTCTTGCAAGCGTGTCCGGGTTGGGGTAGTGGTTATCCTTCAGCCTTGTGGAGGCTGAGACGCGGGTTCGATTCTCGCACCCGGACTTTCTGACGACGACTTCACGGAGGAGTCGAAAGTCCGATCGAAATCGAACTAGACGAGTCGCGCGCAGCGTCAGCGAGCACGTCTCGGCGTCGTTCGATTCTCGCACCCGGACCGTCTGTGACGCCATCGATCACTCCGTTCTCGATGGCTCGAAGTAGCCGTACTGCTCCGGCAAAGGACCTCGTGAGCCACAGAAATTCGTCGGGGTGGAACCGAGAATCGCAATTACTCGAGGGTAACCTACGAGCTAACGTGAACATTACCTGACAACTATGCATGCTGGCTCCGTTCGACCGCATGGGGAAGAGAAGGGATAGCAAATGAAACCGGCGTGTGACGATGGAGAACACAAGCCCGTGTGGGATCCCCAGCAAGGGGAGAGCATCTGCCAGCGGTGTGGATACCCAGCGGAACGGATTGTGAACTATCTCCACCACTCACTATACAGACAGGAGGCAGACAAGGAGACGAGAAATGACTGACGAAACGGACGACGAGCAGCACCCACCGAACGCAACCGATGAAGACGTCGCCGAGGCGATTTCGCGGTTCGAATCGGATGCGGATCGGTCAGAAGGCATTCTGGTAGCCTAAGCCTCGAGAACGTGCGTCGAGGTCGATATCACCCCTCGAGCTTGTTTTTCACTCTCGGAACTACATCGCGTCCGCGAAAAACCCACGCAACCGCTCTACGAAGTACGCCGGCCGTTCCTCCGGAATCCAGTGGCCGGCTCGCTCGAGCACTTCCCCCTCCACGTTCGTCGCAACGGCCTCCATATCGCGAATCGGTAGCTCGCGAAACGACTCGGCACCGCCCAGAGCGAGGACCGGAATCTCGAGCGGCGCCTCGGCGTGACTTTCGTTGTTCGCGGCATCGTCGTCGTAGGCCCGGTAGTACTCGAAACCGCCCCGCAGCCCGCCGGCCTGCGAGTAACAGCGGACGTACTCGTCGCGAGCGTCGTCACTGATCGCCGAGGGGTCGTAGGCCCCCTCCGTGTAGAACCACGAGAGGTAGAGCCGTTCCCGACCGGCGACCAGCCGCTCCGGCAGATCCGGAACGGTGTGAAAGCGCGTGTGCCAGAGCTTTCGCTTCCCGTCCTCGTTGATCCCCGGGAGTCCGGCCTCGAGCACGCAGAGTGCGGCGACTTCGTCGCGGTACTGGGCGGCGTACGCGTAGGCCGTCGGCATCCCCCAGTCGTGACCGACGAGCGCGATTGAATCGTCACCGAAGCCGAGGTGGTGGACGAGTTCGCGGACGTCGGTCGCGACGGTGTCCTTGTCGTAGCCCGCACGGGGCGTCTCGGAGTCGCCCATCCCGCGAAGGTCCGGCGCGATGACGGTGTAGTCGGCCGCAAGGGCGGGAATTACCTCGCGCCACTCGTACCAGGTCTGGGGCCAGCCGTGACAGAGGACCAGCGGCGGCCCGTTGCCGGCCGTTACGTAGTGGAGTTTGGTGTCGTTGACGCGAGCCAGTCCGTGCTCGAGGTCGTCCAACTCGTCGATATCGGCCGTGGTTCCCATGCGCTACCCGTTCGCACACAGTCAGTTTACTCTTCGGTTGCTGACAAGCGAACTGCACGATTGGGACTACTCGAACGTCGATCGCGGGACCGACAAGCCAATACCCACCCGCGCGTACGATCGGTCGATGTCCGACTCGGACGGTCCCTTCGACTGTGAGGGCTGTGGTGCCGCGATAGCACTCGAGGACGCCCGCCGCACGAAAACGATTGGGGGTCTCGACCCCACGAAGTGGCAGACGCTCTGCTGTCCGGACTGTGGCTCGCGGCTGCAAACGGTCTACGTCGGCGAGTGATCCCCGTCTCTCACTCCGACGCGTCGGTCAGCCGTTGAATCTCGTCCTCCGAAAGCGACAGCTTCGAGGCGGCGACGTTCGACTCGAGGTGGTCCGGATCCGACGTGCCCGGAATCGGGAGGATCACGTCGGAGCGCTCGAGCAGCCACGCCAGGGCGACCTGCCGCCGCGTCGCGTCGTGTTCCTCGGCGAGTCCGTCGAGCAGGTGGCCGTGTTCCTCGAGATCGTCGCCGTCGATCGGTGCCCACGGAATGAACCCGATCTCGTTCTCCGCACAGACCTCGAGCACGTCGGCGTTCGAGCGGTCGTCCAGATTGAACCGGTTCTGGACCGTCGCGACGTCGACGTGTTCGCGGGCGGTCTCGAGTTGCTCGACGGAGACGTTGCTGACGCCGACCTGGTCGACGAGTCCGTCGTCCTGCAGTTCCGCGAACGTCTGCACGGAGTCCTCGTAGGGCGTGTCCGGATCTGGACGGTGGAACTGGTAGAGATCGATGGTGTCGGTCCGCAGTCGATCGAGGGAGGCGAGCACCTGATTGTGGATGTAGTCCGGGTCGCCGTGGGCGAGCCACTCTCCGTCGCGATTGCGAAGGAGACCGGCCTTGGTTGCGACCAGCACGTCGTCTGGATCGCCGAGCGTCTCGCCGATGAGGCGTTCGCTGACGCCGGGGCCGTAGGAATCCGCCGTGTCTACGAAGTCGATGCCACAGTCAACCGCGCGCTCGAGGACCTCACGTGCCGTCTCATCATCCTCGGGTGGACCGATGATCGCCTCGCCACAGAGGCGCATGGCCCCGAAGCCGAGTCGGTGGATAGTCGTGTCGCCGATCTCGAACGTGTCGCTCTCGTTGCTGGTCGTCTCGCTGCTCACGGACGGAGCAACAGGAACGAGACGGATAATCGTTCGCCGCTCAGTTGCCACGACTGTGACGCCTCCCGTGGGCCCGTTGGATCAGTCGTTGTTCTCGGTGTTGTTTTCGGCTGGGCCGCTCGAGTCGTCGCTCTCGGACGGCTCGCTCGGGAATACGCGCTGCAGTCAACATTCGCAGAAAGGTAACTCAGAATCCTCCTACGGGGGATATGAGTAACGGTCGTTTGGCACGGCCAGTAGCCTACCTGTTCAATCAAACCTCGGGGCGTTTCGTACCGAGCGAACAGGCAGGTTGCAAACCGTAATATCCCAACGCTGAGCAAATCGGAGATTTGCGAGGTACGCGAATCTACGATTCGCTTGACTCGAGAATCCTCGCGCTTTAGCGCGGGGAGGATGTCAAGAATGTATCTCGGAACGACACGATAGGGGACGTGTTCGACGCTCCGTCCGGGAGATGTGCGTGTTTGGACCCGACGGCCGCCGTTTCGAATCGACCCCAGTCGCTGCTCCGCTGGAAGTGACTATATGGCCCTCGAGCGAAACGCCACGGTATGGCACGAATCAGCTACGTCGATCCGGCGGACCTGCCGGCCGAGAAACGAGAGTTGCTCGATACCCTCTCCGACGCGGACGTAGACGACGCGGACCGCGGCCACTCGTTGACAGGCGGCACCCTGAACGTCTACCGGACGCTCGGGCGGAACGTCGCATTGCTCGAGGGGTTCCGAGCCTACGGCTCCGTCGTGTGGAACCACAGCGGTCTCTCGCCGCACGAACGGGAGCTCGTCATCCTCACGACCTCCTACTACGCGGAGACGGCCTACGAGTGGCACCAGCACGTTCGCGTCGCCCTCGACGAAGGGATGGAGCCGGAGCAACTTCTCGCCATCTCGCGCGAGGAACCCGACCGCCTCGCGGACGAGCACGCGGCCCTCGTCGCGTACGTCGAGGAATTCGTCGAAGGCGAGGTGGAGGACGACACCCACGAGCGTCTCGCTGCCCACTACGACGAAGCCGTCATCCTCGGCGTCGGGATGCTTTCGGGCTGCTATCTGGGGCTGGCGCGAGTACTGCAGGGATTGCAGGTGGACCTCGAGGACGAGTTCGTCGGGTGGGACCTCGAGAATCTGTGAGTGAGGTCGGTCGGGAGACGTTTCCGACCGGCTTCGGTCGGACTGAGACTGGATCGGTTCGGACTCACGGTTCGATATCGGACGACCGACCGATCGCTATCAGATCGAAACCGTCCTTGGGCACCGAATGCCGTCTCGTAGTCGTCATCTGTGCTCGAGAGGACTCCTCGGGACGCAGATTGTGAACTACGTTAAGACGCTCCTCATCACCGTGTTTGTAAGGGCCGCGACGTGTTCAGCTCAAATTCGCTCCGGTGGAGTTCTGCTGCTCGCGGTATTGTTCGCGGAAAAAATGCCACCCCTCGGGTTTGGCGGGGACAGCGCGAGACTATCGTGAGGTGGCGGAGTCGTCACTCAGTGCTGGTGGCTATGCGAGTGGCCGTGGTCTTCCGGGGGTGACAGCGCCCGCTCGCACCGGACGTTCGTGTAGTGCGATTGGAACAGTTCTACGAACTCCTCGTCGGGATCGAACTGGATACCACAGGACCATACTGGTAAGTGGGGTGGGAACAGAAACAAACAGACGATGAAGCGACAAGCCGTCGTTGCGGTGGCGATCTCACTTCTCTTGCTCGTCTTATTCGTCCTCACAGTCGGCTGGAAGGAGGTACTCGCAGCAATCGGCCGAGCGAACGTTCGACTCTACATGCTGGCGTTTGTGGCGACGCTGTGTTGTCTGCTCTGTCGAACCCTGGTCTGGCATCGACTGCTCTCGATCGTCGACAAACCACGACCGTACTGGCTCGTCGGTGGCCTGTTCCTGACCGCGATGTTCGCAAAGTACGTGACGCCGTACGGACAAGTGACCTCTGGCGTCGGTATCGCCGCCGTCGTCAGCCGATACTACGATTCGGCCTACGAAGAAGCCCTCGCCGCCGTCGTCGGTGCAGACTTCCTCAACTACGTTCCCTACTACACGTTCGGATCGATCGGGTTCGCGTTCGTCCTGCTGGTGTACTCGCCACCGATCGATCTCAGCCAGTACGCACCTATGGCAGCCGTGATCATCGTTGCTGTCCTCCTGTTCACCGCCACCGTATGGCTGCGTCACGAACTGGTACTCGAGGCGTTTTTGCGACTCGCGACCGGGCTTCGACGCGTCCTCGAGCGTATCGCACCCGACAAAGCTGACCATTTCCGTCGTGAGAACGTCGTCACCCGGTTCGAAGGGTTCTATACGACCCTCAATCTCGTCTCCCGTGATCGACGCGCAATGAGCATCGCACTCGTCTATGCCCACGTCGCATGGCTCGCGTTCGCAGCGGCCCTCTACATCTCGGCCGCCGCAGTCGGCACATCGATCCCCTTCGGTGTTGCGATGGCAGCCGTTGCAATCAGTAAAGTCGGGTTCGTGGTTCCGACTCCGGGCGGACTGGGTGGCGTCGAGGCGGCACTGGCGGGAGCACTATTGTTGCTCTTCCCCATGAACAGCGCGGTCGCACTCGCTATCGCGCTCCTGTATCGCTTCGCAACCTACTGGTTCACGATTCTCCTCAGTGGACTCGCCTCCATCGCACTGACGCTCAAAGATCCGCTCCCACCCGAAGCGAGCTAACTCTGGAGACGACGGGTCGCGCGTGATCGGTTGGTTGCTCGGCCTGCGGACGACGCTCGTGCCGACAGTTGCAAGTCATCGCTAGACCGGCCGCACGCACTCACGGTCGTCGGAACCGATGGACAGCAGTCCGCCTCAATCGCCGCGTTGTGATGTCTCGACGTCAATCGTACGGTTGCTAAAGGGAAGCTGTGACTGCAATCGTCTGACGAGTGGTCGATCCTCGATCGTAATCGCGACCCACGGAAGCAACAACACCGCAGCAGTGAGCACTGCATATCCAACGATTTCCCCGAAGAACACCACTGGCGTAAACGCTCCGCCGGAAGCCGTCACGCCAAACAGTAACGAGACGAGACGAAGCGCCGCGATACCGACGAGAGTGATGGACCCGAGTACGAAGACTGCAGCCCCGCTTCGGGTGGTCGGTCGGCCGTCGATATAGTGCCAGCCGACTAATCCGCCGATCGACGCGCCCAGTGTCAACGTCAAGAAGACACTGGAACCAAGCAGTGCTGCGACACCAGCGATGACGATCGCGAGTGCAAACATCGACCCGGGCTCGAACAACCCTTCGTCGCGTGTCCAGACGCCGATGGCAACCAGCCCGAGTCCGAGTGCAACGCCGACGACGACGTCACCGAGATAGTGAACGCCCATCACGATCCGTGAAAACGCGACGATCGCGATCACGCTCCCGGCCAGCAGATAGCGACGAAGGCGGGTGCTCCACTCCATCGTCACCGCGAGCGCCCCGTAAAACGCTGCACTGCCCATCGCATGGGCACTCGGGAACGAATACCCGGGGTACCCCTCCGGTGTAAACGCCAACGCCGGACGGGGCAACTGAACGACACCTTTCAGTCCAGCCGACAGGGCCAGCGCGGCGACGCCGACGGCGATCACGAACACTCGGTCCCGACGGCTCTCGAGCGCACCGAACCAGTAAATGAGCACACCCAGGACGAGCAACAACGCGCCGTCACCGAGATGTGTGAGCGCAGCAAACACGGAGGCGAGTGGCTCGACGAGCTCACGAACCCACTCGTTGGTCGACGGATCCCAAAGAAAGACAGATCCTTTCACAGCACGGATACAGGAGGACACACGGTCAAAAGCATATCGGGTTCGAACGTTCTCGAGGGCGACGACGCGGTCAGCACTATCGGTGACGACCTCGCGGATAGCGAGCTACAGCGAGTGCTCCACCCACCACCAGACGTCTAACGTATCTTGAGACATTTGCACAGTGGGTATGATGCAGCCCCGGATTTGAACCACGCGAACACGGTCGCTCGCTTCGCTCGCGCTGCGAGTTCTCTAGTTCAAATCCGCTCGGGTCGCACACCCGCGGCTCACGAAGTTGTTCGCCGCGAGAAGTGCCGCCTCCCGGATTTGAACCGGAGGAAGACATTCCGGGGTGCTCACTACGCTGCGCTCCCGGGCTGTGACTTCCAGGGTTCAAACCGGTCGGTTGGATACTTTCCGCTCGGCGAATTGCCTCGCGGAAAAGTATGCCGCCTCCCGGATTTGAACCGGGGACAGCTCGATCTTCAGTCGAGTGCTCTCCCAGTCTGAGCTAAGGCGGCTCACTCACACATCCGTCGATGGTATAAAAAAGGATTTCGAATCGAGGCTGCCGTTCGTGTGAGTGTCACCCACGGTAAATTCACCAGGCAGTAATTCCCGGTAGGAACACGTATTGCACAATAACGGGGAGGATACGGTCACGTTTATGACTCATTGACTCGTGTCTGTTGGATTTCGGGATATTCAAGACACCCTTTTCCGGGCTGGCGAGTAATATCGTGTTATGGAAGCACTTACCTCGAGTCAGGAGGATCAAGAACTCTCTGCCGACACCATCCTCGAGTTGCTTGCTAACCGTCGCCGCCGATACCTCCTCTACGCGCTGCGCGGACAAGACGGCCCGATCGAGCTGTCGACGCTCGCCGAACAGGTCGCGGGCTGGGAACACGATGTCCCACCGGACGAGGTCGCCAAAAACGAGTACAAGAGCGTCTACGTCTCATCGGTGCAGTGTCACGTCCCGAAACTGGCCGATGCGGGTGTCGTCGACCACGACGAGGACAACCACACCGTCGTCCTCTCGGAGAACTTCACTCAACTCGAGCCGTACCTCCGCGTCGTCGTCAAGGACGAGCCGGAGAACTCGACGCTCCACGCGGCCCTCACGCAGGAGTCCGGAGACGGCCTGCTGGGACAGATTCGAGAGAACGTCGCCCGACTCAAACACTAAGGCGTCGCGTACGGTTGGACAGCGACGAGCAACAACAGTTCGACTCGAGGCACGAGGACCTGCTTTTTGACGCGAAACGAGAGCGTCGATACTGTTTGAGTCAGCAGCCACGACTGCCGTCGCGATCGGTATCCACCACTGGGAGCGATTCCTGCGGATCGGAAGCGTCCGCTGTAAGCGTATCCTCGAGTTACCGCACTCGAACGGAGCGATTTGCGTCAGTAATCCCCAATTCTCGACGTTAAGTGGAAGGTAATGGAAAACGGAGGTGTGAGCGGGAGCGATGGCGGTGGGCAATCGGTCTCGACGACCGTCGACGACCACCCTCGAAACGTTCGTAGGTGCCGGAAGTAATAGTTCGAGCGACAATCACGGACCCATTACTGACATTGCGAAGCCACATAGCCTCGTAAAATGGCTCGAGATCCCGGCATGTGGGAACTACTCGGACGTGCAGCCTCGACGGCGCGATCGGAGGGGCCACGCGAACTGTACCGTCGAAGCGTCCCGGTGTACAGACGACGACGGGATCGGCTCTGTCGGCGACTATTGTCTCGATCGGGGGGCATTCCGGCCGGCCGGACGTATCTCCGGGCGCGACGCCGAGTACATCCCGGGTCGGTCACGGACGCGGATCCGTTCGTCCGGCTGTGGATCGACCCGGACCGAATCGATCGACAGGTCCGAACGCCGTCGAAACGCTGGGGGCGAGTCGACGGTGGCGACTGGGATCGGGACACGGTCCCGTTCGGAGAGACGGCCGCCTACAGCAGCGTCGAGGCACACTTCAATCGGGGCGTTCCCTGGCGGGAGACGGCCGAGTTCGAGCAGTACCGCGATCGATTCGCGGCCGGCGAACAGCCAAAGGGCTGTGCGACCGCCGACGAACTCGAGACACGATTCCAGAAGCTCGACGCGATCTACGAGCGAATCGCGACTGACGGCTACCGCTCGCAGCCGGAACTCTGGGCCGAGCGGCCCGACTACCAGCAGGACATCTTCTACAAGTGGGATCGGACGCTCGATCCACGGCTCGACGAGATCACGGTGAGCATCGGCAGGGACGGTGCGGTGTTGCACGGCGACCGCGGCGATCACCGACTGGCGATCGCCAGACTCCTCGATCTCGAGGAGATTCCCGTACTGGTCCGTCGCCGACACGCACGCTGGCAGTCGATCCGCGATGAACTCTCGACTGCGACGCGACGATCGGCGCTGACCAATCGGGCGCGAGCGAACCTCGAGCATCCTGACGTGCGCGAGTTGCACGGGTTCGATCCCTCGAACGACGGCAGCGGGACCGCAACAACGGTCCCGAGCAGTTGAGCAGCGGTGATTGTCCCGCAGCCGTTCCCTTCCGACCCAGTTATCGATGATTGACGGCGGTAAATCGAGCGGTATGGGACACATGGTCGTCGTTCAGCCGCGCCTAACTAACCCCATTCATCGCGTCGTGGCGGGTACGAAATATGCTCGAGAACCGAGACGACGACGCGTTTAGGCCGGCCCCCGCCGACGCGGAGTGGGACCCGCAGTCGATGTCCGGCGTCGTCGGCGTGCGAATCGCGACGACGGACGACGATCGGCCGTCGTCTACGGAGTGGATCTGGTCCTCGCGGTGGCTGGACCTCGTCGCCAAGCGTTAGCCGTTTCGGGTGGCAGTCGCGACGGCGTAGCTCGAGCGCCGCTCGAGTCCGCGGGCACTCTCGATCTCGACGAGCGTTCGTTTTCTGAGTGAGTAGTTCGTGAGCGGGTGACGCGTCCACTCAGCCGTCGGTCTCGGCCAGATCACGAAGATCGGGATGGTCGGGTGCGATTCCTGATCGGGCGCAGCCGTCTCGGTAGACCATCCAGTCTCGGTGGCGAACGAGGACGCCGACGGGGATCGACTCGAGGCCGAGCAGTTTCGCGATGGCCAATCGATGACGACCGTTGACGAAGAGCAGGTCGCCGTCGCGGCCGATGTCGACGAGCACTTCTTCGGTGACGCCGAGCAGGGAACCGTAGCCGAGGTCTCGCTGGGACTGGTAGCCGTCGCGTTCGATCCGCTCGTAGAGCGAATCGATCGCCGCACACCGGTCCAGAACGTCCTCGCGCGAGGTCAGACTCCGCCAGGACGGTTCGCCGGCGTCCGCCAGTTCGAGACAGCGCTCGACGAACGGAGTCTCCGTCCAGTCGAGGCCGTCCTGGAAGTGTGCACGCATCGACTCGAAGAAGACGCTCTCGGAGAACCGATCAGCTCGGTACAGGTCGTATCGCTCCCGATAGTCGTCGTCGACGATCTCCACGTCGTCGGTGCGGTCCCAATTGCCGTCGCGAACGGTCCCCAACTGTGCCTCCTTCTCGTGGTAGGGCGGATAGGGACGGCCGGTAAACGATCGAACGTCGGCCGGATCGACCGTCAACGTCGCGAACGGATCCGGCGGGTGATCGAACGGACCGAAGTCGTCGTCGACCGTTCGGCGAATGTACGCGTTCTTGACCGACGACGGGACGGCGAACGGCAGATCGGCGTAGACGCGCTCTATGGTCCGAGCCGGCAGCGACGACCGATCGGGCAGTGACATACGGCGGGAAACGCCCCGCCGGCGCAAAAGATGGCAGAATCGTTCACGGTCCATAGTCGAATACTACCATCGGGCGTGAACACTCTCTGAGTCGATAACGTTCCCATAACAATACCGTCTCGAGCAGTAATCCGAATCGAATTCATGTCTACCGAGGATCTCACACGCCGCGAGAAGCTCCGGGGGTTGTACCTCGTTGCGACCTATCGCCCGGCACTCACGGTCTTCCTCATCGTCTTCAGCGGGATCGTCGCCATACTCGAGGGCGTCGGGGTGAGTTTCATCATCCCGATCATCGAGATGGCACAGGGATCGGGCGAGGCGGCCGCGGACGACGAACTCGTCGGCGTCTTCCTGACCGCGTTCGAGTTCGTTGGAATCCCGTTCACGCTGGGGTACATCGTGCTGACCGTCAGCGCGGTGATCACCGTCCGGTATCTCGCGTCGTTCGCCGTCGGCTGGATGCGCGTCTGGCTGCGGACCCACTACGTCCGCGACCTCCAGTCCCAGGCCTTCCGGAGCGCGCTCGACGCTCGAGTCGCCTACTTCGACAAAGAGGGCTCCGACGACGTTCTCAACGCGATCGTGACGCAGGCGGAGTACGCCGGAAAGGTGATCCGGGACTTCGTTCGCTTCTTCGAACAGGTGCTCCTGATCGGGATGTACCTCGCCATCGCCTTCTACATCTCGCCGCTCATGACGGTCGTCGCCGGGGTCGCCATCGTCTCCCTGACCTTCCTCGTTCGACACGTGCTCGAGGGCGGCTACGACGTCGGCGATCAGGTGGCTGACGCGAACGAGGGGATCCAACAGAGCGTCCAGACGGGGACCCAGGGGATCCGGGACGTGAAGCTCATCGGGAAACACGACGAGATCTACGACACGTTCTCCACCCACCTCGAGCGCTTTACTACCTCGTCGATCAAACTCGGCCGCAACGAGGCCGCGATCGGTTGTGCGTACAACCTCGGAATCGCCGTCATGGTCTTTGGCCTGATCTACGTCTCTATCACGTTCGCGGACATGTCGCTGGGCGCGCTGGCCGCGTTCCTGTTCATCATGTTCCAGCTCGGGCCGCGGGTCAGCAACGCAAACGAGTACTTCTACAAGGTCGAAGGCCGCCTCCCCCACCTCGTCCGAACGCAGCAGTTCATCGAGGAACTCGAGGCGAACCGGGACCACGAGGGCGGCGACTGTCCGGTTCCGGAGAGGCCGACGCCGCTGGCGTTCGAGGACGTCTCGTTCTCCTACGAACCCGACGAGCCGGTGTTGGACGACCTCTCCTTCCGCGTCGACGACGGCGAGTTCGTCGCGTTCGTCGGCCAGTCTGGGGAGGGGAAATCGACCATCGCCGCGCTGGTCGCTCGCCTCTACGAACCCGACAGCGGCGAGATCACCGCCAACGGCGACTCGATCGACGAGTTCGACACCGACGAGTGGCGCTCGCGACTCGCGTTCGTGCGCCAGGACCCGTATATCTTCAACACGACGCTCCTCGAGAACGTCACGGCCGGGAACAGCGAGGCCACCCGGGCAGAGGTCGAAGAGGCCTGCGAGATCGCCCAGGTCACCGAGTTCCTCGACGAACTGCCCGAGGGCTACGACACCGAACTCGGCGACGACGGGGTCCGACTCTCCGGCGGCCAGCGTCAGCGCGTCGCCCTCGCCCGCGCCCTGCTCGAGGACGCCGACATCCTCGTGTTAGACGAGGCGACGAGCGACCTCGACGCCAACATCGAACGCCGGGTCCAGGACGGCATCGAATCGATGTCCCAGGAGTACACGATCCTCGCCATCGCCCACCGCCTCTCGACGGTTCGGGACGCGGATCGGATCTACACGCTCGAGGACGGCACCATCGCCGAACGCGGTGAGCACGGACAGTTGCTCGAGCTGGACGGGGCGTACGCGGAGCTGTACTCGGCGCAGTGATTGCTCCGCGCAGTGAAGCGGGCTCAAGTGCTGCGAGTTGCGGACGCTCGAGGTGGGGGTTGTCAATTCGTCTCGAATTACATCGGACGGGAGGATCGGTTTCGGGGACCTATCGCGACGGGGTAGCGGAAGGGAGGTTGAGATACTCGGCGGTAGATCGATTCTGGGCCTCTAATGGCACGTACAGGGCAAGCAGGTACCGGTATTCCTCTCAATCACTTCAGTAACTGCAAAACGGGTGCAGAGCGGGATTATGTTTATACGTTAGTATAAATTAGAGTGAATGATGAGACGACTCGTTCGTACAATGGTCATTCCGTTTTTTATGGCGCTCTTCCCGGCAGTGTGGTACATCAATCGTAACGTGACGACGGAGCGGCTACCACCCTACACGGAGCCCACCACAGAATTGGTCGCAATTGCTATCGGAGCTGCGGTTTTCGGTTCTACCGTGTTTGCTGCGGTCGTAGCACTCTTCAGGCAGCAGCGTAGCGAGACTGAGCAGTATACGTTACCGTACCGTCAGCGGGTGTTTCAGCCAGACGATACTGCTCTCGCCGTATTCGCTATTTTCATAGCTGTCTCTTTGGTCTGGGCGCTCATCGAAATGGCTGGCTTTGGGCCGGCATGGCTTGGAGAACTACTACAAATAATGCTTACTCCGATAGCTATTCCCCTAGTAGTTCTTGCACCGCTTGCAATACAATTTCACTGGGCAGTGATCCTCGGACTCGTTCTCTGTGTCCTTTGGATGTCTCTTTTGGGGACCGTTTTTTCAGATATCGTGCATCACCGGTCACTCCCTCTACTCAACAACTGACTTGCCTATAGTGCCGGCCATCACATCCTGTGTGGCATCCTATTACTGCTATTTCCCCAGCAGATGTGTCTGTGATCAATTCGCCCAGCTAGTGAGCGGGCGTTTCACCCGAAATATAACTAGGGGGTGTAACAGCGGACGAGTTTTCGACGGTGGGCTCGAGCGGGTTCGAACTACGCCCGAGAACCTGCGCCTGCGGCGCAGAACCTCGGTCTAGTTCGAACCCACCACTCGCGACAGATTTCTGCCGCTCACGACTTGTTCGCGGCAGAAATATGGGCTCGGGCGGGTTCGAACCACCGACCTCGGCCTTGTAAAGGCCGCGTCATAACCAGCTAGACCACGAGCCCGTATGCCGACCAAATCCCCCCGTCCGAATAACCTTTACTTTCTCACGCCGCAGGAGGGGTATGGTCCTCGAGCGGGTCTGGAAGTCCCTCCTTCTCCTCGTCGCCCTCTCCTTGATCGGCCTGCTCGTCCTCCAACTGGGACTGATCACCCCGCCCTGGGCCGAGGAACAGGCCGAAGTCCGAGTCCTCGAGGCCGACACCGGCGACGAACTCGCCGTCGTCGACGCGGAGGTCGCGGACACCCGCGCCGAGCGCTACACCGGGTTGAGCGATCACGACTCGCTCGCCGACGGCGAGGGGATGCTGTTCGTCCACTCGAGCGAGGGCGAGCGAACCTACTTCATGCGCGAGATGGACTTCGACATCGACATCATCTTCGTCGACGCCGACCGCGAGATCACGTCCATCGAGGCGGCTCGGGCACCCGACGCCGACGAGGACGGCGAGAACCTCGAGTACACCGGCCGGGCTCAGTACGTCCTCGAGGTGCCGCGAGGCTACGCCGACGAACGGGGAATTGAACCGGGCGACGAGATCGAAATCGAGTACCAGTAAGTTGCACGCGAGAGCGACACGGAACGCTACCGGCGGCTGGGGTGTTTCGGTTCGTAGCAACCCTTATTGGCGGCGGTCCCCGAACCGAACGCAATGGAGGACGTCGACTGGGACGATGACGATCCCTTCGAGGAGCAACGCGAACGCGTCGAGAGTCCGATGCGACGGTTGCTCTTCGAGTACGGTCGTCCCTACTGGTTCTCGGCTACCGTCGGGCTGATCTCGAGCGTGCTCGCGCGGGCGCTGGATCTGCTGCCCGCACTGCTGCTCGCCGTCGCGATCGACGCGATCTTCGGCGAGGCGGCATTCGCGGAGCAGGTTCCGCTCGTAATCCTGCCGGAAGCCTGGCTGCCGGCGACGCGCGAGGGGCAGTTCTGGTTCGTCGCCGCCGCTATCGCGGGCTCGTTCGCCCTCGGTGCGATCTTTCACTGGCTCCGAAACTGGGGGTTCAACGCGTTCTCGCAGGACATTCAACACGACGTCCGGACCGCAACCTACGACAAGATGCAGCGTCTGGACATGGAGTTCTTCGCCTCGAAACAGACCGGCGAGATGATGTCCGTCCTGAGTAACGACGTCAACCAACTCGAGCGCTTTCTCAACGAGGGGATGAACTCGGCGACCCGACTGATCGTGATGGTCGTCGGCATCTCCTTCCTGCTGTTCTGGCTCAACCCGCAACTCGCGCTGGTCTCGCTCGCACCCGTCCCGCTGATCGCGATCTTCACCTACATCTTCGTCAAAAAAATCCAGCCGAAGTACGCCGCCGTCCGCTCCTCGGTCGGGAAGGTGAACTCGCGACTCGAGAACAACCTCGGCGGGATCGGCGTCATCAAGTCCTCGAACACCGAAACGTACGAGTCCGACCGCGTCGAGGACGTCTCGAAGAAATACTACGACACGAACTGGGAGGCGATCTGGCTGCGCATTCGATTCTTCCCGGGCCTCCAACTCATTTCGGGGATCGGATTCGTCCTCACGTTCGTCGTCGGGGGCTACTGGGTCTTCACCGGCACCGCGCCGGGGCCGTTCACCGGAACGCTCCAGGAGGGTGTCTTCGTCGCCTTCATCCTCTACACGCAGCAACTGGTCTGGCCAATGGCCCAGTTCGGCCAGGTCGTCAACATGTACCAGCGCGCCGAGGCCTCGAGCGAGCGCATCTTCGGCCTGATGGACGAGCAGGGGCGGATCGAACGCGACGAGGGGGCCGCGGATCTCGAGGTAACCGAGGGCCGCGTCGAGTACGACGAAGTGAGTTTTGGATACGAACAAAACGAGCGGATCATCGACGACATCTCCTTCGACGTCGACGGCGGCGAGACGGTCGCGCTCGTCGGCCCGACGGGGGCCGGGAAGTCGACCGTCCTCAAACTCCTCCTTCGACTGTACGACGTCGACGACGGGGCGATCCGCATCGACGACCAGGACATCCGTGAGGTTTCACTGCCGAGTTTGCGCCAGTCGATGGGCTACGTCGGCCAGGAGTCGTTCCTCTTCTATGGCACCGTCGAGGAGAACATCACCTACGGCACCTTCGAGGCGGACCGCGAGGAGATCGTCGAGGCGGCGAAAGCCGCCGAAGCCCACGAGTTCATCCAGAATCTGCCGGACGGCTACGACACGATGGTCGGCGAGCGCGGCGTCAAGCTCTCGGGCGGTCAGCGCCAGCGCGTCGCCATCGCCCGCGCGGTGCTCAAGGATCCGGATATACTCGTCTTAGACGAGGCGACCAGCGACGTCGACACCGAGACCGAGATGCTCATCCAGCGCTCGATCGACGACCTGACCGAAGAGCGGACCACGTTCGCCATCGCCCACCGCCTCTCGACGATCAAGGACGCCGACCAGATCCTGGTGCTCGAGGGCGGGAGTATCGCCGAACGCGGGACACACGACGAACTGTTAGCAAACGGCGGCCTCTACTCGCACCTCTGGGGCGTCCAGGCCGGCGAGATCGAGGAGTTGCCACAGGAGTTCATCGAGCGCGCCCAGCGCCGAACGGCCCGTACGGAAGCCAGCACCGACGACGACGATTAACCGGTACTCGACCAGCAACCATTAACCGGTACTCGACCAGCAACCATCGATCGTCGCTCGGGCCGTCAGAACGACTCCTGGCCTTCCTGGTCATCCTGGTCCGGTGCGCCTTCGTCCTGGCGGTCCTCGCCCGCCGCCGGGGGCGTGCGGTCGCTGTAATTCTTCCGTCCGATAGCCTCGTCGCCGACCATGTTCATGATCGCCTGCTCGACCTCGCCGTAGTCTCGGTACTCGTCCTCGTTCAGCGGGCCGATGATGTGCTCGAGCGTCTCCGTCTCGCCCTCCATCTCGATCTCCCCGTCACCGTAGCGCTCGAGCAACTCGTCCTCGCTCATCGGATACTCCGCGGACTCGAGGTCGTCGCCGAGCTCGCCGAGTTCGACGCCGAGCTGTCGATTGTCGTCAGTCATAGTCGGAATGTACGGACGCCGTCAAAAACCGATTGCCCCTGCGTTCGCCACTCGCGAGGTCGCCGCTACGACGGCGACAGCCGCGGCCGGATCACCGCCGGCACGACGACCAGCGCACCGAGGGCGGCGGCCGGACCGACCGACTGCAGCCCTCCACCGACGACGATAACACCGACGAGGAGAGCGAGTGCAATCGTCGCCGACTCCGCGTGATACGCGGGCCGTGCGGACGAGAGCCGACCGGAGCGAGGACGGGCGAACGACCAGATCGTCAAGCCGCCGGCTGCGAGTGCGGCGTACGCCACCGACCGGCCCGCGGCGCCGCTGACGGCTATCGCGACGAGTGCGAGACCGAGCGCCAGCGCGAAGGCGGTCGTCGTGCGATCGGCCGGCGAGCGCTCGAGCAGCCACCAGACCGCCGCGAGGTAGCCGACCCCGAGGAGGATTCCGGCGACGATATCGCCGGGGTAGTGGACGGCGAGGACGACCCGTGAGAGGCTCACCGCGAGCGCGAGGACGCCCGCGACCGCGAGTCGGCTGCGACGCGTCCCGAGGGAGGTCGCAAGCGCCAGCGCTCCGTAGGCGACGGTGGCCCCGACCGCGTGGCCGCTCGGAAAGCCGTAGCCGCCCAGCGTCACCGTCGAGACGTACGTCGACTCGAGCGCCGTCGGTAACATGCTTGGTGTCGCCGCGACGAGTTCTGGCCGCGGCAACGCGAAGAGATATTTCAGTGCGGTCATCGCCGCCAGCCCGCCGACGACGACGCCCACGAGCCAGACGGCGGGCGCGCGGTCGGCGTTCGGTGCGATCGAATCCGTCTCCGGAGACTCGAGTTCAGCCGCCGTCCCTCGCCACGTGAGCAACCAGGACGCCAGGATCACGATCGAAATAACGGTGGCGACGTCGCCGAGGCGGGTTACGAGTGCAGCGAGCAGGAGCAACCACTCCGGAACGGAGCCGTGGAGCGACTCGAGAACGTCGCCGCCGCGATACATGGCGTCGGATTCGACGGATCGTCGGATACCGTCGAGACCGGCAGCTGCAAGCGTACTAAATGGGGGCGGAAACAAGTCGCGTCCACCGGGGGTTTCTTGGCTGCTCCGTGGGAGTACTCCCGCATGAACCTACGCGACGCGACGTGGACGGACGTTCGAGACTGCGAGACCGATCTCGCGGTCGTTCCCGTCGGGAGTACGGAACAGCACGGCCCCCACGCACCGCTCGGGACGGACGTCATCGCCGCGGAGGCGGTCGCCGACGCCGGAATAGCGCGCGTCAATCGCGAGGTCGTGCGCGCCCCGGCGATTCCGGTCGGCGTCGCCGAAGAGCACCGCCAGTTCCCCGGGACGATGTGGGTCTCCGACGAGACGTTCCGACGCTACGTCCGCGAGGCCGTCGAGAGCCTCGCCTACCACGGCTTCGACCGGGTGGTCCTCGTCAACGGCCACGGCGGTAACGTCGACGCATTGCGAGAGGTCGGCGGCCGGGTCACCCGCGATGGCGAGGCGTACGCCGTCCCGTTCACCTGGTTCGAGGCCGTCGGCGAACACTCCGCGGAGATGGGCCACGGCGGCCCGCTCGAGACTGCCCTGCTTCGCCACTGCGAGCCCGAACTGGTTCGCGAGGATCGGATGGACGAGGCCCAGGCCGGGCGAGCCGACGGCTGGGGCGAGTGGGTAAGTCACACGAATCTCGCCTACGATTCGGCAGCCTTCAGCGAAAACGGCGTCGTCGGGGATCCAGACGCGGGCGATGAACGGCGCGGCAAGGAGCTTCTCGAGCGAGCGGGCGACGCGCTGGCGCGGCTGCTCGAGGCCGTCGCAGAGCGAGACGTCTCGCGGCCCGAGCGTCGGTAGCGGGCTCGTTCGCACGAGTACCGGTGACCGGAGTCGGCTCGAGGTTACTCTTCGTCTTCCTCGTCGTCTTCGTCGGCGTCACTCTCCGCTTCCTCCTCCTCGTCTTCCTCGTCCTCGGCGGGACCGGCGTCCTCGAGCGTACCGCGAAGGGCCGGAATCGTCGAGGTGAGTTCGCCAACCTGTTCGCCGGCGTCGGAGATGTCCTCGATAGCTTCCTCGAGATCGCCGATCTCTTCTTCAAGGTCGTCGGCGTCCTCGAAGGCGTCGGCTCGCTGGCCCATCGTGAACCACTTCTTGGCGTCTCGAAGGTGGTCCTCGGCATCCCCGGCGTTCAGCGCGGAATTCAGCCCGTTGAGCACGCCCAGCACGTTGTCGGCGTCGGTCTCCCAGACGTCGTCGGCGCTCGGAAGTGCGTCCCAGGCCTCCTCGAGCGAGGCCTCGACGTCCTCGCGCATTTCGTTGGCGGCTTCGCCGAACAGTTCCTCGTCGTCGCCGAACGTCGCTTGACTCATGTTATTCCCTTCACCGTGACTGGGGTTAAAAGGTCGCCCGAAAGTGAAAGTGAAAATCGACTCGAGCAGAGCGATACCGGCCGAACGGCAGCGGCGTTTCGAAAGGGAAGTCACGCAGTTCCGAGCGCTCGTGTCGGAACGGGTCGAGTCGAGTCGCCGCTACGGTTGGTTCTCGGTCGACGGGTCCCCGGTGTCGTCGTCGTTTTCACCGGCGCCGACGTACGAGATCTCGACCCGACGGGAGAGACGGACGAGAACGATGAGGCCGACGACGGGCGAGACGAACGTCAGCGCAGCCGAAAGGGGACGCTCGCCTGTCGGAGGGTCGCGCTCGCCCCGTTCCTGATAGACTCGGTAGTAGGTGCCGTCCTCGAGTTCAATCGGTGATTCGGGGACGTCGACGGCGTCCCGACTCGTTCCCGATCCGTCTCGTGCGGTATCGGCGACGACCGACGGGAGGTCGGCATCGTCGACATCGATCGACTCCCAGCGGAGGACATCGTCGGGATCGGCGGGCTCGAGGGTGATGTCGACCCGGTACATGCCGTCGCTGCGCTGTGCCGACGCGTTTGTCTCGTAGGCTACCTCGTAGAGTCGGTCGTCCAGTTGGACGTAGTCGTAGTAGTCCGCCGTGAGCGTCCACGGAACCGACGTGGAGTTCGGGTTCGTCGAGTAGAGACTGGTCGGCAGGGAGTCGACCTCGAGGAGGTGCTCTTCGAAGCTGCACGCACGGACGTCACCGCCCCAGCCGGCACACTCGATCGACTCGCTGATCGGTGTCTCAGGCGGAACGGCATCGGGATCGGCGTACGCGACGCCGTCGCCGTCGGTCGTGACTTCGACGCGGTCGTACTCGGTGACCGGCTCGCCGAGCGATAGCGTGGCCGCCCACAGGGGTGCAGTGAGCAGCGCCACTGCGAGCACGGCGAGCGCGAGGTCACGGTGAAACGGGGCAACTGAATTGAGGGGACCCATCACGTCTGCCCTACAGGTTGAGTGTCAAGAAGTATGGATTTTCTGAAAAATGGTGTCGACGGTGGAGTGCTCGAGTTGAAGCCAGTAGGGCGCTCCGCGAGGGAGTCGCTGGCCGCCCGCCGATCAGTCGCGACCCCGAACCGACTCGACGCGCATCAGCGGATAGCCGTCTTCCATTGCCATCCGCGTGACGACCTCACAGCCCTCGTAGTCGACGACGATCTCGACCTCGAGAAACCGTCCCGTCAGTTCCGTGTAATCAGCCGCCGAATCGGCGAGTTCGGCCTCGAGTTCGTCGACCATCACGTCGACGGTGACCGCCGCACAGTGGGGTTGATTGGTGATCGAGTCCTCCATCGCCCGCGCGAGACTCGCAGCGCTGTCGGGCGACACCGGAGTGCCGGCGAACTGGTGGTAGAGCGTGCCGAACTTGATGCCAGCCTCGAAGCAGGCGGCCTCGGCGACTGTGGGGTCGGTATCGCTGGTCATGTGGGAGTGCTCGAGTGCGGTCGGCAAGGGGATTGCGATGCGGACGGCCTGTCGCGTCGTTCCGACGCGACCGAAGGGTGCTACACCCACTCGAACCGACTCGGAACCGCATGGTTCTTATCGCCCCTGTGCCTCCCACCGAACGAATGGCACAGTCGGTCCTGCTGACCGGGGCTGCGGGGCGCGTCGGAGAGGCTATCCTCGAGGGCCTCGCGGACGACCACGAGTGGCGCTTGCTCGACCGCGATCCGCCGACGGAGGACTATCCGGGCGAGTTCGTCGTCGCAGATATCACCGAAGAAGAGACCGTCCGCGAGGCGATGGACGGCATCGACGTCGTCCTCCATCTTGCGGGCGACCCCCGTAAGACCGCGCCGTGGGACAGCGTCCTGACGAACAACATCGACGGGACACAGACCGTCTTCGAGGCCGCCGTCGATGCGGGCGTCGAGAAGGTCGCCTTCGCGTCCTCCAACCACGCCGTCGGCCACTACGAGACCGAGGAGCGAACGCCCGACATGTACCGCGCGGACGACGACTACCTGCTCGACGGGACGGAACTCCCCCGCCCGGGCAACCTCTACGGCGTCTCGAAGGTCGCTGGCGAATCCCTCGGTCGGTACTACCACGACGAGTACGGCATCTCGGTCGTCAACGTCCGCATCGGAAACCTCACTCGAGGCCACCCCCCGATCGACTACGAGCGCGGGCAAGCGATGTGGCTCTCCTACCGCGACTGTGCACACCTGTTCGATCGCTGTATTCGGGCCGACTACGAGTACGAAATCGTCTACGGGATTAGCGACAACGACCGGAAATATTACTCGATCCAGCGCGCAAAGGAGGCCCTCGGCTACGAGCCGCGGGACAACTCCGCCGAGCACGACTGACGCCGGCCGTTTTGTTCTCCGCCGAGCACGACTAACGCGGCCACCGTCGTTCTCACCCGCCGGAACCGGAAGCCGATAACCCCATTCTCGAGTCGCGACGTTTTAACGGTGGGCCGACGCAGCAAGTCCTATGGAGTACACGACGCTCGGGTCGACCGGCATGTCGGTCAGTCGCATCGGACTCGGCTGTATGAGTTTTGGCAGCGGCCGCGACTGGATGCTCGACCGCGAGGAGAGCACCGAACTCATCGAGCGCGCGATCGACCTCGGAATCAACTTCTTCGACACGGCGAACGTCTACTCGACTGGCGAATCCGAGGAGATTCTCGGCGACGCGCTCGCGGGCTACGACCGCGATTCGCAGGTCGTCGCGACGAAGGTGTACGCGGAGATGGACCCCGACAACCCGAACTCGAGCGGGCTCTCCCGGAAGACCATCGAGCAGGAACTCGAGGCGAGCCTCGAGCGACTCGGCATGGATACCGTCGATCTCTACCAGACCCACCGCTGGGACTACGATACGCCGATCGACGAGACGCTCCGGGCGCTCGACGACGCCGTACGGCGGGGACAGGCCCGATACGTCGGCACCTCCTCGATGTGGGCCCACCAGTTCGCCGAGGCGTTGCAGACGAGCGACGAACTGGGTCTCGAGCGCTTCGCGACGATGCAGAACCACTACAACGCCTTCTACCGCGAGGAAGAGCGGGAGATGTTGCCCCTCTGTGAGAAGGAGGGGATCGGCGTCATCCCGTGGTCGCCGCTGGCCCGCGGCGTCGGGACTCGCCCGCTCGAGGCCCTCGAGTCGACGACGCGCGGGCAGACGGACGAGTACTTAGAGCAAATCCCGTACCTCCAGGGCGGCGGCGAGGAGATCAACGAGCGGATTCAGGAACTCGCCGCCGAGAAGGGCGTCACGATGGCCCAGATCTCGCTGGCCTGGCTGCTCCACAAAGAGCAGGTCGACGCCCCCATCGTCGGCACGACCAGCGTCGAGCATCTCGAGGAAGCCGTCGAGGCCATCGAACTGGATCTCTCGGCGTCGGACATGGCCTATCTCGAGGAGCCCTACGAGCCGTTGCGGATCGCCGGTCACGAGTAGTCGGCCGGAGACGGGAACCCTGCTTTTACCATCCCAGTATGGAGCGAGCGACGGCCAATCGTCGTCCGTCGTCGGCGACGATCGCTCGTCGGGGTCGGCCCCGTCTCGAGCCGTCCGCGAGGTCGTTCCAGACGAGTACCATCGCGAGACAGCGAGCCATCCCAATGAGAATCAGGCCGAGAAAGGTGAGATGCGTTATTCGTCGGCTGCGACGACGTCGAACTGCACGTCTGCACCGCCGGGGAGCGAACAGACACCGATAACGGTCCGTGGCGGGTGTTCGACCCCGTCGAACCGAGAGTCGTAGACGGTGTCGACGGCCTCGCTGGCGTCCGGGTCGGTGAGATGAACCTCGAGCTTCATCACGTCCTCGAGCGTCACGTCTCGGGTTTCCAGGACCGACTCGAGGCGGTCGAAACACGTCGCCGCCTGTTCCTCGATTGAATGTGTGTTCAATACCTCGCCGTCGATCTCCGGCAGGATTCCCTCGAAAAAGATTAGATCCGACTCGCCCGTCCGTTGACCGAACGCGCCGGTGTGCTCGAACCCGTCTCGCTGCCGTTTGCTGCGTTCGCTGAGCGTTCCGTCCGTTTCCATCGTCGGCTGGTGGTTCTGTCGACGCTCGCTCTCGTTTGTCGTGCGGGCCATATTGGTTGAATAGGTGCTCAATCAGTAAAGCATTTCGAACGAGGCGGCAGCCTGGCTCGGGTAGAGTCGAACTGATAGAAACGAACGTTATCGCGAGCCGTCGAGAACGGTCAAAAGAGCAGTTGCACGCTTCGTCGCACGGTACTTTCGCCACCGGCCGTCCTTCCGTTTGGTCACGAGCCCGGCGTCGGTGAGCGTCGAGAGCGCGTGGCTGACGGCGCTGTCGCTGACGTCCACGAGCGGGGTGATCTCACAGACGCAGAGCTCATCGTCCGACGCCACGAGCAGTCGAACGAGGCGGTATCGCGTCTCGTCGCCGAGCGCCGAGAACGTCGCCACGTCGGTTCCGGCCGTCCCCCCATCGAGCACGGATTCGAGGTCGTCGAGTTCGGCCAGTCGTTTCTGTAGATCCTCGTTCTGACACGTCTCGAGTTCGTCCTCGAGGTAGCGCCGCAGTCTCGCTTCCGTTTCGGCCATAGGAACAGTTGCACGTTCGCTCAAATAAGAGTTGTGTCAGCTCCCGTCTGTGGGCATCGGCCCCCAGTTCAGAGAGGAGTCGACGTCAGATCGCTCGAGTCGACGGGCCGATTCGCGTCGCGAACCGAACGGCCAACGGCCGTCAGAACAGTCCCTCGACGTCGGTCTCTCGAGTCTCCCGTCGGTCAACGTGGTCCGTAAGCCGCTGGTAGACGATTCCGCGGTGGTCGTCCTCGCGGACGAAGTCGAACAGCAGCGTGATGAACCGGCTGCCGTCGTCGCCGGCCTCGAGATCCCGTTCGGCGTAGGTTCGAGCCTGCTCGATCGGCACCTCGTCGTATCCAAGTTCCGCCGCGAGGACCGTCGCCGCGACCGCTGTCGGCACGAATCCGAGATCCGCAAGCGTCGGCGTCGTTCCGTCGTGTTCGAGCCGGATCGGTTGCCGACGCTCGAGCAGTTCGGGATCCGCCGCGAGGGTTTCGAGGAACGATCGCACGGGCTCGAGCGCCACGTCGCGGTAGTCGGCGGGGAGTCCGGCAAGATACCCGCGGGCACTCTCCGCCAGTCCAACGGCCCCCTCCCAGTTACGGCCTCGGGCGTGGTGGACCGCAGCCGTAAACTGGATCAACCCGTGGAGCAACCGCTCGTCCTCGGTGCCGGCCTCGAGGTCGAGCCAGTACTCCTCCCAGGCGTCGTGGGCGGCGTGATAGAAGCCGGCGTTGTAGATGGCGACGCCCGCCCGGAGCTGTTCGCGCATGGTCGGCGTAGGGACTCGAGACGGGTGAGACTGTCGGCGGATACAGAACACCGAAGACGGTGATCGCCGGATACGTACCGCCTCCGGCGGGGCGGGCAGACAACTGTGGAAAGGGAATACACGCCCCGCCGATGCTCAGTCGGCGGGCGATGTATGGGACGAGCAGCGAGTCCCGACCGGTTACTTCGCCGCCACCGGTCATGGCGGTACTCGATTCCAACGATGATTTCCTACATTATTATGCAGCTACTTCGCGGTTTCATGATATGATTTGACAACACACAATAGGCAATTAATTGGCTGCTACTATCGAATTTGGTGACTAACACGAAATCGAGAGCGAGTCGCCTAATCCGCAGACTGTGAGTTACTCGAAACCGTCTTCCCACCGAAAGCGTCCATTACGCTGAACGACGGTGCCGTCGACCTCGAGTCGCGAGTCCTCGCTGACATCGGTGATCATGTCGACGTGGACTGCGGAGTCGTTGCCTGACTCGCCGTCGGGGAGGTTCGAATCGTAGGCCCGGCCGAGCGCGAGGTGGATCGTGTCGCCCATCTTCTCGTCGAAGAGGATATTGTCCGTGTAGCGGTCGATGCCGCGGTTCATGCCGATACCGAGTTCGCCGAGTCGCCGGGCGCCCGCATCGGTCTCGAGGATCTCGGTGAGTACGTCTTCCCCCTGTTCGGCGTCGTAGTCGATGACTTCGCCGTCTTCGAACTCGAGGCGAACGTTCCGGACCGATTCACCGTGAAGCGTCATCGGAACGTCGAACGTCACTTTGCCCTCGGTGGCGTAGGGCGCGGTGAACACCTCACCGCTGGGGAGATTGTGCGAGTCGTACGCGACCGAGGCGGCGCTGTTGACTGCCGTTCGGCCCTCGATATTCATGGTGAGGTCGGTCCCGCGAGAGACAAGTCGAACTTCGGAGCCCTCGTCGAGCACGTCTTTCATTCGTCCCATCTCCTCGGCCAGGGCCTCCCAATCGCGGAGGATCGCGTCGTACGCGAAGTCTTGGTACTCCTCGTAGGCCATGTTCGCCTGCTGGGCGAGCGACCGAGTCGGATGGACCGTCGAGACCCAGCGGGTGTCCATTCGCGCCTCGCGGATCTCGTCTCTGGCGCTGCTGTAGGCCTGGCGCGTCTTCCCCGGGACGTCCGCCGTCGCGCTCGTGTTGCGTCCGCCGCCGAGCGAGAGGTAGACGTCGGCGTTCTCGACCAGTGTGAGCTCGTGTGCCGGATTCTCGTCGAACTCGCCGTCGTGCGCGCGGAGATACGCGCGAGTGATCTCGCCGGAGCTGTAGGTCGCGAGCAGATTCGCCCCCCGCTCGCCGAGCGCCTCGGCGACCGCAACCGCAAGTTCGTGGGCGTCGGGTCCGACGGCGAGTACGACGTCGTCACCCGCCTCGACCCGTGCGCTCCAGTCGACCAGTACCTCGGCGTGTTCGCGGACGCGTTCGTCCATACCGATCCCTCTCGAGGCGGGTTACTAAACGTCCTCGTTCGACGCGAGAAGGGAACGACCGGCCGCCGACCCGTCGATCAGGTGACCGTCGGCTCCTCGTCGGCCGTCGCCTCGCGCGAGCGGACGAACGAGACGACGGCGTAGACGATCGGGGTGTCGACGACGGCGATGGCGAGTTTCAGCAGGTACTGGCCGACCATCAGCGCCAGGAGTTCGCCGACGCCCAGGACGGGACCGACGCCGAGGACGGCCGGCGCGAGCGAGAAGGCGATGGCCACGAAGATGACGGTGTCGATGGCCTGGCTGCTCGCCGTCGAGGCGACGTTTCGCAGCCAGAGCTTCTCGCGACCGGTGTAGTCGCGGATCCGGTGGAAGACGATCACGTCCCAGTTCTGGCTGACGACGTACGCGAGCAGGCTGCCGAGGACGATGTTCGTCGACGCGCCCAGCACGTCCGCGAACATTCCGGGATCGATACTGGTCTCGGCCGCGGGAGCCGCGATGGTCGACCAGACGAGCACGAGAACGACGAAGTTCATCGCGAAAGCGACGTTGACGACGATCTGTGCCGCCCGTCGGCCGTACAGTTCCGCATAACAGTCGCTGGCCAAAAACGTCAGCGCGTAGGCGAGCGCGGCACCGGGAAGTACCAACTCCGCGCCCGTGACCGGAAGCGAGAACGGCAGCGAGAACGCGAGCACCTTCGAGGCCGTCAACTGCGCCGTCACGAGCGCCGTCACGAACAGCCCGATCAACGCCACCTGTGCGACCGTCGGACCGGCGGGCGGCCGCGACGGCGAGTTCGACTCTGTCATGCCCGTCGCGTATCAGCGAACCCACCTAAACGATTCGAGACGGTCTCGAGCACGCCTCGATCGGGTCGCTGCGAACGAGTCGCTCAGTACTCGAGGCGAGCCATCGAGGAGCCGACGATCGAACATATCACTCGGACGTGAGTGAGATCGGGCGAACAAGCCCCGCAGCGAGCACTTTTCACGGCCGTGAGATTTTTCTACTCAGATTTCATATGGTTTTGAAAGTCGAATATCGAGGCTTCGGAATCGCTTTCTCACGCGTTCGCTCGAGCGTGTGTCTGTCTCTCGAGAGGACGAGTATAACACAACTGTTATACGTAACCCGGCACTCTCTTGGAATGCAATGGCGAAAGGAAACGTTGATTTCTTCAACGACACAGGCGGCTACGGTTTCATTTCGACGGACGACGCGGACGACGACGTATTCTTCCACATGGAAGACGTTGGCGGTCCGGACCTCGAAGAAGGCACAGACATCGAATTCGACATCGAACAGGCCCCCAAGGGCCCCCGCGCCACCAACGTCACCCGCCTGTAACACGGCTCTACACGTTCGGTAACGGATTTCACGATCCGATTTTCATTCTTCAGTAGACTACACGGAGAGCGACCGTGATATCGACAGGGTGCTCACTCGAGTGCGATTGGCACCGACGAGTCGCTCGCTCGCGTACCATCGATACCGATACTCGAGTGACTTCCCTCCCGCTCGTCGACCGATACGGAGGCAGTAGTCAGTGAACTACTATCTTTCCAGTACATTCACGCTAACTAGTACGTTCTCGGAGACGCAGCGATCGTTTCACGATCCGCTCACTTCCCGGTTCGATAGTAAGCGGTCGTTGACTGTCTCTCACAGGGAAAACTAGCCCGCAGAGACGCGAGACGCACACCTCGAGCGACGAATCGCCAGCAAGCGGTGTGCCGACGAGAGGCGCGTGTAGTCCACTGTTACCGACAATAAAGCAGACTCTCACTGTAATTATCTCAGTTAGACTGTACACACAGTCGAGAAACAGTTGATACGAGAACGATAACAAATAGTCGAACAGTTGGTGTGTCGGTGTGGTTGCAACATGGACGATCTGACCGGATTTCAACGCGATCTACTGTACGTGATCGCCGGAGCCGACGAGCCGTCTGGCCAGGAAGTAAAAGACGAAGTCGAGAAGTATTACAACAGCGAGATCAATCACGGCCGTCTGTATCCCAATCTCGACACGCTCGTCAACAAAGCGCTCGTCGAAAAGGGACAGCTCGATCGCCGAACGAACTACTACGCGATCAGCGACAGCGGCCTCGAGCAAATCGAAGACCGGAGAGAGTGGGAACAACAGTACATCGAGTAATCGAATTCGCGACGATCGACTGAGCGCCGCGTGACAGTCGATATCGTGCAGACTTCCCCCGTCGCACGACGGCGACCACTCGGGGCTTCAGCGGCGGCTCGGGCGATACGATCTCCGCCTGGACGAGTACCATCCGATGGGATTCGTCGAGTGTGATCTCGCTCTCTCACTGTTCGGCCTCTTGCGGTCGACGAACAGCCCTCGAGACGACCGGTCCGGCGGTCGCTTCGAAGGGGTCAAGCAGCGAGGCGTCTCTCAGTATCGGTCAGCGGGTCACGCTCGAAATACGCTTCCACAGCGGTGGGCTTGGTCGTTGTTGTCGCCGTAGACGCGGTAGAACCGCTCCGAAACGTACGCTCCGCAGTGTTCGTACGTGCTCTAGGTATCCGTTGACGGCCACGGAGCGACCGTCACGCCGACCACCCCGTTTCGGCTACTAACATCGCAAGCAGGCGGCGACCCGGAACCAGTGACTGGTTCGGTTCCAATTTGAGACCCCCTGTTTCCGAAACAGAGAACGAGCGTTTCGGGTGGTTTAGTACCGTACTATCGTCCGAATCGGTTTCGGCCACGCTTCGGGTTTGTTGTGCATGGGCCCTGACGGATTACGAACCTCGGTCAGAGCGAAGCTCCTCCCTGCTTCGAATCCGCCAGCGATCCCGTACTCGCGGCTCACGAGTTGTTCGCCGCGAGATACATGGGCCCTGACGGATTCGAACCATCGACCACTCGGTATCTCACACACCCGCACCAGTTGCGGCCGTGTTATGAGCCGAGCGCTCTAACCAGACTGAGCTAAGGGCCCTCACACGAACGAAATCGAGGAATATAGTTAACCCTTACTCTCCGTCCTGCTCGAGTCGCGTCTCAGCCGACTCGCCGAAGAACTCGAGCATCCCTGCCTGGGCCGCCTCGCTCCGGCGTCGACGTTCCGGAACGGAAATCTCCTCGACGCCCTCGGGAACGGCTCGATCGTAGGACTCGTAGTAGCCGTCGGGGACGACCCAGTCGTTGTAGTAGTCCGGTCGGACGTCACGAATGAGTGTCAGCGCGACGTCGGCACCGTTGCCGGCGTTGACGATCGCCTGATGGTTCCGACTCGTGATCCGGCCGGCCGCGTACAGCCCGTTGCAGTCGGTGCGGCCGTCCGCATCGGTCGGGACCACCATCACCGGACCCGGCTCCTCGGGCTCGCGGGTCACCGGCAGGTCCTCGAGAAACGCCGTCCGGGCCCACGAAGCGACGATGAGTCGGTCGGCCAGGACGGTTCGGTCCTCGGTCTCGAGGACGAACCCGTAACCGCTCTCGTCGCCGCCCTCGGCGCGCCGAACCGTCGTCACACTCGCTCGATGGGTGCGAGCGCCGGCCTCACGAGCGTGCTCGCGGGCCAGTTCGAGGAACTGTGCCGGCTGGATTCCGAACGGGAAGCCGAGGTAGTTCTCGAGGTGGGCCGACTTCAACAGCGCCGACCGATCGTGTTCGAACAGGACTGTCTCGAGGGCGGCGCGTGCGGTAAAGACGGCGGCGGAACAGCCGGCGGGGCCGCCGCTGATAACGGCGACGTCGTAGGTGGGGATGTCGTCGGTCAAGCGAGTCGTCGAGTCCGATGCAACGGTCGAGTCGGTCGATGCGTTGGGGTTCGTCATAGGTGGGGTGGACGCTGGTGATCAGTAGTCGATTCAGTATCCTCGAGTCCGGTTGCAGCCGAGAGCAGTGTCACAGGCTGAAAACGAAACTATCCGAGCCGCCGCGAAAGGGAATCCGCTTAGTTCTCGTCCTGGTAAGCCGACAGCGATTGATCGGTTCCACCCTGTCGGTGGCGAGTCGCGAGGCCCGCCAGATGCGGCGCTTCGGGGACGATCAGTTGCTCACAGGCCGTCCGGCAGGCGTTTGTGCTCCCGGGGAGACAGAACACCGGCGTGTCGACCGCGATCCCGGCCGTCGCGCGCGAGGCCATCGCGCGGGTACCGACTTCATCCCACGAGAGCGATCGGAACAGTTCACCGAAGCCGGGAAGTTCGCGTTCGAACAGCGAAGAGGTCGCTTCGGGTGAAACGTCGTCTGCGGTGACCCCTGTCCCACCCGTAGTGAGTACGATATCGATCTCCCGACGTGCGACCAGTCCGCGCACCGCCGTCCGAATCGACGAGTAGTCGTCCCGGACCAAGAGCCGTTCCTGCACCTCGTGACCCTCGGCTTCGAAACACTCCTGAATGGTGTCCCCACCCGGATCGTCGGGATCCGGCTCGTCGGCCTGTGCGCGCGAACTCGAGACGGTGACGATCCCCACGTAGAGCGGATCGATGATATCGTGGCCGTGATCGTCGGTGCTCCGGCGGTCGTCGGTGTCGGTCGTCATAGGACGATATCCTCGCCGAAGGGCGATAATAGCTCCCCTCTCGGAAGCCGCCGACTCGAGCGACCGGGTCCGAGCACTCGACTCACGAGTTCGTCCCCCCGTGTGAGACCGTCACCGTCTCGCCCATCCCCGTCGGTGCGGGGTTCTCGAAGGCGGTCCAGTCCGCCTCCATCTCTTCGTCGGTCAACAGACAGCCATCGAGTCGCGCCTGCAGATCTTCCATCGCGATATTCCGCCCGATAACTGCGAGTCGCGTCTCGCGGTCGCCCCACTCCTCGTCCCACGAGAGGTCGGGCTGGCCGCGTCGGTACTGCGCCTGTCGCTCCTCCGAAAAGCTGGCGATCCAACGACCCGTGACCTCGAGACTGGTCTCCGACCCGGCGTAACTCGCCGTGATCGCCTGTTTCTCGCGGCCAGCGATCCAGCACAGTCCCTTGGCGCGTACGAGACCGTCCGGAAGATCAGCGAGGAAGGCCGCGAGGCGCTGTGGATGGAACGGCCGCCGGCGATGATAGGTGTCGACCTCGATACCGTACCGCTCGGGAGGATGGGTGTGATCGTGATCCCCATCGCTATGCCCGTGTGGCCCGCCATGGTCGTGCTCGTCGCCGTGACTGTGATCGTGCTCGTCGTGGACCGGGTCATGATTCTCGCGACTGTGACCGTGCCCGTCACCATCGTGGCTGTGAGCCGAGCCGTCCGCCTCGTGTTCGTGCGCACCGTCCTCGCCGGACTCGTCAGCGTCGCTCTCGATCGCTCGCTTCCAGCCCGCCGACTCCGCTGCGGCCTCGAGGTCGAATCGCTCGCTGTCGAGCAACGCCTCGGGCTCGAGCGCGCCGTACTCGGTCGTGACGACCTCGGCGCGGGGCTGAAGGGTCTCGAGCAGCGCGACGACCTGCTCGCGTTCGTCGTCGCTCACGAGGTCACACTTGTTCACGACGAGCAGATCGCAGAACTCGACTTGCTCGAGCAGCAGGTCTCCGAGCGGGCGGCTGCCGGTCTCGTCGGGGCCCTGGGGCTCCGGAATCGGCGGGTCGTCTCGTTCGTCCGAACTGCCCGCAGCGAACCGATCGTAGAACCGTCGCGCGTCGACGACGGTGACGACCGCGTCGAGGTCGTAGGGACCGCCCGCGGGCCCGCGGACGAACTGCCGGGCGATCGGTTCGGGCTCGCCAACGCCCGAGGCCTCGACGACGAGGTAGTCGAAGTCGTGTTCCTTCCAGAGTTGGATCACCGACCGGGAAAGCTCGCCGCCGAGACTACAGCAGATACAGCCGTTCTCGAGGGCGAGTACCTCCTCGCCGGTCGTCAGATCGGTTCGGGCCTCCACGAGGTCGGCATCGACGTTGACCGCGCCGACGTCGTTGACTAACACGGCAATCTCTCGGTCGGTCGACTCGAGCAGGCCGGACAACAGCGTCGTCTTGCCCGCGCCGAGTTCGCCACAGAGGACGGTGACGGGAACGCTCATTTACTCGTTTGCGAGCGCGAGTTCACGTTGCTCTTCCGGTTCGAACGGATCGGCGTAGGCGTCCCAGTCGTCGTCCATCTCCGCGTCCGTCAGCACGCAGTCGTCGAGGCGGGCGATCAGTTCCTCGTCCTCGAAATCGCGGCCGATGAAGACGAGCCGCGTCATGCGGTCACCCCACTGGTCGTCCCAGTCGTCTTTCAAGCCGGGACGAGCGGCGAAGTACTGCTCGCGCTGTGCCAGGGGGAGCGTCGCGAGCCACTGACCTGACGGACCGGCACGGACCGACGTGCCAGCCTTGTCGATGCCCATCGCGACGTCCTCGCGGCCCGCGCTCCAGAAAAAGCCCTTCGCGCGGACGAGTTCGTCCGGCAGTTCCGTGAGCAGGCTCGCGATCCGCTCGGGGTGGAACGGTCGGTCGCGCTGGTAGACGAACGACGTAACGCCGTGTTCTTCCTGTGGGTCGTGGTGGTGGTCGTGTTTGAGTTCGTGTTTCCAGCCCGCAGACGCCTGTGCGCGCTCGAAGTCGAACTGGCCGGTCCCGAGAATTGCGTCGGGGTCGACGTTCCCGAACTCGGTTCGGACGATATCGGCACGGGGCTGGAGTCGCTCCAAGACGGCCTCGATCTCGTCTAGCGAGTCGTCGGGAGCGAGATCGCACTTGTTCAACAGGAGGACGTCACAGAACTCGATCTGGTCGAGGAGCACCTCCTCCGGCACGCGGCCGGACTCGCCCTCGAGTTGCTGATCGGTCAGCGCGGTCCCGGTGTCGAACGACTCCCAGATACTGTGGGCGTTGACGACGGTGACCATCGTGTCCAGTTCGTAGGTGTCAGTCGGATCGAAGTCGGCGTCCTCAAAGCCCATCGCGAACGTCTGGGCGACCGGAATCGGCTCCGAGATACCCGAGGATTCGACCAGCAGGTAGTCGAAGTCGCGACGATCGGCCAGCCGACCGACCTCGTCCAGCATGTCGCCGCGCAGGCGACAGCAGATACACCCGTTGGACAGTTCGATGATCTCCTCGTCGCCGCCCAGGTCGGTCTGCTGGGTGACGTGCTCGGCGTCGACGTTCACGTCGCCCATATCGTTGACGACGACGGCGACCTCGAGACCGTGGTCTGCAGTCAGCACGTGGTTGAGAACGGTTGTCTTGCCCGCACCGAGCGGGCCGCTGAGAACGGTTACGGGAATACGGTTGCTACTCATAGATCAGTTGTGAATGTGCACTCGGCCCTTGTTAATGTTAGTTATTACGTAAGCACTCGACAGTTCATAACAAATTCTATTATCTAAGCCCCCTATGTTCATACTATCAATGCCCGTCGTCAGCGTCTCGATGCCCGCCGAACTGATCGACCGACTCGATGCACACGCTACGGAACACGACTACACCGGCCGCAGCGAGGTCGTCCGGGAGAGTGCGCGAACGCTACTCACCGAGTTCGACGACGAACGGTTCGTAGACGAGTCCCTCGCCGGCGTCGTCACCGTGTTCTACGATTTCGGCACCCAGCACGTCGAACGCCGCGTAACGGAACTGCGCCACGAACACGACGCTGACATTGCCTCCAACGATCACAGCCACGTCGCGGACTACTGCGTCGATTGCTTCGTCCTCGAGAGCGATCTCGAGGCGATTTCGACGTTCGTAGGCAAGCTCCGAGCGATCGAAGACGTTGAGACCGTCGACTACTCACTGGTTCCGCTCGAGTCCATCGGGCAGTTGCAGGACGCCTGATTCGAAGCGCGGCTCAGGGTCGGCGCAGGTCCTCGAGTCGCTCGTCGAACAGATACTCGTCGGCCCGGTTGATTCCGGCGTGCTGCCCGTTTTTCGGCGTCCGGAATCGAATCTCCATCGTCCCGCTCGCAGCGTCCGAGACGGGGACTAGATACCGGTTGTCGTTTATCGGGTCGTAGACAGCGAAGTACTCCGCGCGGCCGTCCGCTCCTCGACGGTCGTACCGCTCACGTCGCTGGCGAGTACGGCTGACAGTTTCGAAGGCAACCGTTTCCTCGCTCTTTCGGTACGCCGTCTTGCACTGGATTCGGTGAAATCGTCCACCGACCTCGACGACCAGGTCGTACGGCTCGTCGTCGGAAGTCGGCACGAGCACCGGAACGTCGCACACGGCGAACGCCGCCCGAACGATCGCTTCGGTGGCCTGGCCGCGCTTTTGTGGCTCCTCGAGGTTCTCGTATCGCGTGCTTCGGTCGAGCATGGACGGTTTCGCCGCGCTATTCGATATAAACTACCGGACTGACTGTTACAGACAGTAGAGCGGTCACGGCCTCATTCGACCGTGACAGAGGCGACACTACGAGTAGAAGCAATTCGGGTCAACCACGGCTGGCTCTATCGGCGAAAAAACGTACGAGGAAGCGCCAAAGCCAGGACTCGAACCTGGGACAACCTCGTATCTGCGGCGACCAGCGAAGTGCTGTGTCACCGTAACAGCGAGGTGCTCTACCAACTGAGCTACTTCGGCTCATTTCCAAATAGTCGGGTGTGTTTGATAGGGCTTTCGTTTTGCTTGCTCCGTGTTCGACACCCTTTCACGCAGCGCTCGAGTATCACCCCCCAATGAGCGAGGAGGACCCTGCGAGCGACGATCCTGACGCGACCAGCGACAACGGCTTCGAGTCGGTCGTCGCCGACATCCACGAGCGCATCGAACCCAGCGCGGACGAACGGGAACGCCTCCGCGCGGTCGCCGACCGGCTCGTCGCGCGGGCCGAAGCCGCCGCGACCGACCGCTGTCCCGACGCCGACATCATCCAGGCCGGCTCGACCGCCAGGAACACCTGGGTCAGCGGCGACCGCGACATCGACATCTTCGTCCGCTTCCCGCCGGATCTCGAGCGCGAACAGCTCGAGCGATACGGCCTCGAAGTCGGCCACGAAACCCTCCCCGACGGCCACGAGGAGTACGCCGAACACCCCTACGTCAAGGGCACCGTCGAGGGGTTCGATATCGACGTCGTCCCCTGCTTTCGCCTCGAGTCTGCCACCGAAATCCGCTCGGCCGTCGACCGCACGCCGTTTCACACGCAGTACCTCGAGGCCCGCCTCGACGACGACCTCGCCGACGACGTTCGCCTCACCAAACAGTTCCTGAAGGGAATCGGCGCCTACGGCAGCGACCTCCGGACCCGGGGCTTCAGCGGCTACCTGACCGAACTGCTCGTCGTCGAGTACGGCGGCTTTCGCAATCTGCTCGAGGCCGCAGCGAACTGGCACCCGCAGGTCGAACTCGATCCCGAAAACCACGGGCGAGAAACGTTCCACGATCCGCTCGTCGTCATCGACCCGACCGACCCCGAACGCAACGTCGCCGCCGTCTGCTCGCCCGAGAACGTCGCCCGCCTCCAGCACTACGCCCGCTCGTTCCTCGAAACCCCTCGAGTTGAGGTCTTCGAACCCGCAGCGCCGGAGCCGCTGAGCGAGTCCGAGCTACGGACACACCTCGAGCGCCGCGGCACGACGCCCGTCGCCGTCCGGTTCGAAGCGCCAGATCTCGTCGAGGACCAGCTCTACCCCCAACTACAGAAATCCGTCGACGGGATCGCGACCGGACTCGACGACCGCGGCTTCGACATCTTCCGCGCGACGACGATGGCCGACGACACCGCGGTGATTTTCGTCGAACTCGCCGTCAGCGAACGCCCCGCGATCGAAGGCCACCGCGGACCGCCGATCCACGTCCGCAGCCACGCCGAGGGGTTTTACGACGCCTACGCGGACGATCCCGAGGCGTACGGCCCGTTCATCGCCGGTGATCGCTACGTCACCGAACGTCCGCGAGAGTTCACCACCGCCCGCGAGTTCCTCGCGAGCGACCGCCTCTTCGACGTTGGCCTCGGCGCCCACGTCGAGACAGCGCTCGAGAACGAGTACGAGGTCCTCGTGGGCGAGGAGATCACGGCGCTACTCGAGGAGTTCGGACCCGAGCTCGGCCGATACTTCGAGCCCCATCCCTGAGCGGAGCGCCAGAACGTCCGAAACCACTCAGCCGTCGAGATCGGTATCCAGTCCGTGCGCCTCGAGTACGTCTTCGAGCGTCGACTCGACGTTCTCACCGCAGTCGGCGTCAGGCTCGATCGGCTCCCGGCCGTCGAACGTCTCGTGGACGATGGCGACGCTGTCGGCGAGCACGTCGAGTCCGTAGCCGCCCTCGAGGATGAACGCGAGCGCGGCGTCGGTCTCGTCGGCGAGCGTTCGGAATCGATCGGTCATCAGGGCGTAGGCCTCCGTCGACAGCCGAATCCGCGAGATCGGATCGTGCCGGTGGGCGTCAAAGCCCGCACTGATCAACAGCAGGTCGGGGTCGTAGTCCGTCAGCGCCGTCGTGATCGGTCCCTCGACCGCGGCGAGGTACTCGCCGTCGTCCGTCCCGGCGGGCATCGGGATGTTCATGGTCGTTCCGGAACCGTCGCCCTCGCCGGTCTCGTCGATTGCGCCGGTCCCCGGATACAGCCCCTTTTCGTGAATCGAGACGAAGAAGACGTCGTCGCGATCGTAGAAGATGTCCTGTGTACCGTTGCCGTGGTGGACGTCCCAGTCGACGATTGCGACTCGCTCGACGTCGTAGTCCTCGGAATCTAGCGCGTACTGAGCCGCGACCGCGGCGTTGTTGACGAAGCAAAACCCCATCGCGTCGTCGTAGACGGCGTGATGGCCCGGCGGTCGCCCGATCGAAAACGGCGTCTTCCGGCCGGCTTCCCCCTCGAGTGCGGCCTCGGCGGCCCAGCAGGCGAGTCCGGAGCTGTAACAGACCGCGTCCCAGGTCTCCTCGACGGCCGTCGTGTCGGGATCCCAGTTGCCGCCGCCGTCGGCGCAGAACGCTTCGACGGATTCGATGTACTCCCGCTCGTGGACGGCCGCCATCCGATCGATATCGCAGGGCTCGGCCTCGACGTACTCGACGCCGTGTTTCTTCTTCAGTCGCTCTCGAATCGCTCGTAGCCGGTCCGGCGACTCAGGGTGGCGCGAACCGGGATCGTGTGCGAGACAGGTCTCGCTGTAGCCGAATTGCATCTCACTCGAACAGCGAGAAGTACGTCTCGATGTCGTCCTCGGTGATCGTTCGTCGGTCGGCGTGGTGGGCGAGGGTCGCGGACGCCCGAGCGACGTTGTCCGCGTAGTCCTCGAGAATATCGGCGAGGGCGACGCGAGCGTCCATCGAGACGCGGTAGCGATCGTCGATATCCAGCCTGGCGATGCGGTCGACGGGGGCAACGGGGAGCTCGAGATCATCCTTGTCGACGACCCGTTCGACGCCGAAATCCTCGGCCATCAGGGTCTTGCGCCCGTCCTCGGTCGCGAGCTCGGCGGCGTCGATCGCGAGCTCGCTTCCGTGTTCTTGGATCCGCGTTGCGAGTTCCTTCGACGCGTCGGCACTCACCCGAAGTTCGCCCGCGTTCCGCCGGATTATCGTGTCCACCGGGGCGAACGGGAGTTCGACGTTCATACAATGATAGGCGAAGCTAACTCCCTTAACGCTTTTCCTAGCCGCTCGATGAGGTTGCTCGCGGCGTCAGAACACGTCGTTTGCCTCGAGACGACCGTCGCGGACGACCCCTCGGGCGGTTACCTCCTCGCCGAGACCCACGTCGACGTCGGTCGCGACGCTCATCGTCGACTCGCCGTCGTCCAGTACGACCGGATCGCCAGCCTGCACGACGACCCCGGTGAACTCGAGTTCCTCGCCGTCGTTCGGGTCGTCCGACTCAGCGGCCGTGTCGCTCGAGTCGTCGTTCTCGGCCGTCTCAGCTTCCGAATTCGTATCGTCGCTGTCGTTGCTATCGTCACCGTTATCATCGCCGGCGAACGCCGACAGCCCGGCGTTCGCGTCGCTCGAGCTGCCCGACTCGTCGCCCGCGGCGTCTCCGGAACCGGCGGAGTCGGACTCGAGTACCGTGATTGTCGACTGCCAGCCAGCGGACGCCTCGAGATCGTCCTGCCAACCGTCCTGGATCTCCACGTCGCCGAGGGCGACCTCGTCACCCGGACCGATGTCGATATCGGCCTTCTCGCCCCACATCGCCACGCGGATGTCGCCGGTCGCGTCCTGCACGCGGATGTTTCGCACCTGGCCTTCGGAGCCGTCGTCTCGGTCGAACGTGCGCTTCGGATCCGCCGAGCGGACGACGCCCGCGATGTCGACCATTTGGTCGATCTCGAGGTCCTCGATCGGCGTGCTCTCGGGGACGTACTCGACTTCCTCGTCGACCTCTTCGACCGCACCGCGGTTGCCGACGTGGAGCTCGAGGGTCCCGTCGCGGTCCTTGACGTAGCCGTCGATCACCTCGACCGTCGATCCGGGATCGATCTCCGTTGCGGTGTCGGCCTGCTCGTCCCATAGCGTCACGCGCACGCGACCGGTCGAGTCGCCGAGAACGAGGTTCGAAACCTTGCCCTCGGAGCCGTCGTCGCGGTCGAACGTGCGGACGCTGTCGGTATCGAGCACGAGTCCGACGAGATTGACGTTCGAGAGGCCGAGTGAGAGCGCCTCGACGGTGTGCGTGTCGGCGACCTGCACGTCGACCTCCGTATCCGGATCGGGCTGGACGTCGTCCACGCTGATTTCGACACCCGAAAAACCCTCCTTCGGGCGGCCCTTGACTCGCAGCACCTGGCCCTCCTCGAGTTCCTCGATCGCCGCTTCGGCGTGCTGGTCCCAGAAGGCGGCACGCACGGAGCCGGTCTCGTCGGCGACTTCGACGTTGACGACGCGGCCGTCCTCGTCCTCGCCGTCGCGTTCGAAAGTGCGAACCTCGCCGATACTGGTTACTTTAGCGATGAACTTCACGTCCTCCATGCCGGGTTCGATGTCGGCGATGCCGCCGACCTCGCTCTCGCCGATCTCGTGAGCGACGAGCATCGCCGCCGTCTCCTCGTCCGCGAGACCCCCCATCTGCTCGACTTTCGCCTCGACGGCCTCGCGAAACTTCTCGAGAGAAACGTCGGCCTCGAGGTCTTCGTACACGCCCTCGATGTCGCTCATTCTAGGTTCGTGCATGCGTAGGTCGCGCATAAGCGTTGTTCATTCGGTGTCGTCGGCCGGGGTTCCGACCGGGATCGGTTCGGCCCGCCCGCACTCGGTTCTGCCACTCCGGCCGGCCCACCATCGCGTCCGAGAGCATACTCCTGCTGGTCCTGTCACCGTATATAAACTCGTGGCTCGGTGGGTGGCCCTCGAGGCCCGACCGTGGGAGATGCAGCCACGCACGAACCGGCGATTCGCCGGCCGTCTGCCGGTCTCTTTCGAAAGGGCTTTAGTGTCCACCGGGTTACGAAGAGATGAGTCCTGGTAGGGTAGTGGACTATCCTCTTGGCTTGCGGAGCCAGGGACCGGAGTTCAAATCTCCGTCAGGACGTTTCTGCCGACACCAAACCGCGAGCGAAGCGAGTGGCTGGTGTCGGCGAAACTCATATACGGAGATTTGAGCAGGGAAGTCGCAGCGCGACCGAAGGGAGCGACCGTCTTCCCGTGTTCAAATCTCCGTCAGGACGCTCACTTATCGCGAGTGCTTCACGTTGTTCAGCACTCGCTCTTGCGTTCGGTCCTGACGTGCCTTACGCTCACTTCGTTCGCGTAAGACTCCGTCAGGACGTTTTTGCCGACACCAAACCGCGAGCGAAGCGAGCGGCCGGTGTCGGCGAAACTCATATACGGAGATTTGAACACGAGAGTCACAGCCCGCGCAACCGAGCGAAGCGAGGTGAGTAGGAACGTCTCTCACCTGTTCAAATATCCGGACGACGCACGCGCCGTCCGTGCTCTCTGCTCACCCTGTTCGCAGAGAACTCCGTCAGGACGCTCACTTCGTTCGCGTTAGACTCCGTCAGAACGTTTTTGTCGACACCAAATCGCGAGCGAAGCGAGCGTCTGGTGTCGACGAAACTCCACCGGAGATTTGAGCAGGAAAGTCGCAGCGGCCGAGCGAAGCGAGGGCGACCGTCTTTCCGTGTCCAAATCTCCGGACGACGCACGCGTCGTCCGTGCCCAACGCTCGCTACGCTCGCGTAAGACTCCGTCAGGACGTTTTCATCGACCTACCGTCTTCCCAGACGATATCTATTCCTTTCTGAAGCGAGATACGTCGGACATGATCAACAGCCTCGTCGTCTTCCTCGTCAGTCTCATGATCGGTGGCCTGGGGATTCACATCGGAGCCACCGTCATCGCCAACGTCAGCGACTACACGTACGCGTTCTTCACCGCGTTGTTCGGCGCAATCGTCTGGAGCGTCGTCGGCTTCTTTTTCGGCTGGATTCCGTTCCTCGGCCCGGCGATCGTACTGCTCGCGTATCTGGCGGTCGTCAAACGACGGTATCCCGGCGGGTGGATCGACGCCGCCGGCATCACGCTCGTCGCGTGGCTCTCCGTAGTTGTGGTACTGTACGGCCTCGCGTTCGCCGAGATCACGACGTTCGACGCCGTCGGCGTCCCCGGCACGTAAACCTCGAGCACCGTCCGATCGATGGCCGACCTATGAGCGGCCGTCGTGTGCCGACACGGCCGTTACTCGTACTCGGTTCCGAACCCACCGCGAGCGGAGTTCGAGAACGATGCCTGCACACCACCCAGCGGAAGACGAGACCGAACAGGACGAGGGGATACAGACGGGCGACGTAAGCCGGCGGCAAGTCCTCCGGACGACGGCTGCCACCGCAGTCGGTGGGGCCGGTCTCGCCGGCGCCTCCGGCTCGGCCGCCGCGAGCGGATTCACGGGCTGTGACGAGTGGCTAGACGCGCCAGCGGAGTACCCGGAGATCGACCTCATCAGTTCCAATCCGTCGGCGGCGAATTTCGACGCCCTCGAGGACGAGTCCGAACTCGTCATCTTCGTCCACGGCTGGCTCGGCCTCGAGACCAGCACCGATCAGGCCTACACGCTCGAGCAAGCGCTCGCAGAGGACGAGTACGACGCGCCGGTCGTCGCGGCCTCGTGGGAGGCCGACACCCGAAACTACTGGCGCGCGGAGAGCAGGACCGAGACGGCCGGCCAGCGGCTCGCGTCGTGGCTCACGTCCGATCGGGCCGCTCTCGAGGAGCGGACGGTCAGGCTGGTCGGCCACTCGCTCGGCGGGCGGCTCTGTCTCGAGGCGCTCACGGCGCTCGATGGCGAGGCGACGGTCGACACCGTTGCCCTGCTCGGTACCGCAGCAGACGACGATTCGGTCTGTACAGACGGGGAGTACGCCTACGGCATCGACGCCAGCGCTGAGGCGGTCGCCAACTATCACTCGGAGAACGACGACAGCATCTGTTATGGCTACGACCTCCAGTCGCTCTCGAGCGGCCTCGGTTGCGGCGGATCCGACTGCGACGGCGGTTGGGTCACCGACGACAGCGGCTCCGTACCGGGCAACTACACCGACGTGGATGTCACCGACGAGGTCGACGATCACTGCGACTACGCGAAACCAGAGGTGGGCTGCGTGCCACGGATCGTCGAGGACTGGGACTCCAACTGACGGAGCAAGAGAGGCCCACCGATCGAGACGGCAGCCACGCGGTTACGGGTTCGGCGACGGGGATAGAGGGGACAGTCGGCGGGCATCACATCGCGTTGGCATCGGTACCGACAGGTCACACCGGTCGCCGATATAGTTGTTGAACTGGTAGGTGGCGCGTGGCAGGATGTGCGTCTCGCCACTGTCTCACGTTGCGGTCACGCATATCCGGCCGACAGCGTCGCTCTTTCCTGAACAGTAGTTTGTATTGCCAAGTGTGCATCAACAGATTTTTATAACACGTTAAAATTGGTATTCCTCGTCATGGCAGAAGATGACAAGGGAGACGGTAACATGGGTCGAGAAGTGTTGACCGAGAACAAAAGTGACCTGAATCGTCGGTGCCTGCTCAGGGCGACGTCGGCGGCGGCCGTGGGGGCCGTCGGTGTTGGGGCGGCGAGCACGTCGGTATCCGCTGGCGAGGTAAAGGACTGCACGGACTGGCCGGTTGAGGCACCAGCGGACTATCCGGAGGTCGACCTGACGGGTACCCCATCGGAGTCGAATATCCCGCACGGCGTCGACGAGATTTGCATCTACGTTCACGGCTGGAACGGGATGAAGTCCAGCGAGAACCAGGCCTACACCTATGAGACCGCGTTGGGACAGAACGGCTACGGCGCACCCGTCGTGGCGGCCACGTGGGACGCCGATACGGCCAACTTCTGGGGCGCCGAGAGCAACGCCGACACGGCGGGCCAACGGCTGGCCGACTGGCTCCGGGACTACCGCGCAGCGAACCCGTCGACGACGATCCGGCTGACAGGACACTCGCTGGGTGGACGGGTGAGCCTTGCGACGTTAAACGCGCTCGGTGGTGACGAGGTCATCGACACCGTCGCGTTGCTCGGAGCGGCCGTCAACGATGACACGGTCTGTGACGACGGCGAGTACGCCGACGGCATCACTCACTCGGCTCACGTCGTCTACAACTACCACTCTCGGGACGACGACACGGTCTGTACACTGTACGGCCTCCAGACGTGGGGAAGCGGCGTCGGCTGCGACGGCGCCGACTGCGGCGGCTGGTTCAGTTCCGGTTCGACGCCAGACAGCTACCACGACCGCGACGTGACCGCACAGGTCGATGGCCACTGCGAGTTCATGCGGCCCGATATCGGCTGCGTTCCCCAGATCGTCAACGACTTCTGAGGGCCGCAGCGAGGCTGGAATTGTCGAATCGGGTGGGCGGTGAGTCACGGGACGCTGCGACAGGCGACGCCCGTCGGAGTCCGTGCCGGAGCGATGAGGGAGCGGTCCGGCGCTGCCGCTCAGGGGTTCGAAACTGGGTGAGAGGAGTAAGCCCCCTTCTGTTCGTCCCGGCATTCGGCTGAGCGTCCGTGCCGTCCGCGGCGATGCCGCGGGGCGTTCGGGCTACCACGGCACGGACTTGCACCGGTGAGGGTTCGCCGTTCCATCGCTCCTCGGCCGTCTCCATACGGTCGATCGTGACTCGCGGTTTTCGCGCCGAAGGCGCTCCGAACCGCGCACACGATCCGTGGATTTGAACCACGGGATATCAACCGCAATCCTCTGCGGGTTAGCTCCCCTTCCTCTCGGTCGGGTTCGCGCGCATCATCGGTCGGGCCGAGACGTGTCGTTTCTGTTCCAGAGCCAGCGGTCTCCCGCTCCGGACTTGCGTCCGGTCACCTGCCCGAACAGGTGGGGGGACTTTCCTCGCGTACGTTGCGCGTCCCGGAGGGACGGGCAACGGTAGAGCGTGATGCATCCCGAAGGGATGGATCACGTTACAGCGTAGAGCGACTCCGAGAGTCGGTCCACGTCAGATAGCTACCCCGTCGCCGAGACAGCTACCGCGGCAGCCAGGCTCTCTCTCCCAGTTATCGTAGGGGCGGCGGCCGAATAAGTCCCCCGGTCGACGCGACGGCTCACCGTTCGGTTCGAATGGAAGCGCTTTAGGAGAACAATTCCCATGTATATCTGTATGTCCCAGCGACAGGGCGTCAACCTCTCCTACGAAGACGGTGCACGCGCGGTCGAACTCGCGCGCGAGTCCGTCGAATCTTTCGTACAACACGGACAACGAGAACAACCGGGCAGCATGCGCGAGGCCTTCTACGAACGAACCGGCGCGTTCGTTCGCCTCGAGTCCACCCGCGGCCGGGGCAGCCTACGCGGCTGCGCCGGCGGCTATCGCTCGGGCGAACAACTCGGTCACGTCATCGTCGACGCGGCGATCGAAGCCGCGAGCGAGGACTCTTGTGGCTCCGAAGTGACCCCCTCAGAGCTTCCGAATCTCACCGTCTCGGTCTGTGCCGTCCGGAACGTCGTCCTGACCGACGATCCGCTGGCCGACCTCGAGCTCGGAACCCACGGCGTCGCCGTCGACGGCGGCGGCAAGAGCGGTTGGCTCTATCCGACGGTCCCGGTCGAAAACCGGTGGAGCGCCGAAGAGTACCTCGATCGAACCTGTCGAAAGGCGGGCCTCCCGCCGAAGGCTTGGCAGGACGACGACGTCGTCGTCACGCTGTTCGAAGGACAGGTATTCCGCGAGCGCGACGCCGACGGCAGCATCGAAGAACTCTAACCGACGACGCAACGACGCGTACTGGTCGACTCGCCGACGCTGGCGAGGACCGCTGCAGCGTGCCGTCCCGGTCGACACTACTCCTGATACCGCATTGGGTTCGACGAAGCGACCTCGAGCAACGCGGCCAACAGTCGACCGCTTCCGATCACCGATCGAACGTCCGGTAGATCGCGAGCAGTCCGGCGGTGTGAAAGAGCGTGATCGCGAGGAGACTCTGGGCGTCGGTGAGCCCGAGGACGGGGTCGAAGAGGTAGAGAATCAGGTACGGAATCACCGCGATGCAGACGATCCCGATCGCGAGCGCACGCATCGTCGGGCTGTCGTTCCGCCGGTAACCCCGGTAGGCGAGGTGGGCGACGAACAGCCCCACGACTGCGGTGAGGGCGGACGCGAGTGCGGTGATGGATTCGAGCATGATCAGGTTGTGTAGACGGCATAGAGGATGACCAGCAGCCCACACAGCTCGGACAGTGTCGTGAACAGCAACTGGGCTGCAAGCGGTACGGCCTCGAGGTTCCCCGCGAGCAGTCGGACGAACATCGGGGCCGGCGCGAGCAGGAACATCCCGACGGCGAGCAACAGGATCGGACGCGCCCGCGTCCGCCGGTAGCCCTCGATGAACCGGTAGGTGACGAGCACGGCGAGGACGGTCGCCACGAAGAACGTCACGACGGCGGCGAGTACGACGGGCGTCGAGCCACCCTCGACGTCGACCTGCAGCGGCAACGAGGCGAGCAGCGAGGGCTCGAGTGCCCCAATCCACGTCGCCACCTCGGAGCCGACCGAATCATCCACCGTCGCGACTCGGCGCGTCACCTCGAGCCCGCTCGTCGGTGTGTTGATCGACCCGATCATCCGGAGAACTCCTCGTAGAGCCGCGTGAAGGTGTCCGCGGCGTCTTCCTCGCGATAGTCGACCGTCACGTCGAAGCCGTCGTCGGTCACGTCGATTGCGACGTGCTCGAGGCGGGCGACGTAGACCTTGTAGTGGTGGCCGTTCGGGTCGAGGCGTTGCTGGTCCGCCAGGAGGTCGCGCTCCTGGAGGCGATCGATGCGGCGATAGACGGTCGAGGGATCGGCGTTGCAGGCGTCGCTCAGCGCCTCGACGGACTGTGCGTCGCGGTAGGTCTCGAGGATGATCGTCCGCGCGTACTCGTCCTCGAGCAGGGCGAGGAGCTCCTCGGTGTCGGCGTCGACGACGGCCGTCATCGCTGCACCCTCCCTCGAGTGTCGACAGTGCTGTACGAGTCCGAGCGGCGCTCGAGTCGCATGTCCATCGTGACGGAGCCGCGAGTCCTGCGGGTAGCGGACTGCAGGCCGTCGACGGACTCCGGTTGCCGGACCGACACGTCTCTCTGGACTCCCGCTCGAAGGGCTATAATCGTTCGGATCCGCGAACCGTTCGTGGTGCGGATCCGCGATTAGCGGATTTCCCGGCCCGTAACCACCGAATTCGAGGCCACCCACCAAGGTTTATGTTAACTGACCGACGAGAGTTCTGACGTGAGTCTTCGAGCGGGATCCGTCCGCATCAACGACGTCGGCCGAACGATGCGGGCCGCAGCACTCAGTCCGTTCCGCCCGCAGACCTATCTGAACCTCCTATACCTGCTACTCGCGTTCCCGCTCGGAATCCTCTACTTTGTCTTCCTGGTTACCGGATTCTCGCTCGGATTCGGCCTGCTGATCATCTTGGTCGGCGTACCGATCCTGCTCCTCGTACTCGCCGCGAGCCACGTCTTCGCGGCGTTCGAGCGCGCGACGACTCGACATCTGTTGGCAGTCGAGATCGACTCGCCCGACTACCCGTTTCTCGACGGAGAGGGCGGAGTCGACGGCGCTCGACTGCTCGTCTTCGGCATCGAGACGTACGCGGCGATCTGTTACCTCTTTCTTAAGTTCGTCATCGGGATCGTCTCGTTCGTCCTGCTGACGACGATGCTCACCACGTCGGTCGTCCTGCTCCTGACGCCGCTTTATTACGACCAGCCGAACGTGCAGGTGGGCTTGATCAACGGGGGCGAGCCGATCCATCTCACGCCGTCGCTGGCGCTCCCGTGGAACGAGTTACTCGTCGGGGTCGAGTTCGCCGTCACGATCGCCGAGTGGGAGGCGACGACGCTCCCCGAGGCGCTCGCGGTCTCCGCAGTCGGGGTCGTCGCGCTAACCGCCTCGCTCGCGCTGTTGAACGCGTTCGCGTGGCTCAGCGGCCAGTTCAGCCGGCTGTTTCTGGGAACGGCTGGACGGGACGCACTCGAGTACGTCCGGGAACGAACCGCCAGCTAACCGGCCGGTCGGCTGAACTGGTATATAACTGTTCGGCACGACTGCCGGCCCGACAACTGTGAATCCGCTTATAGGATGCTGCCGGTCGACGGTCGAACCGTGATGGGAGACACGCAGACCGACACTGGCACCGGAGTCGGACCGACCGATGGCACGGCACCGCAGCGAGCGGGCCAATCCCATCGAACCGAGCGCACGAACTGGAACGACGGTCGCCGGCGGTCGACGGAGGTGGTATGACGATGGCCGCGATCGAAACGACCGACCTGACGAAACGCTACGGCGAGGAGACGGCCCTCGAGACACTCGAGTTGACCGTCGAAGAAGGCGAAGTGTTCGGCTTTCTCGGGCCGAACGGCGCGGGGAAGACGACGACGATCGACCTCCTGCTGGACTTCATCAGACCCAGCGAGGGGTCGGCGACGGTGCTCGGCTACGACACCCACGAGGAGACCGACGCCGTCCGCGAGCGCGTCGGCATCCTCCCCGACGGCTTCGACCTCTGGGAGCGCTCCTCGGGCTCCCGGCACCTCGAGTTCGCCCTCGACTCCAAGGGTGGGACCGAATCCCCGGAAGCCCTGCTCGAACGGGTCGGACTGGACCTCGCCGACGCCGAGCGACCGGTCGGCGACTACTCGAAGGGGATGAAACAGCGACTCGCGATGGCGATGGCGCTCGTGGGTGACCCAGACCTCCTCGTGCTGGACGAACCCTCGAGCGGCCTCGATCCCCACGGGATCCGGACGTTTCAGGAGATCATCCGCGAGGAAGCTGCCGACGGGACAACCGTCTTCTTCTCGAGTCACATCCTCGGGCAGGTGTCGGCGGTTTGCGACCGCGTCGGCATTCTCGACGACGGCCAGCTCGTCACCGTCGACACCATCGCCGGACTGCGCGAACGCTCGGGCGTGGGCTCGAGTCTCGTCGTCGACGTGGCGGGAGAGCCGTCGGTCCAGCGGACGTCGCTCACCGATATCGGCGGCGTCACCGAGGTGACGGCCGACGACGGCCGCCTCCGAGTCACCTACGCCGACCCGGCCGCGAAGGCGCACGCGATCCATCGGCTCGTCGAGTCCGGAACCCCGATCGTCGACTTCGATATCGAAGAGGCGACGCTCGAGGACCTCTTCTCCGCGTTTACCGGCGTCGAGGCAGAGTCGGTCGGCGAGGGGGCGGCGGCCGACGAGTCGAAGGCGACCCGTCGAACGGCAGCCGACGGCGGCGTAGCGGACGAGGAGGTGGTTCAATGAGCACCACGCTGCTGGCCCGAAAGGATTTCGAGGACGCGATCCGCTCGCGGATGATCTGGGCCGTGATGGGCGTCTTCGTCTTCCTGATGGGAATCATCGCCGTCGGCGCGGCGACCGACAACCTCTCCGAGACCGAACCGACGGAAGTCATCGGCGTCGTCGCCAACATCGGTGGACTCCTCCTCATTCCGATTCTGGCGCTGCTCGTCGGCTACATGGCCGTCGTCGGCGAGCGACAGTCGGGCAGCCTGCGGGTGCTGTTCGGCCTCTCTCACAGCCGCTGGGACGTCTTTGCCGGCAAATTCCTGAGTCGACTGGGAGTCATCGCCGTCGCGTCGGTCGTGGCCTGTCTCGTCGCCATCGTGATCGCAGTCGGACTGTTCGACGACGTGCCGATTGGGACCTTCCTCGGGTTCTCGGCGCTGACGATCCTCCTCGGCATGGCCTTTACTGCCATCGCGGTCGGCGTCTCGGCGATGTCGTCTTCGAGAATGCAGGCGATGGGCGGTGCGATCGGAAGCTACGTCGTGTTCACGCTCGTCTGGCATCCGGCCGTCACGGCCGTCCACTACCTCGTCGAGGGCGAACTGCCCGGCCTCGAGGCCCCCGAGTGGTACTTTTTCCTCCTGCAACTGAACCCGCTCGAGGCCTACCGAGCGGTTTCGAGTGAACTCGCCGATCAGTTCATCTGGCCGATGCTCGGCTGGCAGACCATGGTCGAGGACGTCCCGGAGGAGACGATGGAGAACCCGAACGCGCTCCTGGTCTCGAATCGCGTGAGCGGCGACCTGCCGTTCTATCTCAGCGACTGGTTCGCCGCCGTCATCCTGCTCGCCTGGATCGTGATCCCGCTCGCGATCGGCTACTGGCGGTTCGAGCGGGCGGATCTGAACTGACGACGGTCGCGATTCACCCGGCGCTGCGACCGGGACTCGCTCACTCCCAGTCGTGGAGTTTCGACTCGAGCAACTGGTCGAGAGCGGCGAAGACGGCGTCGACGACGAGCCAGCAGACGACGACGTTGCCGAGTGCGAAGAGACCGATCCGGACCAGGCCGAGCGGACCCGAGATCATCATGGCGGACCAGTTGACGACGGCTGCAAAGAGACCAATTCCGACCAGTTTGAGCGTCAACAGGTTCACGACCGCGCCGCGAGACGGCGCCGCGTCGGTTGTAGACTCCATACTGCGTCTGCCGACGGCAGAGAGTTCAATCCGTTGATTCGTCGAAGCCGACTCGCTCCGCGTCGGCCAGACACCGCTCGCTGGCCGCCTCGAGGTCGAACTCCCGAACCACCTCGCCGTCGCGAACGAGCGGCTCGAGCAGCGCCTCGCCGTCCTCGGGCCCCTCGCGGTCGGCGAGCGCGACGTGGTGGCCCCCCGCTGCCGTTCGGTACACCTCCTTCACGCCCGAGAGCTTGCCCCGCTTGGAAACCGAGTCGCCCTCGAGGGAGACGATATCGAGGCTGAAGTCGACCGAGTCGGCGCCCGTGATGTGGCTACCGACGCCGAAGCCGTCCGCGATATCCCGAAGGTCGCGGATCGACTCGGGGGTGAGCCCGCCGCTACAGAAGATGTCGACGTCCTCGTGGCCCCGGGCATCGAGTTCCCACCGGACCTCGCGGACGATGTGGCGGAAGTCCCCCCGCCTCGAACCCGTGGTGTCGAGGCGAACGCCCTCGAGGTCGTCCCCGAGCGTCTCCGCGGCCAGCAGGCTCTCGCTCTTTTCGTCCCAGAAAGTGTCGGTCAGCGCGATCCGCGGGACGTCCTCGCCGACGGCCTCGTCGAACGCCGTCCAGGCGTCGGCCTGATTCCCCTCGCCGAAGCAGAACATGAGCGCGTGAGGCATCGTTCCCCCGGCTTCCAGACCCAGAACGTCGCCGGCCGCGACGTGCGAGAAGCCGTCGAGTCCGGCGAGCAACGCCGCGCGTTCGACCGTCGCCGCAATCGAGGGATGGACGTGGCGCGCGCCGAAGGAGAGAACGAGCGAGTCGGGCGCGGCCTGCCGAACCTCGAGTGCGCCAGTCGCGAACCCGCTGGGTTGGGACAGAAAGCCGAGTAGGGAGGTCTCGAGTTCGGCGAACTCGAGGTACGGCCCTTCGATCCGCATTACGGGGCCGCCGTCGAACAGTTGGCCGTCTGGCAGCGCGTCGATATCCACGTCGCGGCCCGCAAAGAGCGTCGCAACGTCTTCGACGCCGGTGAACACCTCGAAGGCGCCGGTGGGGAACTGATCGGCCGTCACCTCGGCGACGACGTGGGGATTCTTCCCCGCGTGCTCGAGGGTGTCCCGGGTGCGCTCGAAGTAGGCGTCGGTGGCGCGCCCCTCGAGAATCGCCTCCGCTGGGACGGTTCCGAACGGGTTTGTCATACCGACGACTTTCCGGGGCGAACAAAAAAGCTACTCGTCTGCGGTCGGAGCCGCGATTGCGTCCGTTTTGTCGCTGTCGAAACCCAGATCGAGTGATATTTTGACAGCCTCACAAGTGAGGGGGCGATAGCCGTCGAGATCAGTAACAGGGCACAGTACCGGAGCGACTCCGACCGCGAGAAGAACTGGCAAACGTCCGATTTGCGTTCCCGCGGACGTTACTCGGCAGTCGATTCGGCTTTCAGCGCCGACAGCTCCCGCGCGATAAACCGCCGCTTCGTAAACTACCCTACCCTACTTCGCTCGGTCTGACGACCTCGCTCGTTGAGGGTAGGGCTTTCGCGTGGACTCCCGTTCTATGCCACCGTCGGTGGTAGCAGGGGGGACGTACTCCCCACTCACGTTCAGCGTCCCGCGATTCAAGCGCACGTCTACTGGTGCGCCTCCGTCGCCTGCGTTTTGCCTGCGACGGAGATACTGCAAACCGATGTTCTTGGAGGCGTTGTAGTCGGCGTGGTTCTCATACCCACACTGTTGACACTCGAACGATTCTTGATGCCGATTGTCGTCGTGGGTAAACCCACACGTCGAGCAGCGCTTCGATGTGTTTCGCGGGTCAACCTGTACGACTTCAATGCCGTGTTCTTCAGCCTTGTATTCAACGTACTCGTAGAGGCGTCGGAACGCCCAGATGTGTTGCCACGTCGCCTCGGGGATGTTCTCCCGAATGTGGGTCAACTCCTCGAACACGATGTGCGAACAGTCGTTCTCGACAGCCTCCTCGATAAGTTCGTTCGCCACCGTGTGTAGGTATATCTCGAACCGTCCGTACTCTTTCTGCCCGATTGATTCGATGTTCTCGTGGGCCTGTCGAGAACCACACTGCTGAAGCGATGCACGGCGTTTCTCGTATTCTTGACGCCAGTGGTTAAACTCGTCTGCCGACCAGAATCGCCCCGTTGAAGCGACAGCGACATTGTTGACGCCTAAATCCACACCAAGGACTGTTCTGTGCTTGGATTCGGATTCAGGCGATTCCTCGTCTGCTTCGACTTTCCGCATCGAAGCGTGGAGATACCAGTCACCGTCGCGGTACTGCAAGTGAGCCATCCGAAACTCGAAGTCCTCATCGGAGACGTACTTCGTGGGCGGTGTCTCCGAGTCGTCGGGGAGGATGTAGTCACACTCAACACGCCCATTGACAGTTGAAAGCGAAACGTGGTCGCGGTGGAAGGTCGCACTGCGCTTATTGTAGACCGCGCTGTCGGCAGAAAAGTAGGGTTGCGACGTGCGTTCACCGCGCTTCAGTCGTTCTACACCGCTCTTGACGGCTTCAACTGCTCGACGAATCCCTTTCTGAACGAGGTTTGCGGTGAGGTTGGTTTCGTCCCGCAGTTGGTCGTACAAGGCACGTTCGGCTTTGGCCTTCGAGGTAACGTGGTATCCGTCGTCGCCATGCCAACACCATTCGCTCGCGGTGTTCGCACAATGTTTGAATTGCTCGACTGTCTCACGGAGGGACGCATCGGCGTCCTGATCCACGTCGAGCTTGATTATGGCGGTACGACGGTATTCCACGACGTTTCACATAACATGGCAGTGTTACTAAACGTTCGGGAGTGAGCCTGCCAGAGACCGTGGTACGTTGAGGGATTATCGGCTCCTCCCCTCCCTACTCCGTTCGCTCCGCTCACTCCGTAGAGGAAGGGGCCTCCGCCTTGAAATTTAGGTGAAATAGCCGTACGCGAGCAGCAGTATCGCGGCCAGATCGTACCGAAACGCAGCGAAAAGCACCGGCGGAAAGTGCAACAGCCCGGCGCTGATCGCGACGAACGTCGTTCCCCAGATGAGACAGAGAGTGAGAAACAAGCCGCCGTTCCGATATCGGTTCACGAACCGGGTATTGTCCGCATTCCTGCTTGAACGTACCGAACGACACGTCCCCCAAGGGACCACCGCTCCGCTTCGACCGGCCCCACAGTTGCGCTATGTTCGCGCCTCGCGTTCAGTACTGGGCGACGACGTTCGATCGGCAACGGCAGTGAGCTACGGCCGCGAAGCCACGATCGACCCTGACATAGTCGTCGCCGGAGTCGGCACCGTGACCGGCTCCTCGAGCGTCGCCGAGGCCGTCTCCGACCCGTGAATCGCCTCGATATCGTCGACCGTCGGCGCGCCGACGAGTTCGACGCGGTCTCCGTCGACGGTCACGCGGTAGGCACCGGCGAACGCCTCGCCGTCCTCGATTCGGTAGACGTCGTCCGCGCGCTCCACCGCCGTCGCCCCGCGGTTCTCGAGAAGCGTTCGGTAGGCCGCGGCGAACTTGTCGGCGTCGTCCTCGCTCTCCCAGGCAAGAGACCAGACGTGGCCGGTTCGGTCCTCGTCGTCCGCGTCGTGGTAGATCTGCATGGAGTCACCGGTCCAGCCGTCGGTCGCCGGGTAGGAGTAGTTGTACGGCGAGAGGTCGGTCGCTCCGTCGGTGAGCCAGCGGTCGACGACGTCGTTCGTCCAGAGGGCGGCGAACAGCGTCGCCTCGCCGACCGTCTCCGTGCGTGGTTCGCCTCCTCGGGTGAACGGCACCCAGTCGTCGCTCGAGCGGTCCGGCACCACGACGTCGACCGGCCGATCGTCCGGATATTTTTCGGGGTGGATCAGCTGGCTCGTACTCGCCGGCCGGTCGTCGTAGGCATCGTCGACGGCCGCCCAGCCGCCCCGATCGCGGAGGTGGTCGACGAACGGCGGGCCCTCCGAGTACGGCGCGTAGATCGAGAGAAAGAGCCCGGCGTTGAACGGTGTTCCGCCGAGATTGGTGGCCGGCGGGCGTTCGTACTCGGCCAGACACTGCCACTCCTCGCCACAGCGCTGGTCGTACAGATACGGGATGTACTCCGCTTCACCCTCGGTAAGCCCGATCTCGGCGCGCTGTTCGTCGATCGACTGGCCGCTCCGGTCGAGCCCAAAGTGTTGGTCCTGCAGGGCGTGGACCAGTTCGTGGACCAGCGTGTTACGGTCGATCCGAATTTCGTCCGTGTCGTCCGTGATGATGACGATTCGATGGCTCGTGTAGTAGCCCTGGACGGCCCCGCCGTAGAGGGTGTTCATCGCCTGGCTGACGTCCGTCTCGCCGTTGACGATGAACGCGCCGCGCCAGACCTCGTTGACGAACGGCGACGCCGACCTGGGCTCGCCGCGCTGGCTACGATACTCCTCTCTGGAGATCACCTCGAGCCTGACGTCGTGTTCGAACTTCATCTCGCGAACGACCTCGATCCGGGCCATCGAGCGGTACTTGACGGCCTCGAGCTGGCGCTCGGTGAGCGCGTCCGCGTCGTCGAACTCGAAGGCGTCGTCGTGCGCGTAGCCGCCGACGTAGCCGAGTTCTCGATCGGTATCGAACCGGTCCGGGGAGTCGGGAAGCGCACAGCCCGAGAGCACGAGAAGGGAGACGACCGCAATGAGTCCGAGGTGGCCCCGTTGCATCGAGCACCTCTTTCGAGGGCGGGGCCATAGGTTCATCGCTCGCCGCGGTTCGAGCGCATCCGCTGACTACCCACAGCGCTCAGTTCCGGACGCGCGCCGCGAGCACGGCGGCCACGATGGCGATCACCGCACCGGGGGCGGCGAACCCGGGAATGGAGTCGTCGTTGGCCGCACTGTCATCGTCCTCACTTTCCGTTCCATCAGTCTCGTCCGACTCGCTCGTCTCGTCGGACCCGTCGGTCGACTCGCTACCGGCGGTGACTCCCGCTTCGATATCGTCCAGTTCGTCGACCGACGGCGCGCGAACGACCGTTACCGTCTCGCCATCCGTCTGGACGGCGTACGCGCCGGGGTATGCGCCGTCGATTTCGTAGAGACCGTCGCGGTCGTCGACGGCCTCGGCGTCGTTGATCTCGAGCAACTCGCCGTAGCCGTCGACGAACTGGTCGGCGTCCTCGCTCGAGGTCCACTCGGTCTGCCAGACAAAGCCGGTCTCCTCGGTTGCGGGCGTTCCGTTCGCCGCCGCGTCCGAATCGACGTAGGTAACGAGTTGGTCGCCCGCCCAGCCGTCCGTATACGGCTGATCGTAGTCGATGCGGAAATCGGGGGTGAGGAAGTCCTCGTCCTCGATCACCGACGGCTGGTTCGGGTCGGGCGCGTTCCCGCCGAACATCGCGACCATTCCCGCTTCGCCTACCGTCTCAGTCGCGACCTCGCCGTCGACCTCGAACGGTTCCCAAGAGTCGGCGGACTCGTCTTCGACACTAACGTCGGCCATCTCACGGTCTTCGTCGGGGTGGATCACCTCGGCGGAATGCTGTGGCGGATCGTCGTAGGCCGCGTCGACTGCGGACCACCCGTCGTCGGCCTCGAGCAGGAAGTCGACGTACTCCGGTCCTTCGTCGTAGGGGTGGATGAGCATCGCGTAGATACCCCAGTTGATGTCACTCGGTTGAGTCGGCTGCGCGTTGGTCTCGGGAAGACAATCCCACTCGACCCCGCAATTACGGTCGTACTCGGTTTCCACCGTCACGGCGTCGCCCTCGATCAGCCCGTTTTTCGCGTTGTCCTGATCGATGGTCTCGCGGTCGTACCCCGAGAGGTCGAAGTGCTGATCCTGCAAGGCGTGAAGCAGTTCGTGGCCGAGGATCACCTCGTCCACCTCGGGCGACTCGGGACTGTCCGAAACGAGGACGATCTCGTTCGCACTCGGGTCGTAGTAGCCGCCGACGCTATCGCCGTACATGGCCTCGAGTGCCGCCTCCGCGTCGGTCTCGCTGTCAACCATGAACAGCGCCTCGTAGGTGACGTTCTGTTGAACCCGTTCGTCCGCGGAGAGTTCGACGAACAGTTCCTCGTGGTCCTCCTGGAACTCCTCGCGGGAGATGACGTCGACCGGGACCTCGTCCTCGAAGGTCAGCCCGCGGATCTCCTCGACGCGCGCCATCGATCGGTAGATCACCGACTCGAGTTCGTCCTCGTCTTCGATGGCGGCGTCGTCACGGTCGTCGACGTCCAGTTCGTCGTCGTGCCAGTAGCCCTCAACGTAGCCGACGGTGTCTTCGGTGGACGGATCGTCGGGCCGGTCGGCGGAGTCGCCCGCGGGCAACAGCGGAACCGCGCCGCTGGCCGCGACGAACAGCAGTGCGAGCATCGACACCGCGACCAGCGCGGCGAGGAACCGCGTTCGCGTCAGTGTGGCCGTCATTTGGAAGCGTTGACAGGCAGTAAGGAAAGGAGTGTAAAAAGGCCGCTGGTTGGTGCTGGACTCGTCGGCTCTCGGTCACGCCTGCCCGCGAAATGGCGTCCCCGGCGACGGCCGTCCCGTCACGAACGTTTTTGCCGGCGAGTCCGTAGAAGACGATAGTTATGGACCTCGAGCCAGCCGACACCGCGGTCGTGGTCGTGGACATGCAAAACGGCTTTTGTCACCCAGACGGCTCGCTGTACGCGCCGGGCAGCGAAACCGTCATCGAGCCAATCGCCGACCTCGTCGAACGGGCCCGCGAGGCCGACCTGCAGGTGATCTACACGCGAGACATCCACCCGCCCGAACAGTTCGACGACGCCCACTACTACGACGAGTTCGAGCAGTGGGGCGAACACGTCCTCGAGGGGTCGTGGGAGGCCGACATCGTCGACGAACTCACCGTCGAGGAGGACGACCACGTCGTCGAGAAACACACCTACGACGCCTTCTACAACACGGAACTCGAGGGCTGGCTAAACGCCCGCGGGATCGACGATCTCGTGCTCTGTGGCACCCTCGCGAACGTCTGCGTGCTCCACACCGGTGGCAGTGCTGGGCTACGAGACTTCCGGCCGCTCATGGTCGAAGACTGCATCGGCGCGATCGAGGACGACCACAAAGCGTACGCTATCGACCACGCCGACTGGCTGTTTGGCGAGGTCGTCGACAGCGACAATCTCGCATTCGGCGACGAGTAAGCGGAGGTGATGGAGAAGCGGGCGAGACGCAGCGGCTTCGTCCATCGATCGGTGATCGCGGATCGACCCGAAGTGAGAGCGTTTTCTACCCCCGGTCCCAAGAACGTGGTATGAGAATCTCTCGGCAACCTCGAGACGGGGTGCTCGAACGCCTCGCGGACGACACGGGTGGGACCGTATGAACGAGCGACGAATGCAGACGATGTACGTCGTCGGGATCGCGCTGAACGCGGTCGCGCTGGTCTACGCGGCGATGGACGGCTCACCGCTGTTCGCGGTTACGTTCGGCATCGTCATGATCTACCTCGGCGTGCGGTACTGGATGGTCTCGAACGCCTAACCGGCCGCAAACGCCTAAGAAGCGTGTCGAAGTTCAGGTGCAACCGTATCGCCGACGAGACTGTACCGAAAACCGATGCTCGAGTCGGTCCCTCCACTCGTCGAAACGGCTATCTACGGCTACTTCCTCCTCGTCGCGGCGATCGGCTGTTACCTCCACGGACGCCTCTGGATCAGTGCTCGGAGCCGGAATCGCGACGAGTTAGCCGATGAGACACCCGGTATCGAGAGCTAGACGTTGGTCTTCGCGAGCGCGCAGGCCGGGTCTCGATCCGTCGGTTCGCCGTGGGCCTAGACGACGATTCTACTCGGGCCGAAACACCCGGTAGGCACCCTGTCCGGTCGCGACCTCCTTCGTCTCGCCGTCCGGTGTCGTGCTCTCGACGGTGATCTCGCTGACGCCGACGCTGCCGCCGAGACGGACGACGTTCGCCGTCGCCGAGAGGTCGCCAACGGCGGGCCGGAGGTAGTTGACGTTCAGGTTGATCGTTGCGATTCGGGCGCCGAACGGGTCGTCCATCTCCGTTCGGAGCGCGAGGCCGCCGACGGTGTCGATCAGCGTCGCGGCGACGCCGCCGTGGAGATCCGCGCGTTCGTCCGACGGCGCGTTCGGCCGCGTGTTGCTCAACTTCTCGTCGTAGGGAAGCGCGAGCGTCATCGTGCCGTCGCCGACGTCGTCGACGCGCGTCCCGATCCACGAGAGGAATTCCTGATTCTCGTCGATGAAGTGCTGGAGCAGACTCTCGAGGTCGTCGAACTCGTCCATTGTCGTCCGCATGTCCTCGGTCATGTCCGTTGCTCCCAGACCGACGTTCTTTACGCCTCCGCTTTGGGGTTTGCCCGTTGAAAACTGTTCATACCAACGGTCGCAAGCAACGTCCTCACCCGTCTCCCGCACCGTAGACGAACACAAGCCTGCCTCACAGGTCCCGTGGTGATAGCAGTGTCCGACACCGACCCCGAGTACGACGTCGACTTCCGAGCGAACCCTGACCAGTACGAAATTGGCCGCGGAGAAGAAGGCGTGTTTAAAGTCGAACCGTACAAGAGCGAACTCCTCCCGCTGTGGTCGTACAAAGACGCGGAGGCGGCCCGCGAGTCCGCCGAGGCGATCTACGAGCGGTACGAACGCTACCTCGAGGACGACGACTTTCCCGGAATGGACATGGCTCGAAAGTACCTCCAGATGGGGTATACGCGGGCGATGCGCTACGCGAAGTATCCCGGCGGAACAAAGTACGAGGACGGGAGCGAGGCGCTACGCGCCTCGGATGACGAGCGGACAGCGTCCGCGAGTGGCGACGAGCGCGAGCCCCAGCGCTGGGCCGACCGCGAGAAGCGCGCCGCCGCGCTCGTCTTCGAGCGCTACTGGGAGCGCGTTCGGGAGGATCAAGCCTATCTCGAGGCGAAAGACGCCCACCGAGAGCGACGACGGACGAAGTAGGAGCAGATGGCGAGCAGCGCTCGATATAGGTAGAGGAGTTACCACTCCGAACCGACCAAGCAACGTGCGGTGGCGTGCGCTGGCTCTCGGTGAGCGGAGAGCGAACCGTGAGCCGAAGTCGTACGAGGTCGTCGCGAGTAATACGAGCGACTGCGTGGAAGACGCGAAGCGTCTTCCTAGGGATGAGCGAGCGACGCCGGAGCGAGCGTAGCGCGGAACCGCAGGTTCCGCGGACCATGCGAACGGGCGCGAAGCGCCCGTGAGCAGAAATCGGATGGGGAGGACGTGGCACCCATTGCCGCCAGCGAGCGCAACACGCTCGTGTTCACTAACTCCTCAATACGATCGCTTCGTTCACTACGCCCACGAAGTGGTCGAGGGAACGAACTGCAGCGACCGACGCCCAAACTCGAGCGTAGAATCAGTCGTCGACACTCGAGCGAACCCGTACCCGAACCTTCTCGCCGACCTCGAATTCCGTGTCCGGGCAGATCAGCTTCGCCCCGAAGTCGGCGTCTCGAGCGCAGAACAGCGAGAGGCCGGTGATCGACTCGCCGTTCGCGGTGACGACCACGTCGTCCCACTCGATCGTCCGACCTCGAGCGACGCCGAGTCGGTCGCCGTTCAGCGAGACAGGAGTCGGATCCCCCTCGAGCGCCTCGTCGCGGCCGTGAATCCCGCCACCGTCGTAGTGTGGGAGCCCGCCGTCGAGCACCCCGCCACCGTCGGAGCGATCCTCGTCGGCCCGAACTCCCACGAACGTCTCGCCCGGATCGGGATGGACCGGCGCGTCGAGCACGGCGTACGTCTCTCCGGTCGAAACCACCGTTCCGGTGCCGTCCCACTCAAGCGGCCGAATCTCGACGCCCACCTCGAGCGGGAGCGATCCCGATGCCCGGTGCGGGTTCTGGTCGGGACCCCGAAAGCCGACGTGGAGGTGGTTGTCGACCCAGGGGGCGAAAAAGCCCGCGCGGACGAGCGTTCCCAGCGAGTCCCCTCGCTCCACTCGTTCCCCCGCTTCGACCGACGGCTCGACGTGGAGGATTCTGGCCGTCAGCCCCGCGAGGTCTCCGGGGCCGTCACACTCGACCAGAATCAGGTAGTCGTGCTCGGGCGCGTAGGGTTTCGACGGCGCGCGGACGGCTCTGGTCTCGAGAACCGTTCCCGAGACCGGACTCGGTGCCGCAGTCGTGCGGCCGTCCCGAAGCGTGCCGGGGTAGCAGTCGATCGCACAGCCCTCGTCGTGGGCGGGGTACGGCGAATTGTACAGCGAGAAGCGCTGATACTGCCCCAGCAGCGCCTCGGGGAGCGTTACGGCCATCGGTTGTCAGTACCGACTGCGCAGCGGGAGCGTTTAGGTCCGTCGGGACCAACCTCGGGCCGATGCGAGTGCTTCGCGGCCGCGCGGCGACGATCGAGACCGACCGCGACGTGACCCGGCGACTGCTCTCGACGGCCGCCGACGGCGACCCCGCCGTTCGAGTCTGGACGCCCCACCGGCAAGTCGCGTTCGGCAGACGGGACCAGCGACTCGAGGGCTACGATCGGGCCCGCGAGCGCGCTCGAGAGCGCGGCTTCCCGCCCGTCGATCGTGACGTCGGCGGGCGAGCGGTAGCGTACGACGGGAAGACGGCGCTCGCGTTCGCCAGCGCGGAACCGGTCGCGGACTTTCGGCGAGGGACCGACGATCGATACGAGCGCGTCACGACCGCCGTCGAGGAGGCGCTTGGGAAACTCGAGTCCGACGGCGAATCGCTCGAGCCGACCCGCGGCGAACCCGACGACTCGTTCTGTCCCGGGACGCACTCGCTGTCGCTGACGGATGCAACCGGCCGCCAGCGCAAGGTCGTCGGCATCGCCCAGCGCGTTCGTCAGAACGCCGCGGTGGTCGCCGGCTGCGTCCTGGTTTCGAATCGCGAGGGGATCGCGGCCGTCCTCGAGTCGGTCTACGGCGCGCTCGCAGTGCCGTTCGACCCCGAGACGGTCGGCACCGTCGCAGACGCGGGCGGGCCCTCGGACCCCGCGATCGTTCGCTCAGCACTCGAGGACGCTCTCGTCGGCGACGAACGACCGGCCGTGACGGTCGACTCCGTGACCGAACTCGGCAGCAATTGAGACGGTCCGATAGGTGCCGGATCCCACGTTCGGCGGCCGATAGTGGGCGAACGACGGACGCCGACGGCGCGCCGTCGTGGCGATGAGACAAGGTTTTTCCTCTCGGTACCGTCGGAGACGAGTATGACTCGAGCCCGACCAACCGCGGAGGGAGGACGATGACGACGGACGCGGCCGACTCGCAGTGGACGGCCGTCCTCGAGGACGCGACGGCGATCGCCGAGGAGTACCAGGAGAACGGCTGGGACGCGATCGTCCTCGAGCCCGACGCCGTCTCGCCGGTCGACGGCGAGGAACGGACCGGGTTCGACGTGGAGGTGTCGCCCGACGAGTACGAGTTCCTCGAGCGGCTCATCGAGAGCAGCGAGGTCACCGTCACGACGGCGGACGTCTACTACCGCCCGCCCGAGAGCGACACCGAGCAGCGGGTCGCCCTCGCGGTCGAGCGCGACGACGAAACGGAGACGGCCGTGTTCGTCCCCTTGAAATACGATCTCGACGACTCGAGAGCCGTCTTCGAGACGGCGCTGCGGGCGGAGGAACTCCTCCTTCACGTGACGACCGCCACGCCGGCGGACGACGGCTGGGTCAGCTTCTCGCACGACGATCCGTCGCTGTTTCTCGAGGAATCCGACGTCCGGGAGTGGAGTCAGTAAGGGGACGTCTTCCGCTCGACCGGCGGTTATTCCGGCCAGCCGGAACTGTTCAGCACGAATCGAACTCGAACTCGCCGTTGAGCGCCATCGAGTGGTCGTCGTAGTACGCATAGAGGGTTTGTGGCGCGGTGTATCGCCCGCCGTAGTGGCCGACGGGGCCGTTCGTGTCGATGATGTTATCGGCGTGGTCCGTTGTGAATTGGAAGTTCTCACGTTCGAAAACGAGTTCGTCGTCGAGCCAGTATCGAACAATTCCGTCGGCGTTCGCCTCGTCGTTGGTGATCGTATTTGTGCACACGTAGTACTCGAAATCGTACCACACGCCAGATTCGATCTCGGGCGATCCCCGCGCGTATTTCTCGCCATCGAGGAGGTAATCGTGATCCCCGGTGCCGTCGCCGTTGCCCATGTGGTACGTGTTCGAGAGGAGGTGGAACGGACCGTTCGGGTCAGTGCCTCTATCGGTCACGTACAGGCGATTACTCCAGCCGTTAGTGCCGTCGGGGATACCGCCCCCGGCACTCCCTTCGCCGCGGGCGATCGCACAGTTCCAGAGCCGACAGTTCGATGGCGCGTTGCGGCCGCCCATCGTCCAGTTGGTGTTGAGTGCGAAGGTGACGCGCCCGTTGAGTTCGAACAGTCCGTCCTCGAAGTCGTAGTGCGTACTCACGCCCCAGTGGTCGTCTTCGCGGATCCGGAGTTGCAAAGCGCTCTCTCCGGACGCCGTCGGGTCGGAAACGATCGTCATGTTGTCGGGGTCGCCGTTCGACACGCAGTAGAGCTCTTCCCAGTTCCCGTAGTCGTCGTAGTCGAGGTGGACGATCGAATCCGGTCGGTCACAGCTCGCAGCCGCAGCATCGGTTCCGAGACCGGTCACACCGAGCAGACTGCCGGCCCCGGCGAGGGTTCCAAGCTGCAGCGTCCGGCGTCGGGTTAGACCGCTACCGGTCGATTGCTCGTTCGATTCGTCACTGCGAGGGTCGTCAGCCGCACGGGGTTCCGTATCCGTCGTATTCGTAGACATCCAACTCGCTATTGATGACAGACACTATTTGTATCGAATTTACTACGAAAAACGGGGAGTCCGATCACGTAACTGCACTAACCGTTGCCGAACGCGAGATAGTCGTAGGGCCGTGACTACTCCACCCATTGGGTCTACGGGCGGTGTCGATCCGCAACGAATGGCAATAGCCACGCGTCGTTCGACGCCTGCAGCGTGAACGACTCGCATAGTGGGCGTCGAGCCGACCGGCGTTCGCCGCGAGAACGACGACCTACCGACGAAATCGATCGTTCGCTCACGAACAACAGTGGACAGGGACCCCCTTATACGCGGTAACCGGGCGATTCGTCCGTATCGGTTCGCCCTCGAGCCGCGGCCGAACGCGGGACGAGTTACTCCTCGTCTTCCTGTTCCCGCAGTTCCTCGCTGGCTGCACGAACTTCACGCATGACACTCGAGATTCGCTCTTCGGCCTCGAGTTCGTCCTCGACGGAGAGGTCGACGCCCTCCACTTCCAGCAGGAACTTGGCGACCTCGGTCGACTCGTACATCACGTCGTCGAGTTCCTCGGCGGTGAAGAAATCACACATCGCGCCGTAGAGGAAGGTCGCGCCGGCCGTCCGGACCTTGTCCTCGAAGGAGGATCGGGCCTGGTTGACCGCCTGTGGCGTGTAGGTGTCGGTCATGAACGGGACGAGTTCGGGCAGGTTCTCGCCGATCTTGGTCATCTCGACGCCGGTCTCGGTGCGGAAGTCCGAACAGAGGCGGGCGATGGCCCACTCGCGGGCGGTGATGTAGGTTCTGTCGCGCAGGAACTCGTTGACCCGGTCGTACTGCGCGCCGTCCATTTTCGTGAACCGGGCGTACTTCTGGACGTCCTCCGGGACATCAGATTCCTCCGGTTCGGGATCCGGGACGTTCGGCATCGGGCCGTCGCTACTCGCCTCGTCGGCACCGTCGTTGCTCGCCTCGCTGTCACCCTCGTCGGGAGTCGTTTCGGGCGTTCCGGACCGAGAGTCCGATTCAGGAGGAGCGTTCGATTCAGGGGAAGGGTCCGAATCGGAGGGAGATTGGGCGTCCTGATCTGCGTCGGACGCCGGTTCGCGTTCGGCGTCGACTCGAGCGGCGTTCAGTCCGTCGTCGTCCATGGCCGCGTATTGCGAGCAACTCGGGATAAGCATTGTTCTCGAGAGTGTGTCGGCGGCGGAGAGGCCCTCGTTTCAGATCTGTCTCGAGGAGGGACGTCGCCATCGTAAACAGTTGCTGTGTGTACAGGAGTTCTACCGGATTTAAGTTCGTGAGGGATGTTCGCTACGATATGTCACAGACACCAGTCGTGGTGAAGGCAGTACGAACTCCGCAGGGGAAAGAAGACGGCGTGTACGCCGACGTCCGCAGCGAGGACCTCTCGGTGCCGCTGATCGACGAGATCCTCGCCGAGACTGGTCTCTCCGGCGAGGAGGTCGACGACCTCATGTGGGGTTGCGCCCAGCAGCGCGGCGAACAGGACAACAACGTCGCTCGCGTCATCGCCCTCCTCTCGGAACTCGGCGAGGGCGTCCCGGCGACGACGATCAACCGCTGGTGTGCCTCCTCCATGCAGGCGGTTATCTCCGCCTCCGACGCTATCGCGGCGGGCAACCGCGACGCCGTCATCGCCGGCGGTGTCGAGAGCATGTCCCGCGTCCCGATGGGCGAGAACTCGATGGAGGTCAACCCGCGACTCGCCGAGATGTACAACATCGGTGAACTCCAGATGGGGATGACCGCCGAGAAGGTCGCCGAGGAGTACGGCGTCAGCCGCGAGGAACAGGACGAGTACGCCGCCCGCAGCCAACAGAACGCCGAGGAAGCGACCGAGGAAGGTCGCTTCGACGACGAGATCGTCCCGATCGAGACCGAGGACGGCACCGTCACCGAAGACGAAGGCATCCGTCCCGGCACGACCGCCGAGAAACTCGCGGGGCTGCCGACCGTCTTCAAATCCGACGGCACCGTCACGCCGGGTAATGCCTCGCAGATCTCCGACGGCGCCTCCGCGCTGCTCGTCACGAGCGAGGCGTTCGCCGAGGAGCACGACCTCGAGATCATGGCCGAAGTCGGCATGAACAACGTCGCCGGCGTCGACCCGACCGTGATGGGGATCGGCCCGGTGCCGGCAACCGAGGGGCTGCTCGAGCGCAACGGCCGCGATATCGACGAGTACGATCTGGTCGAACTCAACGAGGCGTTCGCGAGCCAGTCGGTCTACTCGCGCGACGAACTCGGTATCGATCCCGAAATCTTCAACGTCAACGGCGGTGCCATCGCCATCGGCCACCCGCTGGGTGCCTCCGGTGCGCGTCTCCCCGTCACGCTGATTCACGAACTCCAGAAGCGCGGCGGCGGCCTCGGACTCGCGACGCTCTGTGTCGGCTTCGGACAGGGTGCAGCGATCGAATTCGACGTCAACTGAGCTAGCCCGCACGAATTCCGTATTCTTTCTGAAAGTATCGAACGGCGAGTAGCGAGGGCAATCCGCGTACGGTGGCGCGCGCTGGGCTTCGGCTCGCTGTTCGCTCGCCGAAGCTCAAAATTGCGCGAGGTCGTCGCGGGTAGTGCGGGATCTTCGATCCCGCAAACCATGCGAACGAACAGTGCGCGGCGCTACGCGTCGCGACTGTCGAGACGAGCGCGGAACCGAAGGTTCCGCGAGCAGTCGAACGAGTGCGTAGCACCCGTGAGACGACGGCGGAGCCGTCTCGCAGCACCCGTGAGAAGATATCACGAGCGACTGCGTGGAAGAGTGAGCGACCGAGAACGACGACTCGAGGACCGAAACTCACCGGAACCCCGAGATGACCGTGAATTTAGATAGCTCGATCCCGACAGTACACGCATGAGCAACCTCCTACTGGCAGCGATCGTCGGCATCCCGCTCGCCTGGCACCTCGCCCTCACCGCGTTCGTCTACTACGATTCCAAAAAGGTCGGCCTCGAGCCGCCGAAAAAGTGGGTCGCGATCACGTTCTGCATCCCCATCTTCGGCTTCTTCATCTACCTCTTCGAGCGCAGCGAACTCGATTACAAGCCGGAGGAGGACCCCTACCGTGGGCACAACTTCAACATCCACCCCTCGAGAGCTGACGACGCGCCGCTGCGATCCCGCGGCGACGACCGACCCGACCCCAAGGACGCCGACTGGGATGGCACCGACGACTGGGACGAGACGAACGGGGAGGAGTGGGGCGGTCGCAAGGGCGACTGGGGGAGCCGAGACGACGGCGACGACGAGCGGGAGAGTCGGTAGAGTACGCTCATCCGGACGGCGAATACCAACGTTACTCCCCGACCGCCAGCGTCTTCATCACGACGGGAACGCTCTCGCCGCTCGACATCGGCTCGCCGACGACGAGGGAGTCCCCGTCACCGGCGACGAGTTCGTAGTTTGGATAGACGTGACACGACTGATCGCCAGTACACCGGGAACCGGCGTCACAGTTTGGTAGCACGTACCAATCGACGCTCGCGTGGCGGCGCGGCTACTGGTCGCGTCGCGTTCGGATTCACCGGAGAGCCCTCGTCGCGTTCGACCCCGCGTTCGTTTGGGTTCTAGTTCAGTTCGGACTGGTCGGCGCGAAATCGCGAACAAAAGCGAGTCGATCGGCGTCTCAACGCCTCGAGTCGGCGTCCGGCCCCCCGTGCTCATCGGCCTGCTGGAAGCCATTTCTGGTGGACCGCGAGCCGCCGCCCTCCGGTCGGGCCGTCAAATCGGTACAGGAACCCGTCTCAGTCGTCGGCCGGCGCGGCCGCGTCGCCGCCGAACTGGCCGTCGGGCACCGTGCCGTCGTCGTTCCAGCCGCGTTCTTCGTAGTACTCCGCGAGCCCCTGCTCGAAGTCGGGAATCTCGTAGGGGAGCGTGTCGTCGCCCCGGTCGAAGCCGCGTTGGTTGTTGAAGTGGCGCTCGAGGGTGACGACCTCGCCGCCGAGGTCGAGCAGGTCTTCGTAGTCGGTGTCGAGCAGCGTCTCCATGCGCTCGGGAGTCACGAAGTCTCGCGAGAACTTGCAGAGGACCGCGCTGTCTTTGATCGCGTTAATGTTCTCGAGTTCGACGACCTTCGGCGGTTTGCCCTCGAGGCCCTCCTTGTCGAAAGCGTCGTCGGCGTCGACCAGCGGGTACTCGTAGGGGTAGAACTCGGCGTACATGTGGTCGGCACCGCGGTTCGAGGTGGCGAAAGCGAGTCCCTGCCCGTTCAGAGTCCGGCCGTCGTGGGCGGCAAACTCCATGCCCTTGACGGACCAGTTCTCGACGCCCAGTTCGTCGTGGATGCGGTCGACGCCCTCGGCGAGCGTGTCGCCGATGCCCTCACGGTGGGCGATCTTCTCGACCAGGTCGTGAATGAGATCCGCGTTGCCGAACTCGTCTTCGCTTGCGAGGTAGGCGGCGACGGTATCGCCGGCCGAAATCGTGTCCAGGCCGTACTCGTCACAGAGCTTGTTCGATTTCATCAGATCGACGATGTCGTCGATGCCGGAGTTCGAGCCAAAGGCCATGAGCGTTTCGTACTCCGGCCCCTCGGTCTCGAGTCCGGACTCCTCGTCTCGGGTCGGGAGTTTGCAGGCAAAGGCACAGGCCGAGCAGGTGCCTTTCTTGTACTTCTTTTCTTCCACGCGGTCGCCGCTGATGCCGTCGATTCCCTCGAAAGAGAGCTCCGAGAAGTAGTAGCTCGGCAAGGCCTCGACCATGTTCGCGTACTCTGCGACCGAGGTGGTCCCCTGCTGTTTCATCGGATGCTCGACCTGTGCGGCCTCGCCGTGGATCTCCATCTGGAGCGGCGGGATCTCGATTTCGTGAGTCGAGTCGCCGTCGAAGGTGATCGCCTTGACGTTCTTCGAACCGAGGACAGCGCCGAGGCCGCCGCGGCCGAACGCGCGCTCCTCGGAGGTCATGATCGAGGCGAAGCGGACCTGGTTCTCGCCCGCGGGGCCGACGACGACCGTGTGTTCGTTCTCGAGGCCGTGTTCGTCCTCGATGTAGTCGCAGGTTTCGGGGACGGTCGCCTCCTCGAGGTCGGGCACCTCCTCGAACTCGACGCCCTCGTCGGTGACGTGGACGATGACGAGATCATCGCTTGCGCCGGTGATCTCGACGGCGCTGTAGCCCGTTCCGGTGAAGTTCCGCGAGAGGAACCCGCCGGCGTTCGAGGAGAGCAGGCCGTCGGTCAGCGGCGAGACGCTCGTCGCCGACATCCGGCCGGTGAAGCTCATCGTCGAGTGCTGGAGCGGCCCCGTTGCGAAGTAGAGGCGGTTCTCGTCCCCCAGCGGGTCGACATCGAACGGGATCCGATCGTGCGCCAGTTTCGTACCGAGCGCGCGCCCGCCGAGGAACGACTCGAGGACGTCGTCGATGTCCTCGGTCTCGCTCGTTCGTGCTCCGACGTCGACCGTACACAGTGGCCCCTGTACGTGTTTCATATACAGGATCATCCCCTCTCCGACTGCAAAATGGTACCGGTTCCTGTTACCCGGACACAAGGTCGCGATCGGTGGTCGATAGGAGCACCCCTCGTTCGAAACCGGTTCCCCATCCATCACGCAGATGCACAGTCCGACGTACTTTAGCCGTCTTGGTGAGAGCACTCGACAATGTCACGATCGGAGGGTCCACCCGACGACCCGACGCTGGACGATCTCTACGAGCAACTCGAGACCCTGGCGGAGACGGTCGACGACCCCGCCGAGCGAACGGAAGTCCGGCGGACCATGCGACTGGCCGACCGACTCTCCCACAACGGGATGGTCAACCGGGTGATCACGCAGTTCACCGGGAAGGACAAGGCGGAGGCGTTCGTCGGCAGCGTCATCATCGGACTCCCGATGCTCGTCGAGGACGGCGTCATCGACATCGGCGCGTTCCTCGCGACGACCCCGGCGTTTTTCGCCGTCAACATCGCACTCGCTGTCTCGCTGGTCGTCGGTATCCTCTACGTCGCCGACTTCCGCGAGGTGCAGATCCACAACCCCTACTTCGGCCTCGTGCCGCGCCGACCGGTGTGGGTCCTTGGCATCGCATTCGTGACGGCGACGGCGATGATGACACTGTGGGGCCGAGTCACCTGGGACGAGCCGTGGATCAACCTCTGTCAGGTGTCCGTGGTCTTCACCGCGATGGCGATCGGCGGCTCGCTGGGCGACATTCTGCCCGGCGAGGACTGATCGACTTCCTGCCCATCTCGCTCCGGACCGATCGAACCACGTGCGGTGGCGCGCGCCGGCTGCGAGGCGCGACCAGCGGGAGCGCCTCGAGAGCGAACGGGGAGCATAGCAACCCGTGAGCCGCGACGAACGAACAGTGAATCGCGGCTCGAAGGCGCGCGAGGTCGTCGCGAGTGAAACGAGCGACTGCGTGGAAGACACAAAGTGTCTTCCTATGGATGAGCGAACGAAGTGAGCGTAGCGCGGAACCCCCGGTTCCGCGAACCATTCGAACGGGCGCAAAGCGCCCGTGAGAAGAAATCGGTTGGGGAGGACGTGGAAATCCTCGCCGCCAGTGTGGGCAGTACGGCCAGTTCGTCAGTGAAATCGTCTGAGTAGACGATATCGAAACGTGGATCGATCGAGAAAACCTCACTCCGTCGACTGCAGTTTCGGAATCTCGTGGTCCGGAACGTGCAGCTCGTCGTCCAGTACGACCTCGAGTCGCCCGTCCTCGATCAAGCGATCGATCTGCTCATGGGTGAACCGACCGTCGCACTCCGCGCCGACGAACGTCACGAAGCGCTCGGTACGTTCGACGACGGTCGCGAGGGAGTCGCCGGTTCGGTAGGAGTAGTGGACGGTCGTACCGGGAAAGAGGGCCGCGGCGGTCGTTCGGAGGGGCAACGGACGGGGGAAGTCCATACGCGAGCACTTCCCGAGGGGACTATATCTTTTGTGGAGCACAGCTCGGAGCCACGCCGAGAGACACGATAGCGAAAGCACACACAGACGACGACCAGACGCTCGATCGAAGCCGATTACGCGAGCCCGTCTCCGTTACCGGCGAGTTCGCGCAGGTGATCGACGCCGACGGGCGGGCCCCGAACGAGCAACGAGTCGCCGGCTGCACAGACCAGATCCCCTGTCGGGTCGAACGTCCACGCGTTGCCGCCACTCCGACGGATCGCGAGGACGACCACGCCCGCGCCCTCCTCGAACTCGAGGTCGGCGATCGTCGTCCCGTCCAGATCGCTTTCGGCGATGACCGTCACGGCCGCGATAACCTCCTCGCTGTCCTCGAGCGCCGCGCCGAACACCGGCGGCAGTTCGACATCCCGCAGGACGACCTCGGCGATGTCGACGGCGGCGTCACAGATCGCCTCCGAAGCGGCTGCGAGGTGGAGCAGCCCCCGGAGTTCGTCGGCGTTCCAGTCGCCGCCGGTCTCGATGACCCAGGTCTCGAGGTCGGCCTTTCGAACGTCGGACTGCTCCTCGAGCGAGATGACCTCCCGCGCGAGTTCGTCGCTGTCGAACCGCGCCGCGCCGTAGGCCAGCCCGACGGCGAGTTCGGCCATGTCCTTGAGTTCGACGACGGCGTCGGCCGCGCGCTCGAGGTCGGCCGTCGTCTCCGGCGGCTCGGTCGGGGCCGGAAACGCCTCGCCGGTCGCCCGCCGATAGACCGACTCGATCCCGTCTCGGGGACCGCGGCCGACGACGACGTCGCCTACCTGCAGACGGTCGTCGCCGTCGGGAGCAAACGACCACTCGCCGGCGCGTCGGATCGCGATGAGTCGAACGCCCTCCTTGAGGTCGAGTTCGAGTTCCCGCAATCGGCTTCCGGCGAAGTCGGAGTCCTCGCCGACGGTCGCCCGAACGAGTCGCTCGTCAGCGTCCGGGAAGGCGTGTTCGAACGCGGCCGGAACGCCGTCCTCCTCGAGGACGATCCGGGCGACGTCGCCCGCGGCCTCGGTGATCCGGACGGCGCTCGAGGCCACCTGAAAGAGCCCGACGAGGCGCTCGGCCTCCTCGGCGCGTTTCGCGGCGAGCATCAGGGCGATCCGGCTGTGGTACTGTAGGTAGTTCACCCGGGCCTCGAGTTCGACGACTTCGTCGGCGAGATCGGCGTCGTCATAGCGCACGGCAGAGTAGGCGAGATCGACCGCGAGCTCCGAGGTGTCTTTGAGTTCGACGAGCGTCTCCCGGACGTTCCGGGGCTCGTAGGAGATTTCGCGCATGACTCCTGATCTGGGGGGCTGACTAATCAGGATTGGGACACGGACTCGATGAACCGGCCGGGAGCCGAGAGCCGACGCGCGCGGGCAAAATCCAGTACCGGCTCCGGTATCGTTTAGTACCCACTCTATAGTCCCAGCGTATGAGCAGTCAGCTACGGGACGTACAGGAAACGATCGCGATGTCTCCCGATCCATCGGATCCGTTTACATCGTTACCGCGGGACGAGTGGCGCGATGTGTTCTTCGCGCTGCCGGAGAACGTGCGGGAACCGCTCGTTGCGGAGCTGAACCGCTCGGAGTTGGAGAACTTCATCGATCGACTCGATCCGGACGAAGTGACCGACGTTCTCGGATACGCCAACAAAGAGACCCGCGATGCCGTCCTCGCGACGCTCGATAGCGAGCGCCGCGAGAAGGTTGACTTTCTGCTGTCGTTCAACCCCGAGAGCGCGGCCGGGCTGATGAGCCTCGATTACGTTACCGTCGACAAAACCCGGGATTTCGCCGCAGTGGTCGAGCGCATTCGACGCTTCGAGGATCGAACGGGACAGGTGCCGACGATCTTCGTCACCGACGAAGACGAACTCCTGGGTGAACTCCCGGGGGCGGCGCTCTCGGTGGCCGACCGAGAGACGGAGACGATCGCAGACTACGTCCAGGAGACGCCACACATCCGGTACGACCGAGACGACGAAGACGTCCTCGAGGTGTTCCGACAGAACCGCGAGCGGAACGTCGCAGTGCTCGACGAGGACGAGGATATTCTCGGCGTCATCCACGCCGCCGACCTGCTGATGATGATCGAGGAGGCCGCCGGCGAAACCCTCTACGAGTTCACCGGCGTCGCCGAGGAGGAGAGCGTCCTTGACGGGCCGGGGAAAAAGGTTCGGCGGCGATACAAATGGCTGATCCTCAACCTCGGAACGGCGTTTATGGCCGCCGCGGTCGTCGGGCTGTTCGAGTCGACGATCGCCGCCGTGGCGATTCTGGCCGCCTACATGCCGGTCGTCGCCGGAATGGGAGGCAACGCCGGAACGCAGGCGATGGCGGTCACCGTCCGGGGCATCTCTCTGGACCAGGTGTCGCTCAAGACTGGCAAGCGCGTCGTCGCCAACGAAGTCATCGCCGGCGCCGCGAACGGACTCATTACGGGTGCGCTCGTCGCCGTCATCGCGATCGCGTTCTCCTTCGGCGAGTTCGGCGTCCTGCTCGGCGCCGTTATCGGTATCTCGATGGTTGCAAACCTAGTGATCGCGGGCTTCTTCGGGGCGATTACCCCGCTGTTGCTCGATCGACTCGGCTACGATCCAGCCACCTCCGCGACGATTTTCATCACCACCGCGACCGACGTGCTGGGCTTTTTTGTCTTCCTCGGACTGGCCCAGGCAGTGCTCCTGTAACCGCTGTATCGCGGCGGGAGTCGGTACATCGTTCGCTTCGGTGAACTTCCGATCGTCGTTCGGCTCCGCAATCGAGTGATCGGCGATCGCTGACAGCCACTCAAACGGATACCTCGCTGTCGAGACGCCAGGCGAACTGAACGACCGGGGAACCGAATCGAACGTTCAACGTTGGCAGTCGACGGGACAGCCACAAACGAACGTCCGTCGTGGTCGTCCGTACCGATTCGAACGAGTTCGGAAACCGCCGAGACGGACGCTCGACGGCAAGTGTACGGACTAAAGCGATACTTCCTCACTCGTGCAGATACAATCGCGAAAACTAATGTACCGCAGCGTCACGTACGGACAGATGGTAGGCCACGACTCCGCCGCCGACGTCTACAGACAGGCGTTGCCGGTCATCCTCGTTAGCCTCGTGGCAGGACTATTCGCTGGCACGCTGCTCGGGACCGAAACCATGCGCGACGGGATCGAGAGCGTCCCCGGAATCTTGCTCTTGCTCCCTGCGTTTCTCGCCACGCGCGGTGGCGTCTACGGCTCCCTCGGCGCGCGCCTCTCGAGCGGACTCCACCAGGGACTGATCGATCCCCACTTCGAGTGGAACGACCGCCTGCGCAACGCCGTCGTCGCCTCGTTCCTGAACGGGCTGATCGTCTCCGTCTTCATCGCGGTGCTGGCGTGGGCCATCTTGCTCGCGCTCGGTCGAGGCGGCAGCCTGATCGAACTCGTCATCATCCTGTTCGTCGCCGCACTGTTGAGCGCGTTCGCGATGCTCGGGGTGTTGCTCACCGTGATCTTCAAGGGCTACCGTCGAGGACTCGACCCGGACAACGTCATCGGCCCTGTCGTGACGACCGTGGGTGACGTCTTCGGCGTCGCCTTCCTGCTCGTCGGTATCGCCGTCGCCGGGGTGATCCTGTGAGCAGCAGTGACCGAGATCCGTTGAGCGTCGGCAGCGACCTCCTGCAGGGCGAGGATCTGGAAGACGACCTGCTGGCCGACTGGACCGTCGGCAACATCGTCTCGACGCTCGTCCCCCTCCTGATCGCGCTCTCGATCCTGCAGATGGTCTCGGGCACCGTCCTCGAGACGTTCGAAGACCAGTTGCTCGAGAACCCCTCCCTGCTCGTGTTGGTGCCGGTGATGATCGGGACCGCGGGGAACCTGGGCTCGATCATGTGCTCGCGGCTCTCGACGCAGTTGCACCTGGGAACGCTCGAGTTCTCGCGGGACAATCCCGACATTCGGGCGAACATCGGGGCGGTCTTCGGACTGGCGGCGACCGTCTTCGTCCTGCTCGGCATCGCCTCGTGGGGGATCGGTCGCGCGCTCGGCGGGACGCTCGGTCTCGGCACGCTCCTGTTCATCACGATCGTCAGCGGGATGTTGCTCGCGGGCTGGGTCGTCGTCGTTAGCACCCTCTCGGTCTACGGCTCCTACAAACTCGGCTACGATCCCGATGACACGACGATTCCCGTGGTCACGAACGTCTGTGACATCACCGGTGTGTTGATCCTCTTCGGCGTGGTCTGGATCGTGCTCTAAGCCACACGAGAGTCACCGTTTTTGCATCCGATTCGTCGATCGGCCACGACGAACGAGTCGAACGATCATCACGTTTTTGACAGTGGTCTGTAAGCGTGGACTATGGTCGTCCAAGTACTGCTGAGTGTCTCGGTATTCGTCGCCATCCTGTTCCTTGTCGGCGTCGTAGCCGCATCCTACGTCGGAACGACGGTAGCGTTGAAACGGTTTTTCGACGACGATAATCGGGACGTGCGGGAGGACCACGGGTAACGATCGACCGTCTCGAGCGGCCCGTTGATCACAGCGTGATCGGACGTGAACGCGACATCCGTGCCGGTAGGAAGCCGAAAACGTCGGAGAGTCGACCGCCTAGTCGTCCGCGTAGATCCGATCGACGCGGTCCTGGAACTCGTCCAAGATGACGCGCCGTTTCTTCTTCATCGACGGCGTCAGCATCTTGTTCTCCTCGGTGAACTCCCGGGGCACGAGTTCGAACTGCTTGATCGTCTCGTGTTTCTCGAAGTCCTCGTTGACCCGGTCGACCTCCTGCTGGATGTACTCCCGAACGCGCTCGTCGTCACACATCGCTTCGGGGTCGTCGGGAAGGTCGATCCCTTCCTCGGAGGCCCAGTCACGAACGTGCTCCGTGTTCGGCACCAGCAGCGCACCGATGAACTTCTCGCCGTCGCCGACGACCATCGCCTGCTCGATGATCTCGCTCGCGGCGAACGCGTCCTCGAGCGGCCCCGGTGCGACGTTTTTCCCCGTCGAAAGGACGATGATCTGTTTGGCACGGTCGCGGAACTCGAGGTAGCCGTCGGGGCGCAGATGGACGATATCGCCGGTTCGGAACCACCGGTCGCCGTCTTCGTCCTCGGTAAACGCGCTCCGGGTCGCGCCGGGCTTGTTCCAGTAGCCCTGGGTGACGTTCGGCCCCTTGACGAGGAGTTCGCCGACTTCGCCGGGATCGTCGGTGAACGTCTCCTGATCGACGACGGTCTCGTCGATTCGCAGATCGACCCCCGGAAGCGCCGGACCGATCGTTCCGATCTTCACCGCCTCCGGCGGGTTCGTCGTGACGACCGGCGAGGTCTCGGTCAGTCCGTACCCCTCGTAGATGGGAAGCCCCATCGCGTGGTAGAGCTGGCAGAGCTCCGGCGAGAGGCTGCCGCCGCCGCTGATCAGCAGTTCGATCTCGCCGCCAAGCGCCTCGCGGACCGTCGAGAACACCAGTTTGTCCGCCAGCGACCGCTTGGCGTTCAGGATCGGGCCGGGCGAGTCGGCCCGCTGGTACTCGACGCCGACGTCGGTCGCCCACTCGAAGATCCGCTCTTTGACCGACGACTCGCTGGCCTGCTCGCGGATCGCGTCGTAGATCTTCTCGTAGACCCGCGGGACGCTCGTCGCCGTCGTCGGCTGGACGAGGCTGAAGTCCTCCTGCAGCGTCTCCGAACTCTCCGCGTAGGCCACACACGCGCCCGTTGCGAAGAGGACGAAGTGACCCGCCGTCCGCTCGAAGACGTGCGCCAGCGGCAGGTAGGAGACCGCTTGAGACTCCTCGTCGAGCGCCGGCACGTCGTCGGGTTTGTCCGGCCGCGGCGCGAACCGCTTTCGCACCGCGTTTACGTTCGATCGAAAGTTCCAGTGGGTCAGTTGGACGCCCTTCGGCTGGCCCGTCGTCCCGCTCGTGTAGATCAGACTCGCCAGATCGTCCAGGTCCGGCGCGTCGACGCGCTTCTGGTAGGCCTCGAGGTCGAACGTCTCCTCGCCGCGGTCGTAGACCTCGTCTAAGGTGTAGATGTCGTCGCGGTCGTCGTATCCGGAAATCTCGTCCATCGAGACGATGAACTCGAGGTCGAGTTCGTCCTCGACCTCGAGGACGTTCGCCAGTAGCTCCTCGTTCTCGACGACGACGGCGGACGCACCGGGGTCGTCGAGCAGGTACTCGACCTGATTCGGCGAGGAACTCGTGTAGACCGTCGTGACGGCGGCTCCGGCACCGAGCAGGGCGAAGTCAGACTGCGCCCACTCCATTCGTGTGTCGGCGAAGATTCCCACGCGATCCCCCTGCTCGACGCCGAGATCGTGAAAGCCCGCCGAGAGCTTGCGGACGATGTCGCGCATCTCGGTGTAGGAGATGGTCCGGAACTCGCCGGGCGTCGCGGCCGGAAGCACCGAGTCGGTCAGCGATCGATCGTAGATCCCGCCCTTGTACTTCTGTGCCGGACGGTTCGCGTTCCGTTCGGCGGACTCCTCGAACATTCGTGCGAGCGTCGTCTCCCCGATTACCTCGTCCTCGTACTCTCGTTCGGCATCCCGCCAGTTCATATACGTGTGACAGTACCTCCCGCGCGATAAAACGTGATGAAACGGAACTCATCTGTGGTCGCGTTTATTTGCGTTCCGAAGGCCGAGTCAGAGGGGCGATATCGGTCGAAATCGGCCGATATGGAGGAAATACCGGTTCCATTTTCCCACTGTTCAGAGGTTTATGGTAACAACAGGCACAATTACGCCGGGAAGCAACGCTGACAGCGGAACTCGATCGAGCAGTCCGGACAAAGCGGACGCCCGTATAGTTCCGTCAGGAGCATCGCGGTCGATCCGCACTCGAGAACGGCAGAGCCACGACTCACTCTCGACGAATTCGTCCCGACGCTCAGTCGCGCTGGTCGAGGTAGCCGAGGACCCCTCGCGTGTTCATCGCCGCCTCGGCGGTGGCCTTCTCCTCGCCCCAGACGTCGACCATCTCGCTCGAGGTCGCGAAGTGCTCGATCACGGCGTCGTCGTCCGCGAGTTCCGCGCGTTTCGTCTCGACGGCATCGACCCACTCGCCGAGGACGGTCGCGTACTCCTCGAGCGCCCGGTCGACGTCGTCGCCGACCTCCCGCGGGCCGAAGTGCGTGTAACAAAGCACGTCCGGATCGATCGATTTCAGCGTCTCACAGTCCTCGAGACACTGCTCGAGGTGGAAGTCCGACGGTGGCGACGTCTCTCGGATCTCCTCGGTGCTTGGCACCCAGATCCCCGCCGCGTCGCCGGTGAAGACGGCGTCGTTCGCCGGATCTTCGAAGACGACCTGGTGGAACGCGTGGCCCGGCGTCGCGTGGACGTGCAGTTCGTGGTCGCCGAGGTCGACGACGTCGCCGTCTTCGATCTCGACGACGCGCTCCTCGTCGAGCGGCCGCGGCTCGACGTAGTACTCCCATTGCTCGCCGACAGCGGCTTTCGTTCCGGCGACGAGTCGCTCGGGATCGATAAGCAGCCCCGCACCGGCGGCCGGGACGTAGACATCCGCGTTGGGGCACGCCTCTGCGAGAAAACCCGCCCCGCCGGCGTGATCGAGGTGAATGTGCGTCACCGCAATGACCTCGAGGTCCTCGCGCTCGATGCCGAGTTCGTCGAGCGCCTCGAGGATCAGTTCGTGGTTGGTGCCGAGTCCCGTCTCGACGACTGCGGGTCGCTCATCGTCGAGAATGTAGGCCGCACCGTACTCGGGCGTGTCGTACATGCCGGTGTCGATGTAGTAACAGTCCGTACAGTCGCCGGCCGTCACCTCGTGAACGTCGCCGATATCCGGTCCCATACCCGTAGCCTGTCGCCGTACAGGATAAAAGCTGGCGTCGCGGCCGAATGGACGACTGCCGGACCCGGCGTCGACCGTGGCCGTTACACCCATTACCACGGGAGTCCGTTGCTACCCTGTATGGGGGAGCACACCGCGTCGGCATCGACGAGACTACCATGAGCCGCGCCGCTGTTCGGCGACCGACCGACGCGACAGTTCCCTGGCTCGTCGGCGGCCTCGGCGCGCTCTCGTTCGCTTTCTTTCTCGGGTGGAGTCTCTGGTTCGCGTCAGTGCTCGACGCGACGGCCGTCGTCCTCGGGTTCACGACGGTCGGCATCCCCGCGCTCGGCCTGGTCTGGGGCGGCTATCGACTCGAGCGGAGCACGATCGGCGTCGACCGCTACCGTCGTCTCGCCCAGTGGTGTTTCGGCTGCGGAGTCGGCTTTCTGGCAGTCAACGGCCTCATAATGATCTTCTTTCCCTGGCACTCGACCTCCGGTAACGTCTCCTGGGCGCAGTTCTCGCTGAACGTGGGCGCCGTGGCCGGACTCACCGTCGGCTACGTCGAAGCCCGAGCGATCCAGCGCGAGGTCGAGGCGACGGCGGCCACCGTTCGCGCCGAGCGACTGGCGGAGGAACGGGAGGTTCTCACCTACCTGAACGACCTCCTGCGACACGAGGTGCTGAACAGCGCCCAGATCATCGGCGGCCACGCCTCGTTGCTCCTCGAGGACGCCGACGACCGATCGCGAACCCACCTCGAGACGATCGATCGCGAAAGCGATGCGCTCACCGACGTGATCGACGACGTCCGGGCGATGTTGAACGCGAGTCGGAAGCCGGTGGTAACCGGGACGATCGATCTCGGCGACCTGCTGGAGTCCGAACTGACGGCGCTCGACGATCGGGCCGAGGAACTCGAGATCGACGCCGACATCCCTGACGACGTGTTCGTCGAGGGAAACGAGGGGGTCAGATGGGTCTTCGCGAACGTACTCGAGAACGCCGTCGAGCACAACGACAGCGAGCCGCCGCGGGTCGCGGCAACCGTCGCAACACGGCCCGAGACGGTGGCCGTCGAAATCGCGGACGATGGGCCGGGTATTCCGCCCGAAACGCGCGAGACGCTGTTCGAGCGAAAGTCGGAGAACCACGGGTTGGGGCTGTATCTCGTCCGGATCCTGGTGCACCGATACGGCGGAGCCGTCGAACTGACGGAGACCGGACCCGACGGGAGCGTGTTCACCGTCACACTGCCTCGAGCGCACGATCCGGACGATACCGATCGAGAAGCGGCACGCACTCCGGGTACGGACGAAGACGTGTCGGAGACGGCAACAGCTTGACATCCTCCCCGCCCTGAAGGGCGAGGATTCCCGACCGCGTTGGGATATTGTGGTTTACGACATGGCCCGTTCTTGAGGCGCGAATGCGCCAGTTTCCTTGTCAAACAGGTACGTCGATGGCTGTGCCAACCAGCCGTTACTCCTATTCACCGAGAGAGTCGGTGAACTCGGAGATACTTTTTGCCGAATGTTCTCAGCACCGTTCACGTCCGCGTTCGCTACCGTCCCACAGCTGTCGCACACGTACAACCCACGTTCGACACGGTTTGCATCCCGCTTGCGGTCACAACACGAACACGACTTCGACGTGTCTCGCTCGGACACTTCTTCGACGGCGATTCCTCCCATCTCGGCTTTGTATTCGAGCAGGTCAGTGAAGCGGTCGAACGCCCACGAATGCAAGTCGAGATTACCGTGTTTCCCCCAGTTTTTTGACTCATCGTTCTCCTCGTCCTCACGGATGCCGGAGAGGTCACCAACTACGATGGTTCCAACGCCTTCATCAACACACCGCCGGACGATGTGCTTGGAGAGTACATGGAAGTAGTGAGTGCGGCGAGCAGACTTCTTTTGGTTCAGTCGCGTGGCCTGCTCGGAATCCGAGTCGTCACACTGGGCGAGTCGTTTGCTGAAGTAGTAGTCGTCCTGCTTCAAGCAGTTGAGCGGGTACAACTCGCTGTGGCCATCTTCGTAGGCGAGCGCGGCGAAGTTGTTGATACCGAGATCAACACCCACGGTTTTCTCACCGGGCGTTTCAGCCACGTCGATCTCGACTTTACAGACGAACTGTAGTTCCCACTCCTCACCTGTCCAGACGGCCCGTACTTGTTGGACGTTCTCCACGGTGGAGAGGTCAACGTCGGGTCGAGTCTGGTACTCACAGAGGATGAAATCCGACCAATACCCCTTGAGATTCGACCCTTTGGAGAGTCGGACACGGTTGTACTGGGTGTCGAGTTTGAAGCCAGCAGCTTTGAAGGTGACCGTCGAACGCGGGTGTTCGTCGCCGTGTTTGCGGTAGCCGGGCGGGTTCGCTCTCGTGTCTCCGTTGCGTCGTTTGCCGTACCAGCCGTTGAACGCCTCAGCGAGTTCTTGGAGGACTCGCTGACTTGACTGAGAATGCAGGTCATCGTAGCGTTCGTGCGACTTCAGGTACGCGGTGAGTTCGGCGTGACCGGGTATATGGCCGATTTCCGACCACACACGGCCACACGTCCACCGTCCGACGTTCCACAGCTTCGAGGCTGCGAACCCGAGCGAATCGAGGTCATCAGACACCCGTGACTGATTCCGAATGGAAGCAGTGTAAGTGCGGGTGACGACCTTTTTCGCCATACATAACCTATGTAGACAAACCTACTTGAAGGTGTGTATTGACGCAGCGTGGAATATCCAGTCACACTATCGTCAGTAGGTTGTGAAGGGTTATGTCGGATTCATCCCCGCCCTAAAGGGCGGGGCTTTCTCCTTGATTCTCCGTAACACGCGGAGACCGAACCGGTCTCGAGCACGGGTTCGGGGTCGAACGACGGGGAAACGGGGACGGGACGTCCCTAAACTGGCGTCTCGAGATGCCGGCCGCGAATCGGTCGTCGCTCGTTTCCGACCGAAGCGGTCACGATCGGTCGCGACCGAGGAGATCGTCGACCGCCCACCGACGGCAGCTTAGCGCTCTTCGAGGCAGTCTTTCCACTCGCCGATCCCCGACGGATCGAGGTGGACGTGTGCGTCACCGACGTCCTCGAGCCCCCGGAGCCGATCAACCAGCTCCGACTCGATGTCGTGGGCCTGTCGGAACGGCATGTTGCCGTCGACCTCGACGTGGACCTCGACCTCGAGGACGGTGCCGTCGTAGAAGACGGTCAGATCGTGGACGCCCCGAACGTTGGGGTGACTGTGCAGACTCTCGGTGATCTCCGCGCGCTTTTCGGGGTCCGGTGCGGCTCCGATGAGGTAATCGACGTTCTCGCGGCCGATCTCGACGCCCTGGTAGACGACGAGCAGGCTGACGAGACCGCCGGCGATGGGATCGAGCAGCGGAAATCCGAGCAGAACGCCGAGGACCCCGACGACGGCCGCGAAGGTGGTGTAAATATCGTTCAGACAGTCCGTCGCGAGCGCCTTCAGCGCGGTCGAGTCGAGGTCCTCGTTGACTCGCGTCGTGTACCAGTAGACGAGATACATATCGACGATCGCAAAGGCCAGCGCGGCGAGCAACAGCAGGTTCGCGTCCGGCGGGTCCTGCTCGAGGAGCCCCTGGATAGACTCCGAGAGCAACAACAGTCCGAGCACGGCGATGATCGCGCCGACGAACAGCGCCGTCAGCGGTTCGATCCGGTCGTGTCCGTGCGGATGCGTGTCGTCGGGTTCGTCGTAGGAACTCCGGCCCCAGATCAGCACTACGATGCTCGCGACCAGATCCGCGACCGAGTGGGCTGCGTCGGCGACCAGCGCGACGCTGCCGAACGCAAGCCCCGCTGCCCCTTCGACGATGATCTTCGCCGCGTTGCCGAGGACGTTCGCCCACGAGGCTCGCGTGAACCCGCGTCGGTCCGCCTCGGCGTCGGTCATTGCAGGGATTAGAAGGAGTCTAAACTTGGGTCTTTTCCTTCTGCGGTCGACGCTGTGACCGTATCGCACGGCGGTCGGGATCGACGTCGATCCTCGAGCCGATGTTCCGCAATTCTCAAGACGACCCTGTGAGTACACCGCCGTATCCGGGCGATGGGGCCCGCCCGACCCAACTGCCGAACGCTCGCAGGCGGCGTCCGCCGTTGTGAAATCGACGGTCGCGTCCGGCCGCGAGGGCGGCTGACGGTCCCTGTCAACGTATCAGCCATGGCAGACCACCCCATCGTTCGACTCGAGACGCTCGCACTGATCGGTATCGGCGGCTTCGCCGGTTCGAACCTCCGGTACTTCGCACTCGGCCTGTTCTCGGACGTCCAGGCCGTGTTGCTGGTCAACGTGCTGGGCTGTTTCGCGCTCGGATTCCTGGTCTACGAGGCTGAGTACTCGGGACTCGTCGCCAGGAGATCGCGAACCGTCTTCACCACCGGCTTTCTCTCGTCGTTGACGACCTACAGCACGTTTGCGATTCAATCGGCGCTTTCGGCCGACCCCCTCCTGCTCGTCGCCATCGTCGCCGGCAACTACGGACTCGGCTTTACCGCCGTCCTCGCGAGTCGGGTACTTGCACGCCGGCTTCGCGACGACGCCACTCCCTCCGCCGGAGGTGAGACAGCGTGATCGAAAGCACAGTTCCCGGGTTCGTTACCTTCGACCCCGAACCCGCACACGTCGTCGGCACCGGCGGTGCAATCGGGGCCGTGTTGCGCCACTGGGTCTACCTGGAGTTCTCGAGCGATCGGTTCCCGTGGCCGACGCTCGCGGTAAACGTGATCGGCAGTTTCGTCTTCGGACTCGCGATGTTCGCCGGCGCGGGCGAGTCGACGCTCCAGTTCGTCGGAATCGGTATCTGCGGCGCGTTCACGACGTTCTCCTCGTTCTCCGTCGAGACCGTCCAACTGTACGAACGGGGCGACCGACTGCTCGCCGTCGTCAACGCCGGCGGGAACCTCGCGCTCTCGCTTCTGGCGATCGGACTCGCGTGGGGACTCGTCGCGCTGGGGCTGTTCTAGTCGTTACTCGTGTCGCGGATGACCGTGACGGGGACGCCGGCACGTCGAACGACCTGTTCTGCGACACTTCCGAGCAGATAGCGCGCCGTCCCCTCCCGTCCGTGGCTGCCGAGGACGATTCCGTCGAAACCGTGCTCGTCGGCGTGGTCGACGATCGTTCTCGCCGGCCGGCCGACCTCGAGTGTCGTCTCGACGGTCCGGTCGTTCGGGACGCCCTCGCGGAGCGACTCGAGGACGGCCTCCCCCTTCTGGCGTTCGGTCCCGTGTTCGTCGTCGGCCGTGTAGCCCGGATACGACTGGCGGCGGCTGTAGTCGACCGCGGGGTCGACGACGTACAGCAGCGTCAGTCGAGCGTCCGGGAACGTCTCGAGGGCGTACTCGATGGCCGAACGCGCGGGTCTCGAGCCGTCCACGGGGACGAGAACGTGGTGGTCCATACCATTGTAACGGAGGAGTGTTCAAAAAGAAATACCGGTCGCGGATCGGGTCGTGATTCGAGCCGTGGAGCATCGTCCGCTGACCGAGCGCACTCAGTCCCGTCGGCGGTGGCTCGAGATGTATAGTAGCCACTGCAAGTCAGTGCACACCTGATCGCCAGTCGGGTCGGCGATTTGTGCGTAAACCGTTGCAGTGGCTACGATAACTGTGCGAAATGTGAAATCGTCGTTCAATATCGCCGTCAGGCGACGGTGAACGCAGAAATTAGTTGCGGACGACGTTCGTCGCGCGGGGACCCTTGGGGGCCTGTTCGATGTCGAATTCGATCTCGGTGCCTTCTTCGAGGTCCGGGCCGCCGACGTCTTCCATGTGGAAGAATACGTCATCGTCCGCGTCGTCCGTCGAAATGAAACCGTAGCCGCCTGTGTCGTTGAAGAAATCAACGTTACCGTTTGCCATTACGAACAAATGTAGTGCCGGGCCACGGATAACCCTTGTGAGGGTCGTGGTACCACGCTTTCGTGCGTAAAAAGGGAACCGAAAATATCCCCCGAGCCGCGTTATCGGCGAGTCACGACAGTTCCCGGAACAGAGGCTGCCGCTCCGAAGGAGCGCAATAGTGCCCTCGCGTCCGTGACCGTCGTGATCAGCGGCTCCGACGCGGCTGCCGGATCGAAGCCGAGCCTGTTCATATTTCGGGGATGCTGTAGCCGACGACGGACCGCCACCGCGGCTACCGGCGCTCCCGTCCCGGTACGTTTAACATCGGACTCAGTGATTTGCTGATATGAGCGTTCGCGGCGACTTCTGGTCCATCTACCGGGAGGCGCTCCCTATCCTGTTGATCGCACTGGGCGGTGGGCTCTTCGCCGGATTGGTGCTCGAGGGGATCCTCGAGAGCGTCGACCGCTTTCCGGGGCTGCTCGTGATGGTGCCCGTCTTTCTGGCGACGCGAGGGAACGTCTACGGCGCGCTGGGTGGGCGCATCTCGAGCGGGCTCCACCAGGGGCTCATCGAACCGCGGTTCGAGTGGAACGATCGACTGGTCAACGCCGTCATCGCCTCGTTCGTCAACGGAATCGGGATCTCGATCGTTATCGGCGTGGTCACGTGGGGAGCGCTGCTGGTGATCGGCTGGGAGGTCGCCGCGCTGTACGAACTCGTCGGCATCATGCTCGTCGCCGGCGTCCTGACCTCGATCGTCCTCATCTTCGGCCTGCTCGCGCTGATTTTTTTGGGGTACAAACACGGCTACGATCCCGACAACCTCGTTGGCCCGATCGTGACGACCCTCGGTGACATCTTCGGCATGCTGTTCATGCTGTTCGCGATCGGCCTCGTGGAGGTGCTCGTCTGATGGTCGTCCCCGCCGGCGGCTCGCTCGGCACGTGGAACTGGAAGCGCATCGTGAGCAACATGTTCCCGCTGCTCGTCGTGCTCTCGATCATCGTCCTCTGGGCCGGGATCACGCTCGAGGGTGCCGAGGAGATGTTAGAGGAGTTCGCCGTCCTCGCGGTGATGGTGCCGACGATGGTCGACATGGGCGGCAACCTCGGCGCAATCTTGAGCTCGCGGCTGTCGACGCGCTTTCACCTGGGGACGACCGAACTCGACCCGCGCGATCGGGAGCTCTGGGCGGACGTGGCGGCTATTCTCGCGCTCGCGGCGACGATTTTCACGGCACTGGCGATCGGTGCCGCGGCGATCGATGTGATCGTCTTCGGCGGAGTCATCGGCTTCGGCACGCTGCTTCTGATCTCGCTCGTCAGTGGGATGTCGGTGGCCGTCATCGCGATCGTCTTCAGCTTCGCGGCGACCTACGGCTCCTACCGGCTGGGAATCGACCCCGACGACACGACGATCCCGATCGTCACGAACGTCGTCGACGTCTTCGGAATGGTCATTTTCATCGGCGTCTCGGCGCTGGTCCTCGGTTTCTGACCCGCTGAGCGCTTCGGGACGTGACCGGAATCTACACGGGCGATCCGTCCGTTTGGAGACGCGTGTCTCCAACTGTCGACGACCTCCGAAACGAAATCCGACAGGCCGTGGGTCGGTACGAGCGCATGGAGTCGACCGCCTTTACCAAAGAAGCGCTCGCTGCGATCTGCGACGCCGTCGACTACGATATCGGGACGAACGGCCTCCCCTCGAAACCCCAGATGCGTGCGGGGATTCTCTGGAAAAACGGCATCCTCGAGGACGACGATCCGGAGCGTGCCGAGCGTCCACTGCGAAAGTCGGAACTCGAGGCGGTCGCGAGCGCGCTTCGAGACGAGTAACGGCGATCCATTCGAGCCGTCCACCGATTTCGACGAGTACACCGGTAGCGAGAAACGACCGAATCGCGGGCCATCGGGGCGTAGAGAGGCGCTACGGGAAGGTGCCCGCGAACTCGTGAAACTGCTGTCCGCTGCCCGTCCGTCGGGCGTCTGACTGAGTTTCAAGTGTGACGATGTGGGCTCATCTGTATGGTCACCCACCCGATCCGACGCGGCCGAACTCGACACTCCCCTCACCGAGAGCCCGCAGACCGGAGGCGAGCCGACCAATGATGGGGCTGCTTCGAACGATCCGGTTTCAGAAACAGCCGCCGACACTCGTGCCGCTTACCCTCGCCGTCGTCGTCGCCGTCCTCGGCGCGCTCGTCTACCTCGAGTTGGTCTCGATGCTGATCGCGTACGCCGGATAGCGCCGTCTACGCGAGACGGCGAAGCCGAACCGGGACGGAAAATCGACGACTCGATCAGGCTCGAGCGAGTTCCTCGAACGCCTCCGCGGCTGTTCGGGTTCCCTTCGAAATCAAGACGTCGCCGCCCCGGAGTTCTGCGTCGGCGTCAGTCACCAGCAGCCAGCCGTCTCCCGGCCGACGGATGGCGATCACCGACATCGTCGACTCGACCTCGGGGACCCCCGAGGTGACCGTCGTGCCGTCGAGGTCGCTGCCCGGTTCGACCTCGACGCGGGTGATGATCTCGTCGCTCTCCTGAACCGCCAGCTGAACCACCGGGTGGACGTCGATATCCCGGAGCACGCCCTCGCTGATGTCGATCGCCGCGTCGCTGATGACCTCCGTGCTAGTTCCCAGCCTGATGAGTCCCCGCAGTACGACCGGATCCTCCGCGTCGGCGGCCGCCCGGAGCGTCCAGGCCTCGAAGCGCGACTGCATGGCGTCGACCTCGACCTCCAAATTTCGGACCTCCTCGGCCAGCTCCGCGCTGTCGAACAGCACGCTGCTGTAGGCCAGATCGACCGCCAGCTCCGAGAGGTTCTTCATGTGGATGATCGTGTCCACGGCCCGCTCGAGATCTGGAATGCCCGGATCGTCGACGGTCGGCGTCTCGTAAACGTCGCCGGTCAACACCTCGCAGACGTCGCCGATGGCCGTATCGGGACCGCGAAGGAGCGCGACGTCGCCGCTCGAGACGGTCGTCGTCGGCCCGGGATTCAACAGCCAGTCCTCACCGCGTCGGAGCGCGATCACGCGCACGCCGGTCTCGGACTCGAGGTCGATATCCTCCAGCGTGCGATCGGCGTACTCGGAGTCGGAATCGACGACGCCCCGAACGAGCACCTCGGCGGCTTCGGGCAGGGCGGCGCGCATGGCTTCCGGAAGCCCCATCTCCTCGAGAACGATCTTCGCGATGTCGCCCGCCGCATCGCTGATCGCATCGGCGGCGGCGACGATGCCCAGCACGGGCGCGAGCTCCTCCGCGTCGGCCGGCTTGCGGACGGCCATCATGAGACTCATCCGCGCGCGGAGCTCGAGGACGTTCATCCGCTCTTCGAGCCGAAGTACTTCCTGTGCGAGATCCACGTTGCGGTGGAGGACCGCCGAGTACGAGAGGTCGATGAGCAACTCCGCGGTGTCTTTCATCTCGATGAGCACGTCCTTGACGCTGACCGGTTCGTACTCCACCGATACCGACGACGCTTCGCCCTCGAGCGGGTCCATAGGTCGAACTCGGTCGCCCGTCGAAAAAAGCGTTTCCCGCGAGGACCGGGCCAACGAGCCGTTGGTTAGCCCCGCTGATCCCGGTGATCGCCCGACGCTGGCTTCCGACACGGTTTTGCCCGGGCGCAAAGAACGCACGAGCAATGCTCGACCGGACCTATCTACGCGACAACCCCGAGGCGGTGCGCGACGGCCTCGAGGCTCGAGGTGCCGACATCGATCTCGACGAACTCCTCGAGATCGACGAACGCTGGCGGGAACTGAAAGCTCGCGGCGACGAACTCCGTCACGAGCGCAACCAGGTCACCCAGCAGATCGGCGAACTGGTCGCCGAGGGCAAACAGGAGGAAAAGGACGAGGCGATCGCCCAGTCGAAGGAGCTCAAAGCCGATATCGAAGAGGTAGAGAGCGAGGCCACCGAACTGCAGGACGAACTCGAGGAGCGCCTGCTCGAGGTGCCACAGCTCCCTCACGAGAGCGTTCCGAAGGGCGTCGATGAACGCCACAACGTCGAGGACCGGCGCTGGGGGTTCGACGACCTCCGCGTCGACGCCGACGAGATCACGCCACACTACGACCTCGGCGAGGACCTGGACATCATCGACGAGGCCCGCGGGGCCAAGACCACCGGCTCGGGCTTTTATTTCCTCAAAGGCGACGGCGCGCGACTCGAGCACGCGCTGATTCAGTTCATGCTGGATCTCCACCGCGAGCAGGAGTACGTCGACGTCTTCCCGCCGGTTCCCGTCACGAGCGAGTCGATGCGAGGCACCGGCCAACTTCCCAAGTTCGCCGACGACGCGTACCGACTCGGCGGGAGCAACGAGGAGGAGTACGACGATGACGACCTCTGGCTCTGTCCCACTGCAGAGGTGCCGGTCACCAACATGTACGCCGACGAGATCCTGCTTAAGGACGACCTCCCGCTCAAACACCAGGCCTACACCCCGAACTTCCGTCGTGAAGCCGGCGAGCACGGCACCGAAACCCGCGGGATCGTCCGCGTCCACCAGTTCAACAAGGTCGAACTCGTCAACTTCGTCGAACCCGAGGAGAGCTACGACCGCCTCGAGGCCCTGCTCGACGAAGCCGAGGAAGTGCTCCGCCAGCTCGGCCTTCCCTACCGTATCCTCGAGCTCTGTACCGGCGATCTGACCTTCGCGAGCGCGAAGACCTACGATATCGAGGTCTGGGCGCCCGGCGACGACATGGACGACGGTCCCGAGGACGGCGGCCGCTGGCTCGAGGTCTCATCGGCCTCGAACTTCGAGGAGTTCCAGGCCCGACGCGCCGGCCTGCGCTACCGACCCGAACGCCACGAGTCGGCCGAGTACCTCCACACCCTGAACGCCTCGGGGCTCGCGATTCCGCGCGTGATGGTGGCGATCCTCGAGTACTATCAGAACGAGGACGGTACGGTCGAGATTCCCGAGGCTCTGCAGCCGTACATGGGCGGCCAAGAGGTCATCAAGGGCCACGAGAAGGTCGGCGAGTCGGCGTTGGGTGCGGGCGAACGAGAGTAACAGCCACGTCCCTCGTGCGTCGTTTCGGCCGTTCCTACCGGCGAAAAAAGCGATTTGATCCTGTGGCTGTTCGGGTTATACGCTGAACAGGCGCAATACCTCGGTCTTCAGGCCGTGGATACGCGCCGTCACTCAGTGATACGTTCCACCGACTCAGACAAGGCTGGAATATTCCACGTCAAACATATTCTTTAATATACTTTATTCCATAACTGGTTATGAAGACAGTACGATGTTGGAGACAACCCGCACCTACGTCGCACGCATCACGAACTACAGTCAAGTTCGTGACGACCTCGACCAGTGCGGGTTCGCAGCATCCAAACTGTGGAATGTTGGACGCTACTACATCCAAGGCCGGTGGGATGAGGACGGTGAGATACCCGACGAAGCCGAGATGAAATCTGAGTTGAAAGACCACGAGCGCTACAGTGACCTGCATTCTCAGTCAAGTCAGCGAGTTCTTGAAGAACTTGCTGAGGCGTTCACTGGCTGGTACAACTCCGACGATGGTAACAACCCACCGGGCTACCGGAAACGTGGCGACCGACACCCACGCTCCACCGTGACGTGGAAACAGAAGGGTATCAAACACGACGACAAACACGGTCAGCTTCGCCTTTCGAAAGGCTGGAATCTGAAAGACGGACGGTCGGACTTCATCCTTGCCGAATACGAAACTCGGCCCGATGTAGAAGTCGAGAACATCCAGCAAGTGCGTGCCGTCTGGAACGGAGACGAGTGGGAACTTCACCTCGTCTGCAAGAAACAGATTGCAGTCGAAGACGCCCCCGGCAACAACACGGCGGGCATCGACCTCGGAATTAGTAACTACCTCGCAATCGACTACGAGGACGGGTCTTCAGAGTTGTATCCGGGGAACACGCTGAAAGAAGACAAACACTACTTCACCCGCGACGAGTATCAGACTGAAGGCGAGAACGGCCCGTCGAAGCGTGCGTTGAAGGCCCGGCAGAAACTTTCCCGGCGCAAAGACCACTTTCTCCACACGCTCTCAAAACACATCGTCCAACGGTGTGTCGAAGAAGGCGTGGAGAAAATAGCGGTTGGCGACCTCAGCGAGATCCGCGAAGACGAGAACGCCGACTCGCGGAACTGGGGGCAATCTGGCAACAAGAAGTTGCACGGATGGGAGTTCGACCGGTTCACGAACCTGCTCGAATACAAAGCCGAGGAACACGGCATCCTCGTCGATCGCGTTGACGAAGCGAACACGAGTAAGACGTGTTCGTGTTGTGGGCAGATTCGGGACAGCAACCGTGTGGAGCGCGGGCTGTACGTCTGTGAGTCGTGCGGAACGACGATGAACGCAGACGTGAATGGTGCAGTGAATATTCGCAGAAAGATAACCCAGAGTCCCCCGACGGGGGATATGAGTAACGGCTGGTTGGCACAGCCCAGAGTGTTCCTGTTCGACCGCGAGAGCGGACGGTTCACACCGAGAGAGCAGGGAGACTGCAAACCCTAATATCCCAACGCTTGGGATTCACCCGTCTTCAGGCGGGTGAGGATGTCAATTTCCGAGTTCTTCGACCGTGATCGTGTAGGATCCGCTCCCACTGTACCGATCGACCAGGATGCCGAACTCCTCGTCGCCGTCGAGGTCGACTTCGATCTCCTCGTCGGCGCCCCAGTCGGCCGACGCCTCGTCGTAGTCGCTGGTCGATGGCTGGCGCCCATCGAGGGTCAGGTACAGATCGAACGTCGCGTCCGAGGGCCCCTCCAGCGTCACGGTAGCGCTACACGGGTTCTCCGTCTCGAGTTCGTAGCTGTAGCTGTCGCTCGGGTTGCCCCACCAGCCGTCGCTGAGTGATCCCTCGGCGCTGACAGTGTTTTCTTCGTCGCCGCACTCGCCCGGGTCGGGATCTGGATCAGGATCAGGATCCGGATCTGTTCCCGGCTCCGTCGTTACTGCGTTGCCCGCATCCACGCGGCCGTATCCCTGTTCATCGCCCGAGAGACCGATGTCGACGGCCGTTTCGTGGAGGTGACTTCGAAGTTCCTCGTTCGAGAGCGACGGCCACGCCGAGAGTGCGAGGCCCGCAACGCCCGCGGCGACGGGTGACGCCATCGACGTCCCCGAATACGAGTCGTAATCGTCCCAGTTGACCGTCGACAGAACGTCGCCCCCGGGAGCGGCCAGTTCGATCTCCGGCCCGACGTTCGAGAACGACGACAGGGTTTCGCCTTCGTCCAGCGACGACACGGCCACGACCGCGTCGTAGGCGGCCGGGTACGAGACGCTCCCACCGGAGTCGTTGCCAGCCGCAGCGACGAGCAGCGATCCCTCGTTCTGGGCGTAGGCACACGCGTCGTCCATCAGTTCCGTGTATCCGCCGCCTCCCAGCGACATGTTGATGACGTCGGCACCCTGGTCGGCAGACCACTGGATCGCGTCGGCGATATCCGTCAGGGACCCGCCGCCGCCGTCGCCCAGTGCTCGAGCCGACAGCATCGAACAGTTCGAGATGCCGGCGTGTCCCTCGCCGTTGTCGGTACCGCCGGCTGCGATACCGCCCACGTGCGTCCCGTGGTCCTCGCCGGCGCTAACGGGGTAGGGATCGTCGTTCCCATCGACGAAGTCGTAGCCGTAGTTCGAGACGCTGTCGTCCATGTTCTCCGCGAGGTTCTCGTGATCGTACTGGATCCCCTGGTCGACGATCGAGATCGTCACGTCCGAGTCACCCAGCGTCTCCTCCCAGGCTTCGGGACAGTTGACCTGCTGTGGCGCGTACTGGCTGTCGTACAGCGGGTCGTCGACGACGCTCGCGTCGACGTCTTCCGTTCCTGCAGCGTCGTCGTCGCTCTCGAGAGCCTCCATCTCGAGCGTCTCGAAGGTGACGTTGTCTTCGGCGTACTCGATGCCCTCGCCCTCGAGAACGTTCTTTTTGAAGTTCGTTTTCGCCGTTTCCGCGGCACTGTCGGGGAACTCGACGGCCACGTAACCGAGCGTTTCGTTGGTGTGGACGATCTCCGCAGAGTTCGGTATCTGGGGGTCGACAGCTTGCTTCGGACTCGAAACCGACGGCCCGACACCGACGACGATCTCGTTCTTTTTCGGCCCCGGTTCGCGTCCCGGCGTAGCCGATGCGACGCCACTGATGCCGAACAGGGCACCGAGTGCTCCGGCTGCTTGTAACACTGACCGTCTGTCGAGCTTGTGTGTGTTTTCTTCTGTCATACTCCGGCAGATACCATTACCTTCCGTACTTAAAAACTTTCCAAACTAATCGAATTTTAATAAAATACTAAGATATCAATTTCGATATGTTGTCATAGTCACTCATGCATGCGAATCTCAGTGCAGCTACTAGGAGGTAATCAATAAGATTGCAGAGTAAATTTTAGAGGAGTTTCTAGAAACTATTCGTCGGGCGACGAACGGTCTTCAAGTACGTCGTCAGTGTCTCGCCACGATGGTTCGATTCCACCGTTCTGGCTCGCGTCGGGACTGATTCCCGCGTCTTCAGGCGCGAGAGGGATCAATCCGTACGACCCAACCCGTTCGAGGACCGTGCGGTGTATTGCTGTCCGGTTGTCCGACGAGACGCGAACGCCCCCATCTGTGGCGGGCGAAACGACTCGAGGACAAGCAGCCAGCGGCGCGTGGGAACAGTGAAACGGGAAAAAGAACGGAATCGAGGAAACGGAACCGTGGTGGCTTAGATGTAGTCGATGCTCGGCGGCAGCTCGAGCTTCATGCCCTTGCGCTCGCGAATCTCCATAATCTTCTCGCGCTGGAGGGAGTCGGACATGACCTCGAAGCCGGCGTTCTCGGTGTTCCAGGCGGCGCGACCCTCGGTCGCGGAGCGGATGTCGCTTGCGAAGCCGATCATCTCGTCGACGGGCGCGATACCCTCGACGACCATGAGGTCACCCTCCTGGTACATGTCGTCGACGCGGCCGCGACGACCCTGAATCTCGCCGGAGGCGGCACCCATGTGGTCGTTTGGCACGTCGATCCGAGCGTCCTGCATCGGCTCGAGCAGCTTGATCTTCCCGTCGATCAGCGCCTTGTGGAGCGCGTTTCGGGTTGCCGGGATGACCTGTGCTGGGCCGCGGTGGATGGTGTCCTCGTGGAGTCGGGCGTCGTGCAATCGGATGAGCGTCCCCTGGACCGGCTCGTTCGCGAGCGGGCCGTTGTCGAGGGCGTCCTCGAATCCTTCGATCACGAGTTCCATCGTCTCGTTCAGGTGCTGAATCCCCTTGGTATCGTCGACGAGGATATTCGTCCCGTGGATGTGTTCGACTTCCTGGGAGTCGTCTTTGTCCATGCCGGCCTCCTGCAGGGCCTCACGACGTTCCTGCTCTGGCATGTCCATCGAGGCCTCGCCCATCTTGATCACGTCGACCAGTTCGTCCGGCATCGGCTCGATCGAGACGTAGAAGCGGTTGTGACGGTTTGGCGAGATACCCTCGATCTCGTCGCTCGGCTGCTGGGGCTGCTCGCGGTAGACGACGATCGGCTCACCGGTGTTGACCGGAATGCCCTGGTTCTTCTCGATACGCTGAGTGATAACCTCGAGGTGAAGCTCACCCTGCCCGGAGATCAGGTGCTCGCCGGTGTCCTCGTTGATCGTAATCTGGATCGTCGGGTCCTCCTTGGAGACCTGGCGCAGCGTCTCGATGAGCTTCGGCAGGTCGTCCATAGTCTGGGCCTCGACGCTCTTCGTAATGACCGGCTCCGAGATGTGCTCGATCGACTCGAACGGCGTCATCTCGATAGAGGAGACGGTCGAACCGGCGATGGCGTCTCGGAGACCGGTGACGGCGGCGATGTTCCCTGCTGGAACGTGGTCCACTTCCTCACGTTCGCCACCCATGTAGATCCCGACGGACTGAACGCGGTTTTTGCCCGCAGTCCCGGAGACGTACAGCTCCTGACCCTTCTCGAGGCTACCCGAGAAAACGCGACCGGAGGCGACTTCGCCTGCGTGTGGGTCCATTGCGATGTCGGTAACCATGAAAACGACCTCGCCATCCTCATCGACGAGGCGCATCGTGTCCGCGAGGTCGGACTCGTCGTCACCGCGCCAGATGCGCGGGATGCGCATCGGCTGGGCGTCGACGGGGTTCGGGAAGTGCTCACAGACCATGTCGAGCACGACGTCCGACAGCGGCGTCCGCTCGTGGAGTTCCTGACGGTTGTCGTTGCGCTCGAGTTCCATGATCTCGCCGAAGTCCATCCCGGTGCGCTGCATCGACGGCATCGAAACACCCCATTTGTAGAGGGCGGATCCGAAGCCGACGGTCCCCTCTTCGACGGAGACGGTCCAGTCCTCGATGTCGTCCATATCCTGGGTCATGCCACGGATGAGTTCGTTGACGTCGTGGATGACCGAGACGAGACGCTGTTGCATCTCTTCAGGACCTTCCTGTAGCTCCGAGATGAGACGGTCGACCTTATTGATGAACAGGGTCGGCTTGACGCCCTCGCGGAGCGCCTGTCGTAGCACCGTCTCCGTCTGGGGCATGGCCCCTTCGACGGCGTCGACGACGACGAGCGCACCGTCGACGGCGCGCATCGCACGGGTGACGTCGCCACCGAAGTCGACGTGGCCCGGCGTGTCGATGAGGTTGATGAGGTGGTTGGTATCCTCGTACTCGTGGGTCATCGAAACGTTCGCCGCGTCGATGGTGATCCCGCGTTCCTGCTCGTCTTCCTCCGTGTCCATCGCGAGCTGTTCGCCGGCAGTCTCGTCAGAGATCATGCCCGCACCCGCGAGGAGGTTGTCAGAAAGGGTCGTTTTTCCGTGGTCGACGTGAGCGGCGATGGCGATGTTCCGGATGTTCTCCGGTTCGTCCATCAGCCGTTCACACTCTTGGACGATCTTCTTGCGTCGGCCCATATACACCCTGTTACCGGTAGCGGGGTCAAAAGGGTAGTGTTTCGTCGCCGTCGGAATCCGTCGAATTTCCCGGTTTTCGCGCCGAAATTTCCAGTTTAGGTGAGTGAATACCACACAACCAACGCGGCGGATCCAGCGCCGAACTCGCCGTCGAAGCGGACGCTGAGTGAGAGCGCGATGTCGACGAAAGCGGTCGGCTGTCACGTCCGGCGCGACAACCGGTTACGAACTCGATAGAACGAGAATCCAACAGCCGAATCCTGCTCGGCAACCGTCGGTTGTCGCGAACCGCGGCGACCTTCGTCCATCGAAATCGGGCGCAAGAGACATAGGCCGCCGGAACTTGGTACTGATACACATGGATCTCCGCGTGCAGGGTGCCGGTCCCACCTCTCCGTTCCTCGGTGCTCGAGATCTGTTCGAGACCGAACACGACCTCTCGTTACCGGTCCACGTCCAACTCCGAGACGACCCCGACGAACGGACCTGGGCTGGCCACCACGACGACCGCCACGTGCTGAACATCTCCAGGCAGGCCGCCTCGAGTGCCATGGCTCGCGAACTGGCCCTCCACGAGTTCGCCCACATGGCCAGACACGAACAGGAACATCCCTCACACACACAGTCGACGGAAGAAGTGCTCTACCTCGCGCTCGCCGGCAAGAGCGTCGAACGGCGCAAGCTGGCCCACTGCTACCAGATCGCCAACCACATGAAAGACATCTACGCCGATGACATCACACTCGCCGTCGGTCCCGGCGAGAAACTGCTCTCCTTCCTCGAGTCGAGTCTCGCGATGGCGATCGCCGACCGCCCCGAAACACCGTCCCGTCCGGGATTCGAGCGCCTCTCGGCGAGTTCCGATCCGGATATCACGGCGGTCAACGCTGCGTTCGCGCTCGCACTCGCCGAACGCCACGACCTCGTCGACGACGACCACCGGCTGTACGATCTCGCGTACGCGGCCGCGATGGACGCCCCGCACGTCGACTTCGAGGGATTCAAACGCCGCTTTCGCGAACTCGCTTGCGATCCCGACTCGAGTACGTATCGCCAGGTGCTTGTCGACGCGACCCGTGCGTACGTCGGTGCGGACGGACGTGAGAGGCCCGCGGCGGACTGACCGTTGCTGACTGCTATCGGACTGAGTCGACGCTCGTACGTTCGCCAAGAAGAGCGGGAGCTACCCGAACGCGACCTTTCGGTCACCGAGTTCGAATTCCTCCAGCGATAGTGACCGGCGACAACAAGGTGTCCCGTTCGCAAACCAGAAATCACAGATTTCTGGAGACGCTGTATCCCCTCCAGTTCGACGAACGAGTCGAGGTTTACGACGGCGGAGAAACCACCTTCGTTGCGGCCGCTCGACCCGTCGAGCAGGTCAACGCTGGGACGTCCATCCTCGAGGCCGCCGCTGACGGCACCGAAGCAATCTCGGACGACGACAGCGTGGATACCGATGACAACAAAACTGACGACACCGTAAACGGCGAGTGACACCCACCGAACCGGGTCGTGAGAACCCGGTGTGAATCGAGTCGAAACAGCAGCCGTCTCTTCGCTGAACGGACGTCGCGAGATCGCGTACAGAGATAAGTCTAGAACGCCGATTCTAGCGCGTTAGCCATAAGACCCAAGTATACGGCTTCGCTTCAACCCGAACATTTAATGTTTGATCCGACAAATAGCCTAACATATATTGATGTTTTCGCGCAAGGACTGGGGGAGCGGGTCGGACGGCGAGCAGTTTACCAAAACGCTATCCCGACTGAAACGTGAGGGCGCAAGCGTTCTGGTCGTCGGCTCCGTTCGAGCTGATCAACGGCGGAACGTCTGTCGACGACTGCTGGGACAGGCAACCGTCCAGCCACGTCGTCGCGTGCTGGTTTCGACCACCGGCGATTTGCACGACGTCTCACACCTGGTCGACGCGGACATCAACACCTCCGATACGCTCAAGCTCGTTAGCTACGCCACACAGGCCCGCAGCACCGCCGCAAGCGACACTAGTTCGGACACGATCGAAGCCGACGCACCATCGCTCGAGGCGTCACCGACGACGACCACTGCCCTTGCCGATCTCGGTATCGCTATCTCAAGCGCCATCGAAGAACTCGAGTCCGAAGCGAACGGTTTCGCCCCCGCAGAACTCCGCGTCGGCATCAACTCGCTGGTACCACTCCTCGAGGAGTACGGTGTCGAACGCGTCTTCAAATTCGTTCATCTGACGAACGGTCGGACTCGAGACGCCGATGGCATGATCCACTACCACCTCCCGATGGACCGTAATTCGGACGTCGTCTCCGTCTTGGAACCGTTGTTCGACATCGTTGTCGAGTTGCGGGAACAGAGCGGCGACTTTCAGGAACGATGGTCGATCAACGACGGCGATCAGAGTTCCGGCTGGATCTCGATCGATCAGTCGTAGGGCTATGCTTGCTCGAGAATTATATCTATTGCCTTGCCCGACGACTAGTTGTTAACAGCTACCTCGTTCATCCCTTGTCCCCATGAAACCGAAATTTGAGCCGACAAAAAATGGCTTTGAAATTATTGATCCAATCGAAAGACACCGGCATCGGGTCGTTACGCACAAGCCAATTTCACTTAAAGAAGTAGGATCGACTCAGCTACAGTATCCGGTAGATAAAGCGGTTGAGTTTACGGCTGAAATGATTTCACTTCCAGCAAATGCAACCATCTATATTCGCAATCGGGACGGCTCTATGGTTGCAGAAGCTAGTCCAAGTCAACCAATATCCTTGCCAAAGGGAAAATACACTCTTGACATATCGGTCCCGCTTAAAATATACATCAAATTCGATGGGGAGGTCAGTATTTATGCGGATAACGATCAGACACACGTAATTTTTGGGGATACAATACCTCTCACAATTGGTGCTCGATCATATCATACGCGTCCAGCAGACACAATTAAAACCACAAAAGATCCGCTAGATATAATGCGGGCAGTATCCGCTTTCGGATCGGCACTAAAAACAACAACTGCTGAACGATCCTATCCAACACTACGGGGTCATCCGCCAGCTATCAAACTCTGCGATGAGTTAGAAATACCAAATTCGTTTGAGAAGCCAGAAACAGGCATCCGAATAGAGATTCCTGCAGACTTCCATCACATATTCACCATTACGCCTCTCGCTTATTATTTAGGTGCAGACATAGCCCCTAATGAGGACGCCAAAATAACAACCGTGGATGGATACTCATATGACATGGGGAATGAATTTCATTTTGACACGAGAGTGAGACGGCTACTAAAGAAAATATTCTTCCTAGATTGTGTGGTCCGAACAGAAGGACTCACACCATTACCACTTCATCAACGGGGGTTGTCTGAATCAGATATCGGTTTTGATATTGGGAAAATGTATCACCAGCCACTTGCAAGCCAGATCAAATCATACCTCGATATTCCGTTTCATAAGGTTAGTCCCTATCTTCCAGAATGGCGGCTCACAACACAGCTCAGACCGAATGAAGAGAGTATAGAGTTCCTCCCTTTTATTGCAAATAGATTATCGCCAGTTAGCATACACGACACTGTTGAGAAAACATCATCAAAGGCACAAACAAGCGCTATCAAAGAGTTTTCACGAGGCAGTATGAGTATAGTTCGTGGAAAAGTAGAGAAGAGCAATCAGAATGATGGTATCCCAACAGATGAGTCAATAGTGCAACAATCGTGGGAGAGCGAGGATTCATCTACAATAGTAAGCACAACACCCTTGTCTGCATTTTATAACAACATTGGCAGATCTCCAAAAGAAGACCCTATCGAGATAGATGTTATTTGCAATGACCCGAATATGCAAGAAGAACTAGAGACAGTGAATGAAGTGTATAATTCACAAGAAGACTTCCCATTTGACGTTACATTATACCACAACATTAGAACAGGAAAGCTTCAAGAGGTTCTAACTAGCGAAAGTGACTTTCTCCATTATATTGGACATATTGATAGCGATGGCTTTCAATGCTTGGATGGGAAATTAGACGCGTCAAAAATAACCAAAGTAGGAGTGAAAGCGTTCTTACTCAATGCATGCCAGTCATATAACCAAGGACTACATTTGGTAGAAGCTGGAAGCATTGGTGGCATAGTCACTCTAAACGAGATAGTCAATAAAGGCGCAATTAGTGTAGGTAGTACCATTGCTGGTTTATTGAACCAGGGCTTCCCACTTTACGCTGCATTAGACATCGCAAGAGGTGAAAGTGTCGTTGGGGAACAATATCGGGTAGTTGGAGATGGAGTAACAACAATTGCACAGTCAAAAAATGGCGTACCAAGTGTTTGCATGCTATCACAGAAAAATGATGATTTTATTATCGAAGTTCACATATATGAATCATCATCTGTGAGAAAAGGGAGTTTATTTACACCATATGTGGAACCAGCAGACGAGTATTATTTAACACCAGGAAAGACCGGGAAAATAGTGGTTACGAAAAGTCAAATTGAGGAGTTCTTTGATCTAGAGGATATTCCCGTGATAATAGACGGATCTGTTCAATGGAGCAGAGGCATCAATATTGACGATTTATAGTCTCTAAGGGCCGGTGTAAACTCCGCCAGCTGCGACGGTACCTGCCTGAGACAGAATTAGTGAGATTGTGAACAGGACGCCGATCATTCGTGGGTGATTCTTTAGGTATTGGGTTAGGTCTTCCATGGTACATCTTAGATGATGGGTCAGCCAGATATAAATTTATCTTAATAAATCATATAAATAAATGGTAGTGTTATCGCATAGACCAACTGTGTGAAAAGGTAACGCCCATCTGATCTACTATATAGGGAATCGATAACCGGCGCAAAAGGAGGACTCAAGAACTGTTTTACTCATCAAGTAACTTCCGAAGGACATAATTGAACTCATCATTTGAAAATTCGTCTCGAATCGTAGCTGCCCACTTGCGATAATCGTAAAGATTAGAGACAACAGATTGGTACCGGTCGACGACATCAAGACCAGACTGCAGTTCGCTTTCGAGCAATGCACGCTCGGTTGATAACCTGAAGAACTCGTCCATCGCCGCCTCATATTCCTTCTGCAGAAGCAATCGTTCAACCGTCAACTGCAACTCCTCGTCTGAAACAGGATCAATGAGAAGTTCGTCGGCGCCGCGGTCAACTGGGTCAGCCGAGGGTACGTCACTAGCGAGTACAAGAATCTGGGTCTTTGGAGAAATCTGTCGAAACGCATCAAGGACGCCGCGGGCATCTGGTGTCTGCAGACCCCAGTCCAGAACGAGCAGATCGTAGCGTTCATCGATTTGCTCAAGAATCGAATGGTTGAAGTCAGCTCTGCTGACTTCAGCAGCGACTCGAGTCCGCTCTGCGTCCATATCAGTGAGAAGAAGGGTGTGGTGAACTATGAACAACTGAGATGTAGATTTCAGCAACACAGCTTCTACTAATACTGCTTGAGCAGATACTATTAAATATGGTCCGGAAAGAATCGAGTATTGGTTAGTTTGTTAGCAATGTCCCTGCCAAGACATATTGAAGGGCCATAACGTATATTCCATAGATAGCCATTCATTTTGATAAGGGAAGTTGTGGTTATGAGCAACGTCTTACCCAACCTTCGCTGCCGATGAAACCCAAATTCGAATCGACACAAGACGGTCTAGAGATCATTGATCCAATCGAGAGGCACCGGGACCGTCTTATTACACACGAACCAGTTACACCACAGTCTGTTGATGAAAATCAAGTTCCCTACCCAATTGGCACAGCAGTAGAGATCACAACGGACCGGATTTCATTGCCAGAGGTCAATTCCGTCTATGTCCGTGGGAAGGATAAATCAATAACAACTGAGGTCCAGCCAGACGAGCGGGTGATTTTGTCGCAAAATAAACATGCACTCGATATATCATCTTCTATTAAAGTATACCTTATTCTGGATAGTAATGTCGAAATATACTCTGACAGAGATAGAACTCATATTAAGCTAGATAAACACAGGCGAATAGTTATTGGGGCACGATCATATCACACACGCCCAGCAAGAACAATTGAAACCACAGCTGCCCCATCTGATCTAATGAAAGCGGTATCAGCGTTTGGGTCTGCTTTAAAAACAACGACAGCGGAACGTTCTTTTCCGACAGCACGTGGACACCCTCCGGCAATTGAAATAAATGACAAACTAAGCATCCCGAAAGAGATTAAACAACCAAAGACGGATATCAAACTCGCGGTACCTCCAACACTCAAGCATGTATTCACTATTACACCACTAGCATACTACCTCGGTGCTAAAATCATTCCTAAAGCGAAGCCTCAGTTGATCACTGGTAGTGGTTTCTCCTATTCACTCGATTTAAGAGAAGAATTTGAGACAACAGTTGAACGGGTATTGAAGCATGTGTTTTTTTTGGATTGTATTGTACGGACCGAGGGGATAACACCACTCCCCCTTCACGAGCGAGAAATGATTGAATCGAATCTCCGATTCGATCCTTCAGTATTATACGAACAATCGCTTTCCAAGCAACTTGAGACATATCTTGAAAGTTCATTTTCTCTCACTGAACCATTTCTCCCTGAGTGGCGACTCAAGGTACAACTGGAGAAGACTCCAGAGCACATTCCGTTTCTGCCCTTCATTGCTAATAATCTCGCTATCGTTGAGGTTCGGGAGAAAACTAGTCAGTTACCGAATCCAACAATCAAGCAGTTTTGGTCCTCCAGAGAAGGATCAAAATTCGAAAGTCCCACCCCGATATCAGCGTACACCAACAGTATTACTCAAACACCAACAGAGGAATCGATCAGGATTGAAGTTATATGTAATGACTCCAGCATGAATAGCGAGCTCACAAGTGTTTACAGCACCTACAGCGACCGTGATGATTTCCCAATTGATGTGACAATACATCACAGACTTACCAAAGCAGAACTTGGGAAGGTTTTGGTACAGGAGAGTGATTTCATTCACTATATTGGGCATATTGACAGCAATGGTGTTCGCTGTTCAGATGGACGACTTGACGTGGCAACTCTCAATTCAGTAAATGCAAAATCGTTTTTCCTCAATGCGTGTCAGTCAAATAACCAAGGAATTCAGTTAATAGAATCGGGAAGTGTTGGTGGGGTTGTTACATCAAGCGATGTCCAAAACAGCGATGCTGTTCACGCAGGAAGCGTGATTGCTCGATTGCTGAATCAGGGGTTCCCACTATATGGGGCTATCGACATCCTACGAAAAGTAACCGATATTGGACATCAATACCATGTTGTTGGAGATGGATTGTCAGTAATAGCACAAACAAACAATGGGGCCCCCAATATGTGTTCGATTAGCAAACCACGCGGAAATCTAACTTTAGAGTTGTATGAATACTTATCTATCCCCAACATGGATATAGGAGGGATTTTTTATCCTTATATCCAGTCAATAGATACACACCATCTGGTTCCAAAAAAGTTCGGGCCACTTTCAGTGACGAAACCAGAGCTACTAGAATTTCTCGAACTAGAAAATATCCCCGTTCTGCTAAATGATGAATTGCGGTGGAGCGACGAAATTTCAGTGAATGAGCTATGATTGAGCAGTGTAAATACATTAAACACTATCTGTTCCACTCCTCAAGCAAAACAATCAAAAACGAGCGAGACGCTTAACGTGCAGCTGCTGCGACGCGCTCTTTCTCTTCTTTCTGGCTAACCGCGTACGTCTGGACGTCGTAGTTCGACGCACCGATCAGCTGCCGTGCGATAGCCTCCGAAACAGGCGTCGGCGTCTTGAACGACTCGTTGTAGACACCTTCGGCGAGGAACTTTAGAGACTGGTCGACACGACGCTGAGGCGCGACGTCAACGGCCTTGGGGACCGAAATGCCACCGTACTTCAGGCGGACGGTCTCCTCGCGCGGCGCCGCGTTCTCGACTGCCGTCACGAGCACCTGGATCGGGTTCTCCTCGGTGCGCTCGTGGATGAGTTCGAACGCGTCACGGACGTGGTTGAGCGACTGCTGTTTCTTGCCCGTGTTCTCCTCGGTTTGCATGAGGCGGTTGATGAACCGCTCGACGATCGAGATCTGGGACTTCTTGAACTGCTTGCCGGCGTGACGGCCGGCGGTGTGTGCGACCGGCGTCACCGTAATGTAGCGTTCGGTGGACGGATCGTTGTACGCGATTTCGTCGATCTCCCACGTGCCGAACAGCTTCGCGCCGACGTCTGCGCCACCTGCAGGGGCGTCCGGGTCGGGTTGGTCTTCTGCCGCCATGATTATCGCACCGGTTTCTCTGCGTTTCCGCGAACCAGTTCCTTCAGGGCGACGCCGTTGACCTTGTCGACCTTGTAGTTGACACCGGAAAGGTCACCCATCGCACGACCCTTCGCCCCACCGATACCGGCGATGGTGACTTCGTCGTGTTCGTCGATGAACGAGATGGCACCGTCACCGGGACAGAACGCGGTGACCTGCTTGCCGTTTTTGATCAGCTGGACTCGGACACACTTTCGAATTGCCGAGTTGGGCTGTTTTGCTTCGATGCCGACCTTTTCGAGTACGATACCTCGAGCCTGTGGAGCGCCCTCGAGCGGGTCGGACTTCTCGCGAAGTCCACGGGCGCGGCGCGCGTAGTCAGAGTCGGACCACCGCTGGTTCTGGCGGTCCTTCTTGAGCTTGCGCGCGGCGTACTTGCCGTTTGCCATGGGAAGCGATATCCGTTGAAGGCACTTAAGCGACCCGTTTCGAAGGCGCCGTTACGGCTCGAGAACGCTCGAGGTACCCCGCTCGTCGAATCTGAGCGCGTTTCGTTGAGTCGAGTTACGGACGGAGAATGGCGTAGCGTGCCTCGGCGGGCGTGAGGTCGCCGAACGGAAAATCGGAGCGAACGTTAGATCAGTTGTACGTCGTCGATCCCGAAGTGCCGATCGGCGAGTTCCCGCGCAGCCTCGATCGTTTGGCCACCGGTGCCGATGGCGACGCCGCGGTCGTCGTTTGCGACCTCGACGTAGGCGACGGTATCCTCGTTCTCGCTGATCGTGACGTTGTATACCGCCGCCGGGGCGAGCGTGTTCGCGACGAACGCCTCGGGATCGTCGGCGTCTTCGACGAGTCGTACCGGCTTCCCGACGCGCTCTTCGTACTTCCTAACGGTTCGGCCGCCGGGACCGATCGCCTCGCTCATTCGGCCGCTCGAGACGACGACGACGAGTCGGTCGTCAGCGGACTCGGTATCGATCGCGTCGGTGACCAGGCAGTCCTGTCCGCTCACACCCGTGACCTCTTCGAATGCGGCGAGGTACTGACGGGCGTCGTCGTCGAGGGTAACACCCATCGATCAGTCGGCTTGGCTGCCGCCGGAGTCGGTCGATCCCATCCGGAGGTCGACGTCGCCGGTCCCGAGCTTGATCGGTTTGCCGACGATGACGTTCTCCGTGACACCGTCGAGATCGTCGATCTCGCCGTGGATCGCGGCGTTGAGCAGGTGGTTGACCGTCACCTCGAACGCCGCGCGGGCGAGGACGGACTGCTTCGAGCCCGAGATGCCGTGGCGACCGATCGACTCGATCTCGCCGCGGTTCGTCATCATGTCCGAGACCAGCATCAGGTGGCGGACGTTCACGTCGTCCAACCCCTGCTCGGCAAGCGTGTTGTGCGTCTCCTCGATGATCGTTTCGCGTGCAGCCTCGATGCCGAGGTTACGGTGGATCTCGTGAAGGTTGTTACACGTCGTTCGCGAGGCGTCGACGCCGTCGATCTCGAGCGCGTCACCGAAGGCAGATCCCTCGGTGTAGAGGACGAACTGCTCGCCCTCGTCGAGTTCCTCGCGGCGGATGACGACTCGAGAGACCTCCTCGATTCCCTTGAACGTGATATCGCGGAGTTCCTCGACCAGTTGGAGCAGGTCGCGGTAGGACGGTTCCTCAGGACCGAACTGGATTTCGGTGCCCTGTTGAACCGTGCTCACGCCGAGGTTGTCCTCGATGATCTCGGCGACTTCCTCGGCCGTGATCATCCGCTCTTCTAGGGTATCCTTGTTGAGCGAGATCTGGACGCGCATGTCCGCGACGTTCGTCGAGACGTCACCGAGTGCGAGAATCTTCGTCGCCTCGAGGTTCCAGACGACCTCGTGGGCTTTCTCGCGTTCGGTGGCGTACTCGTCCTCGAGGTAGACCGTCATCATCGGCGTGTCGGGGGTCTTCCGGGCGTCGACGAGTTCGATGAGTCGGGGCAACCCCTGGGTCACGTCGATCTCTGCGACACCGGCGTAGTGGAACGTGTTCATCGTCAGCTGCGTTCCGGGTTCGCCGATCGATTGTGCGCTGACGGTGCCGACGGGGTCGAGCGGATCGACGCGCGTGTCCATGTAACGGGCCTCGACCGCCTTCGAGAGTTCGTCGGCGTCCTCGACGGTCGCGTCACCGCGGTCTTCGAGGGTCTCGTAGACCTCGTCTTTGAGTCGTCGCGGAAGGTTGGTGTCCTCGACGACGGCGATCGTATCGTCGTCGACCTCGTAGTGGACTTCAGTCATCGGAGGTCACCTCCGTTCCCTCGGCGAGGCGCTCGTCGGCGTGTTCGGAAAGGTTCGTCACCTCTCGTTTCGTGCCGAAGAACTCCTCTCGGTCGGCTTCGGACTCGAATTCCGAGTCGAGTACGCGGTCCGCAATCGCCTCGACGTCAACGTCGTTTTCGTCGCCCGAGGACACCTTGACCGGCGAGGTGCCGTCCTCACCGAACTCGAACTGGACGATGGTGTCCGAGGTGTCCCGGACGGTGCCGTCGTACTGGCTCTCGAGTTCCGAAAGCGCGTTGATCAGTCGGCGCTGGAGGTAACCGGACTTCGAGGTCCGGACTGCCGTGTCGACCAGCCCTTCGCGACCACCCATCGCGTGGAAGAAGAACTCCCGCGGGGTCAGCCCGCTCGTGTAGGAGTTCTCGACGAAACCGTGGGCCTCCGCCGAGAGGTCGTTGGGCTCGTAGTGGCTGAGGGTGCGGTCCTCGTAGCCGCGATTGATTCGCTCCCCTCGAACTGCCTGCTGGCCGACGGCGCCGGCCATCTGCGTGAGGTTCAGCATCGAACCACGCGCACCGGAGTTGGCCATGACCACGGCCGGGTTGTCGTCCTGGAAGTGCTCGTCCGCGATGGTCCCCGCGTTGTCACGCGCACGCGAGAGCGTTTGCATGATCTTCATCTCGAGCGTCTCGTCGATCGTTCGACCCGGGAGACTCTCGAGTTCGCCGTTCTCGTAGGCTTCGATGAGTTCCTCGACGCGGTCGTTGGCGTCGGTGATGGTCTCGTCGATGCGGTCCTGAGCTTCGCCGGGAATCGTCTCGTCGTCGATCCCGATCGAGAACCCGAAGTGCATGATCGCACGCATCGCAAGCGTCGAGACCTCGTTGATGAAGATCCGCGAGCGTGTGTTGCCGTAGACCTTCGTGATGGTGTCGACGATCTCGCCGCCGAACTCGCCAACCTCGTCCTCGGCGATGGTTCCCTCGAGGAGTTGGCCGTCCTCGACGACAACCTGGTCGCCGACGGTGCCGGTGAACTCGAGGTTGAGGTCGTCCGGCAGGAGTTCGGAAAAGACGTCGTGGCCGGTCCAGAACGGCTCGTCCTCGTCGTCGATCCCGCTGGGTTCGGGCAGTTCGTCGATCCGGGTCGCCCGAAGCAGGTCGAGCGCCTGGGTCTCGTTGAACCGCGGGTTGTCGTGGGTGAGCAGGTAGGTGCCCGAGATGTGGTCCTGAATGGCCCCGATGATGTTCTCACCGAAGCGCGGGGAGAGGATCTGCTCCTGGACGCGCATGAGGACGCGGGCCTCGGCACGGGCCTCCTCGTTCTGGAGGGCGTGCATGTTCATCTCGTCGCCGTCGAAGTCGGCGTTGTACGGCGGACAGACGACGGTGTTGAGTCGGAACGTCTTGTACGGCATGACCACGACCTCGTGGGCCATGATCGACATCCGGTGGAGCGACGGCTGGCGGTTGAAAATAACGATGTCGCCGTCGATGAGATGTCGGTTGACCTCCCAACCGGCCTCGACCTTCTCCGCGAGCTGTTCGCAGTTCTTCTCGGTCACCTTCAGCCGGCGGCCGTCCGGTCGTCGGACGTAGTTCGCACCGGGGTGGCCTTCCGGTCCGTTGGACACGAACCGTCGGGCGTCCTCGAGGTTTCGCTCGGTGACGTTCATCGTCTGGGTCATCTCCTTTGCGACCCGGTCCGGAACGCCGACCTCGTTGAGCGAGAGCGTCGGGTCCGGCGAGATGACGGTCCGGGCGGAGAAGTTCACACGCTTCCCGGATAGGGAGCCACGGAAACGCCCTTCCTTGCCCTTCAGCCGCTGAGAGAGGGTCTTGAGCGGCCGTCCCGAACGGTGTCGGGCCGGCGGTGTCCCCGAGATCTCGTTGTCCATGAAGGTGGTGACGTGGTACTGGAGCAGTTCCCAGAGGTCCTCGATGATCAGCTGCGGTGCTCCTGCCTCTCGGTTCTCCATGAACCGCTGATTGATCCGGATGATGTCGACCAGCTTGTGCGTGAGGTCGTCCTCGGAGCGTTGGCCGTTGTCGAGGGTGATCGACGGTCGTGCGGTGACCGGCGGTACTGGAAGGACGGTTAGGATCATCCACTCCGGCCGGGAGCGGTCGGAGTCGATCCCGAGCACTTCGATGTCCTCGTCCGGGATGTTCTCGAACCAGTCCCGGATGTCACTCGGCATCAGCTTGTTCGTGTCCTCCTCGGTGAGGTCGATATCTAAGGCCTTCTCGATGGCCTTGCGCTGGCTCTCGCGCGGGCGGAACGAACCCGAGAGGATCTCGTTGACTCGAGTGAGTTCAATCTCCGTCTCTCCGGCGAGTTCGTCCGGAGAGGTTCGCTCGATGCCTTCCTCCTCGTCGCCCTGCATCGCGGCCGCGATGCGCTGGGAGTACTCGCTGGTGAGGACCTGCTGGACCTCGTAGTAGGTGGTCGGCTTCTCGTGGTCGATGTCGTACTGAATCTCGCCACAGTGTGGACATCGATCTTTCTTTCGCGCCTGGCGGATCGCCGCCTTGGTCACGTCGTTGAGGTCCCGACCAAGCTTTCGGGATTCCGTGATGTCGGCGCGGAACTCGTCGCGCTCGTCCTCTGTCAGGAGGAGTCGCGAACACTCCCGGCAGGTCCCGCGCAGGAGTCGCCGAATGAGCTTCGTAAAGCCGACGTGGATGACGGGGGCGGCGAGTTCGATGTGGCCGAAGTGGCCGTTACACGAACCCGAGTGCTTCCCGCAGGTCTTGCACTCGAGGCCGGGGTCGATGACGCCCAGTCGGGGGTCCATCAGCCCCATGTCGATGGGGAAGCCGTCGTCGTCGTACGTGTCGGCGGTGATGATCTTCGTCGCGCTCATCTCCCGATACTCCTCGGGCTCCATGAGCCCGAAGTTGATCGATCCGATGTCTTTTGGTGTGCTGTGTTGCATGGTGGTTGCTTAGACGGCGTCTGCCAGTTCGAGTCGCGGCGCGATACCCAGCGCCTTCATCTCGTCCAGGAGGAGCTTGAACGCGTAGCTCATCTCGATCTCGTGGATATCGGTCTCCTCGTCGCAGTTCGGGCAGTAGACACGCCGTTGTTCGACGTTTTCGACCGCACTCATTCCACACTGGCCGCAGATGTGGATGAACTCGCGGTCGGACTCGTCGAGCAGTCGTTCTTTCAGCGTCATCGCCGCCCCGTGGCCGATGAACACGTCCCGTTCCATCTCCCCGATACGGAGCCCACCTTCGCGAGCCCGTCCCTCGGTCGGCTGGCGGGTGAGAACCTGCACCGGTCCGCGCGAACGGGCGTGCAGCTTGTTCGAGACCATGTGGTAGAGCTTCTGATAAAAGATGATCCCCACGAAGATCTCGGCCTCGATCTTCTCCCCGGTGACGCCGGAGTACATCGTCTCCTTGCCCGCGGAGTTGAAGCCGGCGTCCTCGAGGCCGCCGCGAAGTTCGTCCTCGTCCTCGCCGAGGAACGGCGTCCCGTCGACGCGGCGTCCCTCCATCGCGCCGAGTTTGCCGCCGATCATCTCGAGGATGTGGCCGACGGTCATCCGGGAGGGCAGCGCGTGCGGGTTGAGGACGAGGTCGGGAACGACCCCCTCCTCGGTGAACGGCATGTCCTCCTGGGGTGCGAGGTGGCCGACGACCCCCTTCTGGCCGTGCCGGCTGGCGAACTTGTCCCCGAGTTCGGGGATTCGCTCGTCGCGCACGGAGACCTTCGAGAGCTTCGAGCCGTCCTCACCCTCCATGAGCGTGACGGTGTCGACGACACCGGACTCGCCCGAACGCATGGTGACGGACGTTTCGCGGCGTTTCTGGGGCGAGAGACCGCCCATGTCGTCGGGCTCCTCTAAGAAGCGCGGCGGGCTCGTCTTCCCGAGCAGGACGCTGTTCTCGTCGACCGTCGTCTCCGGATTGACGAGGCCGTCCTCGTCGAGGTGTGCGTACGCTTCCTCGCCGCGTGCGCCGCGGACGTCCTGAGACGGGATCTCGAAACGATCTTCCTGACCGCCGGGGTAGCGGCGTTCCTCGCCCTCGTAGGTCCGGAAGAAGTGCGAGCGCGCGAGCGCGCGCTCGACGCTGGCCTTGTTCATGACCAGCGCGTCCTCGATGTTGAACCCCTCGTAGCTCATCACGGCGACGACGAAGTTCTGTGCGGCCGGCCGATCGTCGAAGCCGATCTGCTCGGTCGTCTGGGTCTTGACCATCGACAGCTGCGGGTAGTGCAGCAGGTGCTGGCGCGTGTCCGGGCGAATCCGGTAGTTCGCGCTCGGCAGTCCGAGCGACTGCTTGACCATCCCCGCCCCCATCGTAATACGCGGAGAGGCGTTGTGCTCGGGATAGGGAATCATCCCCGCACCGATCCCGAAGATCAGCGACGGATCGATCTCGAGATGGGTATGTTTTTCGCTCAGATCGTCCTCGTCGACGGCGACGAGGATGTCCTCTTCCTCCTCGGCGTCGATGAACTCGATGTAGCCGTGCTCGACGAGATCCTCGAACTCGAGGTCGCCGTCCTGCAGCGCCTCGATCTCCTGATCGGAGATGCGGGGTTCGCCGCCTTCGACGACCAGGAGCGGGCGTCGCGCCCGGCCGGCGTCGGCGTTGACGATTACTTCGCGGGTGCGCTCTTTGACCGAGACGTTGACCATCTCGCTGACGTCGCCGATACGACGCGCTTCGCGGATCTGTGCGGCTAACTCGTGCGGATCGGGGTGTGTCCCCACCAGCGACCCGTTGACGTAGACTTTCGCTTCTCGCTCTTGGCTGCTCATTGTTGATTAGTCGTCCGCAGTCGATCGTTCGATGCCCTCGAGGCCCGGAATCCCCTCGACACCCATCGATGCAAGTTCACGTTTGAGTCCCTGTTCGTCCTCGACGTTCTGGGAGAGCTCCATCGCCTGCGCGAAGTTCTTCACCAGCCCACAGTTCGGTCCCTCCGGCGTCTCGGAGGGACAGATTCGACCCCACTGGGTCGCGTGTAAGTCCCGCGCCTCGAAATGAGGCTGCGAGCGGCTGAGGGGCGAGCGGAGTCTGCGCAGGTGAGAGAGAACGCCCATGAAGTCCGTTCGGTCCACCAGTTGGGAGACCCCGGAACGGCCGCCGACCCAGTTCCCCGTGGCGATCGGGTGCTCGAGGCGCTCGGTGAGCACGTCGGAGCGCACGACCGTCGACACGGAGAGGTTCCGATTCCGCATGTTGGCGCGCTCGAGCTGGTATTTGACGTCCCGGGCCAGTTTATTCAACGCGGTCCGGAACAGATCTTTCATCAGGTCGCCGCTGACCTTCAGGCGCTTATTCGCGTAGTGGTCCTTGTCGTCGGAGTCGCGTCGGCCCAATGCGAGTTCGAAACAGGCTTCGGCCATCCGACAGAGGTAGTGGGCCTTGTTGATCCGAACGTCCTCCTCCTCGACGCCCTCCTCGTGAAGGTGTGGCAGAAGGTAGCGGTCGATGACGTAGTTGGCCCGCTTGAGCTGGTAGTTCTTGCCCTGACCGGAGGCGACGCGTTTCCCGAGAGTCTCGATCGCCTCTTCCTCGGTCTGGACGTCCGCTTCCTCCAGATTTTCGAGCATGTACTTGACGACCTCGGGGTCGTTCGAGACTTTGTGGACGATCTCCTCGTCCGATTCGAGTCCCAGTGCGCGGACGAGCGTGACGAAGTTGATCGAACCCGACACCGAGGGGAAGGATACCTCGAGCAGGCCGTCACGGGTTCGTTCACAGAGCACGAGGGCGCGGTAACCACGGCGCTGGGAGAACGTCTTGGCGACCTGAATCTCGTCGCCGTACTTGGTATCGTACTCCGCGAGGATCTTGTTCGGCGCGAGGTCCTCGCTTGTCATCAGCACGCGCTCGGAGCCGTTGACGATGAAGTAGCCGCCGGGGTCGGCCGGATCCTCACCGATCTCGATCAGCTCCTGGTCGGAGAAGCCGGCGATGTTACACTTCTCGGAGCCGACCATGATCGGCATCCGACCAATCTTCGTCTCGGTCGAATCGACGACGCGCTCGTCGCCCTCCTCGCCCTTGACGATCGACATCTCCATGAAGACGGGTGCGGAGTAGGTGATGTTTCGGAGGCGGGCCTCCTGTGGGTACAGCAGTTCTTCGGAACCGTCGGCCTCCCGAACGCGGGGTGTGACGACGCGCACGTCGCCGAGTTCGACGTGGACCGGCTCCTCGCCTTCCTTGTCGCCGATGTCCGTATCGATCGTCGCCTTCTCGTCGACGACCTCCTGCATCCCTCGGCCGAGGAAGGCGTTGAACGAGCGGTAGTGGTGTTCGGCGAGTCGTTCCTTCGAGAAGTATTCGCGCGAAATGTCGCGTCGTTTGGATCTGTTCAGTTCTGTTGCCATTTATTCCACCACGAGTCGGTATACGACTGCCTGGTCGGTTGTCCGTGAGTCCCGAACGATTTTGATGACATCGCCGATCTCCGCCTCGTCGGGCAGGGCGGAATCGTTGCGTTTGATTTTCGGCAGGTCTGTACGATCGATGTTGTACTCGGTGAGGACCTCCTCGAGGACATCCTCCTCGAGAACGGTGTGCTCCGGTACGAGTTCGTGTTGGCTTACGTCTACCATGTGTTGGGATTGATGTGCGTGTCGGCTATCGGGAGAGAAGCGGCTGTCACGAGATACTACAGGCAAGTACCGGCGGGACGCATTTAACGGTTACTAACTCGACCGGGAGCAACAGCTATCCGACCGCGGCAGCCCTGATCGGAGGAGCCGATCACATGCGACAGTACCCCAGTATCAGTTAAATTCCTTGTGGAGCATGGAACTGTGTAGCAAAGAGCGGACTCGAGGCCACTCCCGTGGCTCGATTCCACGTACCACACGGTGATCGATTGGAAAGTCTTAATACCGTCACCGGGAAATGATGTGTTGTAAGCCCGGATGGTGTAGTGGCCCATCATACGACCCTGTCACGGTCGTGACGCGGGTTCAAATCCCGCTCCGGGCGTCTTCTTCCGCGAACTATTTCGACGAGCACCGCGTAGCGTGTGTTCGTCATCCGTGAACGGAAAAGACGATCACTAGGGATTTGAATCAGGGAGTGAAGCGAACGAAGTGAGCGAAACGACCGCGGTTCAAATCCCGCTCCGGGCGCTTTCTGCTGACGCTAATTCGTGAACGAGGAGTGTAGAAACGGACGAACAGCGGCGTCAACGAAACACTGATCCGGAACTTGAAGTCGGTAGTCTACCCCCTGAACTAGCTCTACTGAGCAGAGTGTATCGAGACAGATACCGTCGATAGTATGCCAACCCTGTGTGGTAATCTGATTGAGTGATCTTCGGAACACAACCCTTAAGAGTTTCACCGGGAAATCAAGGGATGCAGGTTGCCCGGATGGTGTAGTGGCCCATCATACGACCCTGTCACGGTCGTGACGCGGGTTCAAATCCCGCTCCGGGCGTCTTCTTCCGCGAACTATTTCGACGAGCATCGCGTAGCGTGTGCTCGTCATCCGTGAGCGGAAAAGACGGTCACTAGGGATTTGAATTAGGGAGTGAAGCGAACGAAGTGAGCGAAACGACCGCGGTTCAAATCCCGCTCCGGGCGCTTCTCTCGAAATTTACACTCGCGAGCAGCTAGCTCTTCGCGTTATAAACAATTGACTAGTTGATAATCGAGACAACAGACACAACGGAGAGCCATCCTTTCGAGCGAGTGCAGAGACATGGAATGCGATTTCCTCCGAGTTGCACTCGAATTTATATAGGAATCCGAGCGATAGCCTGGATGTGTCAAGACTGTGACGAACACGAAACAGACAGGTGACGAAACCGAGGCACGAATAATCGCCGCGCTAATCGAAGCAGGATACTCTACTGCCGTTCCGTTTGGTGACAACGACAGATACGATCTCGTATTGGACACCGGTGATGAGTTACTCCGTGTCCAGTGCAAAACGGGCTGGATCGAAGACGGGGTCATCCGATTCAAAACTGCCAGCAAGACCACTGTCGACGGCGTAGCAACGATGAATGATTACGACGGTACTATCGATGCCTTCGCAGTAAGATGCAAAGATACAGACGCACTCTACTGGGTTCCGATCGAGGATGCGGGAAAGAAAAGCACGTACTTGCGGATAACGGAACCAAAAATCGATCACCCTGACGTCAAGATGGCCGAAACGTACCGCTTTGACCAGCGACTTTCCTGATCGAGGGATAACGGGACCGATACCGTGTGGAACACTAATCATTTAGTATCCGCGCCATCTTTCCACCCTATGACGGCTGCAGCGATGCCCGTCGACGCTCACCAATGACGAACCCGATCACCGTCCTCATCGTCGACAACGAACCGGGATTCGCCAACTTGGCCGGCGAAATGGTCGAACGCGAACGCGATGCGATCGTCGCCGAAGCGGCGACGAACGCCGAGGAGGCACTCGAGATCCTCGAGGAACGCTCGATCGATTGTATCGTCAGCGACTACGAGATGCCGACGCTGACAGGACTCGAGTTGCTCGAGCGCGTGCGCGAAGACGATCCTGATCTTCCGTTTATCCTCTTTACCGGTCGCGGCTCGGAGGAGATCGCCAGCGAGGCGATCGCCGCGGGTGTGACGCAGTACCTCCAGAAGGAGTCCGGCAAGGAGCAGTACGCGCTGCTCGCGAACCAGATCACGAACGCCGTCTCCCAGTATCGGACCGAAACGGAGTTGCGCGAGAGCGAGCGCCGATACGAACGGACGTTGACGACACTTCACGAGACGACCCGGGATCTGATGCGAGCGGGGACGAAACGCGAGATCTATCAGTCAGCAGTCGACACCGCGCGGGAGATCCTTGACGTGCCCGTCGCCGCGGCGTACACGTTCGAACCGACGGCGGGACTCCTCGAGCACGCGGCATCGACCCGAGAGTCGCGAGAACTCGTCGATCCGGAGATGCAGTTCGAACAAGGCGAGGGCCACGTCTGGGATGTGTTTTCGGAGGGAGAGAGCACCTACTACGAGGATGCGACGCGAGAGGGTGCAAACGCCAAGGCGCTGAGTCGAAGCGAACTGATCGTTCCGCTCGGAACCCACGGTGTGTTGGTTGCGGGGACCGAGGACATCGACGGGTTCGACGAAACGATGACAGAGCTGCTGCACATTCTGGCGGCGAACACCGAAGCGGCGCTGGACCGTGCGGAACGCGAGCAACTGCTTCGGGAGCACGATCGAACGCTCACCAGACAGAACGAGGAACTGACGCGACTCAATCACACGAACGAGATCGTCAGAGAAATCAACCACGGCGTCGCGCAGGCTTCGACGCGAACGGAGATCGAGACGACGGTGTGTGATCGACTGGCCGACACCGAACGCTACTGTTTCGCCTGGATCGCCTCGGCCGACGACGACCCCCCCGAGCCGACCGCCTGGGCCGGCGTCGATGCGGCCTTCGTCGATCGGGTCCGTGACGACGGCGATCGAGCCCCGGAACTCGATCTGGTCAGGGAGAGCCTCGAGACCGAGCGCGTGCAACTCGTCCGAAACGTTCTCGAGGCCGACGGCTGGGATCGACGTCGGAAGGAGGCGCTAACGTACGGCTATCAGACGATTCTCGCGGTTCCGCTCGCCGACACCGAGCGTCAGTACGGCGTGTTACTCGTCCACGTTGCGGGCGTCGACTCGCTCGGCGACAGCGAGCGGGAGGTGCTTGGCGAACTCGGCGAGACGATCAGCCACGCGATTCGATCAGTCGAGCGCACGCGCGCGATGTTAACCGATAGCCGGATCGAACTCGAACTCGCGATTCACGACTCACGACTGCTGTTGAATCGCGTCGCCGAGCGAGTCGACGGAACAGTCGCCATCGAGGGGGTGATTTACCGGGACGACGAGACCGTCGTGTTCGTCAGCACCCCGACATCGGCGGACCTCGAACCGCTGGATCAGTGGGCGTCGATCGACACCCTCTCGGTCGTCTCCGACGGCGACGACGAGACGCTGTTCGAACTGCGAGTCACCTCCTCTCCGATTCTGGACATCCTACGCACCTACGACGTCCACCTGCAGACCGCGATAGCCAAAAACGGCACGACGACCCTCGTCCTCGACGTGCCACAACAGGTCGAGCCTCGGTCGCTGGTCGAGGCGATCAGGGAGGGGTATCCGGAGACGGAACTCGAGGCCCGACGCGAGACGACCAGTATGCGCTCGGCGCGCCAGCTCGATACGCATCTCGAGGAACGGCTCACGGCCAAACAGCTCGAGGCGCTACAGGCGGCTCACTACAGCGGGTTCTTCGAGTGGCCGCGCGAGAGCACCGGCGAAGAGCTCGCAGACGCTCTCGACGTGTCACCGCCAACGTACCATTACCACTTGCGAGCGGCCGAGCGAAAGCTCGTCACGCTGGCACTCGACGGGAAATCTAGGTGATTAGTATCAGTATTCGCTTCCCACTAACTGATTAGAAAGTATACTTACTTTCCATCAGTTCATACGTTACGTTGGCGATCTGCGATAGTCTATCGCCACCCCCAATCCCCCACCCCCCAACTTTCCCCCGAACTACTGCTCCTGAGAGACGTCCACAGCGTGCTCGTCCCCGGTAATTTCGACCCGACTTACCGAGGGATTCGGCGTCACGTCGAGATCGTCGTTGCCGGTCGCTCGTTTACTAGACCGACACAGCGTGAAATTTACCCGCGTCGGGCAAATCGAGTGGGAGCAGACGATCGGCTGCTAGATCAGTCCGGTCCGTTGTCATACTAATCTATTAGTGGCTTACCACTGTGCTGTACTAATTAATTAGGAATCATAGTTAACCCTCGGCCGACCGTACCAGTTACTGGCGATCTGCGGTATCTGTCGCCACCCCCAATCCCCCCACCCCCCACTTTTGCCAGACCGGATATCGGACGACGAGCGCTCGTTGTATCCTCTCGATTCGTCCGCAGCCGAATCACTCTTGAGACGAAAGGGAAGCCGTACCCGACGTAGCGACTGACTACTGCGTCGGCTCTTCGCCGGGCCAGCAGAACACTCACGGACGAGATCAGTCGTCCGCATCTATCGTGGGGTCACGGTGCAGGATCGTCGTCACTGCGGGCCGACCGATTCCTCCCACTCGATCCACTCCTGTTCCCAGCCGCGGCGCGATTCGGCTCGACGCGTCGCGTGCTCGCGGTCCTCGCGAGTCATTCGATTCCGTTCGACGGCACCCGACTGTTCGCCCTCGACCAGCAGCGGATCGAACGAAACGGCCGCAAACGCCTCTCGCTCACTGTCGGCGGAGACGGCCTCGAGACGCTGTCGCTGCGTCCCGCATGGAAAGACGATTCGGCCGCTGTCGGTCAGTTGTTCGAGCAACGCTCGCGGCGGGTCGACGGCGGCAGCCTCGAGCAGAATGCGATCGAACGGCGCGTACTCGGGGAACCCGTTCGCCCCGTCGCGACAGTCGACGAGCACGCCGCCGTAGCCCGCTCGAGCGAGGTTCTGTCGGGCCTCGATGACGAGCGGCCGGGAGATGTCGACCGCGTGGACGTTCGTCTCGCCGACGATTTCGGCCACGACGGCGGCCGTGTAGCCGACGCCGGCCCCGACGAGCAACACGTCGTGACCGTCCTCGAGATCGAGCGGTTGCAACAGTCGGGCGACCGTACTCGGTGCGAGAACGCGAGTGCCGAGAACCTCGAGTTCTCGGTCCGCGTAGGCCGTCCGATCGTCCTCGAGAAACTCGTGGCGGGGAACGTCGCGCATCGCGACGGCGACGGTCTCGTCGTGGAGGACGCCCTTGGCGTCGGACTCGAGACCATCGACCATATCCTCTCGCAGTACCGCGGGGTCCATACTGGGAGTATCGCTCGGTCAGTAATCAAAGACGCGCTTGCGCGACTGGGCGAGTAAGGCGGTGTTACCCGCCGCGCATCTCGACGAATCGAACGCCGCCGTGTTCGGTGCGCTCGAGGCGTCCGTCCTCGCGTTTCGTCGCTTCGACAAGCGACTGGAACCGGGTGCCGATCGGTGCGAGGAGTTGTCCTCCGGGACGGACCTGTGCGACGACCGGATCGGGGAACGACGGGGCCGCACACGTGAAGTACGCCGCGTCGAACGGCGCGTGCTCGGGCCACCCTTCGCGGCCGTCGCCGGTTCGGACGGAGACACCTCCGTAGCCGACCTGCGCGAGCTGGTCGCGAGCCTGTTCGGCCAGTTCGTCGCCGTACTCGACACTGTAGACGTGCTCTTCGCCGACGATTTCGGCCGTCACCGCGGCGTGGTAGCCACAGCCGGTCCCGATCTCGAGGATCTCCGTTCCCGACTCGAGGTCGAGCCGATCGGCCATGATCGCGACCATGTGCGGCGCGCTGATCGTCTGGCCGTCGCCAATCGGCAGCGGTCGGTCCTCGTAGGCGCTGTCCCGGCGATTCGGCGGGACGAAAGCGTGCCGGGGAACGGATTCGAGCGCCTCGAGAACGCGCTCGTCGTCGACGCGCGAGGCCACGGTTCGAACCATTCGCTCGCGGGCGTCGTCGCCAGGGTCGTCAGAGCTGAATCGATCGAACATATCGAGACTACACGCTCGCCGTCAATAGGCTGTGGGGCGCCAGTACACCTCGGACGTGTGCGTAGTGCGAAATGCCGTCGAGAGACTGAAAGAAGGGGTTTTGCGGGACTCTCGGTCGGCCCGGCGCCCGGACCGACGGTCAGAAATGGAATCGAGAGTGGAGTCGACTACCAGGCAGACCAGGCGCTGGTCTGCTCATCGTAGGCGTAGACTCGTTTCGCGTCCTTCGCGAGGATGGTATCGCCGCGCTCCTCGTACCGATCTCGGTGGTAGCCCGAGGAGTCCTTGCGGACGACGAAGGCGTCGATCTCGAACTCGTCGTCGCCGAACTCCTCCGTCTCGCCGACGGTGAACTCGTAGTCGCCGGGGACGTGGACCGTAATGGACCGACTGTCGTTTCGCGACCCGTCCTGGGGATGGACGGTGACGTTGACGGCGACGTTGTCGACCTCGCGGGTCCAGACGGTTTCGACGTCGTCGACGACGGCCTCCTCGCGGCGCTTCTGGCCGTCGAGTTCGAGGCTCGTGACGCGAACCGTCGAGAGCACTTCGTCCGTCTCGAGGATGAACTCGTCGCCCGTCTCGATGGTCTCGCCTTCTGGTGTTGTCACGTTCGCCGTGAAGGACTCGCCCTCTTGGGAGACGACGACGTCGAGGGTCACTTCGCTCTCCTGTTCGGGCTGAATCTTGTGGACATGAGCGCACTCGCTACAGCGGACGGTCACGGTCCCGCCGCCTTCCGTCACCGTCAGGACTTCGTGGACCGTCTCGAGGTCCGGCGAACAGGACGGGCAGTTCGTCGGAACCCGGTCCGGAATATCGTTCATAACCGTCGTAGACGCCGCGCACCTAAAAGCGAACTGAACTGCGGGCTGGGTCTACTGAACTGCGGGTCGGAGTCCAGCGGAGTGATCTCGAGTCGCACGTCGGTTCGCTCGAGACGCGAGTCGAAGCGATCGAATCAGCAGTCAGTGCGCTCGGATTCCGCGTCGGAGCGTCCGCCCGCGTTGGGGGCGGTTTCGGTGGCGGCACCATCGTTGGAAACGATTTCACGACCGCCGACGTGTCTCCCGCGCTGACCCGCGTGGACGTACGTCTCGTCGTGTCGTTCCGGCCCGGTCCGCGGATGGTCGGTCTCGAGCCGTTCGAACCGAACCGGGACTCCGGCCCCGAGGAAGAAGTTCGGGCGATCCTGGACGTGGAAGTGGAGGTGGGGTTCCGTCGTGTTCCCGGAGTTACCACAGCGGGCGATCTGCTGGCCGCGTTCGACTCGGTCGCCTGGGTCGACGGCAACGCTGCCTCGCTCGAGATGAGCCAGCACGCTGTACTCGTCGTCGGCGTGTTTGATGATCACATTGTTTCCGAGGATGCTCCGCTGGAGCGGATCCATTCGGCCGTCGGTCCGGTGGTAGTCGCGATGGTCGTTTCGAACGCTCACGACGACGCCGTCCGCGGGCGCGAGGATCGGTTCGCCGAAGCAGTAGTAGCCCTCGGGCGGCCCGCGCTCGCCCTCGTGGGTCCGCCCGTCGTCGTCGGTGATGACGAAGTCGTAGGCGTATCGCTGGGTGAGTATTCCCCACGAGTGGGAGTAGTCGCGATCCGGACTACCGTTGACGACGGTCCAGGTCCCCTCAAAGGGTAGCCGATAGTCAACGTGGCTTTCGAAGTTCGCCGGCGAAGGCGGACTCCCGCGGTGGCGCGCGAGGATGGGAATGTGGCCGCCCATCTGGAACACCCCCGTGACGAAGATGACCGGCTGAAACTGGAGGGCAAGCATTGCGACGAGCGCGCGGACGTTGGTGGCCCGGTCACCCATGTCGATCCAATCCGTCGGCACGATCTCGTCCGCATCGTCGTCGGTCCCCAATCCGAGAACCGTTCCGACGATGGCGACGACCAACGGCCACAGACCAGCGAGAAAGCACAGCGCGAACAGTCGGAGGCTCGCGAGCGAGTCGAACAAATAGCCGGGGATCGAGAGAAATCCCAGCAGGAATACGTACATCGGATCGGGAAACCGGTGACGGATCGCCGCCAGATACCCCGATTCGGCCTCGGATTCGGTCTCCGGATCGATCGGATGGTGGACTGTCATACTCTCTCGAATGCGCATTGGAACGGATCAACGTTTGGCGAAGGCATTTTCTATAAACAATCTATCAGTACCCGACGGGCGGGCGATTCGAGGCGATTCGAGGCCGCTCGCGTTCGTCCGTCGTCAGTCCAGTCGGTACGTACCGAGCCGATGTACCACCAATCGATAGGCCATCGAAACAACGACGAACGGACAGCTCTGTCACGTTTTCGCAGCTCAGCCCACGTTCGCCGGGCAGTCGATATCGAGGACCCGGGCCGACTCGTCGACCATCGCCCGGACGGGCGTCTCGCCGACCGTAACCGAGAGTCGAACGCGAAGCGGGTCCTCCTCGAGAATCTCGATTTCGGTTCGATCAACGACCTCAAGCTCCCACCAGTACCGGTCGCTGATCGGTCGCCCCTGCCGCTGATAGAGCGACTCAACTTCAGGATGGCCGAGCAAGACAAAACCGACCGGCGCATCCCAGCCAGCGGCACAGGCACCACATCGGGCGTGAAACCGAACCGATCGGTCGCCATCGTCGGTTTCGACCGTTCGGACCGTCGGCTCGACGCCGGAGTAACACTCCGAACAGGTGCCGTTGGCGACCAGTTCGTAGGACTGCACGGCCAGCGTCGTCGCCAGTTCGACCAATTCCTCGAGCGAAGGCTCGACCGCAGCGTTCGGCGGTACCGACCAATAAAATAGGGGATGATCGTGCTCGCAGGTCACCTCGAGAACGCCGTCCCGGTAGTGCGCACGAGCAGCCGTCCCGCAACGACTACAGCTGCTGTCGAGGGCGACCGGGCCGAGTCGCGTCCGACCGGTGTATGTACCCGCAATAATCGCGTCGATCACCTTCGAGCCGGCGTAGGTGAGCCGATAGCCCTCGTCGCACTTCTCGACGAACGTCCCCCGAAGCTGCTCGAGGTGGTACCGGAACTGACCCGAATCCTTCATTCCGACGGCCTTTCGGAGCGTCGAAAACGCGGCTGCTGACACCGTCGGGTTCGCCAGATGGTGCTCGCGGAACGCCTGGAGAATTTCGACGCGTGTCGAGTTTCCGAGCGCGGCGAAGGCGTCTGCGGGATCGACGTCCTCGACGGCACGGGCTTCGTCTCCGTCGGGTGGGATCTCGGCGTCGTCCATTCGGTCTAGGGTAGTAGACCGGCTCGAGTATCTTTACCGTTCGAGTTCGCCTGTTCGCGGCTCGCGCCGCTCACTCTGCCCGCGGAAGTGAAACTTCCGCGCCTGCTCGCGGTTTCACCGCTCGCTTTTCGGGAGGTCTACGACCTCCCCATCCGCATACACTGTCGGCTCCCGCAAGATCCCGTCGAGGTGGATCGGTGCTTCAGTCTCGCCGCCGATTCCCGCGTTGTCACCGATCGCGATGTGGACGGTTCCAGCGGCCTTTTCGTCCAGCAAGACGGAGCCGACGAGTTCGGTAACCGCCACGTTCGTCCCGATCCCCAGCTCCGCGAGGTTGTACGCCGCATCTCCGACCGCTTCGGCCGCGCCCTCGACCGTTCCATGAATCTCGTCGTCCGAAATATGCGTGACGAGACCGTCTTCGACCTCGAACGTCAGCTGGCGGTCCGCCTCGAGCAGCCCGTGTGGGCGCATCGTCCCGTCGACGACGAACGTCCCGGTCGCCGTTTCGGGACTGACGAACACCTCGCCCGCCGGCAGGTTCGACATGATGCCGGGCTCGTGGACGATACCGGTGTCTGCGAGCCACTCCCGGTCACCGATCCCGAAGCTGATGTCGGTACCGGCCGGCGTCGTGACCCGAATCTCGTCCGCGCCGGCGACCTGCTCGAGCACGTCATCGCAGTGAGCCGCGATGGACTCGTAGTCGGCGTCCAGCCCCGTCGTGAAAACGTCCTCGGTGATCCCCGGAAGCGTCGCGACTCGAGCGCCAGCGTCGTTGGCCTCGGTGCGAGCGCGGGTATGGCTCAGACTCTTCGTCGTCGGTGCGAGCACGACATCCGCGCCGGCCATCGCCGCTGCGACGGGTGCAGGCGGCTCACTGCCGTGTGTCTCTCCCGGCGGATAGCGAACGATCACCGTCTCGTCGGTCACCTCGCTGGCGACCTCGTACAGTACGTTCCCGATCGGCTCGCGTTTGTCGTCGGTAACGATCGCACACGATTCGTCGCTCTCGAGGGCCAAACACTGATGAACAGCAGTCTCGGCGGCTGCACGGAGTTCGGACATAACGTATATCTACGCAACGACCCCGAAAGCTGTTGGCTTTACCGGCCGCCCCCTCGGGCGATACCGTTTTGAGATAGGCATACGACTGTTTACCGAACGCATGGTGACGACGACGCTCGAGGGCGTCTTCTTCGACGAATCGACGAACGAAACGATCAGGAGCGCACTCCCGGAAACCGCGATTACGTTTTTCGAGTACATCACACACCTCGGCGACGGCGCGGTGTTGATCGTCCTCGCGACGCTGCTCTACTGGTTCGGCACCGAATCTCGCCGTGAGCAACGCACGCTCGTAATCGCGATCGGACTCGGTGCGCTCGCGATCAGCGCCGGGATGAAGGGGATATTCGTCCGTCCTCGTCCGGAACTGTCGGGTGGCTACGGTGGGTACAGCTTTCCGAGCGCACACGCGATGGGGGCGGCCACCTTCTACGGCGCGCTCGCAGTGGTCGCAGACACCGGCACGCGACTCCAACGGTACGTTGCCGCTGGCTCGATCATCTTCCTGATCGCGCTCTCGCGGATCGTCATCGGCGTTCATTTCGTCGGCGACGTGCTCGTGGGCGTCGGTATCGGGCTCGTCTTCGTCGCAATCGTGTTCCGCGGCAAAACCGCCGAACCGGGCTCAATATTCGTCCTTTCGGGCATCATCGCGATCCTGGCGTTCGGCCTGGGTTCACGGGAGTTCACGACGATGACGATCGGTGCCGCACTCGGCGCGACCGTCTCCTGGCAGTACGTTAAATCGCGGCCAGCACAGCCTCGTGGTGCGGCAATCTTGCTGTTAGCGTATCTCTGTATCCCGGTGATTCTTGCCGTTCGTGCGCTACCCGTTTTTTGGCCGGATCACGCGCTCCTCGACGCTGTCGAAATTGTCGGCTACGCGGCCGTGACCGGCTCGATATTGGTCGTCCCGATCGTTGCCGAGCGGATGAACGAGTGGCCACCCGTCGAGTGGCTCCAGCAACGGTTGCCGTTCAGCGGCCGAACGATCGATTTCAATCACGCACCGTTCGCATCGGAAGACTGAGCGCGGAGCATCGATCGAGACGGTTATTCATACGGAAGCGAGCGCATATCCGGCCGGTAACCCGCTGACGAACCGTGTCTATGACTCCGCAGCGTGGGTCCGTTCGGTCCGCGTCTCCGGTGCCGGGGATGGCTCGAGTTCGGTTGCAAGCGCCTTGAGTTCCGTCGGCGTCCCGAAGACGTACACCGTGTCGTCGGGCTGCAGCGGCTCCTTGTCAGCCGGCAGCGAGAGGATCTCTTCGCCCCGGTCGACCGCGAGGACGGTCCCAGGAATCCAGCCGGCGAACTCGCTCGCGAGCGGGCCGTCATCCTCGATAGTGATCGCCGTGACTGTCTCGTCACCAGCCCGGATCGCGGAGACGAGCGCACGTCCGTCACTCGGCGTCTCCGGTCGCGTCGTGAGCTGGTAGCGGCCATCCGGTTCGAACGCGTCCGCGTCGTCCGCGTCGACGATCACGGTCGTGACCGATCCGGCACTCGCCCGTAGCGTTCCGGTCGTGACGAGCCGGCTCGAGTCCTCACCGGCCGTCCATACCTCGATCGGATCGCCGGCACTCGCTCGCGGTGACGGGTCGCCTGCGATCGCGACGGCGAACCGGTCCGGCCCCAGCGTCGAACTCACCCCAACTCGTCGGTCGCCGACGGCGATCGATGTCACGGCACCTGCATCGGTGAGGTCGGCGCGAACGTAGCCGACGCCGAAATCCGACTCGATACGAGATTCCAGTCGGGACCGACGCTCCGGGATCGATAGTCCGCTCGGGAACAGGAACTCCCGATCCGCGAGCGCTCGCTTGCGGTCGTCGTCGACGGGTGGGTAGCCTTCGGCGTCGTCGATCGAGGCAGGCAACTGCACGACGCTCGCGAGGCCGGCCGACTGGACGAGCGTGGCGACCGGACCGCTAGTCTCGATCGGCGTAATCCCGTAGACGCCACAGGCGAGGTGATCACCGAGCCGATGACCCCCGAACGCGGTGACACAGCCGACGAACAACACGCCGAGAAGGAACGTTCCGGAGGTGTAGTGAACCAGCGGCGAGTCAGCGACGACCTCGCCGTGGCGAATCGCCTCCACCGTCAACCAGCCCGCCGGCAGGGCGGTCCCGACGAGGACTGCCGGTCCGATCGGGAGTTCGCGAACGGTCAGGGCTCGATAGCCAAACGCGACCACGAGCGCTCCGACGCCCGCCAGCAGTCCGTAGCCGAGTATGCCGAGCAGTGCGGTTTGCGTCCACTCGAGCGTTGTGCCTCCGCCGAACTCCCCACCGGTCTGCAGCGGGTACACCGCAGTAACCGCCTCAAGTCCGAGTACGATCGTCATCTCAGTGACTCACCCCGGGAGCCGCCGGTTCCTGTTCGCCCAACGCGTTCGATTCGTCCCGTTCGGCCGATTCGGATCCGAAGGCGGCCGCACCGGGACCGAGGAGGAACGCCTCAGTGCCGACCTCCAGTGCGCCCGAATCGGGTTCGAACCGCCACTCGTACTCGACCGCCGGCCCGCCGGTGCTCGCCTCACCGTTTCGGATTGCGAACACGTCGAGTTCGGTCTCGTCGTCGGAGACGGCGTCCAGCACCGCGTCGGTGACCGTCACCCGTCGAATCGACGTTCCACCCCGCTCGAGCAACGAAACCGCGTCGAATTCGTGGGTGGAGCCAGACGGCCTGACGACGATTCTGACCCGTTCGGTCTCCAGAACTACATCCGCATCAGTCGTCGGAACGGCGACGGTCACGTATCCGTCGCCCCCGCACGCTTCGGCCTCGGACAAGAGTGAACTACCGTCCCGCTTGGATCGGTTGTCGCTCGAGGTATCGACGGTTGGAGCCGTGTTCGGACTGGTGTAACCACCATCCGCAACCGGGGTGACGGTCGCGCTGAGCACCGTTCCGGAGACGGTCGTCGACTCGGTGGCGACCAGGATGTCGTCGCCCGGCGCCAGTCCCGTCGGAAGGAGCGCTCGAGTCGACACGGCGCGCCACCCCTCCGGCACTCGCTTCGCGACGCCGTTGGCGGGCGGCGCCGCAGTGATCGTCGCCCGGCCGCGGCCGTCAACGGAGACGGACACTGCTTCGAGGTCGTAGCTCGTCCGCAGCCGATCCTCGAGGCGCGTCTCGAGTTCAGCGATCGGGCAGTCTGCAGGAAGTCGCCAGGCACCGTCCTCGAGTGTCGCTCGGAGCCCCGGACCCAGCGGCGGGTACCCCTCGAACTCGCCGACGCCGCCGCTCGAGCGAATCGTCACCTGACCCATCGCGTCGACCGCGTCGACCGCATCCGCTGCGAGCGGTTGCGTTCGTTCGGTCGAGCCGGCGGTAGTCCGCGGCAGGTCGGCAGCGAGTTGAGATCCCCAGCTCGTCCCGTACAGCCCGAGGACGAAGCACAGTCCGACGCCGAGAAGCAGGCCGGGCTGGATCGTACTCCCGTCGAAGACGGCCGCGGCGTACAGGCCCGCGCCAGTGATCGCGACGGTCGCCACACCGCCCACGACTGACGGGACCGTCTCGTCTGCGACGTAGCCGATCACGACGGTTGCACAGCCGACGACTGCGGCACAAACGGTGCCGAACAGGAGAGCGACGGAGACGCCCGTGAGAATCTCGACGGGCGTCACGAACAGCGGGATCATCGACACCCTGTACGTCGGTCTCGAGATCGGTGTTCGCCCGCTCTCGAGGGCGTTATTCGCGAAGCTCTCCGTCCGCTCGGAGCCGTCTCACTCCCGTTACCCAGATACCACTGAATCGTGCGTCTGTCGTTCATAGCTGATCGTGAATGTCTCGTTGCAATCGTCCCAATAGCCGTCTCGGCAGCCCTAGTTTCGGCGTCGCAGTGCCGCAACTGTCATCGCAACCGCGAGTGCACCAGCCGCGACGGCCGCCCCGAATCCGGGCAGCCCGTCCGAACCGTCCGAGTCGTCAGCACCGTCGTCACCGGCCTCCGCCGAGACCGTGACCGTGGCGGCCGTCTCGTCGTCGTCGGTCGCGACCGTGTACTCGTACTCGCCCGCTGCGTCCTCAGAGACAGGCAGTGAGACGGTCTCGCTCGAGTCTGCCTCGAGCGTCAGTTCTTCGGTCGCGACTTCGCTGTCGTTGTCCGAGACGGTGACCGACTGCGTCCCCTCGACGCCGCCGGTGTTCTCGACGGTCACCGAAACATCGAACTCGTCGCCGGGTTCGACATCCTCGGGCGTCTCGAGGTCAGTGACATCGAACGACGGCGGTTCGGTGACCTGGCTCGTCTCTTCGAGCGACTCGTCGTCCACCGTCAACCCGTGTACGACGGTGAGTCCGCTATCGACATCCGTCTCGTAGCGGAGGGTCGCAGTCGAGCCGTCCGGGTCGACGGCGACCGGTTCCGTGATGACGGTCTGGCCCTCGAGTTCGTACGCGACCGTATCGACCACCGTCTCGTCGTCCGCGTTCTCGAGCTCGACCGTGAACTCGTAGGGTGCCCCGGAGCCGACCTCCTCGGGGACCGAAATATCCGCGAGCGAAACCGTGCCGGATTCGACGACCGCGACCGAACCGAGGTCAGTCCCGTCGACCGAGACGTCGTCCTCGGTTCCGACGGGACCATCTGGTGTCCACTCGAAGTCGACCTCGGTCTCGTCGTCGGCCTCGAGCGAGACGGTTTGCGTATCGACGACCTCGCCGTCGGCCGTCAGCTCGGCGGTGTGGCTGCCCGGTCCGCCGTCGTTCTCGTAGGTGGCCGTGGCGGTGAGCGGGCTTCCTTCGACGACGGCGTTCGCATCGAGGTCGCTCTCCTCGAGTTCGATGTTCGGTGGTTCGACGACCTCGAGTTCGACACTGTCGCTCTGGTCGGCAACGGTGGCCGCGATCTCGGTCGTACCCTGCTGATTGGCGTCGACGACGCCGCTATCGACGTCGACGATACCGCCAGCGTCGTAGTCGGCGACTTCGGAGGCGGTGACCGTCGAGCCGTCGTCGAGCGTGAGTGTGACCGTTACGTCGGTCTGCTGGCCTTCGCCGACCGTTGAGTCGTCGAGGGCGGTAGAGAGGTCTTGGACTTGCCACTCGAGGACTGGGTAGTCGTCGGTGAGCGTCCAGAAGTTGTCGAAGTCAAGTTCAGCCATACCTGTTTCAGCAGATTCACCAGTCATATCTGTAGACCGAAGACTGGTACCTTCTCCATCTGAATAGCTGCTTACTTGGACATTCCAGTAGCCAGCACTCACGCTACCTCGGTCGGTCCAGGCAATTCCATCAACTGACTCACCGCCAGATAACCCACCTGTCGAATACGATTCAACAATAGATCCACTGTTATGGCCGACAAGTCCTCCAAGAACATCTTCACCCTCAATATCTCCAGTAGCGTATGAATTCCGAATTTCAGAGAACCTAAGCAGGCGACCTGCTATATTACCTGTGTCTCCATCAGTACCCTCTACATCGCCAGTCACATAGGATGAGGTGATCTGAATCCCTCCACCATATCCGATTAAACCACCAGTCGATCCATCTCCGCCCGTAACCTCAACGGTAGAACCAGATTGATCCAGTGTTGCACCAGAATCACGGCCATTACTTGCAACTAAGCCGCCAGCGTCTCGGTCCCCCTTGACTTCACCGCTTGCGTATACGGAGGAAACATCACCTTCTAGGTATCCGGCCAGCGTTGCGGCTCTATCACCACTAATATCTGCATTTTCAAAAGAAACGGATTCAACCGAACCGTGAAGGCTGTCGAAGAGTGCAACATATCCATCATTTGGCCGATCAATTGTGAGTCCCTCAACTGTGTGTCCTTGCCCATCAAGTGACCCTGTGAAAGGTTCCTCAGCAGTGTACGAGATCTTCTGATCACCGACCGGCTCAAATCCAGCACCCCCATTCCACGTTGCTGTTTCACTCGCGTCGATATCGTTCTCGAGAATATAGTGTGCCCCGAGGTCTTCATCCATTGCCTGCAACTCCTCAGCGTTTGTGATAACGTACGGATTGTCCTCCGTCCCATCACCATCCATATCGTTCAGAATAGACTCGTCAGCAACTGCAGAACCAACAAAAAACACGCTAACGGCGAGTACAACAAATATAAGCGACATTTTCTGTTTATGTATCATTGTCTATTTCTAAGATATTAGCTAGGATCGTCAGCACCCTGTGCAACACGAATTTCAGGGTTCGGCTGTTCGTCGATGTAGTTACTATCTGCCGGAGGGATTACATCAAGTTCCAACGTCCCGATGTCTTGATCTGAGCGAAGATCTGGTTCCTCATCAAAGTCTATTTCCGCAACATTTGTGCCACTATTAGTTTCAGCATCCACCGGCTCAGATAGCTGGGCTGAGCCTGCCGTCACGATTACAGTTGCATCTTCAACGGTACCACCGTCCTCATCAATAACGTGAACCTCAATTTCACCGTCTGTTTCTGGTGGAATCATTTGATGATCCGAATCAGGGATATCAACGGTCACCTCAGTATCCCCAACGTCACCAATCCCACCGAGCATATTCAACATCAACGCGAGCGCCGCCACACCGACGACCAGCGCGATCACGAGTCGGATCGGCAGGCCCTCGATTGCCCGGTCGTCTCGAGCGAACGACGAGCGAGAACGGTTCGACCGGTCGGACCGATCCAACCCGTCGGAGCGGTCCGACAACAGGGTGTCCGGTAGCATACCCTCTCTTGGTCGCGCCTTCCGACTTAAATGTTGGACCGAAAGTTCAAAAGAGAAGAGGGAACAAAGCCCGCTGTGAGTTTCGTAATCGGACGCGATAACGACCTCGAGGACGGGCCCGTCGGACGGTTGGGTGCCTACCGGGCTCGAGACGGAAGCGAGGGGGCGACGCTGCATCTCGACTTCGACGGCCCGCACGCGATGTTGATCGTGGGCAAGCGCGGCTACGGGAAGTCCTACACGATGGGCGTCCTCGCGGAAGGGCTCGCTCGAGCCGACGGCGTCGCACCGGTGATCGTCGATCCCATGGGCGTCTTCGACACGCTCGCGGAGTCGACCCCCGGTGCGGGCGTCCCCGCGACGGTAATCGACGAGCCGGCCGTCACGCCGACCTCGCTCGATCCCAGTTCGTGGTGTGTACTGCTTGGACTCTCACCGGAGAGTGGTGCGGGTGGACTCGTCTGGCAGGCCGCACAGGCGGCGTCGACGCTCGAGGAGATGAAAGCCCACGTCGAAGCGACCGACGCGCCGGTCGCCGACAAACGAGCGGCGAGCAACCACCTCCGACTCGCCGACGCGTGGGAGGTCTTCGACCCCGACGGGATCGATGCCGACGAACTCGGCAGTTCCGAGGCGACGATCGTCGACGTCTCGGGACTCGAGTCCGCGCCGATGAACGCCGTCTGCCGCGGTGTCGCGGAAGCGCTGTATCGTGCGCGCGTTACCGAGACGATCGATCGGCTCCCGTGGCTGCTCCTCGACGAGGCCCACACGTTTTTTGACGGCGTGGCGGAACCGGCCCTCCGGACGATTCTGACTCGCGGGCGCGCCCCCGGCGTGAGTCTCGTCTCGGCGACCCAGCGGCCGAGTGCCGTCCCCGAAGTCGGGATCTCCCAGTCGGACGTCCTGATCTCCCACCGGCTGACCTCCCAGGCGGACCTCGACGCCCTCCAGGCCGCCCAGCCGACGTACATGAACTTCTCGCTGTCGGACGCGGACCGACTCCCGGAGGCCCCTGGCGAGGTCGTCATCGTCGACGACGCGACGGAGACGATCCACTCGGCGCAGGTCCGTCCGCGCGACACCCCACACGGCGGTGACAGTCCGCGAGCGAGTGACGTCGTCGCGGACAACTGACGCGAGTCGACGATCAGCACGGAGACCGAATACTTCAATCGAAGTTGATGTTTAAATACCATGAGTCGGCCAAGAGCGACATGAGCGATATCGATCGTATCGATCAGCGACTGTCCGCGGTCGAGCGCGCGGTCGTCGACGGCGATGTCGAACTCGACCGGGTCGCCGATCTCGCCGCGGTCATCGAGGACGTCGAACGCCTCGAGACCAGACTCGAGGAACACGAGCGGCGACTCGCGGAGCTGGAGGGCACCGTCGACGCGGTCCACGGTCTCGTCGGAAACGTCGAGACGGTCAACGAGGACGTCGAGCGCCAGGCCGACGCGGCTATCGCCGCCGTCGATCGGCTCGAGTATCGAATCGACGAACTCGAGCGGTCACTCGCGAAGCGGGAGCGACAGGGTGACGGTCGAGAGCTCGACGACGGTACCGGTGGCCAGGCGGGAACGGTGGCACCTGCGCTGGAGACCGCTGGTGGCGACGAGCAGCCGTCCAGATCGGGACACATGTCGGGAACCAGCGCGAACGAGTCCGGCTCGACAGGTCTCGTGGCGAGGGAGCGGTCGGCGACCGACGCTCCGTTGGGAGAGTCCAGCAACGTGGAAGCGACGGCTGAAACGCTCCTCGAGCCACCGGCGGACGAGGTGGAAGCGGACGACGGTGACGGCGCTTCGTCCGGCGGACTCGCCGTCCAAGAGGCGATCGAGCGGCGGCTGTCCGGATCGGACGACGCGGCCGATGGGTCCGGTTCAGTTGGAGCGTCCAGTTCGGATAGCGCATTCGGCTCGGACGACGACCAATCGGCTGAGTCGTCGGACGACGAAGGCGACGAATCGAGCGGTCTATTCACCTCACTCCGCGCTAAACTCTCGTGATCCGATACGTTCTCGCCGTCATACTGGCGATCGCACTCCTCGCCATTTCGATCCCCGCTATCGACAAGGGAGCGACGATGAACAGCGAGCGACAGGTCGATGCGAGTCTGGCAGAGATCGACGACGAGGCGACCTCGCTGATCGAAAACGAGGAGACGACCCCCGACGGCCACCCCGATCCCCAGCGCGTCGTCGAGGTGACGCTCCCGCGGAGCACGCTGACCAGCGAGGGAGTCGACCACTTCGAACTGGTACCCCACGAGAACGGGAGCTACACCCACGCCCGATACGTTCTCGAGGACGGCACCACGCGAGAGGAGGTCATCAGCGAGAAAATCGTCTGGAACGATCCCGACGGGACCGAACCGACCGAGTTGGGTGGGACCGGCGACCAACGCCTCGCGCTCGTGTTGCTGGAAGACGAGAACGGAGAGGCGACAATCGTCTCCCGGCATGTATAATTTTAAACCAGAACAGGCTGCCAGTATCGACATGTCACAGGATGGGTTCGCGAACGCCCTTCGATCCGTGCTCGACGAACTCGGGCTCGGATCGCTGCTCGGAGGTGGCGAGCCGACGGGGGCGTGTACGTGCAGTACCTCCTTCGAAAACGAGTTGTTGGTGGTCGACGCGAGCGACTGCGACGGCGACCTCGCGAGCGCACCGGCGTGTCGACGGACGGTCGTCGACGCGCTCACCGGCCGTGAGGCGACGGGCATCCTCACCAGATCGAGCGGGATCGAACGACAGTACGGTGATCGGGGCGTCGAACTGCTCGGCGCGGCCGGTCGCTTCGTCGAACTGCTCGGCGAGCGGGACGAGCGACTCGCCGAGGCCGCCGCGCGCAACCCGCTCGAGGTCGCTGCGGAACTCGAGACCCAGATCGGACCGGTCGCGGACATCGCCGTCGAGTCCGGACTCACCGACGCCGCAATCGGAATCGACGGCTACGACTCGGTGCTGACCTCGACCGTCGGACTCACCATCGGACACTATTTCGTCGACCAGCGGATCGACGACGGCGCGCGTCTCGAGGACGTCAAGACACTCGAGACCGGGAGCGAAGCGCGGGTCTACACGCGGTCGGACGGCGTCCCGCTGTACGTCCTCGACGTCGTCGACAGAACGCTCTCCGAAACGGAACGAGAGCACCTCATCGAGGGCTACGAGGCCATCGCTGAGGGGTACGTCGAGGGCGATCGGGCAGCCTCGCGTGCGATCGAGTACGCGACCGACGAGCCGGCCGATCCGTTGCTGACGAGGGTGCTCTCGAAACACACGAGCGGCTACGGCATCCTCGAGGACCTGTTCGCGGACGAGCGGGTGACGGATATCTACGTGACATCGCCGGTCGCCCAGAACCCCATTCGACTGGTCGTCGACGGAGAGTCGATGACGACGAATGTCCACCTGACGGTCGACGGCGCGCGGGCACTCGCGTCACGCGTCCGTCGAACCAGCGGACGGGCGTTCTCGCGAGCGAACCCGACGGTTGACGCGATGGCCGCCCTCGAGAACGGAACCAGCGTCCGCGTCGCCGGCGTCACCGACCCGGTTGCGGAGGGAGTCGCCTTCGCCTTCCGCGAGGGGGCCGATGACAAGTTCACGCTCCCCGGTCTCGTCGCAAACGGCACGATGCCGGCCGAGGTTGCCGCCTTTCTCTCGGTCGCCATCGAACGCAACGCGGCCGCACTGATCGCCGGTACCCGAGGGTCGGGGAAGACGACCCTTCTCGGAACCTTGCTGTACGAACTGACGCCGGACACCCGAACCGTGCTGATCGAAGACACGCCCGAACTCCCGGTCGATCCGCTCCAGTCGGTCGATCGAGACGTCCAGGCCCTCCGGACGGGCACCGGTGATGGGCCCGAAATATCGCCCGAGCAGGCGCTCAAGACGGCACTCCGACTCGGAGACGGTGCCCTCGTCGTCGGTGAGATCCGGGGCGAGGAGGCCCGCGTGCTCTACGAGGCGATGCGGGTCGGTGCGAACGCGAACGCCGTGCTCGGGACGATCCACGGCGACGGGGCCGATGACGTCTACGAACGCGTTGTCTCCGACCTCAAGGTCGAACCCTCCTCGTTCGGCGCGACGGATCTCGTCGTGACCGTCCAGGCGTACCGGACGCCGAACGGCCGCGACCGTCGCGTCGCCAGAATCGAGGAGGTCATCACCAGCGGCGACGACATCTGGTTCGAGCCGCTGTACGAACTCGACGACGACGGACGAACCGTCTCGAGCGGGCGGATCGACCGCGGTGAGAGCCGAATTGTCGATCGACTCACTGGTCCGGCCGAGGAGTACGCATCGGTTCGGCAGGCGATTTCGGAGCGGACGGAGTTACTCGACCGACTCGCCGCCGACGGACGGACGAGTCCGCGCGAAGTAGCCGCAGCGTACGCCGACCGGGGGAGGGAGTGATCGATGACGCTGTCGGCGACGCTCATTCGGAACCTGGCCGCGCTGTACCCCTACGACGTCGATGGGAGCGACGATCTTGTCGACTCGCTCTCGTTCATCGACGCGCCACACGACGACGAAACGGTCATTCGCGCTGGATACGGAGCCGGCATCGTCGGCGCGCTCATCCCGTTACCGCTGTTAGTAACCTCAGCACCGCTCACGTTCGTCCTCTTTTTCGTCCTCGTAACGCCCGTCGCGGCGATCCACGCGATCCACTCGTTGCCGCATCTGCAGGCGGCGTTCCGACGGACCGAAGCGCTCGGCGACACGCCGAACCTCGTCGGCCGCGCCGTGTTACGAATGCAGGTTCAGCCGGCACTCGAGAGCGCCGTCCGATTCGCCGCAGAGACCGGGCGAGGGCCGCTGGCGGCCAGTCTCAACGGCCACGTCGACCGCTCGATGGGGACCGCGGACACGGGACTGCTGTCGTTCGCGGAGGAGTGGGCCGAGTGGTTCCCCGCGTTACGCCGCTCTTCACACCTGCTTGCGACCGCCCAGGACGCGCCGGAGGGCGAGCGAGCGCGAACGCTCGACCGAGCGCTCTCGGCAGTGCTCACCGGTACCCGGAACCAGATGGCGGATTTCACCGCCTCGATTCGCGCGCCGACGACCGCGCTGTTCGCCTTCGGGATCATGATCCCGCTGGCGCTGATCGCGCTCGTCCCGGCCGTGCCGATGGTCGGCTTCTCGGTCAACATCTGGATCATCGTGTTGCTGTACAACGTCGTCCTCCCCGCGTGTCTCGTCGCGGCGAGTCTCTGGCTGCTCGTCCGCCGCCCGGTCGCGTTCCCGCCGCCGAAAGTCAGCCACGACCACCCCGACGTTCCCGACCGGCTCTGGCTGCGGGGGCTGTGGGGCGTCATCGCGGGCGCGAGCGGGTACGCGATCACCGTGACGTTCGGTCCCGCCCATCTGGCGCCGGTCATCGGGCTCGGTCTCGGTCTCGGTGCCGGCCTGCTCGCGATCTTCGGGCCGATCCTCGAGGTGCGAAACTACGTCCGCGACGTTGAGGAACACCTCACCGACGCGCTCTACATCGTCGGCCGCCAGGTCGCCGAAGGGGAGTCCGTCGAGTCGGCGGTCGAACTCGCGGCGGAGCGAGTCCCCGCCGAAACGGGCGAGGTCTTCGAGCATGCTTCGGGCGTCCAGCGACGCCTGCACACGGGCGTCGAAGCCGCCTTCCTCGGCGAGTACGGGGCGCTCAGAGACGTCCCGAGCCCGCGAGCCCGCGGGACGGCCGCGCTGCTCGCGATCGCCGCCGACGAGGGAAAGCCCGCGGGTCGGGCGATCGTCTCGATGGCCGACCATCTGGAGGAACTCGACGAGGTCGAGGCCAAGACGAAGCGGAGTCTCGAGCAAGTGACGGGGACGCTCGACAACACGGCGGCCTATTTCGGACCGCTGGTGGCCGGCGCGACGGTCGCGATGGCTGCCATGATGTCCAGTGAGGACATGGTCGGGACGGCGGATCTCGACGCGGCCGCCTTTCCCGCCGAATCGCTCGCCATCGTCGTCGGCGTCTATCTCCTCACGCTGTGTTTCATCCTGGTTCCGCTCTCGATCGCCCTTCGGTACGGGTTAGATCGCGCCCTCTTCGGCTATCACATCGGCCGAGCGCTCGTCGCCTCGATGGTCCTGTACGGGTTTTCCGTCACCGTCATCGAGATGGCGCTGTAAATTGCCTCGGGGTCAAGCCCGAGGCTTTCGCGTGGACTCCCGTTCTATGCCTCGGTAGAGGCAGGGGGAACGTACTCCCCACTCACGTTCAGCGTCCCGCGATTTAAGCGCACATCTACGGGTGCGCCTCCGTCGCCTGCGTTTTGCCTGCGACGGAGATACTGCAAACCGATATTCTTGGAAGCGTTGTAGTCAGCGTGGTTCTCGTATCCGGACTGCTGACACTCGAACGATTCGTCCGATCGGTTGTCGTCGTAGGTAAACCCACACGTCGAGCAACGTTTCGACGTATTTCGAGGGTCAACCTGCACGGCTTCGACACCGTGTTCTTCCGCCTTGTATTCGACGTACTCGTAGAGGCGTCGGAACGCCCAGACGTGTTGCCACGTCGCCTCGAGAATGTTCTCCCGAATGTGGGTCAAGTCCTCGAACACGAGGTACGAACAGTCGTTCTCAACGGCCTCCTTGATAAGTTCGTTCGCCACCGTATGCAGGTATATCTCGAACCGCCCGTACTCTTTCTGACCGACTGCCTCAATGTTTTCATGGGCATGGCGAGAACCACACTGCTGAAGCGAGCCACGCCGTTTCTCGTATTCTCGACGCCAGTGGTTGAACTCGTCTGCCGACCAGAATCGCCCCGTCGAAGCGACGGCGAAGTTGTTCACGCCCAAATCCACACCAAGGACTGTTCTGTGCTTGGACTCGGATTCAGACGATTCTTCGTCTGCTTCGACTTTCCGCATCGAAGCATGGAGATACCAGTCACCGTCGCGGTACTGTAAGTGGGCCATCCGAAACTCAAAATCCTCGTCGGAAACGTACTTGGTCGGCGGTGTCTCCGAGTCGTCGGGGAGGGTGTAGTCACACTCAACGCGCCCGCCAACAGTCGAGAGGGAAACGTGGTCGCGGTGGAAGGTCGCACTCCGCTTGTCGTACACCGCGCTATCGGCAGAAAAGTACGGTTGTGATGTGCTTTCTCCACGTTTGAGTCGTTCGACTCCGCTTTTGACGGCTTCGACCGCTCTGCGAATCCCTTTCTGGACGAGATTCGCGGTGAGGTTGGTTTCGTCGCGGAGTTGGTCGTAGAGGGCGCGTTCGGCTTTGGCTTTGGAAGTGACGTGGTATCCGTCGTCGTCACCAGAAACGCGCGGCGTTTCTGGTTGGCGGCCAGATTCCTCTGGAATCTGGCGACGCCCGTGCCAGCACCACTCGCTTGCGGTGTTGGCGCAGTGTTTGAACTGCTCGACAGTCTCTCGGAGGAGCGGGTCGGCTCCTTCGGGCGTGTCGAGTTTGATGACGGCGGTACGACGGTACTCCACTGTATTTTCACATACACAGTTGATGTTACTTACACGTTGGGGGAGTCGGCCTGCCATCGTAACGTAGTTTGTGCCATCGGTTGTCGGCTTCCTCCCCGACCTCAAGGGTCGGGGCATCCGCCTTGTACCGCCTGTGAAGTCCGTCGATTTCGGTATTTGGAGGATCATAGCCTCAGCAGTTTTTGTTCGGATGTCCAACACTTATGAACTCGTAGAACTGCTATCAGATATCGGCCGTATCTTTGTCCGTTCACCTCTGTAATTTATAAAGTTCTTGATTTTCGTATTGTTCAGAGGTTTTAATATAATATGGTGTAGACACGATTTGTGTCGGTGGGGACTGAATGAAACGCGCAACCCAGATGGAGAGCTGTGAGGAGTGTGGTGGCCGTCTTCGAACGACGGAAAACGAAGTGGTCTGCGAGGACTGTGGGCTCGTGGTCGGCGAAGACAGTATCGATCGCGGCCCGGAGTGGCGGACACTCGAGAACGGCGACAGCCGACGCCGAACCGGCGCGCCGCTCGAGCGCTCGCGCCACGACAGGGGGCTGTCGACCAGAATCGGCTTTGGGACGGGGGCGGAGGTAACGGGCAAGCGTCAGCGCCAACTGGTTCGCATGCGTCGGCAACACAACCGAGCCCGATTCTCGTCGAAAGCCGAGCGGAACAAGGCCTACGGCTTTACCGAGATCCGTCGACTCGTCTCCTCGCTGTCGTTGCCGACGCCGGTCCGTGAACAGTCGTGTACGCTGTTCGAGTCGGCCCAGCACGAAGATCTGCTCTGTGGGCGCTCGCTCGAGGGGTTTTCTGCAGCGACGGTGTACGCGACCTGTCGCGTCCAGTCGATCGCGCGGACGATGGACGAGGTCGTCACGCAGGCGCGTGCGAGCAAGAGCGAACTCAAGGCGGCCTACGACGCGCTCAACCGAGAGCTCGGCCTACCGGTCGGCCCGATTTCGCCGATCGAGTATCTGCCGCGGTACACCTCCGAACTCGAACTGCAGGCGGATATCGAGAGCCGTGCCCGAGAGTACGCGACGTGGCTGGGCGAGCATGGCCGGATCGGCGGGAAGAACCCCAGCGGTGTCGCAGCCGCCTGTCTCTACCGGGCGGCCTACGACCACGGCGTCGATGTCACGCAAACCGAAGTCGCCGAACTGGCGAACGTCTCGCGGATGACGATTCGGTCGACGGCCACCGAGCTGAAACAGTACGGGTGACATCGATCCGGGAACATCCGTTTGCGTTCAGATAGGTTCTCGAGTGCGACCCCAAAGACGGTGTACAGGTTGAAAAAGGAGGACGCACCAATCCCGATATGATTGCTATCGCCGGTGCGAAAGGCGGCTGCGGGAAGACGATAACGACGCTCGGTCTCACTGAGGGCTTTGCGCGAAGCGGAACGCCAGCTATCGCGATCGACGCCGATCGCCAGCTCCCGAACGTACACGTGACCGGCGGCGTCGACCGCGAGCCGACGCTCGCGGCACTCACGTCGGAGTCCGACATCCGATCGGTCGCACAGGTGAGTCCGCGGACGTCGCGTGCCGGCATCGTTCCCGCTCCAGAGCCGTCCGATAAACTGGACTTCGAGTCGGTGCTCGGTCGACTCGAGACCGACTCGATACAGACGGTCGTCGACTGTCCCTCCGGGGCGGGACCCGACGTCGTCGAACCGCTGTCGGCGGCCGACGGCGTGATCGTTGTCACGACGGACAGCGAGCGGAGTCTCACGGCCGCCGAGACGACGGTCAAAATGGCTCGCCGGCTCGGCGTGTGCGTGCTCGGGACGGTGGTGAACAGGTGCGAGGAGGTCCCCACCGAGGTCGAATCGTGGGTCGACGTGCCGGTACTGGGCGTCGTTCCGGAGGTGGAGTCGCCGCTGACGGACGAGGACACCACGGCCGCCTACGAGGAAATCGTCGAGACGTTACAGCTGCGAAACGCGACCGACCGGACGCCACCGGCGTACGACGACGAACTGCTGCCGACGGGCATCGACACCCTCGACCGGCGACTCGGTGGTGGGCTGGCACCTGGCTCCGTGGTGGCGCTGACCGCCGAGCCGGCCAGTCAGTCCGAGCAACTGCTCTACGAGGCGACGGCACCCCGTGGCACGCTGTATCTCACGACCGAGCGGTCGGCGGCGAACGTCCGCCGGGCGATCGAGACCACGTCCGTCGAGACCGGGAATCCGACGATCCGCCACGTCGAGGGGACGACGGTCCTCGAGGAAGCCAGCGAGATTATCGGGAAGCTGCCCGACGGCGCCACGCTCGTCGTCGATCTCACAGACGTCCTAGAACGACACGATCGACGGGCGTACGTCTCGTTCCTGAACGATCTGAAGGATCGGATGGTCGAGACCGACGGCGTTGCCGTGTTACACTGTCTCGACGGACCCGGCCGACCGGAGAATCGAACGGCGACGATCCACGCGGTCGACGCCGTCTTCGATCTACGGACGACCGAGTCAGGCGTCGAAACGGCCGTCGACCACTACCTGTCGGTCCCCAAGTTCCGACCCGAGAGCACGTTCACCGAGACGATCGAACTCGAGTTCGACGGCGTGGCGGCGATGACGCTCGAGACGAAGCAGGACGTCGATTGAGCGTACGAAAACGAAATCCGTTGACCGGTCCGAATGCTCGGCCACGGACCCGGATCGATTCGGCACGAACGAGGAGTGAACGAGTTCGGCTCAGAGAACCCCGATACGGCCGGAGAGGCGCTTCTCGCAGCGTTCGATCGAGTGAGCGACGGCTTCGAAGGCATCGACCGCGTCGCAGTCGGGATGGGCGTCACGAACCGGCTGCCACCGCGCCATTGCGTCGTCGACTGCCGAGCACTCCTCGATTACCGCAGTTGGTGCACCGAGTTCCCGCTCGACGCGAGCCGTGAGCTGTTCGGAATCGTCGGCTGCGGCTCGGTTGCAGACGATCGACGCGATCGGCGTGTCGAGTTCGAGTGCGATCTCCCGCGTTCGAAGCGCGTCCACGAGCGCCGCTTCGGTCGGCGTGGTGACTAGCACAGCGACGTGGGCACACTTGAGCTGCGTGCCGACGTCGCGGGCCAGCCCCGCCGGACAGTCGATGACGACGCGGCTGCACTCCCGCTCGAGTCGGTCCACCACCCGTTCGAGTTCGCTCACGTTCGACGCGCGAGCACCAGCGAGCGTCCGGCCACAAGGGAGGATTCGAATCGAGCCGAACGAGTCGACCGCCTCGAGCGGATCGGCGCGTCCCGCGAGGACGTCGTGCAAGTCGGCGCCGCTCCCGCGGGGGAGATCCGCCGTCGCGAGATCCGCGTCGACGACGACGGCGTCGAGTTCCCGGGCGAGATTCAGCGAGACGGTCGATTTGCCGACGCCACCTTTTCCGCCGCTGACCGCGACGATCATGGGTCCCGTGTGAGAACATCGGGGGTCGGCGCCCAGCCGTCCAGTTCGGCGAGCACCTCGTCCGCCGTCGCGGTCGTTGCGTCGGAGACGCGCGATACCTCGAGGACCTCGAGCGGCGGCTCAGTCGGCGGGCTCGGACTGGCGAAGCCGACGCCGCGGCGGCGTCCCGGTTCGACAGTGCCCTCCCAGACGTCCCCGTCCCACTCGGGTGCCGTGATGCCGTTTCGACGCGGCGACCACGTCGGCCCGTCGAGGCGATTCTCGAGACGGACCGTCTGCGGGGTCGTCTGCGTGTTCGCGACGATTGCAGTCACGAACGTCACACCCTCCCGGCGATCAGTTTCCCAGTCGACCTCGACCATGCCCGTATTTTCGAGCGCGCTATCGTATAAAGTTCTACACGATTAGGGTGGCGTCGCCGATCGGTTCGCGACAGCAGAGCGCTCGAAATACTCACCGAAACCCGTGTAAAACTCGGTTCTGAGTTACAATCGGTCGAAAAGCCTCGAAACGGTTATCCCCCTCGGTAGTGGACTCCCGGACACATGATTCAGGTCGCGGTTAACGGCTACGGCACCATCGGGAAACGCGTCGCAGACGCCGTGCGAGAACAGCCGGATATGGAGGTCGTCGGCGTCGCCAAGACGCGGCCGAACTTCGAGGCCGAGACGGCCCTCGAAAAGGGGTTCCCGCTCTACGCCGCCATCGAAGAGCGCGCAGACCAGTTCGCGGAGGCCGGTCTCGAGATCGCCGGTCCCGTCGAGGACCTGGTCGACGAGGCCGACGTCGTCGTCGACGCGACGCCTTCGGGAATCGGCGCGGAGAACAAGTCGATGTACGAGGAGTACGACACGCCGGCGCTCTATCAGGGTGGCGAGGACGCCGACCTCGTCGACGTCAGCTTCAACGCGCGCTCGAACTTCGAGGACGCCGTCGACGCCGACCACGTCCGTGTCGTCTCCTGCAATACGACCGGACTCTCGCGAGTTCTCGCACCGCTTCGCGAGGCCTACGGCGTCGAGAAGGTTCGCGCGACGCTCGTCCGTCGGGGCGGCGACCCCGGCCAGACCTCCCGCGGGCCGATCAACGACATCCTGCCGAACCCGGTTACGATCCCCTCCCACCACGGGCCCGACGTCGAGACGATCTTCGACGACCTCGACATCGACACGCTCGGGATGAAGGTGCCCGCGACGCTGATGCACATGCACAGCCTGAACGTGACGCTGGCAGAGGAGGTCGACGCGAGCGAGGTTCGAGACCTGTTCGTCGACGAGTCCCGACTGTTCCTGATCCCCGAGCGAATGGATATCGACGGCAGCGGGAAACTCAAGGAGTACGCGATGGACGCGGGCCGCCCGCGCGGCGACATCTGGGAGAACTGCATCTGGGAGGAGTCCATCTCGACGGTCGGTAACGACCTCTATCTCTTCCAGGGGATCCACCAGGAGAGCGACGTCGTACCCGAGAACGTCGACGCCATTCGAGCGGTACTCGGCGCAGCCGACGCCGAGGAGAGTATTGAGACGACGAACGAGACGATGGGCGTCGGTCTGTAGATCGATCGTCTCGAGGGGCGATCCGGACACGACGCTCCCTCGCTTTCTTCGATTTCGATCACCCCAAACAACTAGTGACGACAGAAAGTTTTTGCCCCGCGGTCTACTACGGGTTCGCATGCGCCGAGACGACCGCGACGAACCCTTCGACGATCTGTTCCGCGAGATTGAACGCATGATGAACGAAATGATGAACGGAGCCGACGCGAACGTCGACTTCGACTCCTCGGGCGTCGACAACGGCTTCGGGATGGACACCCACGTCGACATCCACGAAACCGACGAAGAGATCCGTGTCGTCGCGGACCTCCCCGGCGTCGAGAAGGACAACATCGAACTCGAGTGCGACGGCAAGACGCTGACCATCTCCGCCTCGAGCGACCACCGCGAGTACGACGAACGCGTCTCGCTGCCCCAGCGCGTCAACGAGCACACGGCCTCCGCGACCTACAACAACGGCGTCCTCGAGGTTGTCTTCGACCTCGCGGAGCAGTCGTCGGGAATCAGTCTCGAGTAGGCGGTCCTCGCGGTCGCAGTCACAGCGACGTCGCAGTCGCGTTTCGCTTATTCTCGGTCGGCCGTCTTTCGAATCGCAGCCGCGAGTCGGTCATAAAAGCCCGGTTCGTACTTCGTCTCCTCGTCGATCGTCGGTCGCGCGTTCGTCTCGTTGACTACCACGCCATCGTCGGTCTCGAGCAGATCGACGCCAAGGAACGGAATCTCGAGTTCGCGAGCGACGGATTCAGCCAATTCGCGCCACGGTTCGGGCAGGTCGACGCCGGTCGCTTCCGCCCCGCGGTGGACGTTGTGTTTCCACTGGCCCTCCGCGACCGCCTCGTCGGGCAGGCGACGCTCGACCGCGCCGACGCACTCGCCCTCGAGGACCATCACCCGGTAGTCGGTCGCGTCGGGGAGGTACTCCTGGACGAGAAAGGAGCGGTCGCCGGTCGCGCGGTAGTCGTGGACCAGCGAGAGGTAGTCACAGATCCCCAGAAACGAGTCGAGGTCGTGAGCTTTCGCGACGCCGACCCCGCGGGTCGTCGAGTTCGGTTTGACGACGACTGGCGGCTCGAACCGCTCGAAGACCTCGGCGAGTCCGGACTCCGAGACGTCGTTCGAGACGTAGACCGACTCCGGCACCGGGAGGTCGGCCCGACCGAGACGCGCGATCACCTCGGCTTTGTTCCGCGAGGTCAACACCGTCTCGTGGTCGTTGAGCCACGGCACCTCGAGCAGGGCGTCGGCGACCCCACCCTCCATCAGTCGGCCAGGATAGACGTAGCCGGCGTCGTACTCGTCGGGCGACCACGGCGCGTCCTCCCCGAGCGGGACCACGCGCTCGCTCACGGGCACGTGATGAACCCGAATGCCTCGCTCGGCCAGCGGCTCTCGCATCCGCTGGAACGTCTCCTGATCGTTGGCGACCGCGAGATCGATCATACGGGAACGTCGGGAGTAAAGAGGTAAAAAGGTGCTCGAGACACTCGGTCGGGACTCCGATTAGTGGTCAGGAGCGCGTCTCGAGCAGACGCGAGAGACGCGCGACTCGGGGGAGGGCAGGCAACTCACCGGCAGTTACCGCGAGGGAGCGAAGCGGACGAGCGGGCCGACAACTGATGTGAGCGAGTGACTAATAGGAACGAGTGAACGGAAGGAGGAGTGTCTTCGTGAGCGAAGCGAACGAAGGCTCGGAAGTCGCAGCCCGCGAGCGATAGCGAGCAGGAACGTCTTCCGTTGCTTTTAATCGAATCTGATCGGAGCGAAGCTCCGCGAGGTCCAAAAGAGCGCTTCGCGCTCTTTTGAAGATTTTGCCGAGGGCCGCCAACGGCGGCCCGCAGAGCAAAACTTCGTTCTTAGGCAATCAGCTGCTCTTCGCCCCGTTCGACGACGACTCGGCACGGCGGCGAGATCTTGTTGTAGGCGCGTCGGAGCGCGTCCTTGGCGAACTCGGCGTCGTCGACGTCACACCAGATCGTAAAGATGCGCTCGCCGGAGCCCATTCGCGCGGCGGTGCCGACGATCTTCCCGAAGGACTGTCGCATCCCGTCGGAAACACGGTCCGCACCCGCACCCGTCGCCTGCTTGTTCTCTCGGATGACCTGGTGGGGGAACTTCCGGAGAATCATCTTGTAGTTGTGCTCACCGGCGTTTTTCAGCATGTGACGGTTGGCCGAGAGGCGCGAGGCCTCGAGGCTCCCGTGACGGATCTGCACTTCCTCCTCGGTGATGAGACTGATCTGGACGGGGTACTCGTCAGGGTCGGCGCTGACGTCGCCCATCTTGTGCTGTGCGATTTTCGAGCCCGGGATGCCGGTGATGTATTCGCGGCGCGTGTAGGCCGGCTTATCGATTTCCCGGTACATTGAGGCAGGTTTGTCTGACATGGCTGTGATTACTTACGAAAACGCAGGCCTACCGTGCGGATAAAGGCTTCGAACCACGCGCTGGGGGCGAGAGTCGGACGGCAAGCGGACGAGGGGCCACCAACCGATCGCGTCGACGTCGAAACCAGTACGAACGGGCGGGCGAGCGAGCCGATTCGAGGCGAGGAGCCGACGGGTCGTAGGGTCGAGAGCGGCGTTTACAGCCCTCGAGGCCGAGGGACCACTCGAAGGAACGGGAGTCTGAACTCCGGGCAAGGTTGGTACTGTCGGACAGAACTATTGTGAAAATTCGCCGCACCCGTCCGGCGAATGCTCTTCATCGACTTCTATCCGACAGTATGAGTAGCCGTCACTACTGTGACGACACCGACAGCACGACACGCGCGGCGACAAAACAATCGGCTCAGTTGGCGAGGACGTATCGATCGTCGCGCTTCTCGACGAGGCCCGCACTCGAGAGTGAGTTGAGGACGCTCAGGATTCCGATTTTCTTCATCGAGAGGATCTGCCCCATCTCGTCGGCGGTGGCACCGCCCGTCGCGTCGATGTAAAGGTAGACGAGCTTGCCCTGTGGGGACTCGACCTCGGTCGGCAACTGACTGATTTCGGGGCTGGGGTGAGTCTGTTCTATCATCGTATCAACACCAACGACGAACTCCTGTATAAAGCTATGGTGGAGATAATGCATATTGGCTAACGAGTATTATTGTGATTATATCTATTGATACGGAGCGACAGGGGAAGCTATCGAGATGCGATGAATGCTATTGTTCCGCACACGGCAGACTGCAACCCTACAAACAGGATCAGACGACTATCTCGTCTCGAAATAGTTCCCGACGTTGATTCGACTCAGTTCGACTCGATTCGATTTGCATTGCCGAAGTCACTCTAACTGACAGTAGCAAATAAAATAAACGGTTGTTATAGTTCGGCCCTCCGCTACCATATAAGGAATATTAATATTGGACAGTCCGCGACGGCCGCCGGCCGAGTGAACGGGCCTCGAGTGGAACCGTCAGGCGAACGGTTCCGGCCTCGGCATCGCTCACGCACGAGTATTCGTGAGTGACTCGAGCCGTGAGCGAGGGCGTCCGCATTGATCGCACACCTCCGTCGGCGCGATCAACGAAACGTCGCGATGGCGGCGTTTTTAAGGCGCCTCCGCCGATAGTGTGACACATGATGAAGAGTTTCCGGATCGGGTCCCTGTTCGGGATTCCGATCAAGTTGGATCTCACGTTCTTACTGGTGTTGCCGCTGTTCGCGTATCTCATCGGCGTCCAGATCGAACCCGTCGTCGATATCCTCAACGCGTCCATGGGTGCGGGGATCGATGTCGACGCGCTCACCACCGAGTGGTGGCTGCCCTACCTCATCGGACTGGTCGCCGCGATCGGCCTGTTCGTCGGCGTCGTCCTGCACGAACTCGGCCACTCGCTGACGGCCCAGCGCTACGGCTTCCCGATCGACTCGATCACGCTCTGGCTGCTCGGCGGGATCGCCGCGCTCTCGGAGATGCCCGAGGACTGGCGACAGGAACTGAACATCGCTATCGCCGGCCCCATCGTCTCCATACTCGTCGGTATCGGCTCCTACGCGCTCTTTCTCCTCACGCCGGAGAGCTTCGACGGCGCGCGGTTCGTCCTGGGCTATCTCGCGGTGTTGAACATCGTCCTCGCCGGCTTCAACATGATCCCCGCGTTCCCGATGGACGGCGGTCGCGTCCTCCGGGCGTTGCTCGCCCGCAACACTCCCTACGCGAAGGCGACCCAGCAGGCCGCCAGCGTCGGTAAACTGTTCGCGATCCTGATGGGGCTGTTCGGGATTCTCCAGTTCAACGTGATTTTCATCGCGCTGGCCTTCTTCATCTACATCGCCGCCTCGAGCGAGGCCCAGCAGGTGACGATGAAAGCCGCCTTCCAGGACGTCACCGTCGGCGACATCATGACGCCCGCGAAGGATCTCCACACCGTCGGCCCCGCGACGTCGGTCGCAGCGTTGATCCAGCGGATGTTCACCGAGCGCCACACCGGCTATCCCGTGATCGACCGCAGCGGCTTCGAGGGCGAACGACTCGTCGGCCTCGTCACGTTGAGCGACGCCCGCGAAATCGACCCCGTCGAGCGCGACGCGTTCACCGTCGAAGAGGTGATGACGACCGACCTGAAGACGATTTCACCCGAGTCGGACGCGATGACGGCGATCGAACGGATGCGCGAGAACAACATCGGTCGCCTGCTCGTCGTCGACGACGGCGACCTCATCGGTCTCATCTCACGTTCGGACGTGATGACCGCCTTCGACATCGTCCAAAAGAGCGGCTCGGTGAGCCCGAACCGGCAGCCGCGAACTGCAGACTGAGCGACGGACTGTCGACGTAATCGAGCGGTGAAGCGGCAAAAAAAGCCGTTTCGACCGTCTCGAGCGCCGCTATCAACATTCTTAACCGCAACCGGGGCCGACTCCTCGGCGATGCCACCGGCCATCGAGACGACGGACCTCGTGAAGGAGTACGGCGACTTGCGCGCCCTACAGGAGCTGTCGCTCACCGTCGAGGAGGGCGAGTTCTTCGGCCTGCTCGGCCCCAACGGCGCGGGCAAGACGACGTTCATCAACACGCTGGTCGGCCTGGTCCGCAAGACCGGCGGCGACGCGCGCGTCTTCGGCCACGACGTCGAAGACGACTACCGGCAGGCCCGCGACGCGATCGGGCTGGCACCCCAGGAGTTCAACGTCGATCGCTTCTTCCCCATCCGGGAAGTCCTCGAGCACAAGGCCGGCTACCACGGCGTTTCAGAGGAGGAAGCCGCCAAGCGGGCCGACGAGGTGCTGAAGCGAGTCGGGATCTACGACAAGCGCAACGAACGGTTCGACTGGCTCTCCGGCGGGATGAAACGCCGACTCCTGCTCGCGCGTGCGCTCGTTACCGATCCGGATCTGTTGATTCTGGACGAGCCGACGGCCGGCGTTGACGTCCAGTTGCGCCACGACCTCTGGGAACTCGTCACCGAACTCAACGAGGAGGGGACGACCATCCTGCTGACCACCCACTACATCGAGGAAGCCGAACGCCTCTGTGACCGCGTCGCGATCATGAACGAGGGTCAGAAGGTGACCGTCGCGACGCCGGACGAACTGAAGACCCGCGGCACGGACACGATTTCGGTCCGACTCGAGTCCCCGGTTTCCTCGAGCGCGACGGCCGACCTCGAGACTGATCTCGGCGCGTACGCCCACGAGGTTTCCGCGGCCGGCGACCGCCTCGAGGTTCGCGTCGACGACGGCGGCTCGACCGCGCCGCAGTTGCTCAACGACCTCGAGGCGATGGGCTACGAGATCGTCGATCTCGAGATCTCCAGAACGTCGCTCGAGGAGATCTTCGTCGACCTGACGCGGAGCGAGGATCGGACGGTGACCCGCTCCAGTGCGTCGTCCGCGGACGATGGCGCAGAGGAGAACGCCGAGGAGAAACGCGACGCCGAACGCGAGCGCGAACGCGAACAGGAGGGGGTCGCCTGATGCTGTCGGTCGGCTTCCGGGCGCTCTTCCGGCGCGAACTGCTGCGATTCATCCGGCGACCGAAGAACACGTTCATGCCGCCGGCGATCACGAACGTCCTCTACTTCGCCGTCTTCGGCGTTATTCTGGGCGGGCGGATCGAGGAACCGGTCGAGGGGATCGGCTACATCCTCTTTCTCATCCCAGGTCTCGTCGTGCTCGGCGTCATCTCGAACGCCTTCGAGAACGCCTCGTTCTCGATCTTCCACGGGCGCTGGAACGAGTACATCCACGAGACGCTCACCTCGCCGCTGTCCTACGCGGAGATGGTCGTCGCCTACGTCGGCGCGAGCGCCGTGCGAGGGCTGATCGTCGGGGTCATCGTCGCGATCATCGGCGCACTGTTCGTCCCGCTCTCGGTCGAGAACGTCCTGTTCCTCGTCACCACGATGGTCGTCATCGCCGCGCTCTTCGCCGGCCTGGGGATCATCGGCGGCCTGGTCGCGCGTGACTTCGACGATCTCACCGTCATGAACCAGTTCATCCTGCGGCCGCTGGTGTTCTTCGGCGCGGTCTTCTACTCGCTGACCATGCTGGACCCCGTCTGGCAGTATGTCTCGCTGTTCAATCCGATGGTCTACATGGTCGACAGCGTCCGGTACGGCTTGCTGGGCTACTCGGATCTGCTCGAGGTCGCGCCGGCGGCCTACGCCGAGTTCGCGCCGTACGCCTCGCTGGGTATTCTGACGCTGCTCACCGTCGTCGTCATCGCGATAGACGTCTACCTGTTTAAAATCGGCTACGGGCTGACGGACTGAGGCGGCCGACGCGCGGCGGTTCGCCTCGAGCGGCTACTCCGCTACTCCTCGCGGTCCGCGACTTTGACCACCTGTTTCCCGATGTTCTCGCCCTCGAACAGCCCGAGGAACGCGTCGGGAGCGTTCTCGAAGCCTTCGACGACGTTCTCGCGGTACTGGATATCGCCGCTCTGGACGAACTGCGAGAGGCGCTGGAGCGCCTCGCCCCAGCGGGGCTGGTAGTCGCTGACGAGCAGCCCTTCGACCGTCGCTCGCGTCTCGATGAGTTTGGCGAGCTTTCGCGGGCCGGTCGGCACCTGTGTCTCGTTGTACAGCGCGATCTGGCCGCAGACCGCGACGCGGGCGTCGACGTTCAGCCGGGGCCAGACGGCGTCCGTGATTGGACCGCCGACGTTGTCGAAGTAGACGTCGACGCCGCTCGGACAGCTCTCGTCGACCGCGCCGGAGAGGTCGTCGGTCTCCTTGTAGTTGATCGCGGCGTCGAAGCCGAGCTCCTCGGTGAGCCACTCGACTTTCGCCTCGCTGCCGGCGGTACCGACTACACGTGCGCCCGAGAGTTTCGCGAGCTGGCCAACGACGGAGCCGACCGCGCCCGCGGCGGCGGAGACGACGACCGTGTCGCCGGGGTTGGGGTCGGCGACGTCGGTGGTGCCCCAGTAGGCCGTTACGCCGGGCATCCCGAGCACGCCGAGGGCCGTCGAAATCGGGCCGTGATCCGGATTTACGCGCTGGAGTTCGCCCGCGTCCGCCACGATGTGTTCCGCCCACAGGAGATCGCCGGTGACGAAATCGCCCTCTGCGAACCGACTGCTGTTGGACTCGAGGACCTTCCCGACGACGCTGGCCTGCATCGGATCGCCGACGTCCCACGGCTCTGCGTAAGACTCCGCGTCGCGCATCCGGCCGCGCATGTAGGGGTCGACGGACTGGTAGAGCGTCTTGATCAGTACCTCGTTCGGGCCGGGTTCGGGCCGGTCGACGGTGACGAGTTCGAAGTTGTCGTGGGTCGGTTCGCCGACCGGACGGCTCGCGAGCTGCCACTGTCTGGTTTCTGCCATACCCCCAATGGGTGGGGACGGTAGGTTAATATTGGTGTCCCGGAACCGGTCGGACGTTTCGTTCGTTAGATTCGGACTCGAGTACACGACTCGAACCGCGACCAGATTTCGATAATGGGGAACCGGCCCCTTTTGGGACCCTCACAAATCCCGACCCGAAAGGAAACGTTTTGGCGGTTATCCGTCATCAGTACAGTATGGATCACGACGTTCTCAACGAGTTGCTAGCCGGAAACGAGCGTCACGTCGACGGCCTGCCCGGCACGTACTTCGACGCGGTACAGGCGGGACAACATCCCGACGTCGTCACCGTCTGCTGTTCGGACTCGCGAGTCCCACAAGAACGGATGTGGGGCGTCGACGACCCGGGAACGGTGTTCACCCCGAGCAACATCGGCAACCAGGTCTGGGACGAGGACGACGGCGAGCGAATCGTCGACGGCGGCCTGCTGTACCCGATCCACCACGCCGACACCGACGTCGCCGCCGTCGTCGGTCACACCGGCTGCGGGGCCGTTACCGCCGCGTACCACGCTGCAACTGGTGGTGAGCTCCCCGGTCCACGAGGCGTCGACAAGTGGGTCGAGATGCTCCGCCCCGTGGTCGAGGACGCCCTCGAGAGCGACCTGATCGACACCGACGCCGACGAGGAGACCGTAATCAACCAGCTCGTCGAGTACAACGTCGACTATCAGGCGACGTTCCTCCGCGAGTCCGACGACGTCCCGGACGACATCGATGTCTACGGCTTCGTCTACGACTTCCAGGGGATCTACGGCGACGAACACGGGCGTGCGTATCTGGTCAACGTCAACGGCGAGACGAACCCCGAGGCGATCGCTGCAGAGATCCCGGACGAGTACGCGGAAGCGACGCGCAGTCTGCTCTACTGAGGGCGGTTGGAGTCGTCGATCGACGCTTCGAACCGTAGTTAGTCGGGCGATCCGCTGCCGGTAGCGTTTTCCCGGCCGCGGTGGAACGCTCTCCTATGCGGGAGCTCCTCGAGTCGGACACCGGCTTCTACTACGCCGTCGGCGTCTTTACGATCCTCGTCTTCCTCCTGGCGCTAGCAGTCCTCGCGATGGTCAACCCGAGCGGCATCGGCGCGATTGAACTCGGCGGACTCGTCGTCGGCTTTTTCGTGTTCATGCTGGTGTTTTTCGTCTCCGTGGCGGTCCACCGACTCGAGGAGCGAAACGAGCTGTGAGTGACCGAAAGGAGTTTGCCAAACAGGAAGTATGTGCCCAGTACAGGGGGCATACCGGACGAATACATTGAGTCGCAGCCTTTATGCATATCGGAGCACTCTCTTTAGAAGCAATGGCGAAAGGAACCGTTGATTTCTTCAACGACACTGGCGGCTACGGATTCATCGAGACTGAGGACGCGGACGACGACGTGTTCTTCCACATGGAAGACATCGGCGGCCCGGACCTTGAGGAAGGACAGGAACTCGAGTTCGACATCGAGCAGGCCCCCAAGGGCCCGCGCGCGACGAACGTCGAGCGCCTGTAAATCGGAATTCGCGGAGGTATCGGCACTTCAGAACAGTATTTTACACCGACAAGCGACAGCGCCCTCCCGCGGTAGCGGACCCGGTGAACGTTTAGTGGCTCCAGCGCCCACTGACGGGCATGGCCGAATCGACAGCCGAACCCGAGCCGGTAATCCGCCGCAGCAACGACATCGACTACGAATCCGTGAGCGCCGCCGACGGCCTCGAGAAGGGCGTCCTGATCAGCGACGACCACGGCGCGCCGAACTTCGCGATCCGACGGTTCGTCCTCGAGGCCGGGGCCGAAGTGCCCGAACACACGAACGAGGTCGAACACGAACAGTACGTCCTCGAGGGCGAGTACACAGTAGGTATCGGCAACGAGGAGTACGAGGTCGCCGCGGGCGACTCGCTGCTTATCCCCGGCGGGACCGTCCACTGGTACCGAAACGAAGGCGACGAGCCCGGAGCGTTCCTCTGTGCCGTGCCGAACGGTGACGACGCGATCGAACTGGTCGACTGAAAGGGGGGTATCGTAGCCAACCGGCGATCTCGGAACCCGTTCTTCTGTACCGCGTCTCGGTTCTTCGCCGGGAAACTGTAAACATCTACGATAATCCCTCTGAGACGGCGACTCGGCGACGACCGCGGCTTCGCAGCCGGCAACGACGGATCAACTATATTACTCGGATCGTTGAATCGTCGGCAACGCAGTGAACGTCCTCTGTATTCTGGGCCATCCCCGGACCGAGAGCTTCTGTGGCGCGCTGGCGGACGCCTACCGTGAGGGGGCCGAAGAGGCCGGCGTCGAGGTTCGATCTCTCGCCGTCGCCGATCTCGAGTTCGATCCTGACGTCCGGGCCGAGAGCCCGACCGACCAGCACCTGGAGGACGACCTGCGGGCCGCCCAGCGGCTGATCGGGTGGGCGGACCACCTCGCCTTCGTCTACCCGAACTGGTGGGGGACGATGCCCGCCCGACTCAAGGGCTTTTTCGACCGCGTCTTCGAACCCGGCTTCGCCTTCGCGGAGTACGACGAGGGCGAGGGCGCGGGTCACGCCGAGTTGCTCGACGACAAGACGGCCGAGTTGCTCGTCACGATGGATATGCCGCCGTGGGTCTATCGCTGGATCTACCGCCAACCGGGGACCAACGCCGTCAAACGCGCCACGCTGGGCTACGCCGGCGTGCGAACGACGCGGGTGACGGAACTGGGGCCGATCGAGTCCTCGACGCTCGAGGAGCGCGAGGGCTGGCTGGAACGGGCCAGAGAGCGGGGACGAACTCTGGCAACGGGCCCGGAGTCCCGAACGGCCCGAGCGACACGCAAAGCGAAGACGTGGCTCGGCGCGCTCCGACTGCAGTTCTACCCGATGGCCTGCCTCGCCTACACGATCGGCGCGCTGGCTGCGGGCAACTCGAGCGACGTCTTTGATTCGGGGGTGTACTGGCTGGGATTTGGGTTCTTGTTCTTCCTCGAGGCGGCGACGGTGTTGAGCAACGAGTACTACGATTACGAGACTGATCGACAGAACACGTTCGCCGGGCCGTTCACGGGCGGGTCGCAGGTGCTGGTCGACGACGCGCTCTCGGTTCGCGAACTTCGGACCGGGATCGGTGTGACGCTGGTGCTCGCGACCGGGTTCGGTATAATTGCGGTAGCCGCCGGCGCTGGCTCGACGGTCGCGACGGCGAGTGCGGTGGCCGTGCTCGCGGTGCTGTCGCTCGGTTACACCGCCCCGCCACTGGAACTGTCGTATCGAACGCTCGGCGAGGTGACCGTCGCCTGGACCCACAGCATCGGCGTGCTGTTGATCGGGTTCCTCGTCCTCGGCGGCTCGTGGCGGGAGCCGGAGCCGTGGCTGCTCGGCGTCCCGTTCCTGCTGGCCGTCTTCCCGTCGATCACGCTTGCGGGGGTGCCCGACTACGCGGCCGATCGAGCCGTCGGTAAGCGAACGATCGCCGTCCGGTTCGGGATCGGCGGCGCCGGCGCGGTCGCGATGGGGACGGCGGTGCTGGCCGCCCTGATTGCAGTCGGCTGGTACCTCACGGGGCTGGTCCCCGACGCGTACGGACCGGCGATCGTCCTTTCTGTCCCCCATGCGCTGGGGATCTGCTGGTTGCTCCGCCGTCGACTGGACGAGGCGGCGGGCGCACAGCGCATCGACGGGTTGATGATCGCATCACTGAGCTACATCGCGTGGTTCGCTGTCGTCCCGCTGTACGGACTGCTGTGAACCGCCTCGGGGTCAAGCCCCGAGGCACTCGGCCTGCTCCGCCTGTAGACTCCGCGACCGTTCGCTTCGGGCACCGATTTTCGCCCGTCTCGAGACAGTCCAACGGGCCGTGTTATCAGGCGGCACAGAAAGTCCGAATCGCTCAAGTACGCCACGCGACTATCTGTTGTCGTGTCGAAGCAGGTCCAGGAGGTCGAGACGATCTTTTGTCACGAGATCGGCAACGACTATCTCATCGTCGTCGAACGTGACGGACAGCGGCTGTTCCGGGCGAAGCTCGGGCTGTCGGAAACCTCGGCTGGCCCCCGCCCCGCGAAGTTCCGACTGAAAGATGGCTCGAGCGAGGAGCCCCGCCAGCCAGACGAGTTCGTCGAACTCGCTCGCCGAGCGAAACGGATCCGTATCTCGGAACAGACCTCGCGAACGGGCCGCCAGGAACTCACCGAGATGTTCGGCGGCTACCAGCTCGAGGACAAAACCAAGACCGTCCGTACCTGCCGGTACTGCGCTTCCGCGGGCCGCTACTCGCCGATTACGACGGAAACCGCGATCAAGGACGACAACGACTGGATCTGCAAGGACTGTGCGCGCGAGCAGCTCGAACGGCAGTTGAGCTACGCCGGCGGCGGCGAAGTGACGGGAGCGGCGAAGGACCGCCTCGAGGATCTCATGATGGAGGTCCAGGACTTAGAACGGATCGTCAACCTGCTGAAAGGGCAACTCGACCCCGACCTGACGAAATTCGATACCATCTCGGCGACGACCGACGAGGTCGACCCCGTCCGGGTGGACTCGATGAACCTGCATCCCGGCGTCCAGAACCTGCTCGAGGACCGGTTCGAGACGCTGTTGCCCGTCCAGAGCCTCGCGGTGGATCACGGACTGCTCGACGGTGACGATCAGATGGTGGTCTCGGCGACGGCAACCGGGAAGACGCTCGTCGGCGAGATGTCCGGGATCGACCGCGTGCTCGAGGGGAAAGGCAAGATGCTCTTTCTCGTCCCGCTCGTTGCACTGGCGAACCAGAAGTACGAGGATTTCCAGGACGAGTACGGCCACCTTGTCGACGTCTCGATTCGCGTGGGCGCGAGTCGGATTTCGGACAACGGCAACCAGTTCGATCCCAACGCCGACGTCATCGTCGGCACCTACGAGGGGATCGACCACGCCCTGCGGACGGGCAAAGACATGGGCGACATCGGGACCGTCGTCATCGACGAGGTGCACACGCTCAAAGAGGAAGAACGGGGGCATCGACTGGACGGCCTCATCTCGCGGTTGAAGTACACCTGCGAACAGCGAGCGAAGCGGCGTGATAGCTACGACGGCGCACAGTGGGTCTACCTCTCCGCGACCGTCGGCAACCCCGAGCAGTTAGCGACGGCGCTCGAGGCGAAACTCATCGAGTTCGAGGAGCGCCCGGTGCCGATCGAGCGCCACGTCACGTTCGCCGACGGCCAGGAGAAGGTTCGTATCGAGAACAAACTCGTCAAACGCGCGTTCGACACCGAGTCCTCGAAGGGGTATCGCGGGCAGACGATCATCTTCACGAACTCCCGGCGACGGTGTCACGAAATCTCGCGAAAGCTCGAGTACTCCGCCGCGCCGTACCACGCGGGGCTGGACTACCGAAAGCGAAAGCAGGTCGAACGCCAGTTCGGCGAGCAGGAGTTGTCCGCGGTCGTCACGACCGCAGCCCTCGCGGCGGGGGTCGACTTCCCGGCCTCCCAGGTCATCTTCGACTCGCTGGCGATGGGGATCGAGTGGCTCTCAGTACAGGAGTTCCACCAGATGCTCGGCCGCGCGGGTCGGCCGGACTATCACGACGAGGGGACGGTGTACATCCTCGTCGAACCCGACTGCGCGTACCACAACTCAATGGAAATGAGCGAAGACGAGGTCGCCTTCAAACTGTTAAAGGGAGACATGGAATCGGTGATGACCCACTACGACGAGGGCGCAGCCGTCGAGGAGACGCTCGCGAACATTACGGTCGGCGGGAAAGCCGCGAAGGCGCTCAACGATCGCATGCTCGGTGACGTTCCGACGAAACACGCCATCGGGAAGCTGCTACAGTACGACTTCATCGACGGCTTCGAACCCACGCCGCTTGGACGAGTCATCACGAGACACTTCCTCGACCCCGGCGACGCGTTCGCGCTGCTCGACGGCATTCGGAAGGACGCCCACCCCTACGAACTCGTCGCCGACCTCGAGCTCCGAGACGACGATCTGTAGGGCGACCTCGAGTGCGCCGTCGAACCGATTCGGTTCCTGACCACGTCCGAGAGTCACACCCACGCGAGGCCGGCCGGAACCCTTTTGAGGAACGTATCAGCGGCCGGAACGGTAAAGAACGAGAGTGCCCATGCAGCTATCAGCACGGGGAGCACCCCCGACGAGATCAATGGAGCCCGACCCCCTCGCCGAGATCGACCCGCAGGCGAACGTCTTGCTCGTTCACTCGACCCACAGCAAGTCCGACGCCTGCGCCGAACTCCGTCACGACCACGGCCCCACAGCCGAACTCAAAGTGACGTTCGGCGACGACCAGCCGGCCGAACCGGATTCAGGCAACGTCGAGGGAACGGTCGGACTGCTGCGAGTCGGGAACCTGTTGCACAACACCGGCGACGCGGATCCCGACTTCACTGACACTGTCGTCGTCGACTCCGTCTGCGACCCGACCGATCTCGGAGAAATCGGCGTCGCAATCAGTCGGTTCTGCAAACACTGGGAGGATACGGACGAACAGATCACGGTCTGTTTCGACTCGCTGGACGCGCTCCTGTGTAGTTCCGCTCCCAAGCGCGTCTTCCAGTTTGCACACGTGCTCACGAACCGACTCGCGAGCGTCGACGCCTCCGCGCACTTCCACTTCGATCCGACGCGCCACGAGGATCGGGTCGTCTCCACGTTCGGAACGGTCTTCGATGCCGTCGTCGCCGACGAGGACGCTGAAGACTCGCTCCCGGAGGCGACCGACGAGGAGGTCGCCGATCTGCTCGCGGAGTGGAACGACGGCGCGGCGGGGACGATCGAACTCGAGCCGACGCCGACGGCCGAGGCGACCGACGAAGAGATTGCTCGGATTCTGGAGAAGTGACGACGCGACAGATTCGACGGAGAGCTACTGACGCGTGCGAGACTCGTTTTAGGGGACGAACGCGATGCCGAACAGCGCGAGGACGATCACGGCGATCGCACCGAGAACGCCGCCCAGGGCGACGATCAAGAGGACGACCGGCGTTACTGCGATGGGGAGCGCGAACACCGCGTTGGCGAGGAACAGAACGAGCAAGCCGACGACCGCATTGACGATGAAGGGGCTAATCGCGCGGACGATCGTCGCCGCGAGGAGTACACCCACGAGAACGAGGACGAGGAGGAGGATTTCGGGACCAGTCATCTGCTCGGCGGTATCACCTCGACCGGTAAAACCGTTCGGTGCGTAACGAAACCCTTTATGCAGTGCACCAGTTAGAGGGAGGTACGGGATCGTGGGTTAGCTTGGTATACTTCGGGCCTTGGGTGCCCGTGACCCCGGTTCAAATCCGGGCGATCCCATATTACTGCCGCGAACAAACTCGCGAGCAGCAGGAATCTGAAAGAGCCCGATTTGAACCTCGGAAGTCGCAGCGCTCGAGCGAAGCGAGAGCGAGCGTTTTCCGTTGGTGAAAATCCGGGCGATCCCATATTACTGCCGCGAACAAGCTCGTGAGCGGTGAATCCGTGACCGTCCCTGGTCCGTCGACGAAACCCTTCTGAGAGTACCACCCACGTAGCGACGGGAGAGGACTGTCTCTCGCTCGAGTCACCCGTATGCAACCATCAGCAGGCCTCGAGTACACCACCCACTCGAATAACAGAACGAACTCCCGTCCACCACAGCTACAGCCGTCGGGGCGATACTTCGAATCGAGCCATCCGGGGCAATACTGGCCGCGAAAACCGCATCACAAGCGACGCACTGGGCTACCGCCCGCCGCGGTTCGTCGCCGCACATACCGTACCGATACTGACCGATCCAGCCCCTTTGTACCCGTCTTTCGTTTGGGTCAGTTCTGGATAGTTTACAGTCTGTGTGGAATTGTACTCGTTTTACACATCAGATAAGCTCGGCGCACCGATTGGGTATCGAGAACGGTCGCGAGTACTCGAGCGACGGAGAGAAGACCTCGATGCAGCCGAAACCGTCCCGTGATCCGGATCCATCACCCAACGCGACGGTCCCTGCAAGCCGAACGACTTCGTAACCACACCTGTTTACCCAGAACCCATGCCGGAGCCTCGAGGCGGCCCGAACGCCCTCTTCAAGCGCTGGCTCATCAACGGGATCGCGATCGCGATTCCGCTGGTGATTACGCTCCTGGTGTTGCTCGTCGTCGTCGATTTCATCCTCGGCGTGCTCTCGCCGATCGTCCAGGGAATCATCTACGTTCTGCCGAACGATCCGCCGACGGCGGTCGTCCAGTTGGTGACGCTCCTCTCGTTGATCGCGTTCTTCGTCGTGATCGGCATCGTCGCGGAGTACACACCCGGTCGGTACATCTCGAAACGCGTTCACGCGACGATGGAGACCATCCCCGGAATCAGCACGGTCTACGAGAGCGTCCGCCGGGCCAGTACCATGTTGCTCGACGACGATACGGAGCAGTTCAAGGACGTGAAACTCGTCGAGTTTCCCCATCGGGACGCCTACATGCTGGCTTTTCTCACCGCGGATACCCCGCAAGTGGTTGAAGAACGCGTCGACGACGGCACGATGGTGACCGTCATGGTTCCGCTGGGGCCGAATCCGACAACCAACGGGTTCGTGATGCATATGCCCACCGAGCACGTCTACGATGTCGATATTACCGTCGAAGAGGCCATCCGCTCGATCGCGACGCTCGGCGTCGCCTCCACCGAACTCGGCGAAGCGGAACACGATTGACATCCTCCCGCGCCTGAAGTCGCGGGAATCCGCGAAGCGGAGTTCAAGGTTGCGCGTTTCCTCGGGAGTGAAGTACGCTTTCGCGTCCTCCCTTCGACAGTCGCCGTCCAGTTGTGACCAAGGACGTGCGTTGCAGCGCGTACAGCCCTGTCAATGGGGCCTTCCCACCCGGACGCGCTGGGCGCTTCAACACGGAACACCGCGTTCCGTTCAGCGACAGGGTGTTCAGCCTGCTGGGTACCGCCATTGGCGTCCGACCAGTTGGCCGGGACGTGGCGGACTGAGTCAGTCGGATTTGTTACCACGCGAGAAGTCACGACAAAGTCGTGGTGCCGTCGAAGACGGCATTTCTCAACGTGGGAACTCCGGTGTTACTAACTACGAGATGTGGATTCATCAGGCTTACGCGCGTATCCACGGCCTGAAGGCCGTGGCATTGCGCTGTGCCTCCTGTAAAACGATCGGCAATCCGACTATCATCGGTGATGACCAAAACAGATTGGCCGCACCTACATAACCCAGTAGTCGAAAACGTATGTGTGGCCGCAACGGCCCACGGGAATACAGGAATGCGGCGTGTGCGCCCCCAGTAGCTTGCTGGCGGCGATTATCGGACGCGGTGTCGCGCCTCGGAGGGAAACTCAGTTTTGCCGGTCGCTCCACACTCGAGGTGAGCGAACGCTGTTCGGAACGAGAGGGGCGTCGAACACGCGAACCGAGATGCCCGCAGACGATTCGATCGAGACGACTCGAGACGTGGCCGATCAGTTTCGCTCCGCTTTGCCACCATTTATACCCGATGGCGCTCCTAAGAGTGTCCAATGGCGCAAGCGGGAAATACGGAACTCGTCGACGCATTCGAGCAGTTCTTCCGCAACTACTACGACAACGAAATCAAGCAGCTTGCGCAGCGATACCCCAACGAGCAGCGCTCGCTTCATATCGACTGGCAGGACCTCTACCGATACGATCCGGATCTCGCGGACGACTATCTCAACCAGCCCGAACAGCTTCAGCGCTATGCCGAGGAGGCGCTGCGGCTGTACGACCTGCCGATCGACGTCAGCCTCGGGCAGGCCCACGTCAGAATACGAGGGCTCCCCGAGACGGAGGCTCCCGAAATCCGGGAGATCCGCGCGCGGGATATGAACTCTCTCGTACAGGTCCACGGCATTATCCGGAAAGCCACCGACGTTCGCCCGAAGATCGAGGAAGCTGCCTTCGAGTGCCAGCTTTGTGGCACGCTGACGCGAATTCCCCAGTCCAGCGGCGACTTCCAGGAGCCACACGAGTGTCAAGGCTGTGAACGACAGGGACCGTTCAAGGTGAACTTCGACCAGTCGGAGTTCGTCGATTCCCAGAAGCTCCGGATGCAGGAGAGTCCCGAAGGCTTACGCGGCGGAGAAACCCCGCAGTCGCTCGACGTACACATCGAAGACGACATCACCGGCGAGGTCACCCCCGGCGACCACGTCTCCGCGACCGGCGTGTTGCGACTCGAGCAACAGGGCGACCAACAGGAGAAGTCGCCCGTCTTCGACTTCTACATGGAGGGGATGTCCGTCGACGTCGACGAAGAGCAGTTCGAGGACATGGACATCACCGACGAGGACAAGAAGGCGATCTACGAAATCTCCAACCAGGACGATGTCTACGAGCAGATGGTCGCCTCCATCGCGCCCTCGATCTACGGCTACGAACAGGAGAAACTCGCGATGATCTTGCAGTTGTTCTCGGGCGTGACGAAGCAGTTGCCCGACGGCTCGAGGATCCGCGGCGACCTGCATATGCTGCTTATCGGTGATCCGGGTACCGGTAAATGCGTCCGCGGAGATACGAAGATTACTCTTGCAGACGGGCGAGATGTTCCGATTCGCGATCTCGTCGAGTCAAATCTCGAGGACCCGAAACCGATCGACGACGGCTGGTACGATGAGATCGATCTCGAGGTCCCGTCACTGCAGGACGACGGATCCATCGCACAACAGCGGGCGACGAAAGTCTGGAAACGAGACGCACCCGATCAGATGTACCGGGTTCGGACCTCGAGCGGACGGGAACTCGAGGTGACGCCATCGCATCCGCTGTTCGTCCAAGATAACGGCCAATTTAAACCGGTTGTTGCAGACGAACTCGCTGAAGGGCAGTTTGTTGCTGCTCCTCGAAGCCTTTCGACGGAAGCAGACGACACACTCGATATTGATTACCGACAATCTAAATCACGAAATGCAGTTCAGCTTGATCTGCCCGCCGAATGGACACCGTCGCTAGCGCGATTGATCGGCTACATCGTTGCAGAGGGCTATGTCGAACAACGGGATGACAGCACAGGATACGTTTCGATTACGAACAACGATAGAGAAGTACTGGACGACGCGGCCAGCGCACTGGAGAAACTAGGGCTCAACACGACAGAGCGAGAACCTCACGAATCGAAGGACGCACGCGAACTACTCTGTTCAGCAGGAGAGTTCGTGAGCTTCCTCAAGACACTCGAGCCGCGTATTCTTCGCTCGTCTGATGAACAACGAGTCCCAGACTGCATTTCGAGGGCTTCTGCGGATACCAAATCAGAGTTCCTCAAAGCGTTCATCGAAGGAGAAGGTCACGTTTCGGAGTCCCAGCGGGAGATCACTGCCGCTTCGATGAGTCGAGACCTGCTTGAGAATGTGAGAACGTTGCTTCTCTCAGTCGGCATCCGTTCACAGCTTCACGAGCGACAGAACGGAAGCTACCGACTCAGAATAAGCGGAAACGAATTTGAGACGTACGTCTCCGAAATCGGGTTTATTACCCGTCGAAAGCAGGAGGCTGCAGCGCAGCATACTGGTACAGCTGGGAATACGAACCTCGATATTATCCCGAACATCGGCTCAGAACTCCGGCAAATTCGAGAGTCACTAGCACTTGCACAGGCTGATTGTGGGCTCCCTCGGTCGACGTATCAACACTACGAGCGCGGCTCGAGAAACCCGAGCCGAGAGAGCCTTCGGAAGGTCGTCACAGCTTTCAAAAACGCGCTACCGCCGGAGGAGAGCCAAAGCGAGGAGACTGCTGTAGCTGATGGTGGGTCGGTGAAAACGAGTATCTCTGCACTCGAGCAGTTCGTCGAAGGAGAGGTTTGCTGGGAACGCATCGAGAGTATCGAGACAGTCCAAACCGACTACGACTGGGTATACGACCTCGAGATCGAGGGCACTCACAACTACATCTCGAACGGGGTCATCTCTCACAACTCTCAGATGATCGGCTACATCAAGAATATCGCCCCCCGAGCCGTCTATACGTCTGGTAAAGGTTCCTCCTCGGCAGGTCTCACGGCCGCCGCAGTTCGCGACGACTTCGGCGATGGACAGCAGTGGACGCTCGAGGCTGGCGCATTAGTTCTCGCCGACCGAGGTATTGCAGCAGTAGACGAACTCGACAAGATGAGGTGTGTCACAGGGGACACACTAGTCCATACTTATAACGGAATCAAACCAGTTCGTGAACTCGCACACGAAGCGATAGCTGACGGTTCGATCGAAGAGTACGAGAACGGCCGGACGATCCGAGATGTCGACGTGGACGTATGGACCATGGCTGAGAACGGAAACGTGGTCAAACGTGACGTTCTCGCGATCCACGAGTACGACGCACCAGAAGAACTCCGGAGAGTCGAGTTAGAGAGTGGAGAACAGCTAACAACTACTGCAGACCATCCGTTCTTCATCTTGGAAGACGGAGAGCGTAAAGAACGTCAAGCACAGCATCTTCACGAAGGCGACTGGGTATATGTCCCTGAGAAGATTCCAGCGGAGATTACAGACGGCGGAGTCAGTATACTACCAGCCTACGATGCAGAACCAGAGGTCGATCACATAACTGCCGCTCACGGGGCGATTTTGGGCTATATCGCTGGTGACGGGAACATCTTCTACGATCGAAAGGGCGGTAGCTATGGGTTCCGCTTTACGAACAAAGAGGAAGAACTTCTAACCGACTTCGAAGAGGCCTGCGAGGTGGCGTTCAATACGGAAGCCGTCCGTCACCCCAGCGAGCAACGGAGTGACGGTGTCGAAACAGTCCGTGTCCACGGGAAACAGTACGTCGACGACCTTCTCGAGTCGGGAGCGAACCTCGAGACGTATGACGGAAAACGACTCCCCGGAACGATAACGAACGCATCCCGAGAGACGAAAGCGGCGTTTGTTCGTGCTCTCGCAGATTCCGAAGGAACCGTCGATGAACGAGCCGTCAAAATCCATTCCTCGAGCTATGAACTGCTCCTCGGAACGAAGATGCTCCTGCTCGAGTTTGGTATCTCGAGTCAGATCCAGACCCGGAATCACGATGAGAAGCGGGATTTATTCATTCTCGCCATTACGTCCGACCAATCACTCAACGCGTTCGAGCGACACATCGGATTTACTCTCGGCCGAAAGCAGCATGCTCTGGAACGGGCTTGCGAACGGACGACGGGCACCCGAACTATCTTAGACGTATTGCCCGAGTGCGGCGAGTTATTTGAACAGGCCCGCGGTGCACTCCGATTGCATCAATCCGAGTGCGGTCTCGAGAGCGATGCGACCTACTGCAACTTCGAAAACGGGGATGCAAACGCATCGCTCCGACTCTCGAAAACGATACTCGAAACGTTCGAGGAGCGAAAAGCGGCGGCCGGCGACCATCACAAAGAACTCGCTTCTGAGACATCTTGGGAGCGGCTTGCAGAACTTCGAGAGCAGTACCACGTCTCACAGCGAGAATTGGCCGCCGAAATGTCGCTTTCTCAGCAGCAGTTATCCGCTCGATGGGGAACTGATACCGACCTCCGAGAGCGAGTTCGGAACCGACTTCGTGAGCAACTTACAACGCCTGCTTCGGTCAATCTCGAGCCGCTCCGAACGCTGGTTGAGAACGATGTGAAATGGCGTCGCGTAAAGACAGTAGACTCGGTAGACTCCCGGGAACACACCGACACCAGAGTTCGGGTTCTTGAACAACAACTTGCTGACGAACTCGGTACCTCCACCGTCAATTCTATTCGAGAGCGAGCACGGTCCTTGCTCGAGACGGACGAACCGGCTGAAACGTGGGATGAACTCCGTGGCCGACTCGAAGCGTACGGAATTTCGTTCCAGCAAGTTGCCAATGAGATGGAGGTTGCAGGCTCGACGGTCTCACGGTGGTTCTCGGGTGCCGTTGAAGTCAACAACTTCGAAACTGTCCGATCTGTCTGCACAGCATTACTCAACGAGAAACGACAGAGTATCTCGGAACTTCTCGAGGAAATCGAACGTCGGGATCTGCCTCGCGTGTACGACCTCACCGTCGAAGGAACGCACAACTTCATCGCGAACGGAATGGTCGTCCACAACTCGGAAGACCGCAGTGCCATGCACGAGGCCTTAGAGCAACAGAAGATCTCGGTCTCCAAGGCAGGGATCAACGCGACGCTCAAGTCCCGCTGCTCACTTCTCGGCGCAGCGAACCCCAAGTACGGCCGCTTCGACCACTACGAGCCGATCAGCGAGCAGATCGACCTCGAGCCGGCGCTCATCTCCCGATTCGATCTGATCTTCACCGTCACTGACGAGCCAGACGAGGAAAAAGACCGAAATCTCGCCGAACACATCATCAACACCAACTACGCGGGCGAGTTGACGACCCAACAGAAGGAGATGAACACGATGGACGTCTCGAGCGAGGAGATCGAGGAGATGACCGAGAAGGTCGACCCCGAGATCGACGCCGACCTCCTGCGGAAGTACATCGCCTACTCGAAGCAGAACTGCCATCCGCGGATGACGGAGGTAGCCCGCAACGCGATCCGGGATTTCTACGTCGACCTGCGGTCGAAGGGGACCGACGACGACGCGCCGATCCCGGTGACGGCACGGAAACTCGAGGCGCTCGTCCGCCTCTCGGAGGCCAGTGCTCGCGTGCGGCTCTCGGATACGGTCGAAGAGTCGGACGCGAACCGCGTCATCGAGATCGTTCGCTCGTGTCTACAGGATATCGGGGTCGATCCCGAGACGGGCGAGTTCGACGCGGACATCGTCGAGGCGGGCACCTCGAAGTCCCAGCGGGATCGGATCAAGAACCTCAAACAGCTCATCAGCGACATCGAAGAGGAGTACGACGACGGGGCCCCGGTCGATATTGTCATGGAGCGGGCCGAAGAGATCGGGATGGATCAGTCCAAGGCCGAACACGAGATCGAGAAGCTCAAGCAGAAAGGCGAGGTCTACGAGCCGAGTATGGATAACCTGCGGACGACGTGATCGCCCCGACTGTAAACGACATCGGCAGTTACTGATAGCGTTCGAGGACGACCGAACCGATTCGAATCAATTGTTCCGGCGTAGTGTTCGACGACGAGTCACAGCTCTCGGAGCGTTTGTACGGTCGATCGAATCGTCGCCGGCGAAACGTCGGCGACGTCGCCTGCGGCGGCCTGCGTGACCGTCGGCCACTCCTCGCGTTCGCCGGCCGCCTTGTAGAGACAGGCTGCCGCGACGCCGCTGGGGTTGCGCCCACCGATCGCCCCGTTTTGCAGTAACGTGGACGCAAACTCGTGGGCGCGGCGCTCGACGGCCGTCCCGAGGTCGAGTTTCGAGGCGTACCGCGGGAGATATTGTGTCGGATCGATCGGTCCGGTGGGCAGACCGAGTTCGCGGTTGAGCGCATCGTAGGCGACGGTGAGTTCGTCGTCGCTGGCGCGAGCAACGGTCGTCACCTCGGCGATCGTTCGCGGATTCGACTGCGTTCGACAGGTCGCGTACACCGACGCGGCGGCAAAGCCCTCGAGTGACCGCCCCGGAAAGAGACCCTCGGATTGGGCCGACTCGAACAGGACACACGCCTGCTCTCTGACCGAGTCGGGAAGCGACAGCGAGACGTTGACCCGTCGGATTTCGGAGAACCCGTACACCTGATTGCGTTTGGCCTTCGAGGAGATTCGAGCGCGATTGTGTTCTCGGCGAAGCCGGGTGATCTGGCGTCGTTTCCGACCGGTGAGTCGAGATCGGTAGTCGGCGTTCGAGCCGGAGCCGTAGCCAATCTCCGTCGAGAGTCCGCGGTCGTGTCTCGAGCGAGTCAATGGAGCACCAGTCCGCCGACGATCAGTCTCCTCCTCGTCGAACGACCGCCACTCGGGGCCGCGGTCGATCGAATCCTCCGCAGAGACGAGTCCGCAGTCCTCACAGATCGTCTCAGTTTCTCTCGTTCGTACTCTGCCGCCACATTCGGGACAGACAACAGCTGAATCGGCGTCCACCATTGGTTATTACCTTCCCGTGTCTAATTTGAGGGTCGTGATAGTATTTAAAATGTAGGATGAGGAAAAGGAATAAATGCGCGAGCGGCGTTCGGTCGATGGGTCGAGACAGCGGAAAAGACGGCGACAGACAGCACGGTCGGAGCCCACGGCAAAGCGGCGGGGGATCGATTCCGGAGTGAGTTCGGGAGAGGCCAGCTGAAAGGAAACTCCTCGAGGCTCAGTGCGACAGACCGAGAAGCCGTTTCAGGGACGATTCAGGTTGGCCCTCGGACGTCGACGACTCGTTGGTGGCCGCCTCGCGCTCCGCGAGAAGGTGCTCGTATCGGTCGATGACGGTTTGTCGACGGCGCTCGCTCGTCTCGAGTGCGCGCTCGAGTGCTGTGACCTGCAGCCGCAACTGTGTTCGTTCGATCCGAGCGTGGAGGGGTGGCTCCGCGGGCGTCGTGTGATCAGCTCGCACCATGCTCGAGGAGTAAGTGGACGCGGAATCGGCCGTTCGCTCGGAACGCGTTCGTCTTCGCGTTGCCACGAGTTCGTCAGTGGGGGACGTTCCGGCGGGAGGTCGTTGCTCGACGGACATGGATACAGGTTCGCACGCAGTCCGGAAAAAGCTCAGTCAGTCGGCTGTCAGACGTGTCTGACGCGGGTCGTGCACCTGAATGACACAGGCACTCACCCGCGAACCTGCTCGAGTACATCGTCGGATCGCTGGATCTACCGCTCCGACGAGCCTTCACTCGCTGAGATGCTCGAGCACGCCGTCGAGATCGTTCGGCACCGATTCTGGATCGGCACCTGCTGCTGCCGCGGCGTCGGGGTCCTTGAGCAAGTGCCCGGTCGTCAGGCAGGCGACGCGTTCGTCGTCACCGACGATCCCCTCGCGTCGGAGCTTGCGCAGACCTGCAATAGAGGCGGCTGAGGCGGGTTCGACGCCGATCCCTTCGCCGGCGACATCCCGCTGGGCCTCGGTGATCTCCTCGTCGGAGACGGCAACTGCGGTCCCGCCGGTCTCGCGGATTCCGGGCAACGCTTTGGGTGCGTTGACCGGGTTCCCGATCCGGATCGCCGTCGCGCGCGTCTCGACTTCCTCCCAGCGCATCACTTCGTCCGCGCCGTTTTCGATCGCTTCGACCATCGGAGCCGCGCCCTCGGCCTGGACGCCCGTCAGTTTGGGCACGTCGCCCTCCGCGAGTTCGCCCGCCTGGACGAGTTCGCGGAAGGCCTTGTACAGCGCCGAGGTGTTTCCAGCGTTGCCGACCGGCAGCACGATTCGGTCCGGAACCGTGTCGTAGTCGGCGAGGAAGCCCTCGAGAATCTCGAGCCCGATCGTCTTCTGACCCTCGAGCCGGAACGGGTTCAGCGAGTTCAGCAGGTAGGCTTCGCCCTGGCCGGCCAGTTCCTGGACGATGTCGAGGCAGGCATCGAAGTTACCGTCGACCTCGAGGATGCGGGCGCCGTGGAGGCTAGCCTGTGCGATCTTGCCCGCCGCGACCTTCCCTGCGGGGAGGAGCACGAGCGTCTCGATCCCGCCACGGGAGCCGTAGGCCGCGAGGGCTGCACTCGTGTTCCCCGTCGAGGCACACGCCAGTCGGTCGACGCCGAGTTCCGTGGCGACTCTGACGCCGACGGTCATCCCGCGATCCTTGAACGAGCCGGTCGGGTTCATCCCCTCGTGTTTGATCCGCAGCGCCTCGACGCCGATATCGTCCTCGAGGCTGGGCACCTCGTACAGCGGCGTTGCGCCCTCCTGAATCGTGACTCCGGAGTCGAACGGCAGGGCATCGGCGTAGCGCCAGACACCGTGGCCTTCGAAGTCGTCGAACGTCGGCAACTCGGCGTAGCGAACCTCGAGCAGGCCGTCACACTCGTCGCAGGTGTAGCGGATGTCGTCGAACGGAGCGAACGTTTCACCGCACTCGATGCACTCGAGCCAGACGCCGTCGTCGGCGTCGTCGGGTACTGCAGGCTGATCCGCGGAGAGACTGAGACTCATTATCGGCCGAGAGGGGGGCGAGGGAGAAAAAGCACGTGGGTTCGGCGGTCCCGACACTCCGAACCCATCGATGGAACGGCCAAAAACGAGCGGTTCGGTTGCTCCGCACAGTCTATCGCCTGTTCACCATCCCCCGGACTCGTTCACGACAGATGCAGTGCCAACAGGGCCGCGGGCCCGAGCAGCATGATCAGCGTGGCGAGCAGTACTCTGAACGACATCTCCCGGTCGGAACGATTTGAACGCTACATATAAGCGCAAAAGATAGTTCATATCCGCCATCTATCCTGTCGGGTGACAATTCTGTATTTACTCGGGTAATGTTCGGGTTATCGACCGGAAGGGGAGGCGTACCGACCCAGAGGGTGGCCGACAAGCGTCGACGACGACCGCCAGTGTGACGACTTCGCGTACGCGACTCAAATAGTAGTGAGGGTGACCGGGAAAAAGTTGATACCGACGATTACTCGAGCAGCCAGCTCAACAACGCCTTCGTGGCCACCTTTTTTCCGCTCGGGTCGGCTTCGCCGACCACTCACGCAAAAAATCTGGACCAAAAAATCCGATCACTCACTCCGTTCGTGATCGAAAGTTCACTCGAGCAGCCAGCTCAACAGCGCCTTCTGGGCGTGGAGCCGATTTTCGGCCTGATCGAAGACGATCGATCGGTCGCTCTCGATGACGTCGTCCGTAATCTCCTCGCCGCGGTGGGCGGGCAGACAGTGCATAACCGACGCGTCGGGCGCGTGCTCGAGCAGCTCCGAGCGAACCTGAAAGCCCTCGAAGGCCTCCATTCGGACGTCGTACTCGTCCTCCTGGCCCATGCTGGTCCAGACGTCGGTGTAGATGACATCGGCGTCGGAGGCGGCCTCGACCGGGTCGGTCGTGACCGTCGGATCGCCGCCGAGTTCTCGAGCGCCCGCCAGTACGTCATCGTCGATCCCGTACCCCTCTGGCGTGGCGACCGTCAGGTCGATTCCCGCGATGGCACAGCCGAGGACGAACGACTGGGCGACGTTGTTCCCGTCGCCGATCCAGGCCGCGGAAACGTCTTCGAACCCGCCCTCTTCCTCGCGGATCGTCAGCAGATCAGCGAGCGTCTGGCAGGGGTGGGCGTCGTCGGTGAGCCCGTTGACGACCGGGACCGACGCGTACTCCGCGAACACCTCGATGTTCTCGTGTTTGAAGACGCGAGCCATCACGGCGTCGACGTACCGCGAGAGCGTCCGCGAGGTGTCTTTTAGCGGCTCACCGCGACCCAGTTGGATATCGTCTTCGCCGAGGAAGACGGCGTGACCGCCGAGTTGGGTCATCCCGGTCTCGAAGGAGACGCGGGTTCGCGTGCTCGGCTTCTGGAAGATCATCCCCAGCGTCTGGCCGTCCAGATCGGGATGTTCCTCGCCTTGCTGCTGGGCCTGTTTGTACGTCTCCGCACGGTCGAGGACCGTCTCGAGTTCGGCCGGCGAGAGATCGTCGATCTCGAGGAAGTGACGAACGTCGGCGTCGCCCGACATCAGTCGTCACCTCCGTGCAGCGTCGTCGCGACGCGTTCTAAGATCTCGACCGAGCGATCGAACTCGACGAGAGAGAGGCGTTCGTCCGGCGCGTGATCGAGGTCGGAGTTGCCGGGCCCGTAGGTGACCATCGGGCAGTCCCAGACGCCGGCGTAGAGGTTCATGTCGCTGGTGCCAGTCTTGCGCAGGAGTCGCGGATCGCTCCCTTCCTTTCGGATCGCCGCACGAAACGCGCGGGCGACCTCGGTTCGAGGGCTCTCCATCACCGGCGGAATCGGCTCGGCCCAGGTGACGGTGCCGATCTCGAGACCGGCTTCGGCGGTCTCGCGGACCGATTCGGCGTCCAGCGACGGCGGGATCCGCAGTTGCACGTCGAGCGTGGCCTCGACCGAGAGGCCGTCGTCGCTGATCCCGCCGTTCATGTCGACGGGTTTGGCGGTGACGCGCTCGAAGACGGCCGTGTACTCGTCGTCCTCGAAGGCGGCTTCGACGCCCGTCCACCAGTTGGTCGCGTGCTGGATCGCGTTCGGTTCTGGACGCGAGGTGTGGCCGGACTCGCTGGTCGCGACGTAGGTCCCTGCCAGAAACCCGCGGTAGCCGAGCGTGATGCCCGTCGCACCGCTTGGCTCGCCGTTGACGACGGCACCGGGTTCCTCGCGATCCTCGACGAGATAGCGCGCGCCGCGCGAGTTCGTCTCCTCGCCGACGACGCCGACGAAGGAGACGCCCGTGCGGACGGCGGCGGCGGCCATCGCGGCCAGCGGGCCGGTGGCGTCGACGCTGCCGCGGCCCCAGAGAATATCCTCGCCGGTCTCTTCGGCGATCTCCCGCTCGACATCGGTCTCGTCGGCCGACGTTACCTCGACCGGAATCTCGCCGGGAACGGTATCGATGTGAGAGGTCAGGAGGACGACGTCGTCCGCGGGTGCGCGAACGTTACCGACCTCGTCGATCCACGCCTCGCGGCCGTAAGCGTCGAAGAAGTCGACGAGTCGCTCCGCGGCCTCCACCTCGTCGCCCGAGGGCGAGGGGATCGACACGAGGTCGATCAGCAGTTCGCGAGCGTCCTCGAGCGAAACGTCGGTCGTATCTTCCATGGCTGCACTCATGATTCGGCACTCGCCTCGGGGGCGACAATCTCGGTGAGTGCATCAACGAGTTGATCCGCCTCCGCCTGGTCGATCACGAGCGGCGGCAGCAGACGCAACACGGTCCGACCCGCGGGGAGCGCCAGGATCTGGTGGTCCATCGCGAGGTCGCGAGCAACGCGGTTTGCGCCGCGTTTCAACTCGACACCGATTAGCAGGCCGTCACCGCGGACCTCGCGCACCTCGTCGCCCAACGCAGCCTCGAGTTCGGAGACGAGATAGTCGCCCATCTCGGCAGCGTGGGCGGGCCACTCCTCTTCGACCAGCGTCGAGACGGTCGCGTGAACCGCCGCGGAGACGACGGGACCGCCGCTGAACGTAGCGTTGTGCGAGGCCGCGCCGTCGGCGATCCAGTCGCGAACGGCGAGTCCGCCCACGGGGAGGCCGTTGCCCAGGCCCTTCGCCGTCGTGAGCACGTCGGGCGTGACGCCCGCACGTTGGCAGGCCCACATCTCTCCCGTGCGCCCCATGCCGGTCTGGACCTCGTCGAAGACGAGCGCCGCACCGGCCTCGTCGGTCAGTTCGCGGGCGTTCTCGAGGTAGCCCGCGGGCGGAACGTTGATCCCACCCTCGCCCTGAATCGGCTCTAAGATCACGGCCGCGGTCTCGTCGTCCACGGCGGCCGCGAGTTCCTCGTCGTCGCCGTAGGGGACGAACTCCACATCGCCGGCGAGGGGTTCGAACGGCTCCTTGTACTTGTCCTTCCAGGTCGCCGCGAGCGAGCCCATCGTTCGGCCGTGGAACGACCGGGTCGCCGCGATAATCTTCGACTCGCCGGTCGCCGAGCGGGCGAACTTCAAGGCAGCCTCGTTGGCCTCGGTCCCGGAGTTACAGAACCAGGCGGACTCGAGTCCGTCCGGCGTCGCCGCGACGAGCGCGGCGTAGGCGTCCTCTCGGGACTGGACAGGGTAGGAGGAGTCGACGAACGTTAGCTTGCCGACCTGCTCCTGGACCGCCTCGACGACCGCGGGGTGGCTGTGACCCAGCGGCGTACAGGCGTAGCTCGCACCGGCGTCGAGGTATTCCGTGCCGTCTGCGGTGTAGAGGTACGGGCCCTCGCCGCGTTCGATACCGATCGGCTTGCTGCCGGAGATGAAGTCGTGGTCGCTCATTTTGCGGCCTCCTGTGCCGTTTCGTTCTCCGCCTCGAGCACGCCGGGTTCGAGGGTCGTCCCCTCGCCCGCGAGCGCGCTCGTGATCGGTTTGTCGGCGTTGGCGGTCGCAACGATAACGGACGACGCGCCGCCCTCGAGCGCCTCCTCGGCGGCCATGACCTTCTTGATCATGAAGCCTTCTGCAGCGGATTTGACCGCGGAAAACTCCTCGGGCGTCGACGCCGAATCGATCTTCGTCGACTCGTCGTCAGGGTTCTCGTAGATCCCCGAAACGTCCGTGAGAAGCACAAGGTCCGCATCGAGTGCGCCCGCAATCGCAGCGGCCGCGCGGTCGGCGTCGGCGTTGACCGCCGTGTAGCCGCCGCCTTTCTCCTTCCCGAGCATCGGAACGGAGACGACGGGCGTGTAGCCACCCGCGAGGACGGTCTCGAGCAGGTCGGCGTTGACCGACTCGATCTTCCCCGAGTGGTCGCCGCGCTTGATCTTCTTTTTGCCGTCTTCCTTGACGCGAACGGCGGACTTGCGTTTCCCTTCGAGCAGCTTTCCGTCGGTACCCGAGAGCCCGACCGCGTTCACCTCGAGGTTCTGCAAGCTCTCTACCAGATCGGTGTTGAGCTTGCCGGGCATTACCATCTTGAAGACGTCCATCGTGTCCTCGTCGGTGAATCGCCCGACGACGCCGCCGGGGGTCTCGACGTAGGTCGGTTCCTCGCCGAGGTCTTCCAAGGTCTCGTCGACGGCGGTCGAGCCGCCGTGGGTGAGGACGACGTCCTCGCCGTCTTCGACGAGGCTCGCGACGTCCGCGAGTGCCCCTTCGGGGTCGACGGCGCGCGCGCCACCGATTTTGACGACAGTCGTCATTTAGGGCGCCCCCACGGGGTGGAGTCCCGTAAACTCGAGTCCGGCCGTCTCCTCGAGCCCCAGCGCGATGTTGGCGGCGTGAACCGCCTGTCCCGCGGAGCCTTTCATCATGTTGTCGATGGCCGAGAAGACGACGATGCGCTTGTTCGAAGGGTCGAGTTCGAAGCCGACCTCTGCGAGGTTCGTCCCCGCAACGGCCTTCGGTTCGGGGTAGCGGTAGACCCCGGAGCCGCCGGCGGCCATGCGGACGAACGGCTCGTCCTCGTAACAGCCGCGGTAGGCCTTCCAGAGGTCGCCCTTCGAGACCGGTCCCGACGGGAAGACGTGGTTCGTCGCGCTGGCGCCGCGAATCATATCTACGGCGTGGCAGGTGAACGCGACGCTCGTGCCGAGGAACTGCTCGATCTCGGCCTCGTGGCGGTGGCCCGTCGGCGCGTACGGACGGACGACGCCCGAGCGCTCGGGGTGGCTCGAGGCCTCGCCGCCGCCGGCACCTCCCTCCGAGGAGCCGACTTTGACATCGACGACGACCTGTTCCCCTCCCTCGAGAATACCGTGCTCGAACAGCGGGTACAGTCCCAGAATCGTCGCGGTGGCGTTACAGCCGCCACCGGCGATCAGGCCCGCACCGGAGAGGTTCTCGCGGTTGATCTCGGGCAGGGCGTACTCGGCCTTTTCGAGGTACTCGGGCGCGTCGTGGCCGTCGTACCACTCGTCGTACTGCTCCTCGCTGTTCAGGCGGAAGTCCGCCGAGAGGTCGACGACGGTGTCGGCGATCTCGAAGAACTCGTCGATCTGTCCCATCGAGACGCCGTGTGGCGTCGCGGCGAACAGGACGTCGACGGACTCGAGATCCTTGGGTTCGGTAAAGCGCAGGTCAGTCCCCCGCAGCGGCGGGTGGACGGAGCCGACGCTCTTGCCGGCCTTCGAGCGGCTGGTGACCTCCGTGATCGCGAAATTCGGGTGGCCGGCGAGCAGTCGCAGGAGTTCGCCGCCCGTGAACCCGCTACCGCCGATGACGCTCGCGGTGACCGTCTCGGCGTCTGCCGCTGCACCGGTCTCGGTGCCGACCGCCATCAGACGGTCACCTCGAGTTCCTCGCCGGCTTCGGCCGCAGCTTTCTCCTCGAGCCAGTCGACGACGGTGCCGGCGATATCGGTGTCGACCGCGCCGTCGAGTGCTTTGAACTCGACAGTGTGGTTGACCTCGTGGACGGTATAGCCGTCGTCAGTCTCCATGAGGTCGATACCGAGCAGCCCGCCGCCGACGGCGTCGCTGGCCTTCTTCACGAGTTCTTTCGCTTCCTCGTCGGGCTCGAAGACGTTCGTTTCGGCCCCCTTGGCGGCGTTCGTGATCCAGTGGTCCGAGGAGCGGACCATGCCGGCGATCGGTTCGCCGTCGGTTGCGAGTACGCGAATGTCGCGGCCGGGTTTGTCGACGAACTCCTGGACGTAGAACACCTTGTGCTCATAGTGGCCCAGCGTCGCCTTGTGCTCGAGAATCGCCTCTGCAGCGTCGGGCGAGTCGATCTTGGCCATCAGGCGGCCCCACGAGCCGACGACGGGTTTGAGGACGCACGGATAGCCGAAGTCCTCGATAGCCTCCATCGCGGTCTCCTTCGTAAAGGCGACCTTCGTCGCGGGCGTGGGAACGCCCGCCTGCTCGAGCGCTAAGCTGTTCTTCACTTTGTCCGCACAGATGTCGGCGGTCTCGTGGCTGTTGACGACGGGGATGCCGTAGGCCTCGAAGAACTGCGTGGCGTACAGGCTCCGACTCGTGGCGAGACAGCGATCGACGACGATATCGAGGTCCGCGAACGCCTCGGGAGCCTCGCTAATATCGAACGTCTGTTTGCGAACGTCGATCTTCACGATCTCGTGATCGCGCTCGCGTAGCTCGTTGAGGAGGAGCTTCTCGTCTTTGCGGATTCTGGAGTAGAGTATTCCTATTTGCAAGGTCACTCACCCCAGTCCTCTTCGAGCTCCGGGGCTCGCTCGAGGACTGGCGGCTCGGTGTCAACGACTTCTAGCTCTGCTCCACAGGTCGTACAGTCAACGATCTCTCCAACTTCCAGATCGTCATGCAGGGACACCTCAGCCCCACACTCGACGCATTCGGTCATTGTACCTGCAACTGAGAGCCGATGACCCTTAAAGCCTTCGAACTTAACAGCAGAATTACACTACACAGACTGTCCGCTAAGCGGATGAAAAGGCGAATTCACGGCAAATTTTGTCTGACATATCATGTAGTCGGTGTATTGTCCCCTCGCGGGGACGGTCGCGGTGCCGGCCGCGGGTATTCTGCCTCAGACATAGCCGTTCACCTCCTCGCGGAGCACCTCGTGGGCCACCTCGAGCGCGTCGTCCATCTTCGCGAGCGTCTCCTCGTCGGCCGACAGCGCCTCGCGGGCCGCCTCGAGTTGGTCCGCAACCGCCTCGGGGGCGGGCCCACCCTGCGAGTCGCGACTCGCGACGCTTTCGACGGGGTCGAGCGCGGCCTCGACGGCCGTGGGGTCGACGAACGACTCGAGCGGTTCGCCCAGTACCTCCTGGGCAGCCGACTCGATCGCGTCGTAGTCACCACCGTGTTCCGCAGCGTGGGCAACCATCTCGTGGGCCGTCCGGAACGGCAGTCCGTTCGCCGCGAGCAGGTCCGCGACGCCGGTCGCCGTCGAGAAGCCCGCGTCGGCTTCCGCCGCCAGCGCCTCCTCGTTCCAGTCGGCCGTCGCGACGGCCCCCGCTGCGACCTCGCTCGCGTCCGTCACGGCGTCGACGGTCTCCCAGGCGTGAGTCGTCGCCCGCTGAAGGTCGCGGTTGTACGCGCGGGGCAGTCCCTTGAGCGTCGTCGTCAGCCCCTGGACCGACCCTGCAGCGTCGCCCGCGACCGCGCGAACGAGTTCGAGCGTGTCGGGATTCTTCTTTTGGGGCATGATCGACGACGTCGAGGAGTAGTCGTCCGCGAGATCGACGAAGCCGCGGTTCGCGAAGATGATCAGATCTTCCGCGAGCCCCGACAGCGTCGTCGCGTGCGTCGACAGCACCTGCGTCGTCTCGAGCAAGAAGTCCCGGCTCGAGGAGGCGTCCATCGAGTTCTCCACCACACCTTCGAAGCCGAGCAGTTCGGCCGTGCGCTCGCGGTCGATATCAAACGTCGTGCCGGCGAACGCGGCGCCACCCAGCGGCGACTGGTTGATCCGTTGATAGGCCTCGAACAGGCGTTCCGTATCGCGGCGGACGGCTCCCTCGTAGGAGCACGCCCAGTGGCCGACGGTGATCGGCTGGGCGGGCTGGAGGTGGGTGTAGCCGGGCATGATCGTCTCCGCGTTCGCCTCGGCGACCCCCACCAGCGCCTCGCGCAGCGCGAGCGTCGTCTCGAGGGCCTCGAGAACGTCCTCGCGCAGGCGGTAGCGAATGCAGGCCGCGACCTCGTCGTTACGCGAGCGCGCGGTGTGCATCTTGCCGCCCTCCTCGCCGATGCGTTGGATGACCGCCGTCTCGATGGCCTCGTGGACGTCCTCGCCGTCGGGCAAGGAGCCGTGGCCGTCGACCTCGATGGCGTCGATCGCCGTCAGAATGTCGCCCGCGACGTCGTCCTCGATGATCCCCTGCTCGGCGAGCATCAGGACGTGTGCGCGGTCGACCTCGAGATCGGCCTCGAAGATCCGCCGATCGGCCTCGAGCGAGGAGAGGAAGCTCCGGGCGGGGCCGCCGCTGAAGCGGTCCCGCCGGACGACGCCCTCGCCGCTGCCGTCGGTTGCGAGTTCGGGCACGTCGCCGCCGTCGGAAGCACTCTCCTCGGTCATGGTTATTCGTCCTCGTCAGCTCCGCTGCCGTCGGTCGCGAGTTCGACTCCCTCGTCTTCAGCGTCCTCGGCGTCCGTCACCGAGTTTGCGAGACGGCGCTGGAAGCCGTGGTACTTCGCGACGCCCGTGGCGTCCTCCTGATCGATCTTGCCGACCGTCTCGGTGTCGAAGGAGGCGTGCTCGGCAGAGTAGGCGGCGTACTTGCTGTCGCGACCCACTGCGCGGGCCTGGCCGCCCTCGAAGCGGATCGTGACTGTTCCGGTGACGCGCTGTTGGGTCTCGTCGATGAAGGCCTCGAGTGCCTTCACGAGCGGCGCGTCGATCAGGCCCTCGTAGCCCTTCTTCGACCAGCGCTGGTCGATCAGCTGCTTGAACTCGCGTTCCTCCTGGGTGAGGACGAGGCCCTCGAGCGCTTCGTGGGCGTTGAGCAGCGTCGTCGCGGCCGGGTGCTCGTAGTTCTCGCGAACCTTCAGGCCGAGCATGCGATCTTCCATCGAGTCGGTGCGGCCGACGCCGTACGCGCCCGCCACGCCGTTTAAGTGCTCGATAAGCTCGATCGGGTCGTACTCGACGCCGTCGACGGCGACGGGATAACCCTTCTCGAAGGAGATCTCGATCTCCTGGGTCTCGCCGGTTGGGGCCTGCGTCCAGTTGTAGATCTCCTCGCCGGGGACGTAGTTCGGATCCTCGAGTTCGGAGCCCTCGACGGAGCGACTCCAGAGGTTGGTGTCGACCGACCATTTCCCGCCGCCGCCGCCCTCGACGGGCAGGTCCTTCTCCGCGGCGTACTCGTTTTCCCACTCGCGGGTGAGCCCGAGTTCGCGCACGGGGGCGATGACCTCGAGATCCGAGTCGCGCCAGACGGCTTCGAAACGGAGCTGGTCGTTCCCCTTACCCGTACAGCCGTGGGCGATGCCGGTACAGCCCTGTTCCTCCGCGACCTCGAGGATCGCCTCAGCGATCACGGGACGAGCGAGTGCGGTACCGAGCGGATAGCCCTGGTACGTCGCGTTCGCGCGGACGCTGTCGAGACAGAGTTGTGCAAATTCCTCCTTTGCGTCGACGACGTAGTGCTCGAGACCGAGCGCTTCTGCAGTTTCTTCAGCTTCCTCGAATTCGGAAGCCGGCTGACCGACGTCGACCGTGACGCCGATGACGTCGTCGTATCCGTATTCTTCCTCGAGCAGCGGGACACAGACGGTCGTGTCCAGCCCACCCGAGAATGCGAGTGCAACGCGTGTCATATCGTACTCGAGGAAAACGGCAGGAGCGACTTAAGTACATTGATTTTGTGCGCGTAAATTAACGGTAGAGCACCTGCTAACCGAGAATTGTGGAGTTTCGGGATCGGTGAAACGTTGACACGGACGGGGGTCGAGGGGTAAAGTAGTAGTCGGGCTCAAAGGCCCGGCCGCCGCCGTCGCGGTCGCCGCGGGGAGACGGTCCCGTCGGTACCGAACGCGGCGAGCGTGGTACCGACGACGGGACTCATTGGTGGCTCTAAGAGCGCCACCGGTATTAAATCCTGCTGAATAGCAAGTATTGCGGCATTCAACCCGTCAGAACGGTCATCCAGTACTAGCAACACACAAGAAATGAATGGCTTCGAAACGGGTGCAACGGACGATGATGCGGCCACGAAGACGATGCCGAAGGGCTGCAACGAGTGCGACGGAAAACGGAGATGACGGCCGACGCACCGATCAGCGACGGAAATAGGAGACGACGGCGACGCACCCACCGGCGGCTACTCGTCGTCCTCGGGAAGCGAGAGCACGTTCTCCCGGCCGATCCGGAAGACTTCGATCTCGTCGTCCTCTCGCAGGCTCCCGACGACCTGACTCGTCTTGGCCTCGGTCCAGTCGAGTTCGGCGACTACTTCCTGCTGTTTGATTCGGCCGCCGCGCTCCTCGAGCAGCCGCAGGACGCGTTCCTCGTTGCTGAGAAGTTCGGGCGGTGGTCCCGCCGCGTCGCCGGAGGCGGGCGAGGTATCGGCTCCCGACGGAGCGATGTCGTCACTAGCCGGAGCCGGTCCGTCGGATCGGCCGTGTCTGAGCCACCAGCCGATCATCGCACCGGTCGCGAGCAAGCCGAGTGCAGCCGCCACCGCGAGCCACGTCGTCGGCGGTCCCTCTTCCGGTTCAGTCGCCTCCGCGCCCGAATCGCCGTTCTCGATGAAGACGACGCGCGGCTGTTCGTCGTTGAACTCGGTTCCATCACTGTCCCAGTAGACCGCGTTCGGCTCCGTGTTGTCGGCCGTCGGTTCGTGCTCGTGGACGACGTAGTCCTCGGGACCGGTAATCTGTAGCGTCGTGTCATCGACGAGCGTAAAGCCCGAGAGCGCGTCGCCCGCCGTGATCTCGTTCATCACGACGCTGGCGAACGACGACCACTCGAACGTGAACTGAACGTGACCGATACTCCGCGGTGCGGGACTCTCGTCGATCGAGACGGTGGCGTTCGAGAGATTCATCTCCCGTTCGGTCGCGTTCTCTCCGTCGGCACGAATCGCGTCCCAGTCGTCCATCTCCGCGGCGGCGAACGCCTCCGGATCCGCTTCGATATCCTCGACGAGGTCGTCCCACTCCGCTTCGGTGTTGTTCTCGTTCTCGAGATGGTACCGATAGTCGACTTCGAACGTCGCCGAACCGTTCTCGGAGAGAGAGACGTCGATGTGCACCGCGTCCGCCTCGTCCAGTTCTTCGCGCTCGACCAGCTCCTCGTCGTCCTGAACCGTCGCTCCTGTGGCTCCAGCGTCGGCGACCGCGCCGACCGACGCAACCGGCAGCAACGCGACCGCACACCCGACGACCACGAGCACCCAGAGCAGGGCCGAAAGCCCCTTCGAATCCATTACCATGAACTGTCGTAGCCGTCCAGATAGGTCTTTCCGACGACGACAGCGATGTATTTTTGAAACGTTCCTCTGTAGCGGACTGTATATGCACGGAACTCGTGGCAAACTCGAGGTCGAAACCCTCCTGAAAATCGTCCTCGCTCTGGTCGCCGTCCTATTGCTCATCGAGGTCGTGAGCGTGATCATCAGCGGCTTCCTCGCGATTCTCCGCCCACTGCTCATCGTGGCAATCCTCGCTGTGATCGTCCTGTGGCTGCTCGATCGGCTCTGAGACCGGCGGTCCCGACGCCGCGGGGAGCGTCACACTGATAGGTCACTCGACCCTACGACTGCCGTAGTGTACAGCGTCAACGTCCCGGTTCCCGGACGCGTCCGGACCATCGCCAACGAGCTCTACCCGGAACTCGTCGGCTTCGACAGCGTCCGCGAGGATCACTCCTGTCTGCTCAAACGTCTCGGCGACGCCGACCACGTTGCCCAGTTACAACACCGCGCCCACCGCGCCCTCGAGGGCGCTCCCGCCGTCGAAGCCCAGATTACGGGCATCGACTGCTTCGAAGATCCGCCGCTCGGCTCCGCACCCGTGGTCTATCTCGCCGTCGAGAGTCCCGGCCTCGAGTCGATCCACGCGACCCTCACCGATGCCTTCGACACCGTCGAGGGCCTCGAGGGAACCGATTACGTCCCCCACGTCACGCTGGCCCGCGGGGGCGACATCGCGACCGCGAAACGCCTCGCCGAGCGGGAACTCGAGCCGATCCGGTGGACCGTCAGCGAACTCGAGTTCTGGGACGGTACGTACAAATTGCCGGTGAGCCGCGTCTCGTTGCCGGCCTGATCGAACTCGACAGAACCCGACGCAGACTCATCGTCGGAATCGAACCGTGAGTCGTCCAGGAGCTATTACTCGACAGTGTCGGTAGCTCGAGCCATGTACCGACGGGCAGTTCTCGCGGGGCCGACGGCGGTGTTACTGGCAGGCTGCAGCGAAGTGACCGGCCTGATGGACGGCGGCTACGTCGACGACACCCTCCAAGACGAGGAGCCGACCGAGTTCAGCGCCGAGGCAGGTGAAGAACTCACCGTCTCGGTCGACGTACGAGAAGTCAGTGAGGGAAGCGCAGTCAGCGTACAGCTCGCCGAAGTCGGCGAGGGTCCCCTCGACGCGCGATCGGTCGAAGAGAGCGACAGCTACGACGTGACGGTCAAGTCCGACGGCACTCACGTCGTCACGGTGACGAACGGCGCCGCCGACGTGACGGTCGAACCGGTCGAGTGAGACGGGTGTGAGTGGTTCTCGAGGGTGGGCTACGGCGCGAGCGTCTTGCCGTCGTCGGCGTCGAAATTTCCTTATGCATTAGCTCTGTCGCGACTCACATCGGACTCAGAAAGCGGAAGATCGACCTCTATCGTCTCGTACCAGACGGTCGGGCGCTTTCGTCGTCCATCTTGCTCGAATTCGATCAAGTGGAGCGCCGCCAGTTCCTCGAGATTCGTGTGGACCTGTCGGACGTCTCGATCGACGAGACGTGCCGTCTCTCGAATACTTTCGGGTTCGTATTGGGCGATCGTCCGAAGCAACTCGAGGTTCTTCGGTCGCGTAACGCGATGGATATCGTCGGGGTCATCGAAGACGACCTCGAAGTGAGGGGAGGTCGTTTCACCTCGGTCAAGGTCACTAAGAGCGTCTCTAAGCCCGTCTTCGTCGCCCTGTTGAAAGCGGACGTACATCGTTCGGTCGCCGTCGGTGGAGTTACCAGTGTTCGCCATAATCACGCACCTCGTTTTGAGATCGTTCGAATAGCGGTTCGAGACCCACAAATTCGACATCTTCGACCGTTCCATCGGACTGATGTTTGTGATGGGGAGCCGCATCCGGATGATCCGGGAAGTTGTCGTATCGAACGATCGTCTCACCGTCAGCCGTTCCGTACTGCATCGAGTACTTTAGACCGTCGGGATATCGTTCCGACTCCGGAACATCCCACGCTCGGACTTCGGCATACGTTTCGCCGAAGTCCTTTGTGACCCGAATCACCGGTGAAGCTTCGTCGTCAGCGCTCCCGCACATCGTTCGTTGTTACTTCCTCCAACAGAATAATTGTTGTGGTGGGCCACAACACATGGCTGCAAGCCCTACGGCGCGGGCGTCTCGCCGTCGTAGGCGTCGAAATCGCCGTAGAAGTTGAGCATCGCGAACTTGAGTTTCTCCGGTGCGATGTCGATCAGTTCCTCGCGTTCTTCGTGCGGGAAGGTGCTGTTGACGCTGTATCTGCCGAGATCCGATTTGGCCGACCGCGAGTAGCGCCGGTCGAGTAAGGCGCGGACGCCGACGTCCTCCGGCGACCGGATGACCCGGCCCAGCGCCTGTCTCGTTTTGCGAACCGTCGGAATCTCGACGGCGTAGCGCCAGCCGGTCTCGGTCCCCTCGAAGGCGGCGTCGTAAGCTTCCTGGACCGCCTCCGCTCGGTCGTCCAGGTGCGGGTAGGGAACGCCGACGACGAGGACCGTGTGGGCGTCGTCGCCGTCGAAGCTGACCCCCTCCGCGAGGGTGCCCCAGAGCGACGTACACAGCACCGCGCCGTCGTCCGCGACGAACTTCCGGCGCAGCTCCTCGACCGACGTCCCCGGCTCGTCGAGATAGACCGTCTTCTCGGAGCGATCGTCGACTCGCTCGGCGTACCGACTCGCCTCGCCGTAGTTGGGGAAGAAGGCGAGCGTGTTGCCGGGCGTCATCCGGACGGTGTCGTGAATCGTCTCGGCGACCTCCTTTTGGACGGCGGGATCGTCCCGATCCGAGGAGAACAGCGCCGGTGTCTCGACCGCGTACGTTCGCCGCCGGTCCTCGGGGAACTGCAGCCCGTAGGCCATCGTCACCGGGTCCTCGAGCCCCAGCACGCTCTCGGTGACGTCGAACGGCTGAAGCGTCGCGCTCATCAGAACGGTCGCGTACACCTCGTCGAACAGCCGGCCGGTCACCTGTCGCGGCAGACAGGAGTACAGTTCCGCGCGGCCGTACACCTCGTCGGTGCCGGCGTCGCGGGTGACGGTGACGACGGGGTAGAGCCCCTCCTTCGAGCCCTCGTTCATCCACGCGCTGACGAACGCCGCAGCCTGTAGGGTCTGACACTCCGTCCGAGTCGCCGTTTCGCCCTCGCGGTAGGCTTCCTCGTACTCCTCATCGAGTTCCTGGCCGAGTTTCATCGCGGCCTCCAGGTCGTCCTGGATGCCCCGACCCGAGTAGCGCTGGAGGAACTCGAGCGTGAGGTCGTCCTTTCGATTCTCGTTGGCGATGGAGACGTCCGTCCAGTTCTCGTCGATCGCCTCGCGGTCGCCGAAGCCGAAGGAGTCCTCGTAGGTCTCGACGAGCGCGCGGTGGAACGCCGAGAGGGCGTTCGCCGCGTCCTCCGAGCGCGGATCGTCGGCGTCGGCGAGTTCGTCGAGCGCGGAGTCGAAGGTCCGCTCGGAACACGTTCGCGTGGCGTGCTCGCGAGCGGCATCCTCGACGTTGTGAGCCTCGTCGAAGACGGCGATGACGTCCTCGGGCTCTCGGCCCAGCCAGCGGAAGAACTGTTCCCGTATCGTGGAATCGAGCAGGTGGTGGTAGTTACAGACGACCAGATCGACCCCCTCGATCCCCTCCTTGAGCAGTTCGTAGCCACAGAACTCCTGATTTTCTGCGTGCTCGTAGATCTCGTCGGGGGTGCGGACATCTTCGAAGAGCCACGCGAAGAAGTCGTCCGTATCCTCGGTCAGGTTGTTCCGGTAGTAGTCACAGACGTTCTGCTCCTCGAGATCGTCGAGTCGCTCTTCGATGTTCTCGAGTTCGTCCATGACGGCGCTGCGAGCGTCCGCCGCGCCGCCGTCGCCCTCCTGGCTCTCGGACAAGAGTTCGCGCTGGCGACGCTCGAGTTGCCGCTTGTCGCGTTCGGTGTCGACGACCGCGCGGGTGTTGTCCCGCAGGGCCTGACACTCCTCGTAGCCGACGTCGATGTGACACATCGACGATTTTCCCTTGAAGACGATCGCCCGAATGTCCTCTTCGCGGGTGATCGCCCGGGCCTCGGCGACGAACTGGCGCATCTGCTGGTGGACGTTGGTCGTGATGACGACCGTCTTGTCGTGCTCGCGGGCCACCTCGAGGGCGGGGACGAGCGACGAGAGCGTCTTGCCGGTCCCGCAGGCCCCTTCGAAGAGCACGTCCTGGCCTCGCTGCAGCGAGTTGTGGATGCGGTCCATCGCCTCGCGCTGATTCTCGTACGGCTGATCGTACGGGAAAAAGCGCATGTACCCGGCTGTTTCGGACACGGTGGATAATTGGTTCCCGCTGCGATAAAAGCGTTCGTCTCGGTTCGACGCACGCACGTAAACGCGAATCGGCGGCGAACGGTGAGTGGTGGCTGGCCGTCTGGCAAATTGCGTACCCGCCGGCCGGCGAACGCACGCTACAGGGCCATATGTCTCTGGGCCGTCGCCACGAGTATGGCCATTCCCGGGTACGATTCGAGCAACGTCGCAGAGTTCACACTCGAGCACGCGGGCGCCCGCGTCGCCGTCGTCGCGGGCGTCGTCCCCGACGAGTTCGGCCTCGAGAAGAGCGCCGACGATCCGCCGGTGGACGCGCTTGCGGATCCGATCGAACTTGTCGGTCTCGACGAATTGAAGGCCGTCGAGGCGGTCCGAATCGCGCTCGTCTACGATCCTTCGAAACTGCCGCCCGGCGCGAGTCCGACCGACGTCGCCGTCGCCGTCGAGGGCGGGGACGGCTGGGACCCCCTCGAGTCGACGGTCGATCTCGAGGAGACGACGGTGACGGCGACCCTGAACGACCGACCGGCGGGGTCGACGGTCGTGGCGGGCTACGACGACAGCGACGACGGTCGAGAAGTGCAGTAGCGTGAACGTGTCGAAGGGAAGCCCAGTTCGCTCGGCAACTCTCGTGACGAAAAGAACGTCACCCCGTAGCCCGTAACGACACTATGATCGCGATTTTCTCGGATACGCACAGCGTCAGTGGACACGAACTCGAGGGCGCAGCCCTGCGAGCGGCCCGCGAGGCCGACGTCGTGATCCACGCCGGCGATTTCACGAGCGAGGCCGCACTCGAGGCGTTCCAGGAGGAGTGTGAGGTGTTCTTTCCAGTCCACGGCAACGCCGACAGCGCGGCCGTCCGCGAGCGGTTACCGACGGCTCGCGTCGTCGAGGCGGCGGGCGTCCGGTTCGGCGTGACCCACCGTCGGGACGGCGGAGAGATGGGGCTGGTGATGTTCGGTCGCTCCCGGGACGCCGACATTGTCGTCTCGGGTCACAGCCACCGACCGACGGTCGTCGAAACCGAGGACGTCCTCCTGTTGAATCCCGGCAGCCACGCCGATCCGCGTGGGAACCGGCCGGGGTTCGCCGTCCTCGAGCCGCGATCGGACGGCAAGGTGAGCGAACAGAACGAAACGGAGTCCGAACAGGGTGAGGTGGCGGACGACGGACGAAAAGCGTTCGAGGGCGAGATCCGTGAACCGGACGGGACGAAAGTAACGTCGTTCGAGCTGAGGGTGACGGGAGCGGACGCTCCAGAGGAGTAATCGACGGACGAGTATCGACGTACGAAGCCGTTGCGTCAGGGGAACCAGGCGTCAGCGGGGTGTCGTGGTGCCGAGAACACGCTCGGTGTGCGACTGCAGCGGGAACGCTCGGGCCGGCCGTCCCGGCCCGAAAATCGCCCGTTCGGTCCGAACTGGCGGTCGGACGTCGACGGAGGCTGGTGTGAGGGTGATCGAACGGGCGGGTGGTCTCGATCAGATAGGGCCGTCGATCGAGACGCATCGATAGCTACGCGAGCCGAACCCATATACCCAGCGTAAGGTGAAAATACGGTTTTAGCTACTGTACGGTCGGCGTACAGACCGTCGGACAACCAGTCGTCAACCGTTTTGCGATCGCAACGTGGCAACTCGAGAATACGTGAACGAGGTCGAAACGGTTTTGCACTCCGACACGGTAACGCTCTCGTATGCTGGGCTTCCTCCCCGACGATCCCGTTATCATCGTGATCGTGTTGATCCTCCTGTCGCTGGTCTTCTTCTCGTACCTGCTCCTGCGCAAGACCATCCTCGAGTTCCGCGAAGGCATGGGTCGCTAATCGGGAGTTTCAGACCGCTTCGAACGTATTTTTGACGGTCTCCAGTGCCGTTTGGATATGCTCCCGCGAGGCGTCTCGGTGGGTGCAAAAGCGGATCGTCGTCGGCCCGAACGGCGTCGCCAGTACGTCGCGTTCCTCGAGTCGCTCGAGCACTGCCTCCGTCTCGAGACCCGTCCCCGCGACATCGACGAGCACGATGTTCGTCTCCGGCTCTTGGACGTCGAACCCCGAAATCTCGGCCAGTCCGTCGGCCAGTAGCCGAGCGTGTTCGTGGTCGGTCTCGAGGTCGGAGACGTTCTCGAGCGCTTGCAGACCGGGCGCAGCGATGATCCCGGCCTGGCGCATCCCGCCGCCGAGCAGTTTGCGGGTGCGGCGGGCCCGCTCGACGAAGTCCTCGCTGCCTGCCAGCATCGAGCCGACAGGCGCGCCGAGTCCCTTCGAGAGACAGAACATGACCGAGTCGACGGGGTCGGTGAGTTCGCTGGCAGGGACAGTCAGCGCCGTCGCGGCGTTGAACAGTCTCGCCCCGTCGAGATGAACCGGCACGTCGCGCTCGCGGGCCGCGTCGGCCGCCGCGGCGATCTTCTCGGGTGCGATAGCGAGTCCGCCCCGTGCGTTGTGGGTATTCTCGAGGCAGAGGAGTCCAGTGCCGGGCCGGTGGAGGTCCTCCGCGACGTACTCGCCGGCGATCTGGTCGGGCGATGGCACCCCGCGTTCAGTCTCGAGCATCCTGACCTGCAGATCGGCGTGCTGAGCCAGCCCGCCGAGTTCGTACTTCACGACGTGGCTCTTGCGGTCCGCGAGCACTTCCTGACCGCGTTCGGTGTGGACCCGGGCCGCGATCTGGTTACCCATCGTCCCCGAGGGAACGTAGAGCGCGGCCTCCGTTCCGACCAGTTCGGCCGCGCGGGCCTCGAGGTCGTTCACCGTCGGGTCCTCGCCGTAGACATCGTCGCCCACGGTCGCCGTGCTGGCCGCCTCGCGCATCACGTCGTCCGGTTTCGTCACCGTATCCGAGCGCAGATCGATCATGACTCGAGGTGCGTAGTGCGGGTAGAAATAGTCGACGGCGTGTCGGCTCCGCGACGGTGTCGAACGCATTGAAATCCCAACGTTTTCTACGGTCTCGAACGGCACTCATCGTATGGGCGAACCAACCGGTCCCGGTACCCACCTCGTTTCGGCGCTCCGGCTCGCGGCGATCGGGTTGCTCGCGCTCGGCTTTTCCGGCTGGGTGCTCGACGACGGCGGGGAGGTGACCCTCGAGTCGCCGTTCACGCTCGCCTTCGGGCTGGGCGTCGCCTGTGCGATCGTATCGATCTACCTCGGGATCTTTCTGGCGAACAGGGACTGAGTTTTGCACTATTTCGATTCGAAAACGGTATCCCGGCGTCGGGAGACGTCTGGCACATGGACCCGCGTATCCGCGAACACGCTGAGATCATCGCGAATCACTCGGTCGATCTGCAGGAAGGAGACAACGTCGTCGTCGACGCCCACCCCGTCGCTGAGGACCTGGTCGTCGCCCTCCACGACGTGATCGGCGACGCCGGCGCGAACCCGGTGACGGTCAGCCAGCGAACGGGAGCCCGTCAGCGACGCGCCTTTTTGCGGGCCGGCGATGATGAGTACGACACGCCCGAGCACGAACTCGCGCTCATCCAGAATACGGACGTCTACATCGCGATCCGGGCGAGCGACAACGTCACCCAGACCGCGGACGTCGATCCCGAGACCAGCGCGGCCTACCAGCAGGCCCACCGGCCCATTCTCGAGGAACGGCTCTCGACGCGCTGGTGTCTCACGCAGTACCCCGCGCCGGCGAACGCCCAGCTCGCGGAAATGTCGACGGAGGGCTACGAGGGCTTCGTCTGGGACGCTGTCAACAAGGACTGGGACGAGCAGCGCGAGCACCAGGCGAACATGGTCGAGATCATGGATCCCGCCTCGGAGATTCGCATCAAGAGCGGCGAGACGACCGACGTCACGATGTCGATCGACGGCAACCCGACGCTCAACGACTACGGCGAGCACAACCTCCCCGGCGGCGAGGTCTTCACCGCTCCCCAGCCCGACAGCGTCGAGGGCGAGGTGCTGTTCGACATGCCGCTCTATCATCAGGGCCGGGAGATTACGGACGTCTACCTCGAGTTCGAGGGCGGCGAAGTGGTCGACCACTCGGCGGCGAAAAACGAGGCGGTCCTGACCGAGGTACTCAACACCGACGACGGCGCGCGTCGACTGGGCGAACTCGGCATCGGCATGAACCGCGACATCGACCGGTTCACCTACAACATGCTGTTCGACGAGAAGATGGGCGATACGGTCCACATGGCCGTCGGCCGGGCCTACGACGACACCGTCGGCGAGGACAACGAAGCCAACGACTCCGCGGTCCACGTAGACATGATCGTCGATATGAGCGAAGACTCGATCATCGAGGTCGACGGGGAAGTGGTACAGGAAGACGGGACGTTCGTGTTCGAGGAATAGGTCCGCGAGCGACCGACGGGAGCGAGCGGCTTTTTCATCGAAGTTTTTGCGTGAGTGGTACGAACGAAGTGAGCTACCCGAGCGGAAAAAGTTCAGACAGGGACGTTCCGGTTTGAGGACGGGTTCGAAGCGTAGACCGCGACGGCCATTCGAGTCAAATCCACAACGTACCCGACAATTGACGGACAGTAAGCGGGTTTATATTTCGGGCCCCGCTATCGGCGAGTATGACAGTCCTCGTCGCCTACGACGGCTCGGAACCGGCACAGAAGGCAGTACGACGCGCGTTCGAGGAGTACCCCGACGAGGAGGTCGTCCTCTTTCGCGTCGTCGAGGTCGCGGACAGCTACACGGAGGCAACGATCAAGGCCGTTCACGACTTGCTTCGCGAGCGACGGGAGACGACCGTCGAGAAACTGGAGGAGGAGCTTCCGGAGTTCGTCGACGACGCCGACGTCGACTACCGAACGGAGGTCGCGACCGGCAACCCCGCTCGAGAGATCGTCAGCTACGCCGAGTCGAACGATATCGACCACATCATCATCGGCAACCACGGCCGATCCGGCGCGTCTCGAGCGCTGTTGGGCAGCGTGGCCGAGCAGGTCGTCCGCCGGGCCCCGATATCGGTGACGGTCGTTCGGTGATCGATACTAGTGGGTCTCGTGAGCGCAGCTACGAAGTGTCGTCTGCATCCTCGAGAACCACGACGTCACCGACCTGTCCTTCCGGCTGGTACTCACAGCGGTAGGTCGCCATCTCGGGGGTCGCTTCGAACGCGAGCATCTCGCGCTCGCCGACGACGTCGTTACCGTCGGTCGAGTAGCCGTCGACGACCTCGCGGTCACCGTCCCAGAACGCGATGTTGTGGTGGACGCCGTCCATGTTCTCCCAGGTGAGTTCGTACTCCCGGCCCATCTCGAGCACGAGCGTCGGGTTCTCGACGCGGTCGATGGCGGCCGGTTCGACGCCGACCCAGCCGCCGACGTGGCCGTCGAATCGGATCGCCTCGACGTCCCGCCAGGCGTCCGGATCGGTGTCACCCTCGACGGACTCGGCTTCGTCGACGACGGGTTCGGGTTCGTCATCTCCGCCATCGTCGCTCGAGTCCGTCCCCAGACAGCCGGCGATGGAGACAGTTGCAAGGGTCCCAGCCACTCCCGAGAGGAGCGTCCGCCGGTCCGTGCTGTAGGGAGCCATTATCGGTACTACGCGCGTGAACGGAATAAGTCGCAGTTCGCTCGAGGTGAACGGTCGTCGCGGGGAGACAGTTTGCTGCCGACGAATCCGCGGCGAGTTCAGTCGACCAGCGCCGCGACCATCCCGGAGACGAACTCGAGTTCGTCCTCGTTGACGCCGTGGCCCATCCCCTCGTAGAGGCGTTTGGTCACGTCGGCGTTCATGGCTTCGAGCACGTCGGCCGTCTCGTGAACTCGCTCCTCCGGGATGTGCGGGTCGACGTCGCTACAGCCGAGGAAGACGGGGGTCTCCTCGAGATCCGCGTCCGTGGTCGCGTAGTCGTCGAGGTCGACCGACTCGCCGATGAGTCCACCGCTCAGGGCCGCGAGCCCGCCGTACCGTCGGGGGTTGCGGGCGACGAACTCGCTGGCGAGGCAAGCCCCCTGTGAGAAGCCGACGAGCATGACGCGCTCTGCGGGGATGCCGGCGTCGTTCGCCCGCTCGATCGCCGCCGAGATGGCTCGTAGACCCGACGTTCGTCCGGGTTCGTTCCGCTCGACGGGGGCGAGAAACGAGTTCGGATACCAGGTGTTACGCGCGGCCTGGGGCGCGAGGAGTGCAACGCCGTCTCGGTGGACCTCTTCACCCATCTGGACGATGCTCCGCGCGGTCGCGCCGCGCCCGTGGGTGAGTACGATCGCGGCGGACGCGTCCTCGAGGGCCGTGCCGCCGGTGACGAGCGGCTGGTCCTGGTGCGGGCCGTCGACGTCGTACTCGGCGTCCATCAGAGACCACCGGTACCCGCGCTGGCGTCGGGGAGGTCGTGTTCGACGACCTCGAGGCCGAGCGCCTCGATCGCGCCGCGAAGGTGTTCGTCCTTGGCGTAGTCGGCACCGTCGTCTTCCCGGAGCTCCTGGGCTTTCGCCAGGATCTCGCCGCGGCGGTCGTTGGGAATCTCGTACTTGTCGGCCGAGAGTTCGATGACCAGCCCGTTGTTGTCCGTGGTGTAGATCGAGTGGAAGATGCCGCGGTCGAAGACGTTGTAGCGGTGGCCCGCGTCCTCGAGCGCCTGCATCGTCTCCTCGTACTCGTCGGGATCGACGCTGAAACAGAGGTGGTGGACGGCGCCGACGCCGCCGCGCTGGCCTTGCTGGTTCGACGGGCGATCGTCGCTAACGAAGAAGGTGAGGATGCGACCGTCGCCCGTGTCGAAGAACAGGTGCGTCTGGGAGGGGTCGTCGAGGTTTGGCTGGCGGAGAACGAGGGGCATCCCGAGGAGGTCGCGGTAGAACTCGACGGTGTCGGCCTCGTTGCTCCCCCAGATGGTGACGTGGTCGGTGCCCGTCATGTGGACGGGGCTGTCGGGTAGCTCGGGCGTGACTGGGTTCTGGGTCTCGTTGGACATGGTAAATACGTTCGCGGGGGTTATTCTGCGAGCTGTTCGCCGAAGACGCGCGCCGCGTCGGCGGGAACGTCGAAGTCGTGGTAGTGTTCGCTCTTGACGCTCGAGAGGATGTTGAGTGCTGCGGCGGCGCCGTCGCCAACCGCGATCGCCGCCTGCCACTCCTCCGGCCGAACCATCGCACCCGTCGCGTACAGTCCCGACACGCTCGTCTCCATCTCGACGCCGACGTCGACGACGTCCGCGTCGGTGAACTCGCAGCCGGCCTCCTCGGCGAGGTTGCGGTTGGCACCCGTCGCGAGGACGACGTAGTCGGCTTCGTAGTGGCCGTCGTCGGTTTCGACAGCGAAGCCGTCGTCCGTCTCGTTAACCGCAGTCACCGGTTCGTCCTGATGGCGGTCAGCGCCGAAGTCGTCGACCTGCTGGCGTGCGGTCGCCAGGAACTCACTGCCCCCGACCGAGCCAATGCCGAGATAGTTGAACAGGTGGGCCTTGTGCATCCACGTCTCGTCCGTGTCGAACACCGTGGTCTCGAGCCCGTTTTTCGCCGTGAAAAGCGCCGCGCTCAGGCCGGCGGCGCCGCCGCCGACGATGATTACCGACGCGTCAGTTCCGCTGTCGTCTCCAGTCGTCTCGTTGCTCATCTAGTTACACAATGTTACTGCACGGGTATGAACCCAGCAGAGACGTGAGAGCAACCACGTAACACTCGTGTTAGTGGAGTTTTCTCGAGCGACGCGATTCGCGCAGGACCCAGGTTGGTGGTGTGTATGGGTATCCTACCACACGCTACGTGGAAGAAGTGCGGTTTTACACCCGCGATTTATTCCCTGCGTGCGCAGGCTCAACCCCTTCACGTAGTAGCGGCCTACCGGGCTACTAGCAGGAGAGAATCACTGGACGGCACCGAACATGTCCGTCGCGTTTGGGTTCGGTGTTCGCCGTTCAGGAGACCGTGCTGGCCCGGTGACGGCTCGCTCGAGGGCCACAGCAACCCCAAACCCCCAACGGAGCCATCCATGAAAACCAGCCTCGAGGTGGAGTACTGGGTCATCGACGACGACGGCGACCTGGTTTCACCCGAATCACTGCTCGACGTTTCCGAACAGATCGACCCCGAGTTCGTCGAGCCGATGCTCGAGATCAAGACAACCCCGTGCCAGTCGATGGCCGAACTCCGCGCGGAGTTCCGCGGCCTCATCAGTACCACCGTCGACGCGGCACGCGAACAGGGCAAACGGCTCGTCCCGCTGTCAACCCCGCTACACGCCGGCCCGGAAGAGGTTCCCTACCGCGACAAACAGGGGACTGCCCTCCAGCGTCGGATCGTCGGCCCGGCGTTCGAGGACGCCCGCGTCTGTGCCGGCACGCACATCCACTTCGAACAGTCGAACGTCGTCGACCAGCTGAACACGCTGACGGCGCTCGACCCCGCGTTCGCGCTCGTCAACAGTTCCTCACACTATCGCGGCGAACGCCTCGTCGAGTGTGCCCGCCCGTTCCTCTACCGACGCTCGTGTTACGAGGCCTGTCCCGAACAGGGCCAGCTCTGGCCTTACGTCGACAGCGTGGAGGAGTGGGAGACCAACCTCGAGGACGCCTACGACTGCTTCCGCGAGCGCGCACTCGAGCGCGGCGTCGATCCGGCCGATTTCGACGACGAGTTCGACCCCTACGACGCGGTCTGGACGCCCGTTCGACTGCGCAAGGCGATGCCGACGGTCGAATGGCGCTCGCCCGACGCGGCGCTACCGAGTCAGATCCTCCACCTCGCCGAGGAGGTCCGCTCGATCGTCACGCACGCCGACGCCCGCGGGACCGTCGTCGGCGAGGACGACGCGGCAAACGCGGGCGGCGAAGTGCCACTTCCCGCCTTCGAGACGGTCCAGGAGATCACCGACAGCGCAATCTACGACGGTTTGAGTGACTCGAACGTCCGCAGCTACCTGCAGAATCTCGGATTCACGCCGTCGACGTACGACCCGCTCGCGAATCGACTCCCCGACTCGCGGCTCACGAAGCGCCAGGCGAAACGGCTGCGGCTCGAGGCGGCGAGGGGACTCGAGGCCGACCTCGCGACCCAGTCCGCTCGAGCCTGAATTCGTCTTTCATTTTGCAGGGAACGGAGCCGATTCGATCAGTACAGGAAAATACTGAATAGAGTCTTCTGTCTCAACCAACCCTCACCTACGATGGGTTACGACGGGACCGTTTGTGCGGCGACCATCCTCGTGTTCAGCCAATAGTCTGAGATGAGGTTTTATCTCGTCAAAACGGGGTCCTTGTGCTACGAGATTGTGATCTAAATCCCACCCGATGAATCCATACTCTGCCAATTTAGGAAGGTGAATATGGTGCATACTGACCGAATATTCGTCCACTTTTGCAATCGTTCGAGAACTGGATAGATATCTCTGAAGGAGGTTTTCGTCCGCTTCTGCAACCTCTCGGGAAATACCAGACGGTTCTGGGACGTGTTGGGGGCTGGAGAGTAGCTCTACTAGTAACTGTCGTCGGTGGCTGGCCGCCAGTGCGTCAAATACGTCATCATGATTGACCATTCCATATCCCTCGGCTTTAGCTATGGCTCCTCATGCCGTTAAATACGCATCATTTTCACAGTCCACTGCTATTTTGATTAACTGGGTGACTAAGCCTGCCCCGTTCAGTTCACCGAGCGAGTAATCGAGAACCGACCGTCAGTGCAGCCGATCGAGGCACCGGTGGCCGGTCCGAAGGTCGGTTGGGACTTTGTCGCCGAACGCACACCGCGTGCGCTCCGTCTTGCAGGGGTTGCCCATCGCAACCTCAATCACCGGCGAGCCACCCTCGAATATCGCCGTGCTCGCCGTCGTCAACTGCCCGAACGCGTGCGGTTCGTCCGTCTCGAGCTCCGGATGGCGACAGATCGAGTCGTCGCCGGGGCCGTTCGCGTGATCCTGCGCGAAGTTCCACAGGTCGTCACGGTCGAGTCGGTCCGCGCCCTCGAGCAACTCGAGCGACCGTTCGCGTCGCTCCGTCGAACTCTCCGTCTGCGTCGACTCGCCGTTCACGAAGTGGTTCGTTCTGGTCACGACGGGATCGTCGTCGACGACGATTCGCTCGGCCACCGGGTCGACCTCGAGCAGGGAGGTGTCGGTCGCGTCCACGAGAAACAGCGTCTGGCCGCAGAGATGACGCGTCGGGTGGGACTCGAGCAGTTCTCGAGCCTCGTCGACGGTGGCACACTCCTCGAGAATCATCCGGATGACGGTCCCGTTTCGGAGTTGGTCTTCCGGATCGACGTCGTCGCGTTTGCTGTCGATGAACGTGTTGGCCGCGACCAGGCCCTGATCGTTGACGCCTTTGAAGGTCGAAATCGTCCCGCAGGTATCGACCGTCAGGAAGCCGTAGTAGTCGTCGATCGGCGGCTGTTCGATGATCGACTTCGGACGGGTTCCGCGGCCCGCGATATCTCGGTTTTTGAGCACGAGCGGCCCGGCATCGCTGGCGCACGGGTCGGCGGTCGTCTCGGCGCTATCGGTGTCGAAGCCGCCGTCGGACTCGACTTTCGGCGGCGCGGCGAGCGCGTTCGTACACCCCTTCGGGTTCTTCTCGGAGCGGCCTGATCCGTCGGCCAGTTCCTCGCAGAGTTCCGAATAGGCGAAGACGTAGACATCGTAGACCTCGGGATCGACGTCGAACGTCTCGGCCATCGCCTCGTAGGCGCGCAGGTGGCGCTCGGGGAGACTCTCGCGGCTCCGTCGGGCGTACTCGAGCAGCGGCTCTAAGTTACCCCCCTGCTCGTCGACGATCGACTCGAGTTCGTCGATCGCCCACTCGACGGCCTCGCGTTCGGTGTCGCCGCGGCGGCGTGCCTGCTCGGGAAAACTAGTAGACCCGGCGACAAGATCGGTGTAGGCGGTCGTGTCGACGGCTGTATCGTCCATGGAGTGACGTTGGACTCGATGGGGTTGTATCGTCGGCCTGAAAAGGTATGCTGTGGAAGTTGACAACAGTCGACAGCTGACACTAGTGGAACACCTGTTCAGAAGTGGGCTATTGAGGCGCTGGCTGGTTCCGTGAGGTACCAAGTCGGTACAGTGCGATAACGACTGATTGGGCGAGCAAAATAAGAAGGATATGGATGACGAACACCGCCATAATGCTGAGGACGAATACGCTTACGGCAACTACAAGCGGTGATCGTCGATTGTGAGCCGAAGCTTCACGGTAGACGAAGCGCGCGATAACTGCTTGGATAATTACGTAGATCGGAGCCCCGATTCCGATTGCAACCATACATTCAGATGATTTGTTGGAGCGTATGAATCTTTGTATGCTTGCGTTCAGCTGTGTTCAATATGGTCAACGGCCGAATACTAGTTTCGAAAGGGTGTACGCACGTCGGCAGCGGGGATGGTGATCGTCGCGTATCGCGATGATCGGTGATTTCCCCCCTATCCCCATTGTGATGCCGTCGACCGGCTCTGCCGACGTAGGCTACTAACGGTGTCAACGATCATTACGTTATCGGAGCGAACAGTGTAGGCGAGCGAGTGGCTCGAGTGGTCGACGTTCATTCGGCGACGAGACCAGCGTCTACGCCCGATTGAGTGATCACGTCCGTCTCGAAGAGACGGTCGTCTAATCGACAGCTATGAGATGGAGATTATGAGTGTCCCATCTTCACTCGAGAGTAGGCGCGGTCAAAAGGGACACGACACACAGTTCTCGGTAGCAGCATCTGCCGACGGGTTTATATCAAACGGTAATAATATCTATGCAGAATGGATATTCGAAGGCGGAGCCTGGTGGCGATGGTGGCAGGATGTGGAACGGCAGCGGTCGCCGGTTGTTTGGATGGGGAGAACTCGAGTGGTAATTCGGGAACAACGTCGGCTGGTAACGGGGACGACGGCTCGAACTGTCGGATGGAAACCCGAACTGATGTACAACAGGTGGCAGACGAAACCGAGTCGGTCAGCGCCGGAGCAGACTGGGTGTTTCACGGTGACCGCGAGGAGGGAGAGACGATCATCGTCGAAGCTCGAAAAGTGGGAGGGGAAGCGAGGCCGGCAGTAGAGATCGAAGACCCGGACGGCAATATCATCGCCGACAACGACCCGTCGGAGCGAATACGGAGAGAGATCGACGTGAGTCAGGACGGTCGCTACTACGTCAGGTTCCACAACGAAGCCCTGATCAATTCAGGGATGTGGGACGTATCGGTGGAGATCGAATTCGAATACGAGGAGGAGGTCTGTAACTGATCCGTCAGCGCTTCTAACAACGTTGAGTCCGATGGGGTTTGAGCTACGCCTGAAAGCCCGCGTTTCGCGCAGAAGCTCGTCTAATTCAACTCCCTCGTGCCGGTTCGCTCACTGCTACGCGACTCGTTGCACGGGCGCGATGGGATTTGAACCACGCCGTCGGCTCGCTTTGCTCACGGTTTCACCGCTCGCATCGCGGTTCTCACTTCGTTCCGAACCGCGCACCGCTCGCCGTCGTCTAGCTCAAATCCCACGTGCCGGTTCGCTCGTCACTTCGTTCCTCGCTGTACGGGCGCGATGGGATTTGAACCACAGCTGAGAACCTGACACAAAATTTCAGAACCACAACGTAATTCGCCGACTGCGTCGGCTCACCCACGACCGTTATCCGAAGCCGGTCTGGAACTGCTACCCGAGCGACAGGCTGCCGCTCGACTCATCGAGGACGTTCTTCTCGACGACGACCGGGAGTGACTCGATAGGACTAGGTTGTGTGAGCGATCGCAAACGTTCGTAGCCACGAGATATTAGAATAATACCTATATTTCTTATGCTACACACCCCATGCCGGAATTTTTATACTATCGGGGGCAACCACACGATATGAGCTCGGACCGATCGAAGACCGGCGATCCACATATCCCGGATTTCTACCTACCAGCGACAGCCCCGACAGCCAAACAGCTCGGTCGAATTGGGAAGACCCTCGCCTCGCTCTTTCGCCGCCGGGGCGGGATTCGAGCCGATCAGCGATCCGACCGAACGGATCGGTAACTGCCTGGGCCGATAAGCGGTACCAACGGCCAACAGTCCGTCTCAGACACTGTTTTCGGTACGTCGATCGGCAGCTCAAACGACGTTGTGAGTCACCATCGCGAGCGTCACTGCCGGGAACTGGCGTGATCGCGCTGGCCATCGCCTGCGGGCTGGCGATCGTCGCGCCCTGGGCATTTGCGACGGGGCGACACATGCTCGTGAGGACGAGTTTTCTGTTCGTGAGCTTCAGTCTATATTTCAGAGAAACACGAACGTAGTCACGGATCGTCAGCAAAACTGGAAACAACTGTAAAATATAATAAATTACTTGCAGTTGCCGGGCGAATACTCGTTCTGAGACCGAGGATGTACGAGACAATTCTCATTCCGACTGACGGGAGCACGCCGGCGCGGAAGGCTGTCGACCACGGCATCGAACTTGCTACCGCGTTCGATGCGACCGTCCACGCTCTCTACGTGATCGAGACCAAAGCCCACTACGTTTTCACAGCTGCGGGACACGACCCCGGGGAAATGGACGAGTACCGCACCTACGGCAAGGAGCTCGTCGAGCGCGTCGTCAACAAGGCCGTCGAGAACGGACTCGACGGCGAAGGTGCAGTCAGGACCGGTAGCGTCGCACAGGAGATCGTCAGCTACGCAGACGACAACGACATCGACGGTATCGTCATGGGTGCACAGGGACGGAGCGGGATCGACGACTATCTCGTCGGGAGTACGACCGAAAAAGTCGTTCGGACGGCGAACGTGCCGGTGACGACGACGCGTCACCGTGAAAACGAGCCGATCGAACGATAATCGAACACAGCGATCCGTTCCGTCGAACCGACACCCGCAAACCGGTTCGACGCGTCAGTACAGGCGTGGGACGTTACTAGTCGTCTTCGGCGGCCCCACCCCGTTTGCTCCCGGTATCTCGAATGTTCGTTACCACGCCAGAACCGGATTTTTTGACGACGACGTCTTGTTCGTCCTTGATCTCCTCGATCCACTCGGCGAACTCGTCGGATTCGAGCGTCCGATACTCCTTCGAGAGCCCCAGATAGAGGCTATAACACAGGAAAACGAGGACAAGCGCGAACGGGAGCCCGGCCGTGATCACCGCCGTCTGTAACGCACCGAGACCGCCACCGATCAGGAGCACGGATGCGACGATCCCTTCGGCCAGTGCCCAGGCGATCCGCTGTTTTCGGGGGGCGTCGTGTTTCCCGCCCGAGGACAGGTGCCCAAGGACCAGCGAACCTGAGTCAGACGACGTCACGAAGAACGTCGTTACCAGGATGATCGCCAGTGTGGAGAGGAGAATCGTAAACGGTAGCAAGGTAAACAGTTCGAACATAGCGACTTCCTCACCGGCGTCAAAGACCGTTTCCATAATGCCCTGCTCGGTGAACAGTTCGAAATGCAGTGCCGTGCCTCCGAAGACTGACATCCAGAAAAAAGAGAAGACTGCTGGGATAATCAGGACGCCGCCGATGAACTCACGGACCGTTCGACCACGGGAAATGCGGGCGATAAACAGACCGACAAACGGCGACCACGCGATCCACCAGCCCCAGTAGAAGATGGTCCAGTCGTTCATCCAGCCCGCGTACGGAGCGCTATCGAAGCTATCAGACCACAGTGCCAACTCAGGAAAGTTCGACAGATATGTTCCCAGTGCTTGGGGGAACAGTCCGAGGACGAACACTGTCGGCCCGACGAGCAGAACCGTAACCATGATTGCGAGCATCAAGCCGACGTTGAGAGTACTGAGTCGGCGAATGCCTTTGTCCAGTCCGGCGCCAACTGACACGAGTGCGATCGCCGTAATAACCGCGATGATACCGACTTGCATCCCCGTCCCCGTGGGGACTGCTGTCCCGACGACCTCGTTGCCCATAAACGAGAGCCCAGCCGAGATCTGGAGCGCGCCGAGCCCGAGCGATGTCGCGATCCCGAACAACGTCGCGAAGACGGTCAGGATGTCGATTACGTGGCCCGGCCAACCGTAGATCCGATCGCCCAGAATTGGCCAGAACACCGATCGGAACGTCAGCGGGAGCCCACGGTTGAACGAGAAAAAGGCGAGGCCGAGCCCGACCAGTCCGTAGATCGCCCACGGGTGAAATCCCCAGTGGAAGTAGGTGGTGGCCATGCCGACTTCAGCTCCAGCAGCCGTCTCGCCTTCAGCCCCGAACAACGGATCGGCGAAGTGAAACAGCGGTTCGCCGACGCTCCAGAACATGAGTCCGATCCCCATCCCTGCGCTAAACAGCATGGCGACCCATGAGAGATCGCTGAATTCTTTTTCCGCGCCGACACCGCCGATTCTAATCTTTCCGAACCTGCTGAGCGCAAAGAACAGTGCCACAATAATAAACAGGTTTACTGCGAGAATGTACAGCCAGCTAAAACTTCCGACGATACCGCCCTGTATCCAGCCAAAGGCCCCCTCTGCAGAGGCGAACGTCTCGCCGAAGGCGTTTGCCATCAGCTCACCCGGGTAGAACAATGTCACCAGAACAAACGCGATGATGACGCCGATCGAGATGAAAAAGACGTGAGGCTGGACATCCAGCCCGGCCACCTGTATGTTCGTATCGCCCGGTTCCACCTCAGTATCCGCCTCGAACCAGCCATCAGTCAACCGATCGCCCCCTGGCTTGCTGTCATCTACCATATCTACCACCTCCGTCGACCCGTTCAGTGAATCGTCGTCTGATCATGGTCAGTGGTGTACGAACGGCCAGCCGTTCAACGCCATCAGACCTGCGTCTGTGTGTCCAACATACCACACGGGACGGACCCGACGGAGTGGCTTTATTGTTTCCCCAGAACGAAAATTCGAGTTAGTTCATACTGGACGTAATTAAAGACTCTTCCGCTGGACTGTTCGTATTATTCGTAGTAACACAGTTACTGGAAGAGGAATCAGCCGATCCCGGTCGCTATCCGGTAGCCCGTATCCCGCGGATCGACTCACAGTGGGGACACACCGTCTTGTCACCGCGGATATCGCCGCCACAGCGGCAACAGTGGCGCTCGCGATGGGATTTGAACCACGCCGTCGGCTCGGTACGCTCACGGTTTCACCGCTCGCATCGCGGTTCTCACTTCGTTCCGAACCGCGCACCGCTCGCCGCCGTCTGGCTCAAATCTCGCTGTACGGGCGCGATGGGATTTGAACCACGGTCGCAGCAAGCTGCTCCCTGATTCAAACCCATCGCCATTCGTGCTTTCCTCCTCACGTCCGTTCGTTGGAAAATCACGGGCGCGATGGGATTTGAACCCACGACCGTCGGATTAGAAGTCCGACGCTCTTTCCGGACTGAGCTACGCGCCCTCAAGTACGAATCAACGACCAACTGCCATAAGCAGTGTGGATTTCTGCTCTCTCAGCCGTGAAATCGATACAGAGACGTGACGAACGGCAGCCGGTTGGCCAGCCAAATCGCGACCGGAAGCCCGATGATCGTCACCGCCAGAAACGCCGCGAGGTTGGCCCAGAAGAAGCTGAGCCACCAGCCGACGAAGACGAAGTAGAGCGCACGCACCACCAGCGAGTGCTGACCTCGAGCCAACTCGGGGTTCGTGAACGACCGCGGTTCGGCCAGCGTCAGCACCGTCGGCACGAGGTTAACCAGTTTGATTCCGATCGGTGCCAGCACGATAGTCACGTTCAGGAACCACGCAACGTTGACCACGATCGGCGTCGCCCACCAGCCGATGACCAGAAACCAGAGCGCCCGTACGAAGAGAGATCGCTGCGTCACGGTCGTGAGTGGGGCGGACGAGGGCATAACCGCACCGATCGTCGCTATCGATCCCCCGACGATCGAATCGTACATGCCGTCGTCGTCCGGTGCAATTGACCGCGGCTCGGCTACAACGCGAGCGTTCGCAGGAGACACGACTCTCGAGTGCGATGTTACGCTCGAAAAAGAGTGGGCGTCAGGCCAGACCGTCGAACAGCGTACTTACGCGTCTTCGTCGTCGTCTTCGTCACCTAAGTCGTCGTCCTCGTCGTCGAGGCCGTTTTCATCGTCTTCGTCGTCATCGAGTCCGTTCTCGTCATCCTCGTCGTCATCGAGGCCGTTTTCGTCATCCTCGTCGTCGTCGAGGCCGTTCTCGTCGTCTTCGTCGTCACCGAGCCCGTTTTCCTCTTCGTCATCCATCCCGTCGTCGAGTCCATCGTCCATCTCGTCGCCGTTTTCAGGGTCCGCTTCGTCGTCGTCCGCACAGCCAGCCACGGCGGCGACTATACCGACGCCGAGTGCCTGTGTGAATCGTCGTCTGTCGAGGGTTGGTGCGTTCATAGTGCGCATCTGAGCCGATGCCCGACTGCCAAATAATGGGGAGAGTCCGTTGGAGAGGATGGTCTCGGATTCAAACGGATTGGCGATTTTTACCGTCTCGACAGGAAACGGTTGCAGCTATCGCCGCTGTTTCGAGTCGTACAACAGACCGGTAGACGAACGCTACGCCGAGAGTAACCGAGCGACAATTCGCGACGGAACCGGCCACAACGACTCGGTGGCGCCGGCTCGAGGACTCGAGGCGCCACACCAAAACACGCGACGTTTCAGCGACTGCAACTGTGAAGATCGAATAGGGTGGAGCGGCGAGTGCTGCCGGGCGACGAACACAGCCCTTATGCGAGCCTCGCCTGTATCTCCCCTCGATGCACGTCATCGGAACGGTGGGACTCCCCGGAAGCGGGAAAGGCGAGGCCGCCACCGTCGCACGCGAGAACGGAATCCCGGTCGTGACGATGGGTGATGTCGTCCGCCAGGAGACCGCCGACCGCGGGCTCGACCCCGCGAAAGATCACGGCAAGGTCGCCCAGGCGCTGCGCGACGAGAACGGACCGGCGGCGATCGCAGAGCGCTCGCTGCCGATGATCGAGAACCGCCTCGAGAACCACGACACCGTCCTCGTCGACGGCATTCGCTCCGGAACCGAGGTCAACGTCTTCGCGGAGCGCTTCGAGAGCGCTTTCACGCTAGTCAGTATCGAAGCCCCCTTCGAGGTCAGAGCCGAGCGTATCGACGACCGCGGCCGCGACATCGGCGAGGACGAGGGCGGGGAGGGACTCGCCGCCCGCGACGAGCGCGAACGCGGCTTCGGGATGGACGACGCGATGGAACGAGCGGACATCGTCGTCGAGAACACGGCCACACTCGAGGCGTTTCACGACCGGATACAGTCGATCATCGAACGAGGGACGAGCGATTCCGAAGCGACTACGGGGAGCAACACGGAGGTTCACCAACCATGACCGATATCTACCGCGTCGACGTCGAGATCACGGCCCCCGTCTATGACACCGAAGTTACCAGCCGCGTCGCCGACGCCGTCGCGAACATCTTCCCGAACGCCGACCTCGAGGAAGCGTTCGGCGAAATCAGGGCCGAAGCACATGCGATGGACCACTTCTCGGAACTGCTCCACCGACAGGAGATTCTGGACACCGCCCGCGGCGAGTTCTTCGCGAACCGGGAGGGAGACACCTTCAGCTTCGCGCTCAAGAAACAGGCGGCCTTCGAGGACCGCGTCAACTTCTCGGTCGGCGAATCCGACGAACTCGGCGAGATTGCCGTTCGGGTCCGCGTCGAAGCGCCGACGCTCGAAGAGTACGTCGACCACATCGCGCCGCCGACGGAAGACGGGCGGCCGATTGAAGACTGAGCGCACACGTTCCGGCAGCCGAACCGATTTTTCCGCGGCTCGAGGATCTCACGACTCGAGTCACCGGCAGGGCCAGCAGTGAAAGTGAAGCAACACGTACGTCGACGAGATGCACGACACGATTCCCGTCTCCGAGATCATGGTCACCGACGTCGTCACCGCTCCGCCCGACGCGAGCGCGAGCCACGCTGCGACCCTGATGCGCGACGAACACGTCAGTTCGGTCATCGTCGTTCGCGACAGCTCGCCCGTCGGGATCGTCACCGAAGGCGACTTTGTGAGCCACCTCTGTGAGCGGGCGGACCTCGGTAGGGTCGACCTCGAGACCGTGATGGCGTCTCCATTGGAGACGATCGCACCCGACACCTCCATCGTCGACGCGGTGGCCGTCCTGCGCGGGAACGGACTCGAGCACCTGCCGGTCGTCGAACGTGGCCACGAAGCGGACGCGACCGACGGCGTCGGCGAATCCGGCACGCTCGTCGGCATCCTCACGACGACGGAGCTATCCTACTACGTCCCGCATCTGGCCCATCGAACGAGTGATCGCGAGCACCACCGCCCGCAACGACAGGTCCGGACCGACACTCTGTACGAGCGCGACGACTGGACGTTCGACTACCGCGGTGAGGACGAGTCGACCGTCTCCGTCGGCGACGTCGCCCGCTTCTCGAAGGCGATCTCTGACGACGATGTCGAGGCGTTCGCCGAGATCACCGGCGACACGAATCGCGTCCACCTCGACGAAGCCTACGCCGGCGAGACCCGGTTCGGCGAGCGGATCGTCCACGGAATCCTCGCGAACGGGCTGATCAGTGCGGCACTCGCCCGCCTGCCCGGACTGACGATCTATCTCTCCCAGGAAAGTAGCTTCCTCGCCCCGCTATCGATCGGCGAACAGGTGACGGCCACCTGTGAAATCGTCGACGATCTCGGCGACGACAAGTTTCGGATCGAGACAACGGTCTCCGACGGCGACGAGACGACAGTGCTCGAGGGCGATGCCGTCGTCCTCATCGACGAGCTGCCGCCGGATCCCGCACTCGAGGGCGACGCGGCAACTGCCGACTGACGAAGACGGAAGAGAGGTCGGTTACGCCGTACAGTCGTCGGCAGCCTCGAGCGACCGTTCCGCGTCCCGGTCGCGCTGGTTCGCGGTGAGAAGATCACCGGATCCCGCCGCAACCGCGGCCTCCTCGAACGCCTCGGCTGCCTCCGTCAAGTGACCGCTCTGACAGCGTGCCGTGTCGAAGTGATCGGCCAGTCTGTCCGGTGGATTTTTGTCCTCTTCGAACGTCTCACGTGCCGCTTCGAAAGCCGATTTTGCGTCACCGAACGCGGACTCGGCCCGCTCGTAGGCCTCGTCTTCGACGTGTTCGTGTCCGCGTTCGAGCGCCTCGTACCCCTCCACCATCGAATCGAAGCCGCCGACGAGCGTCACGAGCGACTCGAGGACGTCCCCGAGCGACTCGATACCGTCCTCGAGATCTACGGGATCGATCCGCGCCAGATCCTCGAATCGATCGCCGTCGAGGGCCTCGTAATCGCTGACGGCCCCAACGTGGCGTGCCTCGGCCGCCTCGAGTTCGTCCATCCATCGGTCGACGGTCGCGGACGCGTCCTCGAACTCACCGTCCTCGCCAGTGGCATCGAAGACGGCGTCGGCGTCCGACTCGAGTTCCTCGTCGGTGATCGTCTCGGTGACGACGACCAGCGCCTCAAGGATATCCGCGTACGTTCGGAGCGTCTCGATATCGGGCGCTCGATCGTCGTCCAGTTCGGCCGCGGCGGTCTCGAGGTGGGCTCGCGCGTCCGCGATCAGTCCGTTAGGCTCGTCGGCGTCGAACGCGACTTCGCCGTCGTCCATCCCGCCGTCCTCGATCTCGAGCGCGAGTGCGGCTTCGTTCAGGGTTCCAGCCGCTCGGCTGAGTTCGCGTTCGCCGGTTCGGTCCTCGGCGCTGGTGGTCGACTCGCTGCCGGAGAGTTCGCCGAGACAGCCGGCGAGCGGGGCCAGCGCTAGCGTTCCAACGCCCGCGCCGGCTCGAGTAAGATACTGTCGACGGTTCATTGATACGCAGAGATTCGTCTAGAGACCTATGAACGTAGTGGCAAGCGCGTCAATCGATAGAACGGGAATATCCACGGCGAAAAACGCGTGCTGCGGTCCGGAGAGCGTCGAAACGGTTATCCGAACGGCCCCATGCCGCCCATCCCGCCGCCACCGCCACCGCCGCCGCCCTGTTGCATCTGTTGCATCATCCGCTGCATCTCCTTTTCGGATCCCATACCCTGGAACTGCTTGATCGTCTTCTCCATCATCTTGTACTGCTGAAGCAGCTCTCGGACGTTCTCCTCCTCGGTGCCCGAGCCGCGAGCGATACGTTCGATCTGGCTCGCGCCGATGGCTTTGGGGTACTCCTTTTCGGCCTCGGTCATCGAGTCCATGATGACGCTGAAGGTGTGCATCCGCTCTTGAGTGACGTCCATCGCGTCGTCGGGGAGCTGATCCTTGATCCCGCCGCCGAAGCCGGGGATCATGTCCATCACCTGGTCGAGCGGCCCCATGTTGTTCATCGCCTCCATCTGCTTTTGCATGTCGTTCAGGGTAAACTGGCCCTGCAGCATGTCCTCGGGGTCCCAGTCGTCTTCCTCCATCTCGGTCTGCTCCATCGCGCGCTCGACGCGCTCGGCGAGCTGGCCGAGGTCACCCATGCCGAGCAGTCGGGAGATGAAGCCGTCGGGCTCGAAGCGCTCGATGTCCTGGACCTCCTCACCGGTCCCGAGGAAGGCGATCGAGGAGTCGGTCTGATCCACGGCGGTGAGGGCACCACCACCCTTCGCGGTACCATCCAGTTTCGTGATGACGACGCCATCGATGCCGATCGACTCGTCGAACTGCTGGGCCTGATCTTTCGCCCCTTGCCCGATCGCCGCGTCGAGCACGAGCAGGGAGGTGTCTGGTTCGACGACGCCCTCGATCTGTTCGATCTCGTCGATCAGGTCCTCCTCGAGCGCGTGACGGCCCGCCGTGTCCACGATGTGGACGTCGGCCTCGCTGGTCTCCTCGAGTCCTTTTCGGGCGATTTCGACGGGATCCTCGCTGTCGGGATTCCCGTAGTAGTCGACCTCGGCGCGGCCGGCCATCTCCTCGGCCTGTTCGTAGGCGCCGGGCCGGAACGTGTCCGTCTGGATCACGGCCGGACGGAGTCCCTTCGTCGAGAACCACCAGGCCATTTTCGCGGCGGAGGTCGTTTTACCGGACCCCTGGAGCCCCGCCAGCAGGATGGTCTGTTCCTCGAGGGGCAGTTCGGTCGATTCGCCGATCAGGTCGACCAGTTCCTCGTAGACGATGCGGAGGACGAAGTCCCGCGCCGGCGTGCCGGCGGGGGGCTCTTCCTCGAGCGACCGCTCTTTGATGTTGTCCGACAGCTCCATCACGAGCGAGACGTCGACGTCGGCCGAAAGCAAGGAGCGCTGAATCTCCTTGACGATCTCCTCGATGTCCTCCTCGCTGAGTCGTGACTTCCCGCGGAGTTTGTCTAAAGTTCCCCGCAGAGAACTGCCGAGATCGTCGAGTACCATTTGCTTCGTCTACGGGGCGACGGTGTTAAAGGCTTTTTCTACAGTTCACCAGTGTCCGCGGAGCGTAGGTATGTACACTGGCGCGCTGAGTCGCGGTGAGTACGAACGAACCGCGACTCAAAATCGCGAGGTCGTCGCGAACGCAGTGAGTGATGGCTCGGAAGGCGCGAAGCGTCTTCCGGTGGATGAACGAGCGAACGCAGTGAGCGAGTGTTGGCGCGGAACCACAGGTTCCGCGAACCATGCGAACGGGTGCTATGCACCCGTTCGCAGAAATCGGTTGGGGAGGGCGAGGCGCGAGCTGCGCGGGATCTCCGGTCCCGCGAACTGGTCGCGCGGTGAAACCGCGCGACACGAAGTGAGCGCCTCGAGGATGCGAACGGGGAACGAAGTGACCCGTGAGCAACGTGGATATCCTCGTTGCCAGCGTAGCAGGACGTTTCGTGTGTCCATCGTTGAGTTGTCGAGACGGTTTTCCAATACTCATCCATCGTTCGACAACAGAAAGTCGAGCAGCGTCGATGCGTATTTCAGCCGACCCGAACAACGAACGCGTATGAGTTCCGATGCAGACGCAGATCCCTCGGAGTACGAGGGGCTCGAGGACGCGGACGTCACCATGCGCGAGAACGAGCACGGACTTCACATCGCCGACGACGAGGTGACGGGGGTCTCGAGTCAGGGCCAGACGCCCGAGGCGGCGCTCGAGAACCTCGCGGAGGCGGTCAAATCGTACAGGGAGGCGACGGACGACGATCCGGGCGACGACTGGCTCTAAACGGGAACGAATCGGCCGTTACGGTGACACCGGCCAGAGCACGCGCCGGTTTTACGACCCCGTTCGTGGTGGGAAGGCTCCATGGACGAGTACGATATCGTCGTGGTCGGTGGCGGCTCCGGCAGCCAGGTCGCAACTGCGGCCGCCGAACGGGGACTCGAGGCCGCCGTGATCGAACGCGGCCCGCTCGGCGGGGCCTGCATCACACGGGGTTGTATCCCCTCGAAGGCGCTGATCCACCGGGCCGACGTGGTCGAGGAGGTTCGACGCGCGCCGGAGTTTGGAATCGCGGCCGAACTGGGCGACGTCGACTACGGCGAGATCACGTCCTCGATTCACGACACGGTCTACGAGAAGGCGGAGAACCAGGAGTCGAGCTTCGAGGAGAGCGAGAGCCTCACGCTCTACCGCGGCGAGGGTCGGTTCGTCGACGAGCGCACGCTCGAGGTCGAGCCGAACGACCGCGACGCTGACAACGTCGAGATCCGCGGCGAGACCGTCGTTCTCGCGGTCGGGGGTCGACCGATGATCCCGCCGATCGACAGCCTCGAGGACGTCGACTTCCTCACGAGCGACGACGCGCTCTTTCTCGACGACCAGCCCGATTCCCTCGCGATCGTCGGCGGCGGCTACATCGGAGCCGAACTGGGCTATTTCTTCGGCGCACTGGGAACCGACGTGACGATGATCGGGCGTAGCGAGACGCTCGTCCCGCGCGAGGACGACGACGTGAGCGAGGTCGTGACGAACTCGCTCGAGCGCTACTGCGACGTCTACGCCGGGTACGAGGCCGCGTCGGTCGAGGAGCGCGATACTGGTGTCGGAGTCACCGCCGAATCGAGCGACAACGAAGCCGGCGACGACGCGATCGACCTCGAGGCCGCTGCCCTCCTGCTCGCAACCGGGCGACGGCCGAACACGGATACGCTGAACCTCGGGGCTACGGGCGTCGAAACCGACGACGACGATTACGTCGAAGTGGACGACCGTCTCGAGACGACTTGCGACGACGTCTGGGCCCTCGGCGATATCGTCGGCGAGCAGCCGTTCAAACACGCGGCGGACTACGAGACGCGAATCGTTACGGCAAACGTACTCGACGACGCCGGGCGCGAGGTCGACTACCACGCAATGCCCCACGCCATTTTCACCAGCCCGCAGGTCGCGAGCGTGGGACGGACGGAGGAAGCACTCGAGGAGGCGGGCACGGAGTACGAGTCCGCAACAGTCCCCTTCGACGCCGCGCCGCTGGGGATGATCCTCGAGGCCGACGACGGGTTCGTGAAGGTACTCGCGAGCCCCGACGGTGAGATCCTGGGCTGCCATATCGTCGGTCCGCAGGCCTCGACGCTGATTCAGGAGGTCGTCGTCGCGATGGACAGCGGGTCGGGGACCGTCGACGACGTCGCCGACCCGGTGCACGTGCATCCGGCGCTCTCGGAAGCCGTGTACGCCGCGTTCGACGAGTTGTCCTCGAGTGCGTACTCGACGGCCCCAAACTGGTCGGACGTTGGCAGATAGTTTATACGGACGACGTACCTCAACTGTCTCCAATGGCCGACGGATCGGAGCGATCCAACTCACAGGACGGTGACGCAGCGTCGACAGTGTACGAACGCATCACCGATGCCGTCTTCGCGCTCGACGAAGAGTGGCAATTTACCTTTCTCAACGCGCAGGCCGAGCAGGTCCTCGAGCGATCCGAGACGGAACTGCTCGGAACGGCCATCTGGGGCGCGTTTCCCGACGCGGTCGACTCGATGTTCCAGCGAGAGTACGAGCGCGCGATGGCGGCACAGGAACCGGTCACGTTCCAGGAGTTCTCCGAATCGCTCGGGATCTGGCTCGAGATCCGCGCTTACCCCTCCGAGACGGGACTGACGGTCTACTTCCGGGATATCACGGAGCGGATTCTGCGGAAGGAGCGACTCCAGAAACGCGAGCAGGCGCTGCACGACGCCTACGAGGTCATCGCGGATCCCCAACGAGCGTTTCGCGACCAGATCGACGGTCTGCTGGCTGTCGTTCGCCGGACGATCGGGACGGAGTACGCGACGCTGTCGCGCGTTCACGAGGACGCCGACGAATACATCTTCGAGGCGGTCGACACGCCAACCGACGCCGACATCGAGGCGGGAGATACCGCTCCGCTGTCGCAGACGAGCTGCGAGCGCGCCGTCAGTAGCGAGGAGACGCTCGTGCTGCGGGACATCGAGACGGACACACCGGAGTTGGCCGATCGAGCGGCCACCGCCGAGTGGGGCATCTCCTGTTATCTCGGAACGCCAATCACCGTCGACGGCGAGGTGTACGGCACCTTCTGTTTCTATGATATGGAGGCCCGAAGCGAGGCGTTCACCGACTGGGAGGTGACGTTCGTCGAACTGCTCGGCAACTGGGTGAGCTACGAACTCGAGCGCGAACGCTATCAGCGGAAACTCGAGGCATCCAACGAACGACTCGAGCAGTTCGCCTACACCGCCTCCCACGACCTGCAAGAACCCCTGCGGATGGTCTCGAGCTATCTCGGGCTCATCGAACGACAGTACGGAGATGAGCTCGACGCGGACGGCGAGGAGTTCCTCGAGTACGCCGTCGACGGCGCCGAGCGAATGCGCGACATGATCGACGGCTTGCTCGCCTACTCGCGGATCGAAACCCGGGGCGATCCGTTCGAACCGGTCGATCTGAACGCCGTGCTCGCGGCCGTCCGCGACGATCTGCAGTTCAGGATCGAGGAAGCCGGCGCGGATCTCTCGGCGGCGTCGTTGCCGCGCGTTCATGGTGACGGCGAGCAGTTACGGCAGGTGTTTCAGAACCTCCTGACCAATGCCCTGACCTACAGCGGGGACGAGACGCCGCGGATTTACGTCGACGCCGAGCGGACGGGCGGCGAGTGGACCATCTCGGTCAGCGACGCGGGGATCGGAATCGACCCCGACGATCAGGAGCGGATCTTCGACGTCTTCGAGCGACTCCACAGCCACGAGGAACACGCCGGAACGGGGATCGGGCTCGCGCTCTGTGAACGGATCGTCGAGCGCCACGGCGGCGAGATCTGGGTCGACTCCGAGCCGGGAGACGGGACGACGTTTCTGTTTACGCTTCCCGCAGCAGAGACGGCAAACCGGTGAGAGCAGGCGTTTCGGTGTTCCGACTCGGGGCCCTCACGTCTCAAGAGGTCGTCAACGGTCCTCGCGTTTCGAGCGTGCGCTCCGCCAGTCTCGCGTTGTTTTACCGGTCGGCCTCGCTTCCCTCATCCTCGTCCTCGACGCTCCCGGGAAACGTCGTCAGCGAGCCCTGTCTCGAGGTCGCTTTCGCCGTACTCAGTCGACCGCGCCTCGCTCGACCTCGCCGTCGTTGGCCAGCCACTCCGTGAGACTGCCCTCGTAGAAGGCGACATCCTCGTAGCCCAGCGCCCGGAGGACGACGTAGGTGTGGCTGATCCGGCGTGCGGTGTTACAGTAGAGGACGATCTCGCGATCCGACGTGATGCCGTACTCGGCCAACAGGGCCTCGAGGTCGTCTCTCGGCTTCAGCCGCCGCGTCTCGTCGTCGACGACCTCGCGCCAGTCGAACCGGACCGCACCCGGCAGTCTGGCCTCCTCGAACTCGTCGACCTCACGCGTGTCGACGAAGACCGCGTCGCGCTCGAGGGCCGCCTCGACGGCCTCGAAACCGACTAACGGACTCTCCTCGCGCGAGAGCGGGTCGGGATCGTACGTCGTCGGCTCGATATCCGGCGCGTCGCTCGTCGTCTCGTGGTCGCGGTTCCAGGCGCTGTAGTCGCCGTCAAGCAGACGCACGTCGTCGTGGCCATACTCGAGCGCGGTCAGCACGAACCGCGCGGCGAACACGCCGTGGGTGTCGTCGTAGGCAACGATAGTATCGGCGGGAGCAATGCCGGCCTCGGAGAGCAGTTCGGCGAAGGCATCGGCGCCGGGCAGCGTCCCGCGGTCGACGTCCGTTTCGTCGCGATAGCTGTCGAAGGGGATACTGACGGCGCCGGGAACGTGTCCGATCCCGTCGTACTCCCACGGATCGCGAACGTCGACGACGCATACCTGCGGGTCCTCAAGATGCGCTGCGAGCCAGTCCGGGGTGACGACGACGGATTCGTCCATTGGCGGGGGGTTGTCGGGTCACCCCCGAGAACACACCGATCCCGGCACCACTCCCCTGGGTACCGAGCTCCCGGCAAGTATCTCCGCCGATTGGCGAGTTGTCGAGTCGCTGAACCTCGTCGTATGTCGGCCGATGCTATAACTCACTGGCAGTGGACTCCAGCGCCGAATCGACGCGATATCGGCCGTTCGAGATAGCGGCAACAGTCACCGTCACAGTCGACCCGTGTCCGAATTATCCGCTTCGAGTGCCACTAAGACCGTCCCAGCCGTTGGTTCTGGTATGGCAACAGACTACGCCAACGACGTACTCGTCACGGCTGATTGGGTCGAAGAGCGACTCGACGACTTCCAGAGCGACGACGACGACCTCCGGCTGGTCGAAGTCGACGTCGACACGGAAGCCTACGAAGAGGCCCACGCACCCGGCGCGATCGGATTCAACTGGGAGACCCAACTCCAGGATCAGACCACTCGAGACGTCCTCACCAAGGACGCCTTCGAGGACCTCCTCGGCTCCCACGGCATCAGCGAGGACTCCACCGTCGTCCTCTACGGCGACAACTCGAACTGGTTCGCCGCCTACACCTACTGGCAGTTCAAGTACTACGGCCACGAGGACGTCTACCTGTTAGACGGCGGTCGCGAGTACTGGCTCGAGAACGACTATCCGACGACGGGCGAGGAGCCCGACTTCTCGGCCGTCGAGTACGACGCCGCCGGCCCGCGCGAGAGCATCCGCGCTTACCGCGAGGACGTCGAGAACGCGATCGACCGCGGCGTGCCGCTCGTCGACGTTCGCTCGCCCGAGGAGTTCAGCGGCGAGATTCTCGCCCCGCCAGGCCTGCAGGAGACCGCCCAGCGCGGCGGCCACATCCCCGGCGCGAAGAACATCTCGTGGGCCGCCGTGACCAACGACGACGGGACGTTCAAAGAGTACGACGAACTCGAGGAGCTCTACGCCGACGAGGACATCGACGGGGACGAGACGACCGTCGCCTACTGCCGCATCGGCGAGCGATCGTCGGTCGCCTGGTTCGCGCTCCACGAACTGCTCGGCTACGAGGACACCGTCAACTACGACGGCTCCTGGACCGAGTGGGGGAATTTGGTCAACGCGCCTATTGAGAAAGGCGAGGCGGAGTGAGCAAAGCGAACTCCGCCTCGAGGCGAAGCGGGGAGGCGTAGCCGACCCGCGGAGCAGGGCAAGGCCGAGTAAAACGAGGCCTCGAAGTGAAGCGGTGAGCCGGTAGGCGAACCGCGGAACAGGCGAAGCTGAGTGAGCGGAGCGAACGAAGCTTCGTAGTGGAGCGGGGAGGCGAAGCCGACCCGCGGAGCAGGGCGAGGCCGAATAAAACGAGGCCTCGTGGTGGAGCGGGGAAGCAAGTGACCTGCGGAACAGGCGAAGCCGACGACTGACGGGTGATTCGACCGCAGCAAGAATCTCCGAACGGCGAGCGGTGAAACCGCGAGCGACGAAGTGAAAGAGTCGGCTTCGGTATCGCGAGCGAACGCATCCTCGAGAACCGATTCGAGACGCCGCTACGCTTTCGGGAACGTGACCGAAAACGTCGAGCCCTCGCCGGGTTCGGAGTCGACCCGAATCGTCCCGCCGTGGCGGTCGACGATTCGGCGGCAAAACGCCAGTCCGATTCCCGAGCCGGGGGATTCGTCGACTGTGTGGAGACGCTGGAAGAGCTCGAAGACGCGTTCCTGATCGTCGGGATCGATACCGACGCCCTCGTCCCGGACCAGGATGGCCCATTCGGAGTCCCGCTCCGCGGCGGTCACGTCCACTCGAGGCGGGTCGTCGCTGTACTCGATCGCGTTCGAGAGCAGGTTCTGAAACAGCTGTCGAAGTTGAGTCGCGTCGCCGCGAACGTGAGGGAGCGATTCGGTCGTGATCTCGGCGTCGTATTCGTCGATTCTGAACTGCAGATCGTCGCGAACGGCCGCGAGGACGGCGTCCAGATCGACCGGTTCGAACGGATCACCCTGCGTCTCGATCCGCGAGTACGCGAGCAGTCCGTCGATCATCTCCGTCATGCGTTCGGCACCATCGATAGCGTATTCGAGAAACTCCTTGCCGTCCGAATCGAGGTCGTCAGCGTGTCTGTCTTCTATGAGATCCAGATAGCTCGAGATCATCCGGAGCGGTTCTCGCAGATCGTGGGACGCGATCGACGCGAAGTGGTCCAATCGCTCGTTCGAGCGCTTTACCTCGTCGACCGTCTCCTCGAGTTCGTCGCGGACCGCCCTCAGTTCGTCGTTACGTCGGTCGAGTTCCGCTCGTGCCCGTTCCAACTGATCGTTTCGCCGTTTCGCTTCGTGTTCCCTGATGATCGCCCGTGCGTCGTGAATACCGATTGCCAGGCCCGCGACGGAGCCGAGTGCGACCGCGATCGCTCGCTCTCCGAACGTAAAGGAGGTGGCGACTCCCGGGTGAATGGCTCGGAGAAAGAGAAAGACGAGCATCACACCGATACCGCCGAGACACCACCCGGCGATACGGAGATACAGCGCTCGATCGACGTCGATGGTCGACAACCACCGCCCTACGTACAGTAACAGCATCCCCGGGAGACTGATTAGAACGAAGTCGATACCCGTTTCCGAAAGCGGGTTCCCCTGAGCAATCTCGAAGGCCGACTGTCCTACTGCGATCATGATAAAGAGGACACCCAGTACCGAGATGGAGTGCGAACGAGACAGCATTCGAGACTCGTACGTCACAGTGATATATGAGGGGTGTGGATCGGTCAGCGGTCGTTACGACGGATACGATCGTGACGGCTGAGCAGCGCGATCGAGGCCGAAACAGGCACGAAAAAACGGTCCACGGGAAGCGATGAGCGAACGGCGTGATCAGTGGAGGTTGTCGGCGGCGACGTCGTCGGGGGTAACGACATCGACGTCGTGATCGTCGAGCGCCGAGAGGACGGCTTCGAGTTCGTCGAGCGACTCGCCGACGTTCCGGTAGGAGAGCGTCGTGATCAGCCGGTAGTCGGCGGTCCATTCGAGGAGTTGCGCGGCGTCAGCGGGATCGGGGTTGGTCGCACGGGGGGCCAGGTGCGGGTTGCTGAGGTTGCCGTGGCCCGCGTAGCCGCCGACGAACGCGACCTCGGAGTATTCTTTCGCGAGTTCGAGCGACGACTCGTCGTAGCGGTTGAGCCCGTAGGAGAAGTAGGCGCTGTCGAAGCCGTTGTCGTCGAGCCATTCCGCAGCGCGGCTGAACTCCTCCTCCTGTCGGCTCTCGCCGTGCTGGGTGAGGTCGGTCCCCCTGGCACCGCCGCTGGCGACGGTCCAGCCGTCGTCCTGGAGGGACTCGAGGTCGGAGTGGGAGAGGTAGCCGGAAGAGCCGACGTAGTCGGTGCTCACGAAGGCCGTTCCGGGGACGTCGTACTCCGCGAGGAGCGGCCCGGCCCCGTTGGCGACGTCGGGAGTACTCTCGGGGAACTGTAACAGCACCTTCCCGGTTTCGGGTCGCCCGACGAAGTGGTAGTCGTCACACCAGAGGGATAGCTCGCGGTCGCCGGCCCAGACGGAGATCTTGGTGTGTTCGATCGAGCCCAGGTCGGGGTCGCCATCGGTGTCGAGAACGCCCAGATCGTGGTGGACGAACGGGCCGTCTTCGCGCACGGCACACTGGAGTAGCAGGCGATCGCCGTCGGTGTCCGTAAGCTGGACGGTCGGGCTAACGTCGTGATCGCTCGCAAACGCCAGCGCGGGGAACTCATCGGAGAGGTCGCGCGGAGTCTCGAACTCCCGCTTGATCATGATCCGTTCGGTCGAGCCGTCGGCGTCCATCCGAGCGGACTGTGTCCCCGCGTAGACGCGGTCTTCATCCGCGGTGAGCGATCCCTCTTCGACCGTCCACTTCGAGAGATCCTCGAACTCGTCGAACGAGCCGGGATCCTCGTTGACCGGATCCGGCGACCCGTTGCCGTTGCCGTTTTCGCCGTCGTCGCCGTTTTCTCCGTCGCTAGTTTCTGACCCAGTCAGGGCGGAGCAGCCGGCGACGGTAGCCGCCGCAGCGGTCGCGGTTGCGAGATACGTTCGTCGTTTCATTACGATTGGAGACAGTCGTTTGCAAGTGATTGTTATGGCTACGTTAGTGTTCGAATCTCGTGAGTAGTCGGTGCCTATCGGTCCGAATGGACCAACTACTGCCCGACGATTCCGGCTCCGGCGGGGACAGCGAAGAACCGACGATCACGACACTACTAACTCGAGTCCGGTCGAACGATCCAGTATGACCGACGCCGATGCCTTCTTCGAAGCCGTCCGCGAAGACAACCAGACTGCACTCTCCCGACTCGGGTCGTCGAAGTCGCTGTACGCCGACACCGGCGGCGACATCGACACCGAACCCGTCCTCCGCGCGACCGCCGACGCCGAACACGCCGCCTGGGAGACGTTCCTCGAGTGGGCCGACAGCGAGCCCCACGAGGAAGCGCGCGAGGCGTTCGAAGCCACCGCTGGGGAAGAACGGGACCACTACGAGACCGTCCTCGACCACCTCGAGGACGAGGCGTACGAACCGCGCGAGATCCCCGCACTCCACGAGTACCTGCGCGGTCTCGAGTCGACGGTCGAACGCGTCGGCGCCTTCGTCGGCCGGGTTCTCGCGAGCAAGCGTTCGAAGGAGCAGGTCGTCGGCTACTTCGTCGGCGACGCCGATCCCCAGACCGCCAGCGTCTTCCGCGAGTTCGGCGACGACCTGGACGTGCAACTCGAGCGCGCCGAGGAGTTGCTCGAGACCGTCTGTGAGAGCGAGGAGGACCGCGAGCGCGCACAAGAGGCCGCGAACGGGGCGATCGAGGCCGCCTACGGCGAGTACGTCGAGACCCTCGAGTCGATGGGTGCGAATCCGAAGCCAGTCTGCTGACCGACTGAAGGAGCGAAATTGACGGGGCTACACGCCGTCGACTGTCTCCCGGTAGGCGCTGATCGACTCGAGCGCCTCCGTGACGAGGTTGGCGACCGCGCCGCCCTCGTCGTCCGCGATCTCGGTGAGGACGTGTTCGTGACGCGCGAGTTTGCCGTGGTCCGGTCCGCGGTCGGCCTCGGCCAGCGTCTCGAACTGCTGTGCCTGATTTTCCAGCCGGTCCCGGGTCTCGTCGTCCGACGCGGACTCGGCGGCGTCCTGGAGCGTTGCAGCGGCGTTCTCGAGTTCAGGTCGGGTCACGCGTCGTGGTTCGCCGGCGGCCGATAAAACCGTTTCAGTCGTTTCGACTGTGCGGAAAAACGGTCCTCGCGTGCGGACGCCTCAGGCGACGCGCTCGACCCGCCCTGCGAGGTCCAGTTCCGCCGCCTGTGTGGCCGAGAAGCCGGCCACGGCGTCGTGGAAGTTCGTCCGGTAGCTCGCCGGCCCCTCGTGGGGCATCTCGGCCGCGAGTTCGCCCGCGATGCCGAAGGCGAGCGTGCCGTGGACGGCTGCCGTCTCGGCGTCCTCGAGTGCCCCGCGGAACGACGCGATGGTCGCGCCGAGCATACAGCCGGTGCCGACGACCTCGCCGAGCATTTCGTGGCCGACAGAGAGCCGAACTGCACCGTTCGCGGTTGCGACGACGTCCTCGACGCCGCTCGTGACGACCGTCGCGCCGGTCGATTCGGCGAGCGACTGAGCCGCGTCCTCGATCTCCTCGTACTCGCCGACGGATTCGACGCCTTTCACTTCGGCTTCGACGCCCGCGAGCGCACTGATCTCGCCGTAGTTGCCCTTGATGACGGAAAAGTCGACGGCCTCGAGCAACTCCTCGGCGACCCCTTCTCGAGTCGGCGTCGCACCCACGCCGACGGGATCCAGGATAATGGGAACGTCGCGTTCGGCCGCAGTCTCGGCGGCCTCGTGCATGGCCTCGACTTTGGTCTCCGGGACCTGCCCCGTGTTGAGCAGGATCGCGGACGCGCCGTTGGCCATCTCGCCGGCGTCGCCCGGCGAGTCGGCCATCACCGGGAGCGCGTCCCAGTGGAGCGTGAGGTTTGCGACGTCGTTCATCGTCACTTCGTTGGTCAGGTGCTGGACGAGCGGCGATCCGTCGGCGATCGCCCGCAGGGAGTTCGCGAGGTCGTCGCCGGTGGTATCAGTGGGTAGTGACTCACTCATCGGGTGTCGATCCGTTCGCCACCCCCTTCGCAGTTTCGACGGTTTCCGCGAGCGCGGCGGTCGTACCCTGCGGATCCTCGGCCGTGGTGATTTCGGAGATGACGGAGACGCCGACCGCCCCGGCCTCGACGACCGGGGCGGCGTTGTCGGTCGTGATGCCGCCGATACCGACGACCGGAATCGAGACCGCCTCGGCGATGGCGGCAATTCGCTCGGGCCCGACACCGTTCTCTTCGGCCGCGACGTCCTTCGAGGACGTGCCGTAGACCGCGCCGATACCGAGGTAGTCCGCGCCCGCGGCTTCCGCCTCGAGCGCCTCCTCGACCGTCGAGGTCGAACAGCCGACGACCGCGTCGGGTCCGAACAGATCGCGCGCGACGGTCACCGGGAGATCCGACTGGCCCACGTGGACCCCGTCGGCGTCGATGGCCTGCGCGATGTCAATCCGATCGTTGACGATCAGGTCGACGCCCGCCTCGGCGGTCAGTTCGCGGAGTTCGAGGCCGAGCTCGTACCGGAATCGGGCCTCGGTCTCTTTCTCACGAAGCTGGACGACGTCGACGCCGCCGTCGATCGCCGCCCGCACTATTTCGGGGGTCGAACGCCCCTCCGAGACCGATTGCTGGGTGACGAGGTAGGTGCCGTAGTTCGACGGGTTCATGAGTGAACTGGCGGTTCTCGACCACTAATCGACTTCGGTCGAACGGACCGAGACGGTCGCACTCGAGCCACCTACTCGAGTCGCGTCTCGCCGCGCCGAACCAGCGACTCCCAGTTCGGAGCGTCGCGAACGTCGGGCAGCAGGACGATCGGTTCCGGATCGGCCGGCTTCTCGGCGACCGAGTATCGCCACCAGGCGACGTCGTGCCAACCACCCTCCGTGTACCCCATCGCGGGGAAGTCGACCACCCGCTCGAAGCCGAGCCGCTCGTGGAACCGTTCGGTCTCGGGATTCGGCACCGTCGTGACGGCGTAGGCGTCGCAGACGCCCTGGCGCTCGAGGATCGCGAGCAGGGACTCGTAGAGCGCGCGACCGACGCCAGCTCCGCGGGCGCTTTCGGCGACGTACACCGAGAGTTCGACCGTCCACTGGTAGGCTCGGCGCTTGCGAAGTGTCCCCGCGTAGGCGTAGCCGGCGACCCTCCCCTCGAGTTCGCAGACGAGCCAGGGGTAGGTCTCGAGAGTGGACTCGATTCGGTCGGCCATCTCGGATTCGGTCGGCGGGCTTTCCTCGAACGTGACCGCCGACGATTCGCAGAACGGCGCGTAGATGTCCCGAACGGCGGCCGCGTCCGCCGGCCGCGCGATCCGGATACGAGGGTCGGATTCCATGGGAGAGGATTTCGGCGATTATTGATAAACGCGCCGAAGCCGGGACTCGAGAGCCGTCAGTCACAGCGCTATTGCTTCGGTGCAACCGAACCACGCGCAGTGGCGCGCGCTGAGCCGTGGTGAGCGGTACGAGACCGAACGCCGTGAGGCCTCGAGAAGCGAACCACTGCTCGAAGTCGTGCGAGGGATGAGCGATCGAACGATGTGAGTGAGCGAATCGGTTGGGGAGGACGTGGCAACACTGCCGCCAGCAACTGCAGAACGCGCGTCTTCGTAGGCGTCGTTACGCGAACGGATTTCGCCTCCGTCATCGCCTCTCTGTCGATTCGACCACCCTGTTTCCGACCACTCACTTCGACGTTTGCGTCCGAATCCAGCGACGCACCCGACCCGCGACCTGTCGACCGCCGGCGTAGCCCCGCCGCCAGGTCGAGGGTCGAAGCAGATATCGGAGTCCGAGCAGAGCCATCGTGAGCCAGAAGACCAGCGCCGTCCAGACCCGGCTGGCGCGCTCGGAGTGAGTCAACACGGGAATCGTGACGAATACGCCCAGTGCCAGCCCGAGCGCCCCGCCCGCGACGGGCAAGGAAAAGAGATAGAAGTACTCGAGGGCGGCGACCAACGGCGCGAACGCGGCACCCGCGAGCGCGACTCTAAACGCGACCGGTCGGGCCGCTTCCGAAGGACGATCGACCGCGAAGACGTCCTGGCCGAGCTTGATGAGCTGCCAGCCGCCGAACGTGCCGAGCGACGCGCCGAGCAGGAGGACGGCGTCCGGCTCGAGGCTGCTCGCGACGAGTGCGAACGTACTCGAGACGACCGCGAGCGAGAACGCGAGCGTCCCCTGTTCGGCCGGGTAGCGAGCCAGCAGGCGCTCCGCGACGAACAGGAACGTCAGCCCGACGGCGACGCCGGCGACGATGTCGACGAGATAGTGGAGACCCAGCGCGACTCGAGAGAGGCCGACGAGCGCGACGACGGTCGCAGCACCGGCGAACCGTCGCCGGGGCGTGCTGATCGAGAGCCGGTTGGCGAGAGAGAAGTAGACGATGGTCGTCATGAGCGCGTGGCCGCTCGGGAAGCCGTAGCCGCTGGCCATCGCGGTGGCTTCGTACAGCGGCTGGAGCAGACCGGGCAGGGACTCGAGCGCGACGAGTGGCTGGCTCGGACGGGGTAAGCTAAAGACGTGTTTCAGTCCGGTGATCAACGAGAGGCCGGCCATCGTCAATCCGATGATGACGGCCGCGTCCTCGCGTTTCTGCCGGTGGAACCAGTAGAGAACGCCGACGAGCAAGGCGAGAAACCAGACATCACCCAACTGGGTGAGGAGGGCGACCAGGATCGCCGCCCACTCTGGAATGGCCTCCTGTATCGGTTCGAACTCGCCGATTCCTCTGGACATATCAGTCCGTACGGACATGGGACACTAAGCGGTGTCGCTCGTACCGTCCTTGGCGGTCGGGACTTCGGATTCGAGCGCCGACGGGACAGATCTCCCCCTCATGGCCACCGTAACGACACCCATTCTTTTCCCGGCGGTTGTGGTCGCGTGTGATATGGACGACCAGTCGCAACTGATGGAACTGACCGGCGAGGAGGCCGACACGCTCGCAGCGAAAGCCCTCGAGACCGAGTACTTCGGTCGACTCGAGGCGTACCTCGCCGACGAACACGGCGAATCGGTGCCGACCGACGGTCCGAGTGCGTTCGAACGCGGCGACGGCGTTCGGGCCGTGTCGTTCGCGGACGAGCCGGACGCTGCGGCGGGCGAGACCAGACCGGACCTCGCGGTGACGATCCACTTCGGCGACGAGGAGGTCGTTCAGGCGACCGCCGAGCGACACGATGCCGATGACGGGACGGTGGAGTTCGTTTTCCCGACCGAGCTCGCACCGCGGCCGGAAGCCGCGGTGAACGATCTCCTCGAGCCGGAGGGTCAGGAGGTCACGGTCACCGTCGACGAGTCGGCCGACGAGATTACGGCGTACTCGATCGAGCTGTAGAGTCGCGTCAGACGGTGTCGCCACCGGCACACGGTCACGAAACCAAGCGAGGAACGCGGGCGAAGAACGGAAACGAGAGTCGGTTCAGTGCCCCCGATTGTGGGGATTCAGCGCCGTGCCGTAGTTCTCGGCGTGGTCGGTGTAGTCGATAAAGCGCGGCGCGTCGGGGTCGAACGGTCGCTCTAAGCTCTCGAAGGCCTTCTTCTCGTCCCAACTCTGGGGTTTGCCGACCGCGGACTTGTCCTCGAGATCGTGGTAGTCGGGTTGCTCGCCCATGAGACTGTAGTCGTTGCAGTTCTTCGTACACTCAGCGAGATAGTGTTAGGTCACCGGTAGCAGCAATAGTCTTCGATAGGTTGTCCCAGTGCTCGAGGCGGCCGAGCGACCAACGTCACTGGCACCGACCGGTATCCTCGATTCGGGATCTCGGACCGAGTTCAGTCAGTCGAAACAGACGACGGCAGTACCCGCATCTCGAGGGTCTGGGTCGAACGGATCGGGCTCGCTCGCGATTCCGTGTTGATACCGTGACCGAAGCGCGACGTGTTCGTCGACGTAGTAGGAGACGCGGGAGCCGCGCTCGTTCGTCGACCGTCCCCGCTGGGTTTCTGTAGAGAGATCGTAAACGATCGAAACCAGCACGGCTTCTAGCTCCAACTCCGACTCCAGATTCGACTCGATCCGTTCCAGTTCACTACTCCCGATCGAGAAGTCGATCGCTCGCGTCGCCGAACCGTACTCCTCGAGAAAGCTGTTGTGCCGATACGCTTCCTCGAACTCGCGAGCGAACGCCTCGGCGTCGGCCAACGGATCCGACGGCGACGGATACGGCATCGACTCGAGGCCGTGAGTATGAACTTGCTCGTCAGGCCCCGGACGGTCGATATCGGCGCAGTCGTACTCGTCTTCGGAGACGAACTCCGACTCGGGGTTGTCTGCGCTCGTAAATTGCCCCTCGAAGCAGCCCGCAAATGCCATCGTAAACGGCAGCACCGCCGAGAGGAGGGCACGCCGGGATCGGGGTGTGCGCATACATAGATGTCAGCGATACATTATATGTATGTTTCGTATTGAGCCCCCGGATCTCGTGTGGAGTTTTCACAATCAGTAGTAGGTGTCAGCGAAGATCGGTCGGGCCGGAGTTGCGACGGGAACGGACCCCGTTCGGCGGCTACGACTACTCGCCACCGAGCAGTCGATCGATCATGTCGTCGGGATCGAACCGGACGAGATCGTCGTATCCCTGCCCGACGCCGAGGAACAGAATCGGCTTGCCGGTGACGTGAGCGATCGAAATCGCCGCCCCGCCGTTGGAGTCGGCGTCTGCTTTCGTCAGGATCGCGCCATCGATCGCCGCGGCCTCGTTGAACTCGCGGGCACGGTTGACCGCGTCCTGACCCGCCACCGCTTCGTCGACGAACAGCGTCATGTCCGGATCGACAACGCGGTCGATCTTCTCGAGTTGATCCATCAGCCCTTCGTCGGTGTGGAGCCGACCCGCTGTGTCGCCGAGCACGATGTCGATGTCGTTCGCCTCGGCGTACTCGACGGCATCGTACAGCACCGCGGCGGGGTCGCCACCCTGCTGGTGGCTGATGAGGTTCGTCTCGAGTGCGTCAGCGTGCTCCTGAATCTGCTCGTTCGCGCCGGCGCGGTAGGTGTCGCCGTTGGCCATCACCGTCGAGTAGCCTCGCTCCTCGAAGTACCGGCTGAGTTTGGCGATCGAGGTCGTCTTTCCGACGCCGTTGACGCCGGTAAAGACGAGCGTCACGGGCTTGTCCTCGACGGCGATCCGCTCGTCGAAGTCGAACTGCCCGACGCTGATCACGTCGTAGATCGCGTCGCTCAACGCCTCCTCGACGACGTCGCCCGTCGAGGTGGTGAACGTCCGCGTCTCGCCGACCAGTTCGTCGCGGATGTTGTCGAGGATTTCCTCGGCGACGCCCATCTCCACGTCGCTCGAGAGCAACGCCATCTCGAGTTCGTGCAGCGGGCCCTCGAGGTCTTCTTCCTCGATGACGAACTTCCCCTTGACGAGCGAGCGCGCCTTGCTTCCGAACCCGGTCGAGCCGTCGTCCTCGAGATCGGCATCTTCGGCCGCGGATGCGTCGTCATCCGCGTCCGTGGCGATACTCGCGTCGATCGCCACCGATTCTCGCTCGGTGTCGCCCGCAAGATCGGCGTCGGACGACTCGTCGGCGTCCGGAACCGGTTGCGTCACCCACGACTCGACCGTCTCGGACGAGTCCTGGGTGTCGCTTGTCTCGGGAACTGATTCGGGGTCCGACTCGACGCTCTCGTCCACCGACTCGGTCGGCTGTTCGGTCTCTGCCTCGAGTTCGCGCTCGGGTTCGCCGACGTCGTCGACCGTCTCGTCGGTAGCATCTGGGGCTTCCGCCTCCGTTTCGGGTGTCGTGCCGTCGGTGTCAACCTCGGCTTCGGACGGTTCGGCCTCGGCTTCGGACGGTTCGGCCTCGGCTTCTGAAGAGACGGCGTCCTCGAGTTCGTTGTCTTCGGGTGCCGACTCGGCGCTCTCGGTCGGGACAGGTTCGGCCGCAGTGCTCTCCGCTTCGGCGGCGTCACCCTCCTCGAGTGCATCGGTTTCGAGCTCCGTTTCCTCGAGTTCGTCTTCGTCGACCTCCTCGACGTTCTCTTCGGCGGCCGCTTCGGCGTCTTTGCGGAAGCTCCCGAGTTTCTTCTTCAGGTTGTCGAACATGGTACGGATGGTGTGCCGACGTTATTCGTCGGGGCCCTGGCCCTGCTGGCCCTGCATCTGCTGCATCTGCTGTTGCATCGCCTGCTGTTGGATCTGCTGGGCCTGCTGCTCGAGTTCGCTGCTCTCGGACTCGAGTTCGGCGATATCGGAGTTGACCTCGTCGATGCGATCGTCGAGGTTTTCCTGCTTGCTCTCGAGGGCGTCGACGGCACCGTCCTGCTCGAACTCGGCAGCGTAGTCTGCGCCCAGTTCGACGATCACTTCGTCGATGTCCTGGATGTCCGCACGGAGGTACGCGCCGCCGCCGATCGGCACCTGCACCGTCGAGTCGGTCTCAAGCGTCTCGAGGGCCTCGATCGCTTCGTCGGCTTCGGACTTCTGCTGCTGGATCGCTTCGACGCTCTCCTCGAGCGCTTCGATCTCCTGTTCGATCTCCTGAAGCTCCTGGGAGAGCTGCTGAAGTTGCTGCTGACTCATTGTTCGACGACCTCCTCGAGGTCGATCTCGGTCCGCTTGAGTCGGTGCTGGCTCCCAAGCTGGGAGAGTGCGTGTTCGCGAGCGACGTTCTCGTTCTGGGCGTCGATCGTTGTTTCGAACTCCGCGAATCCGTCGCGGTTCTTGAACCGGCCGGTGACCGTAAATTGACTCATGGCTACCACTCCGGCAGGCAGTCGGAAGAATCTTCCCTTCCGTCGGAGTCAGCGATCCGCCGACGGAACCGGAATAAGCGGCGTCGTTCAGATCTGTCCGGGCTGTTGTCCCGAGGTTCCGCCCGTCAGTCCGCTCGAGTCGCGTTTCCGCCGCACGATCGCGTCGGGATCGATGCCCTCGAACTCCGGTGGCAGTTCGCCGTCGGTCGCGTACTGGTAGAGCGCGGTCTTCGCGATGGCCGTCGCGGCGATGTGAACGACGGCGAGCGCACCGAGCAACAGCACGGTCGGGACGACCGTGTAGACGAGCACCGAACCCGGATTCGCGACCAGCAACAGCGGCAGACCGATCCCGGCGGCAACGACGAACACGCCGAGCGTTACCGTTACGAGTCCGACACCGAGGCTGACCCCGCCGGCTTCGCCCCAGGTCTCGCGGAACAGGCTGACGCTGTCGCGCAACGATTCCCGGACGCCGCCGCCCTGGAAGACGATGACGGGGACGATAAAGAACGTCATCATGAACCACGCCGCGCCGGCGATCGCTCTGACGATCTGGGCACCCCACCCCTCCTGACTCTCGAGGGCCTGAAAAATGAGGCCGACGACCGCACCGACGACACCCCACGTGAGGATCGTCCGCCTGGATTCCCAGGCACCGGCGAACCCGGCCCGGAGGCTCGTTGGTTCGCCGTGAAACAGGCTGCCGACCGAGTGGACTAACGCGGCGCTGAAGAAGGTCGCGACGGCCGTCGCGACGAACATCACGAGAAACGACAGTACGAGCATCGCAACTTGTGCGACGCCGTCGACCGTGCCGTCCGAGACCGACGCGATCTGCTCTAGGGAACCTAACCCGAACCCCACGCCGATCAGGGCGACGAACAGTCCGGCGACGAGGAGGGCCAGTCCCACCGTCCAGGTGAGCCCATACAGCAGCGGAAAGACGAGCAACCACTTCTCGCGGCGAAGCACGCCGAACGACGCCTTCGCGATACGAAACCCGGTTCGAAACCGGGCGAACACTGATTGGAGGACCATACGCGGATCGTGTCCGTCGTTCAATATAAACATTCCCGATAGAGCAACGCGGTGACACAGTCACACGGGCGGTGCCAAACGGTTTTACCGCGGCCGCCGAACGAAGTCACATGAGCGAACTCGATCCCGGCGAGCTACTGCCCAGCGAACGAATGCAAACGCAGGCCCTCGAGGGCGATGTGACACAGATCCACCGCGGCCATCAGTACGCCGACCCCGGCGATACGTTCACGATCGAAGACACCACGTTCGAGGTAACCGATATCACCGAGCGCACGCTCGGGGATCTGACCGACGAAGACGCCCAGGCCGAAGGGATGGACGATCTCGAGGGCTATCGCAACCTGCTCGAGCGCGCCCACGACAACTTCGAGTGGGACGACGACAGCGAAATCGTCCGGCATCAGTTCGAACAGCAATAGCCCGATGCGATGGCGTGTGCTGAGACGCAGTGAGCGACCGCGAACTGCGTCTCGAAATCGCGCGAGGGATGAACGAAAGAACGGAGTGACTGAGTGAATCGGTTGGGGAGGGTGTGGAGATCCTCGTTGCCACGGTAGCGAGCGGTCGAGGCTGGACTAGATGTCCGAGACGACTGGCGCTCCTGACACTCTCAGCACTCCAGACGAGAACGGAACGGAGATGGCGAAACCGGTCGAATATCGACCGAAATGAACTACTCGAGATAGCCCAGCGCGTCCTCGATCCGGCCGAGTTCGGGTCCGGTTGTATCCTGTCCGACGACGTAGCCGGACTCGTTGGCGAGCAGGCCCGATCCGAGCAGCGGCGCGCCGTAGTTGACGGTACCGACATCGGCCCGGACGTCGAGGACTTCCTCGAGCGTGTCGAGTTCCTCGTCGGTCGATTTCGGGTGACAGAGCACCCCAGTGTTCGTCGTGACCGCGGCCGTCCCAACGGTTCGAACGCCCGCGAGGTCGCCGCGTTCGACGGGCACCTCGAGGGTGTCCTTGACGATCTGGATCGTCTCCCGCGGAAGGTCGGGGTGGACGTACGCGCCGTAGTCGTTCGCCAGCACGACGTTCCCCGCGGCGTTGATGTTCCCCGGCAGTTCCGCGACGGGGAGATCGACTTCCTCCTCGAGTCGTTCGCGTTCGTACTCGAGGACGCGCGAACTGACGAGGAGTCCGTTCTCGTTACCCGTCGCTAACGCACCGACCGTCGAGGAGCCACCCACGGTCGTCGGGACCGCGGGCACCTCGAGTTCGTCGGTCAGGTCGTCGATGACGTCGTCGTCGACGTCCGGGCGAACGAGCACGCACGAGTCGGTCGCCCGGGCGAAGACCCCGATGTACGACGACCCAACAAAGGCGAGTCGTTGCAAATTTACTCGGCGACCTCGGCCTCGACGACGGCCTCACCCTCTTCGTCGAAGCGGGCCGCGCGGACGCGGAGCTTTCGCGGCGGGTTTGAACGGCCGTTCGACCAGATTTCCTCGTTGATCGAGGGGTCCAGTCGGATGGCCTCTTCGTCGACCGCGAAGTGTTTCGCGAGGTGTTCGCGAACGAGTCGCATCGCGTAGTCGGCGGCCTCGTGGTTCGCGCCCTTCTTGACATCGCGCAGTGGAACGGTAACGACGCGTTCCTCGAAATCACTTGCACTCATCGTTACTCGTCAGTGTCGTTGCGCCGCCAGTTGCGTCGCTTCGGGTTTCGCTGCACTTCCATGTCGGTCTTCATCATGACCCAGGCCGGAACGCGGCTGTTCTGGTTCTCGAGTTTGGCAAGACGCTTTTTCTTGCCCTTCGTTTTCTTACCCATAGTAGCCACAGGTAGCCTACGCTGGCATAAAATCTTGTCCATCTTGGAGACGCGCGTCCAGCGGGCCGTTCAGCCCAGTTATCCGTCGATACCGGTCTCGAGATAGCGCGTCACGGCCTCGAGCGTCGCCTCGCTGAGTTCGGTCGTGTACGTCCAGTTCTCGACACCCTCGAACCCGTCGTGACGGTGGAACTCCTCGTGATCGTAGCAGCCGGTGCCGTGGAATCGGGTGCCGCCGCCGATCTCGTCCGGCCCGGCGTAGGCGGTCGCCATCGGGGAGACCTGCATCGTCTCGTCGTCGACCCGCACCGCGGTTCCGAGGTCGTGATCGCAACTCGAGCCGACGACAGATTCGACGACATCGGTCGAGAGAAACGTGTGCAAGACCTCGTGGATCGCCATGTTCCGCGTGACCGCCCGCGAGTCCCAGAGCTCGGTCGCACCGAGGTTCGCAACGGTCAGCGAGTCGCCGGTGTCGGTCGGTTGTCCCGTCACGTTACCCGTCCACGCGTTCGGAGAGAGTGTCCCGCCGTAGCCGACGCGATGGTTCAGCGGAGCCCAGCACAGCAGGGCGTGACAGGTCGAACCCGTCAGCGCGTCGCGCTCGTCGAGTCGCGTGCGAAAGCCCTCGAGCACCGTCTCGAGCGAGGGAACCACCGCCTCGGACGGATCGGCGACCGACGGAAACAGCAGCCGAACGAGGTCGCCGCGTTCGACGGCCGCCTCATGTCCCTCGAGGCGCGAGCGTCCGTTGGCGTACGCGAGTATCTGTTCGAACGCGTCCTCGATGGCCGAAAGCGCGTCCCGAAACGGCGGCGGCCAGTCCTCCCGAACGCCGTCGAAACCGTACCGGGTCCAGGCCCACAGCGGCACCGGCCGGGGATAGACGCGGACGTGTAGCGGCGCGTCATCGTCGCTGGCGAGCCCGCTCAGCGGGTCGGCACGGACGCTCGAGACGGCGGCCGCCCCGCCGAGCGAGACCAATAGCTCCCGTCGGGAGACGAGTCGCCCGTCCGTGCTCGCGGGAAGTCGCGCGGACGAGGGAACCGAAGGAGTCAGGGCCGATCACCGGCGAAAGCCACCATCGTCTACGAACCGCTACACCGGTCGGTGTTATGAGCGGGCCTCCTGCATTGTTCAGCCGGACCGGTGTACGAACGGTCTAGCCGCGCGTAGGTCGTCGGTACGCGCCACGTTCGAGAGAGATTCGACGGTCTCGAGCGGGAACGACCGGCGCTACTCGAGCGGGAACGACTCAAGCGTCGAGTACATCGGCCCCTCGTCGGTGAGCGTGCTCTCGGTCAGCCGGACTTCGTCGACCGTCATTTCCCCGACCGTCGGATCGCGCTCTCGAACCAGTTCCTGGACGCGATCCTTCCCACCCGCGTGCTCCATGCGCGCGAGCGTGACGTGGGGTGTGAAGTCGTGAGACTCCGGTTCGAATCCCATCGCGGTCGTTCGCTCCTCGATCGTCTCGTGGAGCCGAATGAGTTCCTCGCCGCCGCGTTCGACGCCGAGCCAGATGACGCTGATGTAGTCGAGACTCGGGAAAACCCCCAGCCCGCCGAATCGGGCGGTGAAGCGAGTGACGTCGGCGTCCTCGACGGCGGCCTCGAGTTCGCGCTCGAGGGCCGGGAGTCGGTCCTCGTCGACCTCGCCGAGGAACTTCATGGTGAGGTGGGCTTGTTCGGGATCGGTGAAACTCAGGCCGCTCGCGTCGCCAAACTCGGTCTGGAGGTCGGCAACCGGTTCCGCGAGGTCGTCGGGCAGGTCGACGCTGACGAAAAGTCGCATGCTCACGGGAACGTTCGGCCGTCCGAGTATTGAAGCTAGGCCGGGCCACGACGACGCTCGGTTTCCCGTCGTCGCCGACTGACGTTGTTAGGGACGCGGGCTATTTGCGTAGAAACCGTACACTGGGGCAATGACAGCAATCGCCGTCGTCGGTGGCGGAATCGGGGGACTCACGACGGCCCACGAACTCGCTGAGCGCGGGTTCGACGTAACCGTCCTCGAGGCGAACGACCGGTTCGGCGGGAAGGCCCGGTCGATGCCGATCGCGGACGGGCCGGCGCCGCTCCACGGCGAGCACGGCTTCCGGTTCTTCCCGGCGTTCTACCGGCACGTCGTCGATACGATGGAGCGAATCCCCGACGGTACCGGGACCGTCGCGGACAACCTCGTCGAGACCGAAGCGACGCTCATCGCGGGGGTCGACGACGTTGACCGGATCGCCTCTACCACCGCCCCCGACTCGCTTCGCGAGTGGCTCGAGGCGCTGCGTCCGGCGTTCGTCGAGGATCTCCCCGCTGCGGACGTTCGATTCCTGCTCGAGCGGCTGCTGTACCTGCTGACCGCGTGCGACGATCGACGCGAGGGCGAACTCGACGACGTCTCCTGGTGGACGTTCATCGACGCCGAGAACCGCTCCCAGGAGTTCCGCGACCGACTCGCGTACGCGACGCAGTCGCTGGTGGCGCTTCGTCCGGAGGTCGGCAGCGCCCGGACGATCGGGACCATCTACCTCCAGCTCCTGTTCGGGCAGCTCGACGCGAGCCGGCCGACCGAGCGCATCCTGAACGCGCCGACGAACAACGCCTGGATCGATCCGTGGGTTCGGTACCTCGAGACGCTCGGCGTCGACGTGCAGCGAAACGCGCCAGCTCGCGGCCTCGAGTTCGACGGGAGGCGAATCACCGGCGTCGCGCTGGCCGACGGCCGGACGATCGCGGCCGACGAGTACGTCCTGGCCGTGCCGGTCGACGTCGCACCAAATTTCGTCACGCCCGAACTGCGCCGGGCCGCGCCGGAACTGGGCCGCATCGAGCGACTCGAGACGGCCTGGATGAACGGCATCCAGTTCTATCTGAGCGAGGACGTCGAACTGACGCGAGGCCATCAGGTGTACGCCGACGCCCCCTGGGCGCTGACGTCGATCTCCCAGCGACAGTTCTGGACCGACTACGATCTCGAAAGTCGGGGCCCCGACGCGGTCGAGGGCGTCCTCTCGGTGATCGCCTCCGACTGGGAGACGCCCGGAATCGTCCACGAGAAGCCAGCCAGAGCGTGTACGCGCGAGGAGATCGCCGAGGAGATCTGGGCGCAGCTGAAAGCGCACCTGAACGCGTCGGACGATCACCTGACCGGCCCCGGGACGCGACTCACAGACGAAATGCTGGTCGACTGGTTCCTCGATCCGGCGATCGTCGAAACGGACGACGGCGTTGCGAACCGATCCCCACTGTTGATCAACACCGTCGGCTCGCTCCGAAACCGGCCGGCGGCGGACACGGCCGTCCGGAACCTCACGCTGGCCGGCGACTACGTGCGAACGAACGCCGATCTGGCCTCGATGGAGTCCGCCAACGAAGCCGGGCGTCGCGCGGCGAGTGCGATCCTCGATCGAGCCCGGTATCGGGGATCGAGGCCGCAGTGCTGGGAACTCCAGGAGCCGGCCGTCTTCGAGCCGTTCAAGCGACAGGATCAGTTCCGATACCGACTCGGTCTGCCCCACCCCGCAGCGACGACGCAGTCGATCCGGACGGCGACCAGACGCCTCAGCAAGCGACTCTGAGGAGACCATCGACCAACGCTTCGCCGGCAGTCGGTAGCCGTGTCGCAGGCCTTAACAGTCGTCGCCGCCACAACTACGGCAATGACTGATCGAGAGGGCGACGACGATCGAAACCACCGCTTCTCCGAGGGAGAGGGGTTCAGCGACGCCTACGACGAGTTCGATCTGGACCCGCCGGAGCTGGGCGTCGACCCCTCGAAGGTCGACCCCGTCGATTCGCGGGTCGTGACCGACACGCTCGACAAACACAACATCGGCAGCGACGACGTTGACGCGGACGAGCTACTCGACGTCGGGCTGAACTACATGCAGATCAACCGCTACGAGCAGGCGACCGACGCCTTCGAGCGGGCCGCCCAGTTCGCCGACGACGACCGCACGACCCAGGAGGCCTGGGTCAACAAGGGCGTCGCTCACGCCGAACTCGAGGAGTACGACGAGGCGATCGGCTCCCACCGAGAAGCGCTCCGAATCGACGAGGAGAGCGAACACGCCGCGACCGCCGAGACGAACCTCGCCTACGCGCTCTGGGAGTTCGGCGAGACCGCACAGGCCTTAGAACACGCCGAACGCGCCGTCGAGGTCGACGAGCGCTTCGCCGAGGGCTGGTTCAACCGGGCCTTTTTCCTCTCGGAGCGCGGGCTGGCCGAGGAGGCCTTACACTGCATCGACAACGCGATCCGACTGGGGCTGCGCAACGCCAAGGTGCTCGAGGAAAAAGCCGAGATCCTCGAGGATCTGGGCGAATACGACGAGGCCGAGGAGATCGCCGAGGAGGCAAACGAGATGCTCGAGCGAGCCGAACAGGAGATGGTAGACGAGCGCAGAGAGACACAGGGCCACACGCCCGATTCGGCGGGCGTTCCGGACGGGCGCTCGGGCCAGCAGGGTCCCAGAGACGGAACCGGGACCGACATCACCGACCCCGGCCGCGCCTCCGACCGAGACGACGAGGAGTGGCGGCTCGAGTAACGAATGATCGTCAACGAACGAGAGACGCCGGAAGGGCTGCTGGTCGCCGTCTGCGACGAGGACGTCCTCGGCGAGACGTTCGAGACCGAGGAGATTTCGCTGACCGTCACGGAGGAGTTCTACGGCGGCGACGGGGCCGACGAGGGAGCCGTCGTCGACAGCCTCGCTCGAGCGGACGTCGCCAACATTGTCGGTCGAGAGGCCGTCGAACTCGCCATCGCGGAGGGCTTTATCGACGAGGCGAACGTCCTCGAGGTGGGGTCGACGCTGCACGCGCAGTTGTTGCGAATGTAGGCATGTAGGCTCGCCGGTGGGAGCCTACAGATCCGTCTTCTGGAACCGATAGTAGCCGATCGCGACGGGCACGACCAGCCAGCACAGCAGGACGACGAGGCCGAACCAGTCCTGCAGGTAAAACGGCGCGTCGCCCGCGTACCGTTCGGCGGGCGTCATTCCGGCGGCCTCGAAGTCCTCGAGTCCGTACTGGAACATGAAGGGGAAGACCTCGCCCTCGACGACGTTGCCGACCAGCGTGGTGTAGGTGGTGATCGGGTTGAACTGACCGACGAACAGGTACCACGCTTCGGCCTCGACCGGCGGTCCCTCGCCGTAGATGAGGTAGTACGGGCCGGCCGTGACGAGCTCCCACAGCGCGAGGACGAGCATGTAGAGTCCGACGACGATTGCCATCGACTTCCCCCGCGTCGAGACGCCGGCGGAGACGCCGACGGCCAGCCCCGCAAACGACACGCCGAACAGTATCGAGATGGCACCGAACGCGAGCCAGTCGACGAACGGGACAGAACCGAACAGCACCGCGCCCAGAACCAGCGCGACGACGAACGCGAGGAAGACGGCCGTCGCGACGACCGCCATCCGACCGAGCAGTTTCCCGAACACGATGTCGGTCCGGTTGGGCGGCAAGCCGAGCAGGAGTTTGATGCTGCCCGATCGACGCTCTCCGACGACGGCCATGTAACCGACGATGAGCGCGGCGATCGGGATGATCGTCTGCAGCGGGAGCGCGATGAAACCGAGCACCTCGGCGGCCGTCACGTCGTCTGCCGTGTACCAGATCGCGACGTAGCCGACGGTGACGAGGCCGACGAGCAGGGCGGTCAGCGCCCAGAGCAGTTTCGAGCGGCCGGCGTCTTCGAACTCCTTTCGCGCGACAGTGGTGATGTGTTGGGTCATTCGGCCGCCTCCGGTTTCGCGGCCACGGAACTCGCCGGTTCGTCGGCGCTCCGGTCCTCGGTCTCGCCGCCGCCGTTCGTCAGCGTCGTGAACAGCGACTCGAGCGAGACGTCCTCGATCCGCATATCCCGAACCGTCGTCCCCGCTCGATCGAGTGCGATCACGGCGTCGGCTTTCGCCGCCGGGTCGGTGACCGAGCACTCGAGGCTGCGGCCGGACGCGGTAACCTCACTGATCCCGTCGACGGCACGGACCGCGTCACGGAAGTTGCCGGCGGAATCGGCGAGCACCAGTTCCATCGTCCCGCCGCCACCGACCGACTCGCGGAGCCCCTCGATGGTATCGACGGCGACGAGTTCGCCCTCGTTTAGCACGCCGATCCGGTCGCAGACGGCCTCGACGTGTTCTAAGATGTGACTCGAGAAGAAGACGGTCGTCCCCGCTTCGGCCTCCGAGCGGACGAGTTCTTGCATCTCGCGGATGCCGTGGGGATCGAGCCCGCTCGAGGGTTCGTCCATGATCAACACGTCGGGATCGCCAACCAGCGCCATCCCGGTCGCGAGTCGCTGGCGCATCCCCTTGGAGTAGTCCCCGGCAGGGCGTACAGCGTCGTCAGCCGAGAGTCCCACGCGCTCGAGGAGTGCATCGGGGTCGTCGGCGGCGTCTTTCGTCTCGATCGCGAACTCGATGTGCCGGCGACCCGAGAGGCGCGGGTAGATGTCGAACCCCTCCGGCAGGACACCGACCCGGGGGCTGATGTCGTCGGCCTCGCGCTGGGCATCGTAACCGAGCACCGTCGCCGACCCCGCGCTCGGACGGGTAAAATCGAGCAGCATGTTGATCGTCGTCGACTTCCCCGCGCCGTTCGGCCCTAAAAATCCGAACACCTCGCCCTCCTCGACCGTGAGGGCGAGATCGTTGACGGCCGTAAGCTCACCGTACTCCTTCGTCAGTCCGATCGTTTCGATCGCAGCCATTTTGTTGGATAACACACAGAACGAGTATTTAATTTCGGGGGCACGATTTCAGGGTGAGAACACGCGACGACTCGAGAACGGACAGGGGGCTCCCGACTCGGTCGTCTCGTCGACGGCCTCGTCGTCCCAAACTAGTTTGGAGGTACTGATATGTCGGTTGCCAGAAGACAGTGTAACCGGCGGGGCACCGATACTGGACCACTTGACCGACCGGGCCACGTTCCCTGCCGAGGCACCCACCCACCAACCATTCGCCCTGTTTCCCCTCTTGCGGTCTCGTCGCTACCTCCGTTTGCCGACTGCATACGCACTCGTCGCCCCCGCAATCGTCCGGTGAAATCGTCGGATTCGAACGGTCCAGATCCGGCGAGACAGGTTCGTGCGAACCCGGTTCGACCGATACGAGTGCCGCCGGACCGAAGGAGTGTTTTGTCTGGGGTTCCTGCTAGTAATCAATGAGTCAGCAGAATCTCGAGGCGCTCGACGTCGAGGCCATCCGCGAGGAGTTTCCCATCCTCGAGCGGGAGTTCGACGGCCAGCAGGTCGTCTACCTCGACAACGCAGCGACGACCCAGACCCCCGACGCGGTCGTCGACGCGATGAGCGACTACTACCGGGAGTCCAATTCCAACGTCCACCGGGGGATTCACCATCTCAGCCAGGAGGCCTCGATCCTCTACGAGGAGGCCCACGACCGCGTCGCGGAGTTCATCAACGCCGATGGCCGCGAGGAGGTCATCTTCACCAAGAACACGACCGAGAGCGAGAATCTCGTGGCCTACTCGTGGGGGCTGAACGAACTCGAGCCCGGCGACCGGGTCGTTCTGACGGAGATGGAACACCACGCCTCGCTGGTCACCTGGCAGCAAATCGCCCATCGGACCGGGGCCGATGTCGAGTACATCCGGGTCGACGACACCGGTCGGCTCGACATGGATCACGCCCGGGAACTGATCGACGACGACGCGGCCATCGTCTCCGCCGTCCACGTCTCGAACACGCTGGGCACGGTCAACCCCGTCTCCGAACTCACCGACCTCGCCCACGAGCACGGCGCGCTGTCCTTCATCGACGGCGCCCAGGCCGTCCCCAACCGCCCCGTCGATGTCGAGGAGATCGACGCCGACTTCTACGCCTTCTCGGGACACAAGATGGCCGGTCCCACCGGTATCGGCGTCCTCTACGGCAAGCAGGAGTTGCTCGAGGAGCTACAGCCCTACCTCTACGGTGGCGGCATGATCCGCAAGGTCACCTTCGAGGACTCCACCTGGGGCGACCTCCCCTGGAAGTTCGAACCCGGCACGCCGCCGATCGCCGAAGCCGTCGGCCTCCACGCGGCGGTCGACTGGCTCGAGAACATCGGCATGGACCGTATCCGGGCCCACGAGGAGGAACTCGCCGCCTACGCCTACGACCAACTCGAGGCGGAAGGCGACGTCGAGATCTACGGCCCCGAAGGCGGCCCCGACCGCGGCGGGCTGGTCAGCTTCAACATCGAGGGCGTCCACGCCCACGACCTCGCTTCGATCATGAACGACCACACGGTCGCGGTCCGGGCCGGCGACCACTGTACGCAGCCGCTGCACGACAAACTTGGTGTGGCGGCGTCGGCTCGAGCGTCGTTCTACGTCTACAATACGCGGGAGGAAGTCGACAAGCTGGTCGCCGCCCTCGACGACGCGCGTCAGCTGTTCGCGTAAGCGAACGCTGTCCGCGAGGAGAACCGCGTTAGACGACGTCTTCGTGAGTGAACGAAGTGAACGAGCGAAGGCCAGCGAGAACTTCGTTCTCGCCAGGCGCGTCAGCTGTTCGCGTAGGCGAGCGCCGATCGCGAGAAGAGGGCCTGAACGACGGGTTCGCGAGTAACCGAACGGTGGCTCCGCCGAAGGTATTAGTTTTGGTACGTCGTTGTGACTGCTATGAGCGGTGCGACACTCACGCTCCGGCGGGCCGACAAACGTGAACTCGCCTACGTCGAATCCCTGCTGGACGCGAACGAGTTGCCGTCGGCTGACGTTCGGACCTCGCCCGCCCGGTTCTACGTCGGCTACGCCGGAGACGAACGGGTCGGTGTCGGGGGACTCGAGTCCTGCGGGACCGACGGACTCCTCCGATCGGTCGTCGTGGAACGGTCGGCACGCGGGAACGGGTTCGGAACGGCGCTCTGTGACGCGCTGGAACGGCGGACTCGAGCCGACGGCGTCGAGACGCTGTATCTGCTCACGACGACCGCCACCGACTTCTTCGCGGAGCGCGGCTACGCGGAACTCGAGCGAGCCGACGCGCCGGACGCAATACGCGAGACGACTCAGTTCGACGATCTCTGCCCCGCGTCGGCGACGTGTATGCGAAAATACCTCTCGGAGCAGTGCTGACGGGACCGGTTGACGACGTGAGGTCCCGTTCGGTGAGTCGAACTGTTCGACCAGTCGACGACGCGCCAGATAGTCTCGACGAGTCCAACGCTCGAGTACAGTCGAGCGACCGCTCGAGATCTGTACGTTTATCCCCGCCTCGTCGAAACACGGACGGCATGCTCGAGACCGTCCGAAGCCGCGCCCGCCCGTACTTCGAGGACGCCCCGCCTGCCCACGACTGGCACCACGTCCAGCGGGTCGAGACGCTCGCGGAGACGCTGATCGACCGCCACCCGGAGCCGGCGTCGATCGACAACCGAATCGTGAGCCTCGCCGTCCTCCTCCACGATATCGGGCGGGAGCGAGAGGATCGCGGCGAGATCGACGATCACGCGACGTGGGGGGCCGCGGAAGCCGGCCGGATCCTCGAAGATGTCGGGGCCGACGCGGCGACGATCGAGCGCGTCCAGCACTGCGTTCGCGCGCATCGGTACTCGAACGCGATCGAACCCGAAACGCTCGAGGCACGGATCGTAAGCGATGCGGACAACCTCGACGCCCTTGGGGCACTCGGCATCGCTCGCGTCTTCGCCTACGGCGGCGAGGTCGGCTCGCCGATTTACGATCCCGCGGTGCCGGTCGCCGACGACGAGACGGCCGATGGCAGGGCTCAGTACAATCACCTCCACAAGAAAATTCTCGACCTCCCCGAGCGCATGTACACCACCGTCGGTAGCCAGATCGCCGACGAGCGCGCGGCGTTCGTTCGCGAGTACGTCGCGCAGTTCGACGCGGAACTCGCCGGCGAGCGGTGAGCAGGGAGCGATCCGCGGTGTACCCCGGGCGATCGAGAAGTATCTGGCTCGAGACCGCTATTGGTGTCTCCTTATAAATAACAAACCCGCGACAAATTTTTTTGGCCGGCAGTCGTATTGGCCGGTGCCGAGGTGAGAACGATGTACGAGAATACGATCGGCCGTCCCGAACGGGATCCATTCGAGACCCTGATCGGCGTTCTCGCCGCGGCCGACCGGTACGATATCTTGCTGCTGGTCGTTCCGGTTGCGTTCGCGGTTGCACTGGTCGCGGCGAGCATCTCGAGCGTTTCGCTCGTCCAGGCGATGCTCGTCGCCGCAGTCGTCGGCGTGGCCGTCGTCGTCGACGCCTGCTACTGGAACCCGCCGGTCGATCAGGGCTCGTAGTAGCCACTGAACGTCAATACACACCGAGCGCATCCTGCGATCGGGTGTGTAAATCGTTTCAGTTGCGACGATAGGCGCATCGACCAGCAACCGTTTTCACGCCGGTCGCGTACACACAGACGGTCTCGCGACGGAACTGCCGAATGATATCGTCCGCGTCCCCGGAACCCTTTTACAACTCTCGCGTCTAATCGGACACAACAATGGGACTGGGCTCCGATATGTACAGACAGCAGATCCTCGACCACTACAAGAACCCCCGCAACTACGGGGAGATCGAGGATCCGACGTTTACACACATCGGCGAGAACCCGATGTGTGGCGACGAGATTCGCATGGACGTCGTCCTCGAGGACGACGAGGAGACGATCAAACGCGTCGCGTTCTCCGGCGACGGCTGTGCGATCAGTCAGGCCTCCGCAAGCATGCTCTCGACGAAACTCCCGGGCACGACGGTCGATGAGCTACTCGAGATGGACCGCGACGACGTGGTCGATATGCTCGGCGTCGACATCTCGCCGATGCGGATCAAGTGTGCCGTCCTCGCCGAGAAGGTCGCACAGGACGGCGCGGAGATCTATCAGGGCGAACTCGATGTCGAGAAGACGACGACTGAGGACTGAGTCCGCGATCCCAGGAGCCGAGGTTCGGCCGAACAGTCTAATTGCGCCGTTCGTACCCAGTAGTGTCGTGTTTTCGTCGTGCCGGAACTTCGCAACGTTCGTGCCGACTGCCGACCCAACGACGGCAGCCAGTGATCGACAACTGATCTCTCCCAGAAGCATCCATGGGCAGTCACTATTTCGATATCTCCAGCAAAGTGCCGACTACAGATAGCTATTTACTAGTCGGCGGCGTACGAATTTCGATGATTGTCCACTCACTGTCCGAAGATCGACCCGCATCCCCCTCCGTTACCGAAACGATCGTCGACGCCGTGAGCGAGGCCGAGGACTGTGATCCGCTGACGCTGCCGCCGCTGTGGAACGTGATCGATCCGGAAGCGTTAGATGCGTTGTTCGAACCTACACGAGGTGGACAGCCGCGAGCGGGGCGCGTGAGTTTCGCCTACGTAGGATACGAGATTACGGTCGACGTCACCACCGAAACGACGGTGACGGTTTCGATAGAACCAGTCGCATAGCGAACTACAGCCGTCGACGCCGAAGCGACGTCGCTTACTCCGGCTTCAGCCCGTCGCCCTGGACGCGCATGACACCTTCGCCGTCGGCGAGGTTCGGCGCGTCGACGAGTCGAACGATCCGCTTGTCACCCTTGGACTTGCGGAGATAGATCCGGAACGTGGACTTGTGACCGAGGATGTTACCACCGATCGGCTGGGTCGGGTCACCGAAGAACGAGTCGGGGTTCGAGGCGACCTGGTTCGTGACGATCACGGCGGCGTTGTAGAGGTTTCCGACCTTGTCGAGGTCGTGCAGGTGCTTGTTGAGCTTCTGCTGTCGGTCCGCGAGCTGGCCACGACCGACGTACTCCGCGCGGAAGTGGGCCGTCAGGGAGTCGACCGCCAGCAGGCGGACGGGGTACTCCGAGTCCTCGTGCTCGCTGGCCAACTCCTTGGCCTTCTCGGCCAGCAGCATCTGGTGGTTGGAGTTGAACGCCTTCGCGACATGGATCTTGTCGAGGACGTCGTCGATAAGTTCGTCGACGGCATCCTTGTCGTCGGCCGAGCCTTCGATCTCTCGGTCCTCGAGCGCCGCGTTGATGGCTTCGTCCGACAGTCCGCGGACCATGTCGTCGATCCGCTCGGGTCGGAACGTGTCCTCGGAGTCTACGAAGATCGCGCTCCCGTGGAGCCCGCCGACCTCCTTGGGAAGCTGGACGTTGACGGCCATCTGGTGGGTGACCTGCGATTTCCCGGAGCCGAACTCGCCGTAGACTTCGGTGATCGACTGGGTTTCGATGCCGCCGCCGAGCAGGTCGTCGACCTCGTCGATGTGCCAGCTCAGTTTGCCGATTTCGTTCCGTCGTTCCAGAACAGTGGTCCCGGTCTCGAAACCGCCGATGTCGGCTGCGTCACGCGCGGCGCGAACGATGTCCGCGGCCGTGGACTCGCCGACGTCGGCCGTGTTCGAGAGTTCGGAGGGAGACGCGACGGCGAGACTCTGGAAGGACTCGAATCCAGCTTCGCTGAGCTTTTCCGCGGTTGCCGGTCCGACGCCAGGGAGTGTCTCGAGATCTGCTGTTGGCATACTCCGTGCTTGTGCCGGACCCCTCATAAACCCTCGTTAACAGGGAAGTGAAAGTGAAAGTGCCGGGTGGCGTCGGGGTGAAAAGTCATCACGACACCAAATTTATCCGAAAAGGCGAACCGAACGAGACCGAGACACGCGAGGAGACGGGCGAGTGATCCGAACGATCGAGCGTCCAGTGACGATCACAGTCTCCGTTCGTCGGGATCCCACTCGAGGCAGTACAGTTGGTCGCCACCGCCGACGAACAGCCGGTTCTCGGCGAGTGCGGGCGTCGCCCTGATCGGTCCCTCGAGACCGAAGTGCCAGCAGAGGTCACAGTCGTCGGAGAGATCGACCCCGTACAGCGAGCCGGTGGAGTCGCCGACACAGCAGATATCGCCGGCGACGACGGGACTCGAGGAGACCTCGCCGTCGAGTGCGACCCCCTTCTTCGCGAACAGCCAGCCGCGGAGTTTGCGCCGGCCGAACGTCGTGTCGGTGACGTGAAGGTAGCCGTCCGACGCGCCGACGAACGTCGTATCGAGCTCGGGGAGAACTGTCGGCGTCGAGGTGAACGACTCCTGAATCTGGTAGGTAAACCACGACTGGCCGCTGTCGGCGTGCAACGCGACGAGCGTGCCGCTCTCGTCGGCGACGTAGACGCGCTCGTCGACTACCGTCGGTCCGTCGACGATCACGCCATCGGTCGGGGCATCCCAGAGCTCCTCGCCCGTCTCGGCCTCGAGCGCGAGCACCGTCTCGTCGTCGGTCCCGACGTAGACGCGGTCCTGGTCGTGAGGTTGTGCGTCGTCGGCCATTTGCGCGTCCTCGAGCGACAACAGATCCAGCTCCTCCTCGTCCGGCCCCTGTCCCCAGCCCTGCTTGCTGGTCCGGTCCCGTGCGCTGTCGACCGCCGGCGCGCCGACAACCGCCGCGTCGGTCTCGTGAGTCCAGACGAGTTCTCCAGTGTCGGCCTCGAGCGCCGAGACGCATGCGGCGTGTCCGACAAACAGAACACCGCCGGCAAGCGCCAGCGAGGACTCGGTCGCGTCTGGCAGCTCCGACACCCAGACCTGCTCACCGGTCGCGGGATCGAGTGCGTAGACGACGTCGCCGGCACCGAAATACAGCAACTCGTGAGTGACGACCGGCGCCACGTCGGTCGCGGCGGTCGTCTCGAATCGCCAGCGTTCGCGGCCGTGCTCGCGCTCGAGGGCGTAACAGTTCCCCTCGCTCGTCCCGACGAAGACGGTGTCGCGGTCGAGTACCGGCGATCCGACCGAACCGGCGAGATCCGCCGTCCAGGCCTCAGTCACGCGCTCCGGCCCCTCGAGGTCGCGTCGAACCCCGGCGTGTCGCGGGTCTCCCTTGAACTGATTCCAGTGGCTCACTGGCTGGGCCTACCGAGCGGGCCGACATAATGGATGCGACACCGATCGACGAGAGGAATCTGCCGTTCGATCGCCCCACATCGGATCAATCGAGCCGCGGCTGGGCGGTCGTGAAAGGGCGGCAGGAAAAGGGGCAACAACTGGTGTATGGCGCAGTTGGTGATGATGTGGTGGTAGGTTCCTGCCGTACTTCGATGGATGAGTGCGAGACTAATATCGGTGATGCCAACATCGTTTGGTATCGGATTGCAAACGGATCGATAGGGCAGTACGAACGGTGTTGCTCGACTTACTCCCAGGGATGCATGCCGCTCGAACTCGGCCACAGCGGGTACCAGTACTCCTTTTCGCGTTCGATCTCGAGTTCGCCGTCTAAGGCCGCCTCGAGTTTGAACTCCGCGCTCGAGTCGCGCTCCCGTCCGGAACGGGGAGCGAAGGGGTAGAACGCACCACGGCGGAAGGAGTAGATCCAGTAGGCCGTCCCACCGAGGTTTTTGTACGCGAACACCGCTGCCAGCAGCCGCGAGCCGTAGCCGTGTTCGATGAACGTGTCCGCGGCGAAGTGCATGCTCGTGATCAGATCCTCGGGGTTCGAGTCCTCAAGGACGACCCAGTGGTAGCCGTGGTCGTCGCTGGTGACCGCGAATTCGGTACCGGTATCCTCGCGGCCGGCCTCTAAGATCGCCTCGACTTCGTCGACGGCGTCGCGAAAGCTACTCGAGTCGACACCGGAGAAACAGAGCGCGCCGACGTCGAGGGAGTCGTAGCCGAGGTCGGCCTCCATCGTGAGGTAGGCGGTGCTCATCCCGAAGAGGTCGTCGGGGTCGGCGTCGCGTCGGGCGTCCGTCTCGGCGCGCAGCCCGAGTACGGCACGGAGTCCGTCCAGAAGTCCCATATCTCGTGTGAGGGGGGCGTACCCTTAGAAGGATTGCATCTCTTGCTCGAGGCTTCGGAGCTGTTCGATGCGGTTCTCCGTCGGCGGGTGCGTGCTGAACAGTCGGCCGACGATGCCGGACTTGATGGGGATGATGAAGAACGCGTTCATCTCGGCCTCCTCGCGCATGTCGTTTTTGGGGACGTTGTCCATCTCGCCGGAGATTTTCATGAGCGCGGAAGCGAGCGCGGAGGGGTTGCCCGTGATCGCGGCCGCGCCGCGGTCGGCGGAGTACTCGCGGTACCGCGAGAGCGCGCGAATGAGCAGGTAGCTGATGATCCAGACGATCAGGGAGACGAGGATGGCGACCATGATCCCGCCGCCGCCCTTGCCGCCGCGGCTCTGGCCGCCGCCGAAGAAGGCCCCCCAGCGGACGATCATGAACGCGATCGTCGCGAGCAGCGAGGCGAACGTCATCACCATCATGTCCCTGTTCTTGACGTGGGCGAGTTCGTGCGCGATGACGCCGTCGAGTTCGTCTTGATCGAGCGTTCGCATGAGTCCCGTCGTCACCGCGACGGCGGCGTTCTTCTGGTTGCGTCCCGTCGCGAAGGCGTTGGGCACGTTCGAGTCCATCACCGCGACCTTCGGTTTCGGGAGGTCGGCCTGCTGGGAGAGGCGTTCGACGGAGCCGTGGAGTTGGGGGTACTCCTCGGCCGAAACCGTCTTCGCGCCCATGCTGCGGAGGGTGAGCGTGTCGCTGTAGTAGTACTGGACCAGCGACATCCCGCCGAATAGCATCGCGAAGACGAGGAGTCCTCCGCCCATGTAGGCGGTGATCACGCCCGCGAAGACGATGTACAGCGCGAAGAGCAGAAACATCGTCAGGAACATCCGAAACCGTAACCCCCAGTCCGCCTGCCAGTTCATACAGACACTGAAGGGGGCCGATACAATAAGTGCCGTGACGATTCCCTCGATCGATGGAACGGTTACCATCCTCGAGCGACCGGACATCTCTCCGAAATGACGGATTTTGTGATCGTTACGCGAACCCCCTCGTTTCGCATGGAAACCCTGGGACGTGACGACGTCTGACACGGCGGAACAGACCGGCGTCTGACGGGTGTCTGACAGCCTGCCTGAGCGTCGGTCCTGGCTCTCGACTCGAGGGGTCGTCTCCATCGTGACCGAGGTGATTCGGACGAACGGCCTCGAGTGGCGTTCTCGAAGCCGATCCGAAACGCGTAGTCGCCCGCAAACCCCCTCGTTTCGTCTGGAGTTTGCAGAACGTGAGAAAAGCTGAAACGAACGGTAGCGGACCGGCTGGCGGAGAACCAGTCGACCGGCTGGCGGAGAACCGATCGACGGACGCGACGAGAGCGCGTCGTTTAACTCCCTGACTCCCCAAATCGCGGCAATGAGTGAGTCGCGCGCGTTCTGTCCCCGCTGTGGGGATCCGGTGCCCGAGCGGTCGGCGAGCGACGCGGACGGCGAGACCGACGCCGCGGATCCGCTTCGGCCGGGTGCGGAGGTAGAGCTCTGTGACGCCTGTTACTTCGACGATTTCGACTTCGTGGACGTGCCGGATCGGATCGACGTCCGGGTCTGTGCCACCTGCGGGGCCGTCTACCGCGGAAACCGGTGGGTCGACGTGGGTGCACAGGATTATACCGACGTCGCCATCGAAGAAGTCAGCGAGGCCCTCGCCGTTCACGTCGACGTCGACGACGTCGCCTGGCAAGTCGAACCCGAGCAGATCGATCCGAACACGATCCGGATGCACTGTTACTTCACGGGCGTGGTGCGCGGAACCCCGGTCGAAGAGCAGGTGACGGTGCCGGTCAGAATCGCCCGCCAGACCTGTACTCGCTGCGGGCGCATCGCCGGCGACTACTACGCCAGCATCGTCCAGATCCGCGCCGAGGACCGTACGCCGACGAACGAAGAGATCGAGCGAGCGAAGGCGATCGCAAACCAGATCGTCGCCGACATGGAAGAGACGGGAGACCGCAACGCCTTCGTCACGGAGACGAGCGAGACCGACGACGGCCTGAACATCAAGGTCTCGACCAACAAGATCGGGAAGAAGATCTCGAACAAGATGGTCGAGGAGTTCGGCGGCACCGTCAACGACGCCGAGACGCTCGTCACGGAAGACTCCGACGGCAACGAGGTCTACCGAGTCACGTTCGCCGTCCGACTGCCGCCGTACAGACCCGGCGAAGTCATCGATCTCGACGAGGACGATGAGGGGCCGGTGATCGTCCGCAGCGCCCGCGGCAACCTCAAGGGCATCCGCGCGACCACCGGCGAGCGCTACGAAGCGAGCTATGAGGAGGGGAACTCCCCCGACGCACGAAGGCTCGGCGACCTCGAGAACGCCGTCGAAACCACGGTGGTCACCATCGAGGACGAGAACGCCGTGCAGGTGCTCGACCCCGAGACCTATCAGGCGAAAACGGTCGCCCGACCGAATTACTTCGATGCGGACGCGGAGACCGTCCCCGTACTAAAGAGTCGCGCCGGACTGCACATCCTCCCCGACGACGATGAGTGACGAGGAAGCGCCGGCGGAGCCGACGCCGGAAGACGTCCTCGAGCGGGCGCAAGCCGACGCGCCCCTCGCCGCCATCGTCGAAAAACCGCGCGCCGAAACCGCCATCGAGTCGCTTCGAGCCGAAGGCGTCTACGACGACTCGAGGCGCGTGCGCGAAGAGCGAGGGCGAAGCGGAGCGGCCCCCTCGAATAAAATGGGGAGTGAAACGACCCGTGAGCGCGGGGACGGGCCCGACACGGTCGCACTCCCTGTCACCGAGCCGCCGGCAGAAACCAGCGTACTCGAGGTGGTTCGCCAGCTCGAGCCCGAACCCCGCAATCAGAACCTCGAGGACCTGCTCGCGGACCGTGGCTGGAGCGACGCGGACCTCGAGACGGTGCCGGGCTCGTGGGCCGTGATCGGCTCGGTGATCCTCGTGACCGTTCCTGAGGGCTGTCCCGACGAGCAAGCCCTCGGCGAGGCGCTGCTCGAACTTCACGGCGAGGCCGACAGCGTGCTGGCCGACGAGGGGATTGCGAACAACGGCGAGGCGGGCACCCACCGCGAGCCGCGAACGCGCCTGCTGGCGGGCGCACGCGACACCGAGACGATCCACACCGAGCACGGGACCAGCTACGGGCTCGACCCCGCAACGGTGATGTTCTCGCCCGGAAATCAAGCTGAACGCGCCCGAATGGGAGACATCGTCGAGGCCAACGAGTGCGTCTTCGACATGTTCGCCGGCATCGGCTACTTCACCCTCCCAATGGCCCGCGCCGGGGCGCGGGTGACGGCGACCGAGATCAACCCGACCGCGTTTCGCTACCTGCTCGAGAACGCCGTGCTGAACGATGTCGGTGATCGAGTCGACGCCTACATGACCGACTGCCGGGACCTCGCGACCGAGATCGACGCCGACCGAGTCGTGATGGGATACTACGGAAGCGCCGACGCGGACGCGGCTGTCGCGGACGACGACGCCGACGACCACGGGACACGAACCGACGAGGCCCACGAGTTCCTTCCGACGGCTCTCGAGGCCCTCGTCCCCGGCGGCGTCGTCCACTATCACGAGGCGACGCCGACCGCGCGACTGTGGGACCGTCCAATGGAGCGACTCGAGGCGGCGGTCACCGACGCCGGACGAACGTTCGACGTACGCAACCGGCGGCGCGTGAAGAGCCACAGTGCGGGGGTCGAACACGTCGTGCTCGACGTCCGGATCGAATAGCGGTAGTCGACATCAAAGCTAGTTCTAAACGGCGTTTTGACGAGGGATGATCTGCCTCGAGAGCGATCGTCGACGATCGACTGGCCATACTCGACGCCGGGCTCGGCCGTACTTGGACTTGCTACCCTACTAAGTTCATTGTAGTTATAATATTGTAATTAATCTTGTGACGTTATTCTCCATCAGATAGCAGTAGCTTTTACTTATTAATGTTAGGCTCAGATTAAGACTGTGACTTATCATATTCAATGATAGAGTCACTAGCTAACATATGAGCAGACAACGATCGAAATCGACGCTCCGACGGAGCATAGTGGTAGTATTTGCGCTATTAATGGTCACGTCACTCCCGGCAATGGCAGGAGCCGGGACGCTCGACGGGGAATCGGCAGCCGACGACAAACTCGACGATGTCGAACTCACAGGAGACCGAATCGATGAGGCGCTGCACGAGGCAGACGGAACCACGGAGATGGTGGTTCGGTTCGAGAGCGCCGACGTCGCCGCCTCGGCAAGTACGGCGGACGCCATCGGCGAGTTACAACAACACGCACAAGCGACGCAGACCGACACAGTCCGGTGGGCCGCAGAGACGGACGGTGTCGAACACGTCAACCGGTTCTGGATCGCGAACGCGGTCCTCCTCGAGGTCGATACCACGCAGGTGTCACCCGAGGAAGTGCTGCGGTACACCGGTGGCGAGTCGATCCACGCGAACTTCGACGTGGAAACGACGGGTGAGAACGGCGATACCGACGCCAGTACGGACGCCGAGTCGGCGGATGAGCCGGCGGTAGAGCCGACGAACGAAAGCGTCACGTACGGGCTCGACATGATCAACGCGACCGAGGTCTGGGACCAACACGGGACCCAGGGTGAGGGCGCGGGTGTGGCAGTCCTCGATACGGGCGTCGACACCGACCATCCCGACCTCGAGATCGACGACGGGAACTGGATCGAGTTCGACGGGAGCGGCGAGCCGATCGACAGCGACCCCAACGACGGAAACGGACACGGGACGCACGTGAGCGGAACCGTCGTCGGACCGGACGATCCCGACGGTGACGTTCCCGCCTACGGTGTCGCTCCCGGCGCCGAACTCCACCACGGAAAGGTTCTCGACGACGCCGGCGGCGGAACGTTCGCTCAAATCATCGCCGGGATGGAGTGGGCCGTCGACGACACCGACGCCGACATCGTCACGATGAGTCTCGGCGTGGACGGCTACGACAACGAGATGGTCGAGCCCTCCGAAAACGCTCGAGATGCCGGCGTCGTGCTGGTTTCGTCGATCGGAAACAGCGGTCAGGGAGTCAGCGGAGCACCCGGGAACGTCTATCCTAACTTCGCGAGCGGTGCCGTCGACGAAGACGCACAGGTCGCATCGTTCTCCAGCGGCGAACTCATCGAGACGGATAGCGCGTATCCGGACGCACCGGACTACTGGCCCGACGAGTACGTCGTGCCGGACGCAGCGGCACCCGGTGTCGACGTGCTGAGCGCGGTCCCCGGCGGTGGCTACGACGGCACCTACTCCGGAACGTCGATGTCTGCGCCACACAAAGCCGGTGCCTTCGCACTGATGGGCGCCGCCTCCGGCGGTGACGCCGACCGCGAACTGCTGTACGATGCGATGGAAGAAACCGCCTGGCAGCCGGATCACGCTCCCGACGAGGAGCCGAACACCGAGTACGGACACGGGATCATCGACGTCGCTGCCGCGACCGACCTGGTCGCCCTCGATAGCGGCGTCAACGGCACCGTCACCGACGACGACGGCGTTCCGATCGAGGGCGCAACCGTCGATCTCGACGACGGCGGGAGCACCACGACCGATGCGGACGGCCAGTACAGCCTGATCGCCGCCGAAGGCGAGTACACCGTGACCGCCGACGCGTTCGGCTACGAGAGTTCGAGTACCGACGTGTCGGTCGAAGCGGAAGAAGTCACCGTTCAGAACTTCGAACTCGCCGACGGACTCGACGCCGAACTGATCGACGGACAACCCGACGGCATCGAAGGCGGTGATGCGGTCGACGTAACCCTCGATGTCGCGAACGGCGAGACGGTAACCGTCGATATCGCTGGCGAGTACGAAACCGACGACGCGACCCTGTTCGTCGAGGGCGAGGAAGTCGAGTTCGGCGAGTCGGTCGATCTCGACGGTCCCGTCACCGACGAACTGACGATCACCGTCGAAACGACCGCGGACACCGACGGCGAGTTCTCGCTCGAGCACACCGTCACGGGACTCGACGACGAGGCAGTCATCACCACCGGTCCGACGATGGTGTTCGAGGAGTACGTTCCCGTCGCCGTCGTCGACGACAACGACGCGCACGGTGCCGACATCGCAGCGACCCTCGAGGAGTCGCTACCGCCGATGTACGCTCCGACCGTCGTCGACGCCGAAGAGGCGACGAACGGCTACGACGCCATCGTCGTCCAGCAGATAGACGAGGCGAACGCAGAGGCGTTCATCGACGCGACCGACGACGCGGCTACCGGTGTCGTCTACCTCGACCAGTGGGGCGAGGAGAGTAACGCGATTCCGGTCCACTCCGAGGTCGCGGGTGAGCCAGGCACCACGTTCCAGGACGACTTCGTCACGCCGCCGGTCGGCTACGAACTGACGGCGACGCACGACATCTTCGACGGTGTCGGCGAGGAGGGCGACAGCGTCGACCTCCACACTGCGGCGTTCGGTGACCACACCTGGTTCGACGACACCGAGTTCGACGTGCTGGCGGAGACCGCCATACCCGAAACTGACACGACGGTCGGCGACGGGTTCGCCGTCGACGAACAGAGTGCCACGGTGCTGGCATCGAACCTGGGGTACACCACGTTCGTCGGTGACGACGACTACACCGACGACGCCGATACGATTCTGGCGAACGCCGTCGAATACCTCCAGACTGATCTCGGAACCGGTTTCCAGGTTGACATCGCGGAGACCAACGAGCCGGTGATCGAAGGCGACGAACTGATTGTCGACGCCACCGTGAGCAACGTCGGCGCCGAGAACGAGACGCAAACCGTGACGCTCTCCGACTTCGAAGGCAACGAGGTCGACAGTACGACGGTCGAACTCGAGGAGAGTGAAACGATGCCGATCACGCTGACGTGGGAGACCAACGTCAGTGACGCCGGAACGGCTCCCGTTACGGTTGCAAGCGACGATGACGCCGCCTCCAGCAACGTAACGATTATCGAACAGCCGGACGGCCTGCTGACGTTCGGTGATGGAGATCACATCGGGACCGTCGGCGACACGACGACCGTCGATATCAACACGTCCGCCGATGCCGTCGCTGGATACGAGACGCAGGTTCACTTCGATCCGGACATCGTCCAGGTCACCGAAATCGAGGGCGGCGACTTCGCAGACCCCGTGACGAACATCGACAACGACAACGGGACGTTCTCGATCGCGCAGGCACAAGCCAGCGACGAATCGACCCCGACGCTCGCCGAGGTCGAGTTCGAATTCGTCAACGAAAGCGACGGCCAGTCCACGCTGGCGTTCGACGAGGCGAACACCTACCTTAACGACGAACACGGTGAGCTCGACATCCTGCCGATCGACGGCACGATTTCGACGGCCTGGCCCGGCGACGTCAACGCCGACGGGGCAGTCAACGCCTACGACGTGACGCTCACCCAGCAGTATCTCGCCGGTGACGAACCGACCGACACGTTCCACGAGTCGATCGCCGACATGAACGGAAACGGGCAGGTCGATGCCGGTGACGTCACGCTCATCCTCGAAGAAATCGTCGCTACCCACGGCGCAGACGCACTCGAGGCATAGCCAGCGAAACACTCTCCCCTCGCCGTGAGGCGATTTTTGTGTTGGATAGTATTGAACAGAACCGATTTACACACCAAATCAACATAATGACAACTACGAGATCGACGAAGCGACTCCTCGTCCTCGCCATGGTGGTCGTCCTCGCGACGACGGCGATGGCGGCTGGCGCACACGCAACGACCGCCGAAAGCGACTCACACGGCGAACTGACGACGACCGGTGCGGACGGGACGCTGGCGCTCGAGGTGACCGACTCGAGCGACGACATCGTTACCGTCACGGTGTCGTCGACCGCGGCGGACACCGCTGGCTTTCAGGCGAACCTGAGCTACACACCGACCGACGCGAGCGTCGAGAGCGTCGAGTTCGAAGAGTTAGGTGGTGTCAGTTATCACAGCCACGACGCCGACACCGGGCACGTGTTCCTGACCCAGTCGAACGTCGGCGCAGAGAGCGTCGACGAACCGACGCTCGCGACGGTGACGATGACCGTCGGTGACGACGGGCTCTCGGGACTCGAGTTCGTCGACGGCGATTCGTTGGTAACGGACAGTGCCGGCGAAGTCGTCGGCGAAACCGACGAGTCATCGGCGGGTGGGACGGCCCCGGGTAGCGGCGGAAGCAGCGGTGTCGGCGGCGGAGCCGACGATCACACGAATACGACCGAAACTGAGGGGAATGACACAGCAGACGGGGATGAAAACGGTATCGACGATACCGATGGAGACGGTGAGACGGACACCGACGATGGAGGTGGCGCGGATGACACTGACGGCACGGACGACGACATCGACGGCACCGATGACGACACGGACAGCAGTGACGACAACGGCGACGACGATGGAGAGAACGCAGACGACGGAAACGACACGGACGATAGTGACGGACTGGCAGGATTCGGTATCGCTCTCACGATTGTCGCGGTACTCGCCGTGCTGGGAGTCGGTGTAACCGTCCGTCAGACCCGTCGCTGATACTGTCTACTGTGAGTCATTTCCAGAGGGACCGCGACCGTCCTGCGGTCCCACTGGTACATCGGTACAGCAAACCGTATGAATCGCCTACCCCCCCTCTCGTCGGGTTCAGACCGCTCCTCGGCCGACGCGGGGCGTGACATTCATAACGACGGGGAGAATTGAACTACGTATGGACAAGAACCAGTTCATCGCGCTCGGCTTCGCGTTCCTCATGATCACCTCCATGATCGCGTGGGGCGCACTCGCCGCATTCTGAGTGCATCGCGTTCGCCTCGCACTCGAGAGGGCGCTCGATGCGAGAGTGTGACTCGAAACGGCGTTCAGTTCTCGAGCGATGAACGCCTATTTTCACCCGTCCGTATCCCAGACATCGGCCAGCGGACTCGAGCCGGACGACGACCGTCCCGACCGTCTGGAACGCGAGCGGTTCCGCGAGCGTTCGTCCGCCGTCGACGTGCCGTTCTCGCTCGTTTTCGACGTTGTGTTACCCCCGCCAGCACCATCGCTGTCGGCGAGCGCCGCCTGCGGCTGGAACTCGGGTAGATCGGGTTCCGACAGCCGATCGACCTGTTCTTCGAACCAGTCGGGCATGTCCGTGCGTGCGCGCTCGAAGAGGTCGAGCAGGCTCGAGTCCGCCAGATACGTCGCGCCGTAGTCGTCGGGCGCGCGGACGACGCGACCACAGCCCTGGATAATGGTTCGCAAGGCGGTGCGGTAGTACCAAGCCCACTGGCCCTCCTCGAGTCGGTGGGCGACCCGGGAGTCGCCCGTGTTGAGGAAGGGTGCCTTACAGAGGACCTGCCACCGACAGAGGTCGCCTTTGAGGTCGAGCGCTTCCTCCATCTTCACCGAGAGGAAGACGTCGGGATCGTCGCTGGCCTTCCAGGCGTCGAGGGCGGCGTCGCGACCGTCGCGGTCGTGGGTCCGGACGCGATCGCCGACGCCGAAGTCGGAGAGCATGTCCGCGAGTCGCTCCTGAATGTCGTAGGAGTGGGCGTGAACCAGCCCCTTCTCGTCGGGATGGTGTTGCATGAGCCGAACGATCGTGCGGGCGATCTTCGGCGTCGTCTCCGATCGGTGCTCGTAGGTCATCTTCCCCTGGGTAACGTCGTACAGCGGCCGGTTTTCGACCGGGAACGTGTGCTCGACGTCGACCAGTGCGACGTTCTCCGGATTCAGCCCGACCTGCCGGCAAAAGGCGTCCTTGTTCAAAATCGTCGCCGACAGCAGCGCGAACTTGTTGCCGCGGTCCCAGACCGTGTGTTTGAGGTACTTCTCGGGACTCATCGGCTTGATCGTGAGGGGGCCGCCCGCGGGTTCGTCGCCGTCGGCGCGGCTCTCGACGCGGGCGCTCGAGGGCTCGGACTGATCGACCAGCCACGTCGTCGGACTCTCCGGGTCGCGGTAGTCCGAGACGAACCAGTCGAGTTCGCCGATGAGTTCCTGGAGGCGGTCGCGTTCGCGCACCTCCGAGAGCGACAGCGAGTCCTGGGCCAGCAGATCGTCTTTCCGGCGGCCGCAGATCTGTGCAAGGTTCTCCGCATAGCGCACCGCACGGTCGAGGGAGTCGATCTCGGGGACGCGGAGATCGTCCCAGAACGGGACGGTCCGCGGTCCCAGTTGGATAGTCGCGTACATCTCGGCCCACTGGGCGAGCCCGTGGGCCTCGTCGATGACCACGACGTCACGCGTACGGAACACTTCGCTGCCGGCGGTTTGCATGAAATAGGCGAGCGTCATCGCCGCGATATCCCGGTTCGAAGCGATCGCTCGGTCGGAAAAGTACGGGCAACGATGTTTGACGGAGCAGTCGTAGCCCCGCTCGCGGACACAGGGGGCCTGATTGACCGGCGTGTTGCGTTCGTCCGGGAGAATACAGCTGTAGTTCGATTTCCCGCGGATGACGTTCAGGTCCGACAACAGATCGTCGGCCGCGACGTCGTCTAACTGCGAGACCTGCGGCGTCGTGTAGTAGGCCCCCGTCGCGTCGCTGGGGTCGGCGTCGTCGATCTTTCGGGCACAGCCGGCGACGGCTCGCGCGAGCAGGGACTTGCCGCTGCCCGTCGGCGCACGCACCAACACGACGTCGTTGCCGGCCTCAAACGCGTCGCGAATGTCTCGGAGGGCTTGCTCCTGAGTCCCGCGGTAGCTCGGCGCGGGGAACTCCTCGAAGATCCGCTCGGGATTCACCGTTCGACTCACGGACCGGCCGCGTCCTAAAGGCACCGAACCGTTTCGCGAATCGACGACGGGCGTCTGGGCGAAGACGAAAGGAAGGCTCGAGACGGACCGAGAAAGGAGTGCCTACCGGCCGATAGCTGGACGATTACGAATACGATGTCGCACCTCGAATGGGGTACGGAAGATCGGTTCGCGAGGCGCGTCGCGGTCACTCGGCCCCAACGGCGCTTCGCTCGTGGCGTTCGACTCCCACCTTCCGCGTGCGCCAGCCGATGGCGCAGTGGTCGTGGCTCACGCGACAGGTGCGGTCGGCTGGCGAACGGCTCCGCTCGCGGGGCTCTGCGTCGCGCTCATATCACACGTACCAGCGCCGGCCGGCCGCGACTCCACACGATTTTTTGGCCGATCTCCCGACCTGCAGTCACAACTACGCGGCGCGAAGCCGCGAGGTCTCCTCGTCGACCTGCTCGAGTCGGTCGACGTCTTCGGCGGTCGGCTCGTCGGGGATCACCTCGATACAGGGGTAACAGAGCAGGTGTGCCGTTCCGTCCGCGAGCTCGAGTGTCATCGCCGTCCCCTCGCCACCGTCGCCGAACGTCCAGAGGTTGGCGATGCCGCCGGCGACCGTGACCGTGCGGCCGCAGCCGTCACAGGAGTCCCGTGCCATACCCACAGCTGGGTGCCGAACGGTGAAAGTCGTTCCCCCACCGGTCTCGTGCCGGTGAACAGTATATACGTCACGTCGTGGTACCGTCGAACATGGAGGTGAACTGCGAGGGCTGTGCCGGCTGCTGTCTGAACTGGCGGCCGTTTCACGACGCCGAGACGGACGGGACAGCCCGTCGACACCGACGCGCACGACTCGATACCGACGGCGACGCCGACGCCGTGGGGAGTCGAGCCCCCCTCGACGACGACACGAACTTCGTCGCGTTGACTCGGGACGAGGTCCGCGGGTTTCTCGAGGCGGGAATGGCCCCCGCGCTGACGCCGCGATTCTGGCGCGCTCGAGACGCGGGCGAGAGCGTCGAGATCGACGGTTACAGCGTCGCCGCCGTCGCCGGTCGCCCGGTCTTTTTCGTCGGCCTTCGAAAACCGCCGAAGCCGGTCGATCCCTTCGACCGCGAGGAGCCCGCGTGGCTCCCGGCCTGTGTCTTCCTCGACCCGGAAACGCTGCAGTGTCGCATCCACGGCGACGAGCAGTTCCCCGACGAGTGTGGTTCCTATCCGGCGCACAACCTCGCGCTCGAGCAGGAGACCGAATGCGAGCGCGTCGAAGCCGCGTTCGAGGGCCAGCGCCTGATCGAGGATGACGCACCCGCGGCCCTCGACGGACTGCTGCTCGGCACGCAGGCCCTCGGCGCGAAGCTCTTCGCCCACCCCCGACCCGAGACGCTCGAGGGCGTCATCGATCGAACGGCCACCGGAGAACTGACGAGCGAGGACCGCGCGGAGTGTCTCGCCGTCGCCGCGGCCTCGAGCCCCGGCACGCTCGTGACCTCCGATTATCACTACGAGTGGGGAAAAGCGCGAGCGCTCGAGACAGCAAGTGCTGACGGCAATCCCGCAGAAGAATCCGGCGACAAGCGCAGTTCGGCCGACGGCTCCGACGACAAGCGCAGTTCGGCCGACGAAGTCGACGAGAGCCGCGCCGAATCGTGGGTCGGTCCGGCGATCCGAGAGTGGGAACGGCGACGTCGAGACGCGGACGGAACGGTTCCCTCACCGGCAGTTGCCGCCGACGTCGAAACAACTCGCGGAGCACCGGAGACGCCGGGCTGGGACGCACTCGAGTGACACGATGGACCCGCGCTGGGCTGCCCTCGAGTGACACGGCGGGGCCGGACTCTCGGCTCCCTGCGGCCGGCTTGCGCGATAGCTGTGGGATGGCCGTCGCTCGTGACCGATGAGAACGGGGAGAACGAGCGCCGCAGCGTCAGTCCGACTTCATCCGTTCGAACTGATCGAGCAGTTCCTCGGCCGACTCGCCGGAATCGTACTCGACTTTGCCGTGATAGATCGTCCGCTCGTCGTCGAAATCGGTGTCGACCTTCGAGGCTTGCTGCTCGCGGCGCTCGTGCTCATCTTCGTCATAGGCACCCATTGACATGGTAAGTACACTCATGTTGGTGGCTGACATACATTAATGTAACGGTCCCTCACCCCCCTCTCTTCGGGGAAGACGATCCCCGCTCGAATTCTGCACGGACACGTAACACGTATGGACTCCCACACCGAAGTGAGGGTGTGGCACGGCCGCTTCGCTTTCGGTATTCGCCCTCGGCGTGGAGCGAACAGAAAGTCCGACAGGATATTCTGCAGCCGCTTCGATCGAACATCGGAGCGCGTGCAGTCCCACCGCGATTCGAGATCGGCGCCGACTGGGAGACGCATCGCTTCGAGATGCAAAACGGCGACATCGCCCTCTTCGCGCGAAACGATACGGAGGCCTACTGGATGGGCAACACCGAAACGCCCTCCTCGCTGTGGCGGACCGACAAGTTCGGCTGGCGGGAGGTTCCCTATCACGTCGCCCGATGGACCCAGCGCGAACTGCTCGCGACGCTCCACGAGGAGGACCCGTGGCTCGCTGACTACCCGCATCTCTCGTGGTACTTTCTGCCCGTCTTTATGTCGAAGGATGGTCGCGAGTCGACGCGGGCCTTCTTCCGCGAACACGCCGCCGGCTTCCCCGACGCCGGACGACGCGAGACGACGCGTTTCTTCGAGGACTTCTTCAAGACCGGCGTGCTCGACGAGTACCGACACGTCATGTCCGGCAAGTTGGGGACCAGCGATCACGTGGATCGCGTCCGCATGAGCGCCTCGATGGGCGAGTTCATCGCCGCGAAGATCCTCAGCGACGCCGGCTACGACGTCGTCCCTGAGATCGAAGTCACGACCGGGCACTCGCTGGATTTCCGGGCGAAAGACCCGAAGACCAACGTCCTCGTCGAGGTAACCCGACCGCAGCCGCCGGCGAACCGGGCTGCCTCGGGTCCCGTCGCCGCCGTTCGCGACACCGCCGAGACCAAGACCAACGGCCAACTCGCCGAACACGGCGGTGGCGCCGTCCTCTTCGTCGACTGCTCGAGTTTCCGCGACGACGCCTGGAACGCCGTTCGCGGCGAGCAACCTGACGTCCGTCACCGTCCCGCCGTCGTCTATCGCGCCCGTCCGAACGGGCACATCGAAGGCTACCAGAAGGGATCGGTCCCGCTCGAACTCGAGGACGCGATCGACCTGTTGAACTGATGCGGACTGCAGTTCGATTCGTTCCGAGCATTCTCTCGAGTACGAGTCTCATCGATCTGTGAGTGTAGAGACACGTATATAGTGTGTGGTATCAACAATCAGGATATGCGAGCCGCAGTACTCGAGGAACACGGCGAACCGCTTTCGATCGAAGACGTCGACGCCCCAGATCCAGCTCCCGAAGGAGCAGTCGTCGAAGTCGAAGCCTGTGGCGTCTGTCGGAGCGACTGGCACGGCTGGCAGGGCGACTGGGGATGGCTCGATCTCGAGACGCAGCCGGGACAGATTCTCGGCCACGAACCCGCCGGCCGCGTCGTCGCCGTCGGCGACGAGGTCGACAGCGTCAGCGAGGGCGATCACGTCGCGGTCCCGTTCAATCTCGGCGACGGCGCCTGTCCGCGGTGTCAGCGCGGCCACTCCAATATCTGTGAGAACGTGATGCCCCTGGGGTTCATCGAGCAAGCGCAAGGGGCGTTCGCCGAACAGCTCCACGTCCCCACCGCGGACCACAATCTCGTCGAACTACCCGACGGCGTTTCGTCGGTCGACATGGCCGGGCTCGGCTGCCGGTTCATGACCTCGTTCCACGCGCTGGCACACCGTGCGGATATCGGCGCCGGGGACTGGGTCTCGATCCACGGCTGCGGCGGCGTCGGCCTCTCGGCAGTCCACATCGCCGACGCGCTCGGCGCGAACGTCGTCGCCGTCGACCTGACGGACGACAAACTCGAGAAGGCCCGCGAACTCGGGGCCGTCGAGGGCGTCAATGCCGCCGACATCGAAGACGTGCCCGGCGAAGTGCAGGCGATCACGGACGGCGGCGCGCAGGTTTCGATGGACGCCCTCGGCATCGCGACGACCTGCCAGAACTCCGTGCTCAGCCTCGACGCCCACGGCCAGCACATTCAGGTCGGCCTGACGACGCAGGACGAACAGGGGATGATCCACCTCCCCACCGACGCGATGACGATGCAGGAGATCGAGTTTATCGGCTCGCTGGGCATGCCGCCGACGCGCTACGACGAGATCTTCCGGATGGTTTCGACGGGGAAACTCGAGCCCGAAAAGGTCGTCTCGGAGACGATCGGACTCGAGGACGTCAGCGACAAACTCGCCGCGATGACCGACTACGAGACGGTCGGTATTCCGGTCATCGACGAGTTCTGAGCGGCGGGCGGTCGTCCCGCTTGAGGGAGACCGGCGGACGGGGCAATCGCAGCTATCTCCGTTCCTGACAGTCACGTGGTACCATGTGGCATGTTTATCTCCACACCCGGCGAAGTGATACTCCCCATGAAGGGAGAATACGACCCCACAGACGGCGATTCGACACCGACTGCCTCGGTACTCGATCGACGACGGCTGTTGCAAGTCCTCGGTGCGGGCGCAGCCGTGACGCTGGGAACGAACGCGGTCGCTGCCGGTCCGACACTGCAGCAAGACGAGATTCCGCCGGACCAGTCCGGTGACGGAATCCACCCCACGTTCGGCTTCTCGGCGCTCGCGATGGACGTCGATCCGCTGGTCGACCCGGACCACGTCGTCGACGCGATGATTCAACCCCGCGAAGACCGCGAGATTCCGGAGTTCTTCTTCGAGCCGACGGGGCTGTACGTCGAACCGGGCGACACCGTCCAGTTCAGACTCGTCACGCCCCACCACTCCGTGACAGCGTACCACCCCGCACAGGGACAGTTACCGCGAGTTCCGGACGACGTTCCGCCGTTTTCCTCGCCCGTGTTGCCGGTGAACGCTTACTGGCTCTACACGTTCGAGCAGCCGGGCGTGTACGACATGCACTGCGGTCCGCACGAGATTTTCGGCCACGTGATGCGGATCGTCGCGGGTGAGGCGACGGGGCCCGGTGCGGAGCCGGTTCCGGAGCCCGAGGCGATGGCCGAACCGGACGGCGACGATGCGGAGATGCCGAACGACGGCAATGGGCCCCACGAACGCGGCGAAAATCGTGACGACGACCCGAACGGCCGTGGGAACGGACCACACGACGACGGCCACAGGAACGGACCACACGACGACGGCCACGGGAACGGACCGAACGGGGACGAAGCAGAGCCCGACGAGAACGACGAGGAGATGCCACCCGACGCGGAACCCGAACTCCGACCGCCGGTCGGTGCCGCGCTGACCGTCCTCGGCGACTCGGCGCTCGAGCCCGAGCGAATCATCGAGGAGGAGGCGGTCTCTTGGGAGGAGATCGACGACGCGAACAAACAGCTCGAACTCTGAAATCGGTACGAGCGGCAGAGCCCGTTAGCTCGCACACGAACCGAGCGAGGTCACGCACGGAACACGTCGAATCGTGTGCGAGCAATACGACACGTTCCGTTTTTCGCCGACTGATACGGAGAGGTGGGACTGTACGTGAGAGGTGAGCGAGAAGCCGGCGCGAAAAATCGTCGGTCGTTAGAACGAAACGGCGTCGGGCGCGTACGGGCTACCGACCGGCGTCGGGTCGCGGTCGCTGTAGCCGACGCGGCCGACGGCCTTGTCGCTCACGGCGCCGTAGACGGCGAATCGGGCCTCCTCCGGGGACTCGAAGGTTTCGGACTCGAGGCGGGCGAGTACATCCGCGACCGTCTCAGACCCGTTTGGGAGTTCGAGGGTCCGATCGCCGTACTGTTCGATCATTTCCTCGGTCGTAGCGGGATACTCGTGGTCGTCGATGACGTCGCCGGTGCCATTGAGCAGCATTACACGCTAACTACCGTGAACGATAATTATAAACATTGTCCATATACGTTTTCTAGTTCCACCGTAGACCTAGGAGTCCTAGATGATCATTATAGATCATGGGCTGCCCTCCCTCGAAGACGAGCGGAAGAAACGACTTTACGAGCGCCGGCCTTCGACTCGAATGATATGCCGTACGCCGATTTACACGTCCACACGACGCGCTCGGACGGGGGCCTCGAACTCGAGGACGTACCGGCCGCCGCCAACCGAGCGGGCGTAGATGTCGTCGCACTGACGGACCACGATCGGGTGCAGCCGCTCGACGGGCCGATGGTCGAGCGCGAGGGCGTGACGCTCGTCAGCGGAATCGAACTCCGCGTCGAGACGCCCCACGGCGAGCGCGTCGACCTGCTGGGGTACGGCGTCGAGTCGACCGGCGATCTCGAGGGCCTCGTCGACCGAATCCAGACGAATCGAATCGAGCGCGGGCAGGCGATCGTCGACTGCGTCGAGACGCGACTCGGCGTCGACCTCGGTCTCACCGTCGGCGACGGGTTCGGACGGCCCCACGTCGCCCGGGCGGTCGACGACCACCCCGACGTCGAGTACGACTACGAGGACGCGTTTGATCGCCTCATCGGCTACGGCGACCCCTGTTTCGTGCCGCGAGACGTGCCCACCTTCGAGCAGGGGTTAGCGGCGCTCACCGCGTCGTGTCGGCTCGTCTCGCTGGCCCATCCGTTACGGTATCGCGACCCCGACGCCGCGCTCGCGCTGACGGCCGATCCCGACCTCGAGGCCGTCGAGTTACACTACCCCTACGGGCACACCGACCTCGATCTGCGTCTCGTCGAGCGGGCGATCGAACGTAACGAACTGCTGGTGACCGGTGGAACCGACGCACACGACCACGAACTCGGGATCGCCGGTCTCTCGCGACGAGAGTACGAGCAACTGGCGCTAGACATACAATGAGTTTGATACAGCCTTGGCCGATAGCGGAGGGTTCAATGCATCGTGGTGCCAAAGCGCGAGTATGAACTGTCACTACTGTGACCGCGAGGCCGCCTTCGCTGCCGAATCCGAAGGCCTCAAGGTCGGTCTCTGTGAGGATCACTTCCGCGAGCGCCTCCAGGAACTCGCCGAAGCCGACGGTCTCGAGACGTTGAAGGAGAAAGTCGACGTCGATCGAGCCGAATAACGCACCCTCCTCTCACAGACGGTTCGCAGTAGTTCGTCGAACCGGACAACGCGGTCGACTCAGGCCGTTCGACCGGCGTCCACGTCGATCGCATCGACCGGACAGACATCTACGCAGAGCATACAATCGATACACTGGGCCTCCTTCGCGGGATCGGCCTTCTCCTCGCTCTCGGGGTGGCCCGGGGTGTCGACCCACTCGAAGACGTCGACGGGACAGTCCTCGAGACAGGCACCGTCGGCGATACAGAGGTCGAAATCGACCGCGACGTGGGTGCCGTGGATGCCGAGTTCCTCCGGTTCGTCGACGGGACCCCAGACGGCGTGCCCGTTGTGTTCGTCGACTTTGTCGCGATTCTCGGTAAACTGTGGGTCTATGGCCATTGCTAGCAGACTGAAACGAGCGGCTCACACTTAAAAGTATACACCTGCTGGGCGTCAAGAAGGGCAGGCTGACGTCCTGCCACAGCATTCACACCGCTCCGTCCACCGTCACTGCGATACCATCCCCGGCCTACTCCGTTAGATCGGATAGGCAGATTGCGTGTTCGTGTGAAGTGGATGGGAACGTACTTTCCTCGTAACAACAGTCCTGGCCCGTCCTCGAGAGGAGAACCGCGAGTCATACTGCCGGATAGAACTATTCGAAGATCAGCCACAGTCCCGCCGCCATCGGCGCGCCGATGGCGGGATTTTCGCGACTGATCTTCTCATTGATTTCTATCCGGCAGTATCAGTAGCCGAGCGAGAGCACCCAGTTCGCCACGAGCGCGACGAACACCAGCACGAGCAATCCGGCGAGAACGCCGAAAGCGAATCCCCAACCGAAGAGGTCGGCGAGGAGTCCGGTCGCGACGGAACCGAGCGCGCCGATGAAGCCGTAAACGGTCCTGATCAGCCCGAAGCCCGCCCCGCGTTCGGTCTCCGAGAGGACGTCCATGAATCGGGGCAACAACGCCGCACCCCAGCCGAGACCGGTGCCGACCAATAGCACAGCGGCGACGATGGCGACGGTTCCGGGAACGGCGATCAGGAGCGCGAAGCCGGCCGCCGCGAGGACCATACAGCCCGCCGTGGCGACGTCGCGTCCGTACCGATCCGATGCCGCGCCGACGCCGACCTGCGTGATCGCCTGCACCACGAAGTAGCCCCCGAAGACCAGTCCGGCGAGTTCGGTCGACTGCCCGCGGTGTTCGACGAGAAACGTCGGCAGGAACGAGGCCGTCGCCTGCCAGACGAACGCCCCCGCAATGGCCAGACAAATCGGGAAGGCGATCTGGGGCCGCGAGAGGAGTTCGAGCACGGCCTCGAGTTGTAGCCGTTCGCTCATCGGCTGGTCGGGCCGGCGTGGTTCCGTCGGGCGAACGCGCCACGCGAAGAGGACGAACACCGGGACGGCCATCGCGGCCCCGATGGCGACGGCGGGTCGCCAGCCGTACCGGACGCCGATCCACGCCGCGATCGGCGGGGCAATCAACCCGGCCGCGGGACCGCCGCTGTTGTGGACGCCGATTGCGGTACCGATCTCGTCGTACGTGCGCGTCAATAACGTCGTCGCGACGCTGTAATGGAGACCCGCGACCCCACCGAGGACGACGGTGCCGACCACGAAGAGGGCGAAGACCGGCGCGAGCGCGAGGAACACGCTCGCGACGGCCGTGCCACCGATGGCGACGAGGATGATGGGACGCTCGCCGAACCGATCGGCGAGGATCCCGCTGGGAAACTGCGAGGCGAAGTAGGCCATCCACATCCCCGTGAGGGCAACCCCGACCACCGAGTTCGAGACGGCGAACTCGTCGATGATGATCGGAACGACGGGACTGATCACCAGTCGGCCGACCATCGTCGCGAAGAACGCGAGCGTACACAGCGCCAGCACGGTGTCTCGGTATCGCCAGCGCATCAGTCGAGTTCGATCACCATCGTTGTCGGCATCACCTACGGGTGAGTGCAGTCGTTTACTCGTCACCAGTCGCGGTCAATGAGCGTACTGCTTCCGGCAGCGGCCGCCTCGAGATCGGGGGCGGCTCCCACCCGTCCGTTAGCAGCGTCGCGCAGACGGGCAGTCGATCGAACCGGACAGACACTTCTTCGGTCGCGTTCACGAACGAGTATGCAGCCACACGTGAGGATCGTCAGCACTGGCGGAACGATCGCGAGCACCTCGAGCGGGGACGACGCCGGAAAGACGCCCTCGGTATCCGGTGACGACCTGGTCGACGCAGTCCCGGAAATCGCCAACCACGCCGAGATCGACGTTGACGACGTCTGTCAGGTCTCCGGATTCCAAGTGACCTTCGAGAACGCGGGGGAAATCGTCGACGCGGTCGAACGCGCCGCAAGCGAGGGCGCCGCCGGCGTCGTCGTCACCCACGGTACCGACACGATGGCCGAGTCCGCCTACTACACCGACGTCGTCGTCGACGCCGAAATCCCGGTCGTCTTTACGGGCGCACAGCGGCCGTTCGACCAGTTGGGCACGGACGGATCGACGAACCTGCTGACGGCCGTTCGAGCCGCGGCACACGACCGGTTTCGGGAGACCGGCGGGAGCTATCTCGCGTTCAACGACAGCGTCCACGCCGCTCGGTGGGTCGTCAAGGGACACACGAGCAAACTCGAGACCTTCGACTCGCCCAGTACAGGCCCGATCGCGGAACGCACGCCGAACGGGGTTCGGTTCCTGCGCGAACCGGGACGCTACTCGGCACGCATTCCGGGCGCGCGCGTCGATCCCGACGTTCGCGTCGAACTCGTGACGAACGCGATGGGCGTCGACGGCCGACAGATCGAAGGCGCACTCGAGTCGAATTCGAGCGTCGATGCGATCGTCGTCGCGGGAACCGGACTCGGAAACACGACCGGCGAACTCGGCGCGGCACTCGAGACGGCGATCGACCGCGGCGTGCCCGTCGTGCTCACCTCGCGCTGTTACGCCGGAACGACGGCCGGACTGTACGGCGGCCCCGGCGGTGCGAAGACACTGCTCGAGGCGGGCGCGATCCGGGGTGGGGATCTCCCCGCCTGGAAAGCCAGAGTCAGGGCCGCACTTGCAGTATCGGTGACTGACGACGAGGCATCGAACCCGACCGAACAGGTTCGGGCTGCGTTCGAGGACGTCGACTCGATCGCGTGATTCGGTCGTCCTACAGGCGTCTACACGACGGTCTGTCGGGCCGCCGTCAACATGTCCATCCGTCTCGCCCGTCGAGCGCATCGCTTTTGCAGCCACCGACGAATACTCGCGTATGGATCTCACACACCGTCCTCGGCGGCTTCGCCAGGACCGGGTTCGCGGACTCGTCAGCGAGACGAGTCTCGAACCCTCAGACCTTATCGCCCCTATCTTCGTCGACGCGACGAGCGACGAGCGACTCCCTATCGATTCGATGCCCGGCCACGAGCGCGTCCCGATCGAGGAGAGCGTCGCCCGCGTCGAGGAGGTGCTCGAGACCGGCGTCGAAGCCGTCATGCTCTTCGGGATTCCGGAGTCGAAAGACGCCGAGGGGACCCGCGCCTGGGCCGACGACGGCGTGATTCAGGAGGCAACGCGGCAGATCACCGCCGAAACCGACGCGTACGTCATCACCGACGTCTGTCTCTGCGAGTACACGGACCACGGCCACTGCGGCCCGCTCGAGGAGGAACTCCGCAGCGAGGGCCGCGAGCACGGCGAACGCTGCGCACACGGCCACGGCGCAGACCTGACCGTCGACAACGACGCGACGCTCGAGTCACTCGATCGGATCGCCGTCTCCCACGCGGCGGCGGGGGCGGACATGATCGCGCCAAGCGGGATGATGGACGGGATGGTCGGTGCGATTCGGGCAGGGCTCGACCGCGAAGGATTCGAACACGTGCCGATCATGAGCTACGCCGCAAAGTACGAGAGCGCGTTCTACGGCCCGTTCCGGGACGCCGCGGACGGAGCGCCCTCCTTCGGTAACCGACGACACTACCAGATGGATCCCGCGAACGCGCGCGAGGCCATGCGCGAGGTTCGCCTCGACGTCGAGCAGGGCGCGGACGTGCTGATGGTCAAACCCGCGCTGCCGTATCTGGACATCGTCTCGGACATCCGCCGAGAGTTCGACCACCCCGTCGCCGCCTACAACGTCTCCGGCGAGTACGCCATGCTCCACGCCGCCGCCGAGAAGGGGTGGCTGGATCTCGAGGAAGTAGCGCTCGAGTCGCTGCTGTCGATCAAACGCGCGGGTGCGGACCTGATCCTGACGTACTTCGCGGAGGACGTCGCCCAGGGGCTGTCGAGGAATCGGTAGCCTCGTCTCAGTCAGCATTCTGACGAACGTCCAACCTGTCGACATTCGGCCGAGTGCGTGGCAACATCTGCCGCGCGCGAGCGAAATCTCCCTTGCGAAGCCCCGTATCGGACCGTCATCGACGACTCGACAGTGGCCTCGAGTTTTTCACGGTGTACAAAGCTCGAATATATAACCATGGCTCGAAAAAATCGCCAAATCGTATCGCCTTATACACATTAAATCACCTCTAGATTTTCTCGTCTGTCCCTATTACCCCCAGGTAATTGGCCAAATGCTAACGCTAACCCTTATATGAAGCTAGTCCATCCGCATCAGACGTGATTCAGAAGACAACCATGAGCCAGAACAGATCTGACGTGGACATGCGTCTACAAAACGGCGACAGTAAGGCAGAATCGATGGAGGGGCAGGCATGATCGAGGCAGTACCGCTTCAGGAGACGGCTGATCTCGAGTCGATTGCGACGGGGATGAACCTGATGTGGGCGTTGACGGTGACGTTCCTGATCTTCTTCATGCACGCGGGGTTCGCGATGCTCGAGGCGGGGCAGGTCCGCTCGAAGAACGTCGCGAACCAGTTGACGAAGAACATGCTGACCTGGGCGGTCGGCATCTTCGTCTTCTTTATCATCGGGATGGGACTGTCGAACAACGTCGGTGCGGCGCTCGGTGGCGGCGAATCCAGCGACTGGACGATGTTCGGACAGGAATCGTTCGACTGGGTGATGTGGCTGTTCAGCGCGGTGTTCGCGATGACCGCCGCCACGATCGTGTCCGGTGCTGTCGCCGGTCGCGCGAAACTCCGCGCGTACGTGACGTACACCTTTCTGCTCGCCGCAGTCATCTACCCGGTCGTCGCGGCGATGGTCTGGTACGCCCCCGAGGGCACGCCGATCCTCGCCGATCTCGGCTTCGCTGACTTCGCGGGTGGCATGGTCGTCCACGGTGTCGGCGGCGTCGCCGGCCTGACGGCCGCCTGGATCCTCGGCGCTCGTATGGACAAGTACAACGACGACGGCAGCGTCAACATCATTCCCGGCCACTCGATGACGTTCGCCGTGTTGGGGACGCTGATACTCTGTTTCGGCTGGTTCGGCTTCAACGTCGGAACGGCCGCGACGGTCATCAACCCCGAAACGTTCGAACTGGCTGACTTCGACTACGTCGGGAGCATTGCGATGGTCACCTCCCTCGGGATGGGGCTCGGCGCGCTCGGTGCGTCGTCCGTCTCGCTGTTCATGAACGGGAAAGTCGACACGCTCTACGTCGCGAACGGCATGCTCGCCGGACTCGTCGGCGTCACTGGTCCGACGGACCTCATCACCCCGATGGGTGCGATCGCGATCGGCTTCCTCGCCGGCGCACAGCTCCCCATCGTCTTCAAGTTCGTCGACGAGACGCTCAAAATTGACGACGTCTGTGCAGTGTTCCCGGTCCACGGGACCGCGGGAATGCTCGGCCTGATCATCTACCCGCTCTGGTCGCTCGAGGGATCCGCCATCGGCGGCGGCGTCATCGCCGGCGGCATCCTCTCTATCGAAGCGAGCGCGTTCGCTCCCCAGATCATCGGCGTCGCGGTCATCACGATCTGGACGGTCGTGGCGACCGCAGCCGTCTGGGGCGCGTTCAAGGCAATCGGTCAGGCACGCGTCACGCCCGACCACGAACGCGACGGACTCGACCTCGCCGAACACGGCGTCGACACCTACCCCGAATTCGGTGGGCCTGACGTCGCAACCGACGGTGGTAACGATAAGATCATCCGTACCGATGGTGGCGAGCCGAACGACGGCGAACTCAAGCTGATCACGGCGATCATCCGTCCCGACCGCCTCGGTGCGGTCAAGAAGGCCCTCGCTGAGACCGGCGCGCCGTCGCTGACCGTTACGAACGTCTCCGGTCGCGGCTCCCAGCCCGCAAAGAAAGGCCAGTGGCGCGGCGAAGAGTACACGGTCGACCTCCACCAGAAGGTCAAAATCGAGTGCGTCGTCGCCGACATCCCCGCCGAAGAGGTCGTCGAGGCCATCGGCGAATCCGCCAACACCGGCGAGCCGGGTGACGGCAAAATCTTCGTGCTGCCCGTCGACGACGCCTACCAGGTCCGGACCGGAAACACCGGACAGGACGCCGTCTGAACGGGACAACGAGGTCGTCAGAGAGCCGTTTCTTTTGCAGTCGCCTTTTTGTGGGCGTCCCAGAATCCCCGTAGTGACTACCGAGACGGGCTGTAAGCGACAGCGTTTCCCCTGCAATCGGGCGCTCACGGGTTGGAACGAGCCCCGAACTTCCACGATTGTGAAAGGACGGCACTGGCGTCTTATTCAGACGGTAATCCAGCGGGTGTCGACCGTTTGCACCGAGTTAGCCGTGGTCGCAGCCGAATGTCGACGCGAACCCTTACGTGGGAATGGGGCGTCGGACCTAGATGTGACTGTACGGATAACTCGAGTCAAGCAACGGCGTCGTACGGACAGCTATCCCACAGTGTACGGCAACGTGACGACGAGTGGAGGGGTCTCGAGGTGACCGAGTCGAACGACGGCGAACTCAAGCTGATCACCGCGATCATCCGCCCCGACCGCCTCGGTGCGGTCAAGGAGGCGCTCGCCGAAGTCGGGGCCCCGTCGCTGACGGTTACGAACGTCTCCGGTCGCGGCTCCCAACCCGCGAAAAAAGGGCAGTGGCGCGGCGAGGAGTACACGGTCGACCTCCACCAGAAGGTCAAAATCGAGTGCGTCGTCGCCGACATCCCCGCCGAAGAGGTCGTCGAGGCCATCGGCGAGGCCGCGAACACCGGCGAACCGGGCGACGGGAAAATTTTCGTGCTGCCCGTCGACGACGCCTATCAGGTTCGGACCGGAAAGACTGGATCGGACGCCGTCTGATCGCCTTCACATCCCCGCTTCGTCGATCACTGTGCTTGCTCCCCTTCGTTCGTCAGACGGGACGCTCGAGCAGACCTGCCAGTACGTTTATTGAATCTGGCTCCGAGACGAGGAGTGAATGAGTCGGAAACGCGATAAATCGGAGTTAGCGTACGACGAAGCCGAGACGGGCGACCGCGACCCGGATCGTTCAGATTGGTCCGAATCGCCGGGAGCGCTCACGCTGCTCGAGGGCGAGGAAGTCCTCGTCGACGCGCAGCCGACGTGGTGGAACTGGATCGCCCACGCCGCTGTCGGCGGACTGGCCGGACTGGTCGGGTTGGCCGGCATCGCGGGTGGGAGCGCAGCGGCGGCGTTGCTCGGACTCGTTACCGGACTCGTGATCGGGGGATACGTCTGGTATCGACGGAACCGAGTCCGCTACCTCGTCACCGATCGGCGGATCATCGTGATCGCGGGATTCACCGCCAGGAAGACGACCGAGACGTGGATGGAAGACATTCGCGGACTACAGACGAGTACGACGGCCTTCAGCCGCGGACGAGGGTTCGGGACGATCGCCGTCTCGCACGCGGTGATCCCGCAGGGGTTCGGCCGAACGAATGCGCTGTCGCTTTCGGGCGTACCGAACTACGACGACGTAGCGAACACGATCCGGCAGCGACAGTCCGAGCGGAAGGCCGGCGACTATAGTAGCCACTGAAAGTCAATGCACACCTGATCGCACGACAGCTGTGCGATCAGTGTGTAAATAGTTTCAGTTGTTACTATACTGAACTACCGTCTCGGCACCGTTCGTCGACCGAACCTCGGTACTACTTTCCCGTCTCGTTGCCTAGGCTCGGCTATGAACGACGACAACTCACGCGACCTGTACGACCGGGCCCTGTCGGTTATGCCCGGTGGGGTGAACTCGGCGGTTCGTGCGGCGATCGAACCCTATCCGTTCTTCGTCCAGAAGGGCGACGGCGGACACGTTATCGACGCCGACGGCAACCGGTACGTCGACTGGGTAATGGGTCTCGGACCGCTCCTGCTGGGTCACGACCTTCCCGACCCCGTGCAGGCGAGCATTCAGCAAAAGGCAAGCGAGGGGCCGATGTACGGGACGCCAACGGAAGTCGAAGTCGACCTCGCGGAGTTCGTCGTCCGCCACGTCCCGAGCGTCGAGAAGATCCGGTTCGTGAATTCGGGAACCGAAGCGACCACGTCCGCCGTCCGCCTCGCACGCGGCTACACCGGCCGGAACAAGATCGTCGTCATGCAGGGCGGCTACCACGGCGCACAGGAGTCGACGCTGGTTGAGGGCGACGCCGAGACCCCCCAGCCCTCCTCCGCGGGTATTCCGCAGTCGTTCTCCGAACACACCCTCCCGGTGCCGTTCAACGACGAGGAGGCGATCCGCAAGGTGTTCGAAGAGCACGGTGACGACATCGCAGCCGTCCTCACGGAACCCATTCTGGGCAACTACGGTATCGTCTATCCCGAGGAAGGTTACCACGAGTTCCTCCGCGAGATTACGGACGAACACGGCTCCCTGTTGATCTTCGACGAGGTGATTACGGGCTTCCGCGTCGGCGGTCTGGGCTGTGCCCAGAGCGAGTTCGGCGTGACGCCCGACCTGACGACGTTCGGAAAGATCATCGGCGGCGGCTTCCCCGTCGGCGCTATCGGCGGCCGCGCCGAAATTATCGAACATTTCGCCCCGTCGGGCGACGTCTTCCAGGCCGGCACCTTCTCCGGCCATCCCGTGACGATGGCCGCCGGCCTCGAGACGCTCCAGTTCGCTGCCGAGAACGACGTCTACGAGCACGTCGACGGACTCGGCGAGCAACTCCGCAGCGGGCTGAGCGAGGTTCTCGCCGATCAGGCCCCGAGCTATACAGTGACGGGGACCGCGAGTATGTTCAAGGTGATCTTCACGCGCGACGGGCCAGGACGGGACTCGCTCGAGGAACAGTGTTCGGCGGGCTGCCGGCAGAACCCTACCTGTCCGCGTTATGACTCCTGTCCGAAAAACGCGGCCGACGTCAAGAACGCCGAAACCGAGCGCTGGCGGCGGGTCTTCTGGGGGAAGATGAAGGCACAGAACGTCTTCCTCTCCCAGAACCAGTTCGAGTGCCAGTTCGTCAGCTACGGGCACACCGAAGACGACGTCGAGGAGACCCTCGAGGCGTACAAGCACGCGCTGTGAGGCCGTCGGCCTGCCGGCAAATAGATGAGAACGCACGTCGACGAGATCGACTGGGCACGGTTCATCGAGCGGTTGCTATATCTGTTCCCGCCGGTGATCGGGGTCGGCCTGATCGGCGTGATCCGGGAGACGGAGCCCGGCGTTCCCGGGCTGCAGTACGGCTTGCTCCTGGTCAGTAGCTTCGGCTACACCTTTCTGACGCTCGGACTGCTCGTGGCGATCTTCTTCGACGCGCGGCGGATCCGCCGGCTGCCGCGGGCGAGCGGGAACTGGCATCCGAACCCGTGGCTCAACGCCGCCTTCGCGCTCGTCTCGGCGCCGCTCGCGGGCGTCGTCTACCTCGCGCGTCGGCACAGACGGTTCGGCACGCGGTCGGGCTGGTCGGGCTGGTGGCTCGTCGTGGCGGTCTCGCTCGCGACGACGCTGTTCGGGATCGTCGCCGCGACGATCGCGATCATCCTGACGATTCCGGGGCTGCTCGTGGCCGCCGTCGGGCTCGCGGGGGCGATCGCGTTCGGCGCGTTCCCGATCGCGATCCATCAGGACGCGGCCTACGTCTGTACCGACGGAGACTCGTGGCGACCGAACCCGGGATTCTACCTCGGGATCGCGTTTCTCAGCCTGTTCGTTCCGCCGTTGCAGCCCGTCGTCGCGGGCTACTATCTCACCCGACGGCGACGGGAGATGGAACTGCCGTGAGAACGGGGACCGACACCACGAACCCCGGTACGGAGCCAACATCGATCGTAACGGGCTCGAGCCGTCCAGAGAGGTTTGGCTATTCCAGACGTGGCGTCGCATACTCCCGTTCCGGCCATCCGGTCGGCCACATCGAGGCCGGCGCAGTCGATTGCAGGCTGTAGGATTTTACTATCGATCCTGATAGGGAGTGCCGATGAGCCACACCGATGACACCGGCGACGAGGCCAGATCGATCGAGCTTGGGGCCGTCAGCCAGCTGTTCGGTGACACGACGTTCCCGCTGACGACGGACGAGGTGCTGGCGGAGTTCGCCGATGTCGAGATCAGTTACCCCCACCAGTCGGATACGCTAGAGACGGTCCTCGAGACCTCCGGTCACGAGACCTACGAGAGCCGGAACGAACTCGAGTTGGCGATCCTGAACGGCGTCCGGCGCGACGCCGTCGGTCGGCCGCGCTACAGCGACCGGGGCGACAGCCCCCACGATACCGACGAGGTTCGGATGCAACAGTCGTTCTGAGAACGAAGCGTCGACACCACCTGCATATGAGTACCGCATCGACGACCCCACACGACGCGCTCGTCGCCCAGTTAGAACGGCTGTACTACATCGAGCAGACGTTACAGTCCGCGCTCAAAACGCTCTCGACCGACGTCGCGGTCGACTCGCTCGACGACATACGCGAACTGGAGTGTCGCGAGCAACTCCAGTACGTGATCGACGGCCACCGCGAGGACACCGAGGTCCACCTCGAGCGGATCGAACGGGCCTTCGACGCCCTCGACACGGAGCCCGACAGCCGACCAGTTCCGGAACTCGACGGCCTGATCGCCGACAAGGAGGCGTTCAACAACGTCGTGTTGAACGACGCGATTCGACCGCTGTACTACATCCAGACGGTCCTGCAACTCGAGGCGATCGAGTGTACGGTCTACGAGACGACGATGGCGCTGGCGACCGAACTCGAGGCCAGCGGAGCGTCGAAGACGTCTCGAACCGGCGACAACGCGATCGAGGGCGCCAGCGAGGTCGTCGACGCGCTGCAGGACAGCTACGACGACGAGCGACAGGTCCGGAGCGAACTCGAGTCGCTGCTCGACGGCGAGGCCGTGGAAACGCTGCTCGAGGCGCATCCGGTCGACAACACTTCGCGGGAAACGCTCGACCGCTCCTGGCGTGACCAATCGTAATCCGAGACCCCAATCCATGAACGTCGAAACGCTCGAAGATCTGTTCGGCTATCAGCTCCAGCGCGCGTACTACGTCGAACGAACGCAGGTCGAACTGCTGGCCGAAATGGCGGCGAATACGTCTGACGACGACCTCGCCGACCGGCTCGCGACCCACCGCGAGCAGACCGAAGAGCACGTCGTCCGGCTCGAGGGCCTCTTCGAGGCGCTCGGCCGACAGCCACGCGCGAGTCGAACGCGAACCGCCGACGGCGTGGCTGAATCGTGGCGACAGCACGAGGAGTCGCCGGAGGCCATCCCGACCGCCCTCGAGATCGCCCTCATCTCGGAGCGCCTCGAGATCAGGACCTACGAGTCGCTGCTCACCCTCGCCGGTCGACTCGCTTACGCCGAGGATATCGTCGAACCGCTCGAGGCGATTCTCGAGGAGGAGCGAGCCACCCTCGACGCGCTCGAAGCGATCGAAACCGAGCGCTCGGTGCTGGAACTGGTCGCCGCCGACGAGACGTATAGTAGCCACTGAAAGTCAATGCACACCTGATCGCATGACGGCTATGCGATCAGTGTGTAAATCGTTTCAGTTGTTACTATAGCAACGACGGCCAGTAGCTGACAGCCGAGACGGCCCGCGAACCGATTCGACGGGCGGGCGTACCGACTGGGAGAAACGGCAAGCGGCTGCAGGCACCGTCACTTCAACGAAACGCGTACAACTATGTGAAAACCCGACGGTAGCGACCCCCGCTACGACCCCAGAATGGTGCAACTGACCTGCGACGAGAGCAGCCGCCGAAACACCGTGATAGCCGACCAGATTCCACCTCGAGTATGAATACGAGCATCGAAGTCGAGTACTGGGTGATCGACACCGACGGAGAACTCACGTCCCCGGGCGCACTGGCGGAGATTTCCGACCAGACTGAACGCGAGTTCGTCGAGCCGCTGTTCGAGCTGAAAACGCCCCCGTGTGAGACGATCGACGAGCTGCAGCGGACGTTCGTCGTGGAACTCGACGACGTCCTCTCGAGAGCGAGGCGAGTTGACAAACGGCTCGTCCCGCTGGGGACGCCGATCAACAGCGACGAAATCGAGCGCCGACCCGACGAACGCGGCCGGATCCAGAAGGAAGTCGTCGGCGAGAACTTCGACTACGCGAAGTACTGCGCCGGCACGCACATCCACGTCGAGAAGCGAAACGTCACCGACCAGCTCAACACGCTCATCGCGCTGGACGCCGCGCTCGCGCTGGTCAACTCCTCGCCGTACTTCCAGGGCGAACGGATCGCCAGCAGCGCCCGCGCCTACTGCTACCGGAAGAAGAGCTACGAGGAGTTCCCCAAACACGGCCAGCTCTGGCACTACGTCGAGAGCGTCGGCGAGTGGCACCGTCGCCTCGAGAACCGCTACGACGAGTTCAAGCAGGCCGCCCTCGAGGAAGGGATCGACGAATCTGAAGTCGAGGAACACTTCTCGCCCGACGACGTCGTCTGGACGCCGATCCGTCTGCGCGAGGCGATGCCGACGGTCGAGTGGCGCTCGCCGGACGCCGCGCTGCCGAGTCAACTCCTTCGATTGGCCGACGAACTCCAGTCCGTGATGGAGCAACTGCACCACACAACCGTGGAAATCGAACGCGACAGCGACCCCAGAAACACCGGTCACGTCACGAGCGACGGCATCAGCCTCCCCGAGTTCGACACCGCCTGCGACCTCGCCGAAACCGCGATGCACGACGGGCTCGACTCGACCGAGGTCACGAGATACCTCGACCGGATGGGCTTTTCCGTCGACGACTACCACCCCATCTCGACGCGAATCGACGGCCGGCAGTTCGTCCCCAAAAGTGACGCCCGCGACCTGCGATTAGAGTACGCGAGTCTGCTCGAAGAGGACGTCGACCGCCTCGTGCAGTCGCTCGAGGTGTAACGGGACGGGAGTGCGATTTTGCTGTTCGGGTTAGTCGTGAGCGTTGCGATCAGTATAGGGCAAGGAGTGTGCACTCACCGCGAGCGACCGAAGGAAGCGCGCGGGCCGACGACCGACCCGTAGGGGAGGGAGGAGTGCTTTTCATCAACGTTTTGCCGAGCGACCGAGCGACAGCGAGGGAGCGCAGAGCAAAAGGTTGGCACACAGGGTGTGCAAACTGGAGAACGGTGTCTCGTCTTCGATTCGAACCGTGGTCGGGTTTCCGACAACTGAGTAGGAGTCACCTCGAACGGGGGAGAAACCTCAAATGAAGCCGACAATAAACGCCAGCCCCATCCCGATCAGCACGACGGCCGTAATCGTCGGCAAATAGGGCGTATATCGCTCGATACGCTTGCGGTGGTGTTCGTACCCCGCGATCAACAGCAGCGTCGGCAGGATGATCGCGACGATGACCGCCAGCGAGTAGATGAGCATCAACTCGAGGCAGAGCTCCGTCCCGGCGCCGCTACAGATCGCCAGAATCTGAATCGGTTCTTCGTGGGCGAAGCCGAGCACGAGTGCGGTCGTTCCGAGCGCGAGGAGTCCGCGCTCGGCGTGTTTCTCCGTGAGGTGCTGGTGGCCGCCGCCGCCCGGGAGGGCGCTTCGGATGCGCTCGAGGAGGCTCCGGTCGTCGTCGTGATCGTGGTGTCCGTGGCTGTCGTGAGCACTGGGTGCGTACCCGTGGTCCGAGTGCGCTTCGCTCCCGCCGTCGGTGTGATGGCTGTGCCCGTCGTGAGCGTGCTCTTCGTGTGCGTGCTCGTGTCCGTCGTGACTGTGATCGTGCCCGCCGTGTGCGTGCTCGTGATCGTCCAGTCCGTGTCCGCCGTGGCGATACTCGTGGATGCCGAGCAGGATCAGCAGGGTTCCGGCGACGACGCCGAGCCACGGGCCGTCGGCGAAGTCGGCGAAGGAACTGAACCAAAAGTACGCCAGGACGAGAACGACGCTACTGACGAGGTGGCCCACCCCGAGAATCAGCGCCGCGAGGAAACCGTAGAGCCACCGACGCTGCTTGTCGAGCGCGTACGTCGCCGCGATCGGCCACCCGTGGTCCGGCAACACCCCGTGGATGAACCCGATCGCGATGACGCCGAGAACGACCCCAATTTCCATACCGGAACTGCATCGCTTTCGAGGTTTACAGGTTGTTATGACCCGAATCGGGTCATCGTAATACGACTGCTAATCGTTGGTAAGACGAGGAACCGAACTGCTAGAGAAAGCACGATAGATTGCGAACGGTTGTGAACTCAGTTGCCGTCGTCGTACTCGTAGTCCTCCTTCGGGTCTTCGACGCCCTCGGTGCGGGAGCCGACCCACGCGCCGAGGGAGAGTCCGTAGATGAGGTGACCGGCGTGGAACAGCGCGAGTTCGTCGGCCTCGAGTCGAATATCCAGTACCTCCTTCAGCATGATCTGTGAGCCAAACGCGGAGAGGGCCATTCCGTAGATCGATCCCCAGACGATGCCGCGCTGTTCGGGTTCGATCGAGCGTTCAGCGTCCTGAAGCGCGAACAGCCCGCCAAAGAGGGCCCCCGCCTGAATCCCGTAGGCGAAGTGCAAGAGCAGTCCGGCGACCGGATGGTCCTCCGGGTCGCCGCCGGAGACGTACTGCGAGTAGAAGTTCGCCGACGGGGGCAGCGACCGCAGGATCGGGAGCCGAAAGGCCGTCATGATGATCGTCGCGACGAACCCCGCCTGGAGCCCGCGAATCGCCGCGTAGGTGGCGTGTTCCGCTCGCGACTGCTCGGCCATCGATTCCGGGCCCTCCTTGGACTCGCTCGTCGACCGCAGCCGTCGTAATCGATTTGATAGCGACATGGTGTTCTCGGGCGGCGTTCTACCACGAACAGTGACTTAACAGTCCGGCGTGCAGTAGACGGGTCGCTCGAGAGGGAACGCGACTCGAGACGATCCGACCAAAACGTGTTTATTGCGTCTACGTCGGCTACCTTCGATACCTCGCCGGAACGGTCGCGGGTGTCGACGGAACCGGACTGTCCGTGAGCTGTGGGCTCCTTGCAATAGCCGTCACGCTCACACTCGGCGTCCGACCGGAACTGTGGGGTCGCGTTCGGGCGTCGTCGACTGCTCGCGGTGCCAGTGTTCGCCGCTGGCGGTTCGACGAACGGATGGCCGCCGACGAGGTGCCGGCCGCTGCTCGTGACGCGCTCGAGGCGGCGATCGACGGCTCGAGCAGACGCGACTGAGATCGAACGCGGTCGACGACGGGTAAGCGAGTAGCGAGTACTGCGCCGCGAGCGGGTCTTTTCCGTCCGGTAGCCGTAGGGACGGTCGATGGTCCACCTCTACGCCGAACATGTCATCGAGGACTACGACCGGTGGGAAACCCACCACGAAGCGAACGCCGACGCCCGCGCGGCCCACGGCTCGTGTGGCACCCAGGTCTTCCGAAAGCGGGCCGATCCGACGACGCTGCTCGTGATTCAAGAGCTCGAAGACGACCGCCTCGAGGAGGCGCTCACGTACTTCGAGTCGGTCGAGTTTCAGGCGGTGCTGGACGACGCCGGCGTCGTCGAAATCACCGATGCCGGTATTCTCGATCGAGTCCACGAACAGAACGTCTAGCTCGGCGATCCGACGACAACGCGCTTTTGCCCGTCCAGTGCGAACCACGGGTCATGACAACGGTCGAGGCGAAACTCGAGTCCGCCCGCGCGGATCTCGCGGATCGGGACGGGGTACTCGTCGCCTTCTCCGGCGGAGTGGACTCGAGCGTCGTGGCCGCACTCGCTCACGACGCCCTCGGTGAGAACGCGGTCGCCTGTACCGCAAGGAGCGAGACGCTCCCCGAGGCCGAACTCGAGGACGCCAGACGGGTCGCCGAGGAAATCGGCATCCGCCACGAGATCGTCGCCTTCTCCGAACTCGAGAGCGACGCCTTCGTCGAGAACGACGACGATCGCTGCTATCACTGCCGGACGATGCGCCTCGGTGAGATGCTCGAGACGGCCCGCGAGTTCGACATCGAGACCGTCTGCGACGGCACCAATGCGGACGATCCCGGCGCGGGCCACCGACCCGGACTCCAGGCGGTCGACGAACTCGAGGTTCACTCGCCGCTGCTGGCACACGACATCTCGAAGGGTGAGGTACGCGCGATCGCCGAGCAGTACGGCCTGTCGGTCGCCGACAAACCCTCGATGGCCTGTCTCTCCTCGCGCATTCCCACGGGGCTCGAGGTGACCGAGGAGCGACTCACCCGCGTCGAGCGCGCCGAAGCGCTGCTCCGGCAGTGGGGATTCGACCAGTTCCGCGTCCGCGACCACGACGGCCTCGCGCGTATCGAGGTCGCTCCCGACGAACTCGAGCGGGCGCTCCAGATGGAGTTCGTCGAAACGGTTCGCGACGAACTCGAAGGGCTTGGGTTCGACCACGTGACGCTGGACCTCCACGGCTACCGGACTGGAAGCGTGAGTCCGGCGGCCGACACCGCCGACAGCGATGGCGAGTCCGCGACGGACGAGCCACTCGTCGACGACGTCTTCGCCGCGGAGTCGCGGACGGACGACTGAGCCGGCCCTCGAATCATCGGTTGCTCACCCGCGGATCCGTCCGAATTCGTGAGCGTTCCCTCACGGTTCCGCCGCTGCTTTCGGAACCGATTTCGATATCGTACGGAATTGATAGAGTTCGTCCAACAGTTCTCCAGAATATAATCGTCTTCTCCGTAGAAAACCCACCAGTAGTGGTATTACTTCACCAACGTCCGGGAATATTGCGTATTTCGACACGGACGTGGCACTAGGACGGCTACCATTAGATGATGGACGCTGACGTGCCGCTCGAGTGGAACGCGGAAGAGTGTCGGACGTACACCCCGGCCGACATCGACCGGGAAATGCAGTATCGGACCTATCGTCACGAATCTGGTGACCTGCGGCTGAAGGTTGCACCGGCGTCGCTGGACGGGGAGGACCACCCCGGCTACGCCCTGACGGCGACGACCTACCCCGGTCTCGACCTCTCCGAAACGATTCGTGTCCGAACCGTACTCACCTTCAACCGCTGCGATCGGATCGCAGCCCAGTTCATGGACCTCTTTTCGGCCAGTTACGACGGCCCGGGATCGCTCGAGGACGCCCTCGAGTACGCCTACCAGCGAACGCGCGAGCACCGGTAACGAGCGAGCGCGGTTCGGTCGTCGACCGTTTCCGCCCGTCTCGAGCGAGCGATGGATCGCCCGCCGCGAGAGCGATCAGTCGGCGTTGTCACCATCGATTCGGACCGGCCGAGTGTCGGCGTACCAACGTACCCAATACCGTGTGAATATTACTCGATAACGATTGATGATTTCTGATTCGAAAAGTAAATTTGCGAGAACGTAAATACCCCCGGCACCAAGTGGATGTATGAGCACGAGAGACCCAACCGAACCGACGGTCGCCGAGCCAGCCGAACAGTCCGATGTCCCGGTCTACATGCCCGGAACCCCGACACTCGGGTTCACGACCGCCCTCGAGCGACTCGTCAGCAAACTCTCCCGGTAAGCCGAAACGGCGCTGGCAGTTGCGAACCGGAGACGAGAACACCCAATTTTCAGCGGAGACGCTACCCACACGGAGTAGCGACCGCCGTACCGACGTACCGAATCGGCGAGCAACAGCGCTGGAATACTACACCAGAGCAACAGCGACGGCGCGAATCGATCGAAAATAGTGTCGGCTAGTCGTCGGACGGCGCGGCGGATTCTTCGCCCATCGCAGCGGCCGCGGATTCGCTCTCCGCGAAGAGCCACCCACTGGCGGAACGTCTGGCCCCGGACGGCGTCGCCGTCCTCTCGAGACACCTCTGGAGTTAAGCAGCCACCGAACGGTCTGCAATTCGATAATCGGCGAGCTACGGGTGGTCTGTCGGAGACGCTAGTCGACGAAGACGACGCGAGATACGAGCAGAGACAACGTGGTTGGCGGGACCGTCAGGTGCTGACTTCGGTGACGGCCCTGGTCTCCCGCTCGTGAGACCCCTCGAGTCGCACCGCACACTGTTTGAAGTTCGGCTCCTTCGATCGCGGATCGACGTCCGAAACGGTGAGATCGTTGACGGCGGGGTGGTGGATCGGAAGCCAGACGACGCCGTCGGGAATCGACTCGTCGGCCTCGACGCGGGCCGTGACCGAGGCTCGGCGGGAGACAACCTGCGTGTACTTCGCGGCGTCGTCGGCCCCGTCCTCGTCCGCGGCCGACTCCCAGTCGTCGAGTTCGTCCGTGAGCGCCGCGGCGGTCGCGGGACTGACGCGCGCCGTCGGCGGGTCGTCCTCGCGAGTGCGAACGCCCGTGTTGTAGGCGTCCGGTCGCCGCCCCGTCGTCAGCGTCAGCGGGAACTGCTCGTCGGTCGGCTCCGGGAGCGGCCGAGCCTCGCCCGTCGAGAACTGCGCGCGGCCGGAAGGGGTCGGAAACGACCACGATTCGTCGGCCTCGCCAGCACCGGTACCAGCATCGTCAGTCCTCTCGCCGCCGTCGGCCAGCGGTCCCTCGTAGTAGCGATAGCCGGCCGAGACGTCCGGCTCGGGAACCGGCCACCGAACCGCGACCTCGGCCTCGAGACGTTCGTAGTCGATTCCCGAGAGGTCGGCGGGCGTCCCGGCAGTCAGCGCCGCCAACTCCTCGAAGGTCGATTTCGGCTCGAGCGGTTCGTCGAACAGGTCGGGGACGAGTCGATCGGCGAGCTGGCCGATCAACTCGAGGTCCGTCTTGATCCCCGACGGCGTCTCCGTCGCAGCGCGCACGCGTGAGACGGTCCGTTCCATGTTGGTCGTCGTCCCCTCGGATTCGCCCCACGTCGCTGCCGGCAGGACGACATCGGCGAACTCGGCCGTTTCGCTCCGGAAGGCGTCCTGGACGACGAGGAAGGCGTCCTCGAGTCGCTCGCGAACCTGCGTCGCGTCGGGCATGCCAGCGACGGGATTGGTCGCAACGGCGTAGACGGCCGAGACATCGTCGCCGATCGCGTCGACGATGCCGACCGGACCGGGGCCGGTATCGTCCGGGAGTCGCGAGACGGGAACGTCCCAGGCGTCCGCGACGACCTCGCGGTGTTCGGGGTCGGTGAAGGGGCGCTGGCCTGGCCAGCTTCCCTTCGACGAGCAGATGCGAGTGCCCATCGAGTTCGCCTGCCCGGTCAACGAGAACGGACCGGAGCCGGGGCGGAGGTTTCCCGTCGCGAGACAGAGATCGATTAACGCGCCCGACGCCGCCGTCCCGTTGACGCTCTGATTGATCCCCATCCCCCAGTAGATGAGCGTGGGATCCTCGAGCGCGTCAGCGATCCGGTCGACGTCCGCGAGGGAGACCCCGGCGGCTTCGGCGGCCGTCTCGGCGTCGGGAAGTTGCGCTCGCAGTTCGTCGAATCCCTCCGTCGCCTCGGCCACGAACGCCTCGTCGACGCGGTCGGTGTCGACGACGCGGGCGAGGACCGCGCGGGCGAGGTCGAGGTCGCCGCCCGGTTCGACGGGGACGTGGTGGTCGGCAACCTTGCTGGTCACACTCCCGACGGGGTCGACCACGATCAGTTCGGAGCCGTCCTGTTGGGCCGAGTGATTTATCCACCGGAACATGACCGGGTGGGCGGCCGCGGGGTTGGCTCCCCAGACGAGGTGCGTTTTCGCTTCGGGAATATCGTCGTAGGTCGGCGGCGGCGCGTCGCTGCCGAAGGCGTCGTAGTAGGCGGTGACGGCCGACGCCATACAGAGCGTCGTGTTGGCGTCGTAGTACCGAGTGCCGAACCCGCCGCGGGCGAGTTTGCCGAGTGCGTAGGCCGCTTCGTTGGTCTGCTGGCCGCTGCCGAGCACGGAGACGCTGTCCGGGCCGTCCTCGAGTGCCGTATCGAGCCCCTCTGCGGCGCGCTCGAGGGCAGTCTCCCAGGTCGTCGGGGCCAGTTCGCCGTCCCGGCGAACGAGCGGCCGCGTCAGCCACTCGCCGCCGGGAGCGACGGTCTCACTGATGCCGCGCTGGCAGGCGAGTCCGTTGTTCGTCGGGTGGGCACCGTCGCCCCGGACGACGTCAAGGCCGTATCCCTGGTCGACGGCTCGCTGAACGTGTCCGCAGCCGACCGCACAGCGCATACACGTCGTCGGGACGAGCTCCGTCACGGACGACACCTCCCGCTCTCGAACCGCGCGGTGTGGGGTTTATAATCACACCCAGTACCGAGAGTTTGGCCCGACATCATGCACTCGTTCACAAAAATAGGGAACGTATGCATCTACTAAACGGTGATCGTTTACAAACGATACTCTTTGAGTCGATAACGAAGGGATTGTAACAATATACGGATGGATGTGAGGAATATCAGGACGGTGGAGTATCGGACGACGCCGGTCGACCGAACGGGCGTCCACGCGTCACGAGACGGTTCGTCGGTAGAGGTGGCTGATACAGCAACAACTGAAACGAATTACACACTGATCGCAACGCCCTCGTGCAATCGAGTCTGCAGTGACGTTCAGTGGCTCCGATAGCTGGCGCCAGAACCCGTCCGCTCGAGTCGACCGAAATAACGGGACCGACGGCTCACAATCGAACGTCGAACGCAACGCGCCGAGAGATCGGACGGTCACTCCCGCCCGACCCACTTCAGGACGAACAGCGTCCCCTCGAACAGCAGGATCATGGTGAGCGCGACGAGGATGGGAGCCATCATCGTCGGGTCCATGGTGAACATAAAGGAGAGCCCGAAGAAGGCTGCCCAGAAGTACAGCCGTTTCTGCGCCAGCCAGCGGCGGGTCGTCACGCCCATCATGATCGCGAGCATGATGAACAGCGGAATCTGGAAGACGATCGCGAGGAAGCCGGTCAGCGTGATGACCAGGTCGAACGTCTCGCCGAGCGCGTACGCGATGTTCGCGCTTCCCTCGGCGTAGAACGTGAAGTACTGGAAGAGCACCGGCAACACGAGCACGTAGGAAAACAGCATTCCGAGCGCGGCGAGGACGACACTCATCGGCACCGCCGCGAGGTAGTACTTGCGCTCGTGGGGGTAGAGCCCCGGTCGCATGAACAGGTAACATTGGTAGACGAACACCGGCAGCGCCACCATAATCCCCAGCAGCGCCGAGAACTTGATCCGGGTCAGCCATAGCTCGAGCGGGTGGTAGACGTGCGGCGGCGGCACCTCTTCGGACGCGTAGGGGAAGATATCCGTCCAGACGTAGCTGATCGCGTCCGAGGCGAACAGCAGTCCGATCGAGGTCCCGGCCGCGCCGACGAGCAAGACGACCGCGAACCGGAGCACCATCTCTTCGATGTGGTCGGCCAGCGGCATCTCCTCGTCGTCCGGCGGCGTCGAGATGCCGCCGACATCGTCGTCCGGATCGGGGTAGGAGGGTTCGTCGATACTGTCGGGACGATCGACGATGCCCTCACCGTCGGTTTCGACCGGTTGATCGGACTCACCATCGTGATCCTCGTCGGAAGGCGGGCGCTCGTCGTCCGCCTCCCGTGGCTCCGCGGCTTCGTCGACGGGATCCTCACCATCCCTGTCGTCCACCGACTCGTCCGACATCTATCGGAATATCAGACGGCCACCGGTTATAGGCCTTTTTCTTACGAACACCGCACGAGAGCGACAAGGTCTCGAAACCGGCAGTTACCGTTCCAGCACTCGAAAGGTTGATAACTGGATATCAGTTAGCCACAGGCAGTAAATGAGTTCTGCCGTCGGAGAGGATACGGCCAAAGCAATCAACACCGGCCGTGAAACCATCGGCGCAGTGTTGTCTGGCGCGCAGACCCATCTTCAGAAGGTGTTCATCGTATTCACCATCGGCTTCGTCGGCTCCTTCTACGCACTCCGGATATGGATCTGGGGCTTTCTCGAGGCGACGGCGAAAGCGGAGATGGATCCGACCGTCGCAGAGGCGACGGAGATCATCACGCGAACCCCATTCGAGGTTATTCTCTTGCAGGCGAAGATCGGTTTGCTCGTGGGGATAATCATCGCGATTCCGGCACTGCTGTATTTCTCGCGGGACGCGCTCCGTAAACGCGGTATCGAATCGGTCGTTCCGGTCTCGAAGAGTTACGTGGCTGGGTTCGCGTTGACCTCGATTACCCTGTTCTGTATCGGTCTCTTCTACGCTTACGCAATCTTCTTCCCCTACGCCTTCGACTTCCTCGGAACCGTCGCCCACGACGCCGGTGTCAACCCGAGTTGGGGGATCACCGAGTTTACCGAGTTCATCGCCCTGCTGACGCTCTCGTTTGGGCTGGCCGCACAGCTTCCGCTGCTGATGAGCGTTCTCTCGTACACCGAGATCGTCTCCTACGAGACGTTCCGAGACAAGTGGCGTCACGCGATCGTCGCCATCACGGTCTTCGGCGCGATGTTCTCCCCGCCGGATCCGTTCACGCTGATCATGTGGGCGATTCCGCTCGTCGCCCTCTACGTGTTCAGCCTCGGACTCGCGAAGGTCGTCGCCAACATCCGCCGACGCGGCGCGGCCGAACTCGACACCGGCACCGGCTTCATGAAACGGCGAGTCCTGCAGTTCAGCGGCGGACTGGTGCTCGTCGCCGTCGCGGCAGCGGCGTTCGTCAATCAGGGCGGGTTCGACTACCTCGAGGAGTCCGTCTATCCGCTGCTTCCGTCCGGATTCCGGCCCGAGGGAACCTTCGGGCTCGAGTCTATGGCTGCCGAATACGGACTGCTCGGTGACGCTGCCGTCGCCGGGATCGTTGCCGCATCGGTCGGCTTTCTCGTCCTCGTCGGCTACACAATAAAAGTACTACAGGGCCCGGTCTACCCGCGAGAGGGAGACATCAGGGGCGCAGAGGATCACGAGGACATCGACTTCGAGACGCTCGCGGCCGAAGACATCGACGAGGTCCCGACGCAGGTCTTCCTCGCGATGGACGAGGAGACGGCCCTCGAGTACTCCCGGCAAGCGATGTACGACGACAACCGGGAGAAGGCACAGGCGATCCTCGATCGGTACGACGGGCTCGAGGAACAGCGGCAAGCGAACGCCAGCGAGGGAGACAGCGCGGACGGTGCGGCCGGCGCAGCGGGCGGAAGCGCGGCCGCGTCCGGTGGCGAGGACGAAGAGAGCCTCTTCTCGAGTACGGCCGCCGGAATGCTCGATCCCTTTACGGAGGAGGAGACGACCGAGGAGGATATCGGCGGCTACGCCTACGATCTCGCGTTCATCGTAGACAGCCTGACCTCGAAGACGATCTACATCGTGGGCGTCTTCATGGCCGTCCTCGGTGGCACGTTCCTCGCGCTCTACCAGGGCGGGTTCGGTATCATCCTCGCCCAGTTCGTCGACCGCGTCCCGCCGGAGGTTTTGGACGAGGTCACCGAGGGATCGGTCGAGACGGGCGAGGTAACGCCTGAACTGATCGGCGAACTCGGGTTGGTCATCGCCTTACACCCCGTCGAGGTGCTGATCTTCATGGTGAAGGTGAGTACGATACTGGCCTTCATCGCCATCGCCCCGATGATCATGTACTGGGGATGGCCAGCAGCCAAGGAGCGTGGCCTCGTTCGCGGCGACCCGCGAGTGTTCCTCGTCTGGGGCGGCGGGCTCTTCGCCGGCTTCGGCGTCGGACTGTTCCTCGGCTTCTACTGGATCGCCCCGATGGTCATCTCGTATCTCATCACCGACGCCGTCCAGAACGGGATGGTCGTCACCTACCGGATCAACAGCTTCTCGTGGCTGGTGATCTACACCACCCTCGGCGTCGGCTTCCTGTTCAACATCATCGTCACGATGGCGCTGTTCCACATCGGTGGCATCGTCAGCTACCGGACGATGCTCAAGCGCTGGCGACCGATCGTCGTCGGGATCTTCACGGCCGCTGCCTTCCTTAGCCCGAAAGGCATCCTCACGATGTTGCTGGTCGCGATTCCGATCGCCCTGACCTACATGCTGGGGCTGGCCGTCCTCTACGTGCTCACCGGCGGTGGCCGGCTGTTCGGCGGTGGCGGCGGGAAGAGCGCACCCGAACCGGAATCGGATGCCGGCGCGGCGGAGTGACGGCGGGTCACAGACGGAGACAGGAGCGATTCGAACTCGAGATCGGACGGAAACTCGCGTTCGTGGGGATCGCGTCGACACTTTTCGCGAGCGACATCCAGCCACGGACTGTTAAGAACCCCTGTTCCCAACGATAACGCGTATGCCAAAGATCAGCGTCGAAGTTCCGCAGGAACTCCTCGACGATCTCGACGACCACGTCGGCGACGACGGCAAGTTCGTCAACCGCAGCGACGCGATCCGTGCCTCGATCCGGAAGACGCTCGATATCTTGGACGAGATCGACGAACGCCACGATCGACTCGAGGACGACGAACGCGACTAGAAATTACCATTGGGGAAGCTATTACACGGTGGTACGCGACTGTACCCGTATGACATCACCAGCGATCGGACGAGTAGACGGCGCTGACCCGCAGACGGTCGAGTTGCCGCTCACGCCGACCACCCAGCGCGTGCTTCACGAGGCGATCGGCCACTGTTACGACGAACTCGCGATCAGTTGCGAGGCGTGCGAGGACGGCGACGCGCCGCCCGACGAACTGTTCGCCCACCTCGAGGCGCTCTACGTTGCGACCGCCGACGAGTCGCTCTCGCAGTTCGAACTCACGTACGAACGCACAGAGCAACGAGAACAAGAGTAGTACGCGACGGTCGGATCTCCGATCCGACGCTCGGCGCTCGTTCGGACGACGGCACGTCAGTTCCGGAGCAACCGCGACCCTCCTGCAGTTCTTCGGAAAAACGGTACAGCAGCCCGTCTCAGTCGTCCTCGAGGGGCTCCGCGAACCCGAAGTTCGGTTTAACGTCCTCGACGCGGACCGTGACGACGTCGCCCTTCTCGGTCGACGGGACGAACAGCCGGTAGCCCTCGACGCTTGCGATGCCGTCGCCCTCGCTGCCGACGTCGATGATCTCGACCTCGAGTTCGTCGCCCGTCGCGACCGGGGCGGTGAGCCGTCCCTTCGCGATGAAGAAGATCTCGGAGGACTCCTCGCGGCTGGCTTTCGGCGACGTAACGCGAACGTACTGGAACTCCTCCTCGACGTCCGCCCGGAACTCGTCGACGTCCGGTCCCTCGAAGACCTTGACGACGAAGTTGCCGCCGGTGTCGAGCAGTTCGAGAGCGGTCTCGAACGCCTGTCGCGCGAGGTACAGCGACCGAGCCTGGTCGAGCGAGTACTCACCGGACATGTTGGGTGCCATGTCCGAGACGACGGCATCGACCTTGCCGCCCGCGGCCTCGACGACCCGCTCGCGAGTTTTCTCCTCGGTCATGTCCCCGCGGAGGGTTTCGACCTGATCGACCAGCGCCGGATCCTCGAGGTCCTTGATCCGCTGGAGGTCGACCCCGATGACGGTCCCCTGGGGACCGACCTTTTCGGCGGCGACCTGCAGCCAGCCGCCGGGGGCGGCACCGAGGTCGACGACCGTGTCTCGGCCCTCAATGACGTTCTCGAGGTCGTCGAGCTGTTTGAGCTTGTACGCGGCGCGACTGCGGTAGCCCTGCTGTTTCGCTCGGTTGTAGTAGTCGTCTTTTCGTGTCATAGCTCCCTCAGACATCCCGTGAATACGGTTCGCGTGGAAACGGTCGGCGAATTGTCGGTCATAGTAGAAGATACGCCGTCGATCCGGAAAGGTACATCGAATAGCGTCCGACGTCGAGCAATCGGCTTCGGTCGTCGAACGCCGGATTCCCAAGTCGATTCGCGTCGGCTACGAGTCGTGTCTGTCACCGAGGACTCTCGAGCGTGGACGAATCCCGGCCGAGTTGGGTCGGCGTTCTATCGCACACGGCACGCTACAGCAGGGCCAAACGGACGCCGACGGCGGTAGCCATGCGATGAATTCCCACGAGTCCGGGTCGGTCGTCGACCGATCCCGACGCCAGCAGCCGTTACCGTCCGCCGCTGTAACGGACTGTAGTGTCCGTCGACAGCGAACAACCGTCCACTATCTCTGTCAACGTCCCGTTTAGTGGTACAGTACAGCGGCTCGTTTACGGTACCCGACGTTCCGCATATAGTACTAATACTGATAATAAAGTAATCAGATCCGACACATCTAGTTGTCAGATTTAATATTAGTATCCCGAAATAACTCAGTGCGCCAGCCGGTTTTCGCCAGGTTGCTCCGGAACAGCACCACAGCTAATACGCCCTGAAACCCCTAATTAGGTCCGTTAGAGCAGAGGCGGACGCGTTCTAAATCGATAGTCTTCCACCACCATTTCTGCGTATTTCTCCCACATATATAACTCATATCTTGGACACATTCACGCCTTACAACAGCCATAACAAGGTGTCACGAAAGAAGGTATACGAGTGCCACTAGCGGTGAGTATCAATGAAATGTTTGATCTTCAATAACACACCGGCTCACGTCCATCAGTACAAACACGCAGTCCAACGGCTCGAGGACCGCGGCCACGACGTCCTCGTCTTCGCCAGAAGCGACGAATTTACCGAAACGCTCCTCTCGTATCACGATCTCCCCTACGAAACCTACGGCAAGCGAAGCGAATCGCTTCAGTCGCTCGCCTGGGAACTCCCGACCCACCTGTACAACATCGCTCGCCGCGTCCGGAAGTTCGACCCGGACGTCATCTTCGGCAAAGGACCGTACGCGGCTGCTGCCGGCCTGATGTCCCGAACGCCGTCGATCGCCGTACTGGATTCTGAGACATCGTTCGATCACGTCGTCGCCCGCCCGTTCGTTCGGGCGATTCTGACGCCGAGTGCGTTCCGAAAGGACCTCGGGAGCAAACACTACAAGTTCTCGGGCGTCGCGGAGTCGGCCTACCTCCACCCGGACGTCTTCGAACCGGACCCCTCGATCCGGGACGATCTCGGCGTCGGGGCGGACGAGCCCTACGCCATCGTTCGGCTCAACGCGTTCAACGGCCACCACGACGTTGGGAAGAAGGGGTTCTCGCTTGAGCAACGCCGCCGGCTTCTCTCGGAGCTCTCCGAACACGCAACCATCTTTGTCTCCGACGAGGGCGGCAAGCTCGACTTCGACGACCTTCCGGCACGGCGGTTCGATCTCCATCCCGCGAAGATGCACGACGCGCTGGCGGCGGCCGACCTGCTGGTCGCGGACACCCAGACGATGGTCACCGAGGCCGCGCTGCTCGGGACGCCGGCCATCCGTTCGAACTCGTTCGTCGGCGAGGCGGACATGGGGAACTTCATCGAACTCGAGGAGGCGGGCCTGATCAGAAACCTCGAGGAGTTCGAGGCGGTCTTAGAGCAGTCGCGGGAACTGCTCGCTGACGACTCGACGACCGAAATCTGGGAACGGCGGCGAGACGAGTACGTCGCAGACATGGACAACCTGACGGAGCTGATCTGTAACATCGCGACCTCCTACGGCGATACGCAGCCGAAACAGACCGCCAAACCGGTCACGGAGGTGAGCTGATGCGGGTCTGTTCGATCGTCGGCGCTCGGCCGCAGTTCATTAAGGCCGCGGTCGTCTCGCGGGAGCTGCGGGCGGTCGGCGAAGAGGTGTTAGTTCACACCGGCCAGCACTACGACGAGGAGATGTCGGACGTCTTCTTCGACGAACTCGGTATCCCGGAGCCGGACTTCAACCTCGGCGTGAAGTCGGACACCCACGGCCGCCAGACCGCGAAGATGATCGCCGAGATCGAACCCGTCGTCGAGGAGACCGAGCCAGATGTCATCCTGCTCTACGGCGACACGAACTCGACGCTCGCGGGAGCCATCGTCGGCTCGAAATGCGACGTGGTCGTCGCACACGTCGAAGCCGGCTTGCGCAGTCACAACCGCGAGATGCCAGAGGAGATCAACCGCGTGCTGACGGATCACGCCTCGGATCTCCGTTTCGCGCCGAGCGAGCAAGCTGTCGACGCACTCGCGACCGAGGGGATCACCGAGGGCGTCTACTGGACCGGCGACGTGATGTACGACAGCATTCTCGAGGTTCGCGAGCGGGTCGCGGATCGGTCGGACGTCCTCGACGACCTCGGACTCGAGGCGGGCGAGTTCATCCTCTCGACGGTCCACCGCCAGCACAATACGGACGCCCGGGCGAACCTCGAGTCCATTCTCGACGCTCTGTCAGATGCGCCGTTGCCGGTAGTGTTTCCGGCCCATCCCCGAACGATCGACCGACTCGAGGAGTACGGGCTTCGGGAGCGAGCGGAAGAAGCACTCGAGATCATCGAACCGCTGGGTTACCTCGACTTCGTTCGGCTGCTCGACACCGCCGAACGCATCGCGACGGACTCCGGCGGCGTCCAGAAGGAGGCGTTCTTCCTCGAGACGCCCTGCGTGACCATGCGGGAGGAGACGGAGTGGACGGAGACCGTCGACGCCGGCTGGAACGAACTCGTCGGGGCGGACGCGGACGCCATCCGCGAGGCGCTGCGGGGCGATCGGACGCCCGAGGAGACGCCCGAACCCTACGGCGACGGGAAAGCCAGCCGTCGGATCGCAGATATCCTCCAGCGACACGTCGACACCGCCGAGTCGGAGTTGGCGGTCGAGTCGCTGGCGTCGGACTGATATCGTCGGGCGAGCTGCCCGTCAGGCGTCCTCGAGCGCCGTGCCGAAGGCCGATTCGATCGCCTCGGCCTTGCTCCGATCGTAGAGCGCAGCCGCGGGGTGGAACGACGGTCTGACGAGTCGGCCGTCCCGTGCAGGTCGGTGATCGTCTCGTCCGTCTCGAGGATCTCGACCGTCGCGAAACTGCCAATCGGCACGACGACGGACGGGTCGACGCGTACGAGTTCGGCTTCGAGCACCGGCCACCGGACCTCGGTCTCGTCGACAGGCGGGTCGTGATTCTCGGGCGGGCGCACCTTGACGAGGTAGACGAGTATTGAGACGATACACCGTCTCGTCGTTCGAACGATGAGCTACAGGACGGTGACGCTCTTTGCCAAGTTCCGCGGTTTGTCGATCGGTCGATCGAGCGCGTCGGCCAGCCAGTAGGCGACCAGCTGGAGCTGGACGTTCGCAACGATCGGCATCACAGCCGGATGCGTCTCGGGCACCTCGAGGACGAAATCGGCGTGGCTGCCGACCGTCTCCGGCGAATCGGTCACCGCGACGACCGGCGCTCCGCGAGCCTGCACCTCCGTCACGTTCCCGATCGTCGCCGACGTCTTCTCCCGGCTCGAGACGACCGCGAACACCGGCGTTGCCTCCGTGACAAGCGCCAGCGGCCCGTGTTTCAACTCGCCGGCCGGGAACCCCTCGGCGTGTCGGTACGTGATCTCCTTGAGCTTCAACGCCCCCTCGAGCGCGACCGGCGCGTTGTACCCTCGGCCGATGAAGAAGTAAGCGTCGGACTCGAGAAACGCCTCGGCGACTGATCGGGCGTTCGAATCGTCCAGTACGGACTGGATGTAATCTGGAAGCCGCCGGAGTTCGCGAAGGTGCTCGCGCGAGGCGGACGAGGAGGGATCCGCGGTCTCGGCAAGCGCGGTCGCGAGCAACGAGAGGGTGACCTGTTGGGAGGCGAAGGACTTCGTCGCGGCGACGCTGATCTCCGGGCCGGCCCGGATGTAGAGCACGTGGTCGCACTCCCGTGCGGCAGAGCTGGCGACGACGTTGGTCAGCGCGAGCGTCGTGGCACCGGCGCGGTTGGCCCCCCGAAGCGCGCGCATCGTGTCGGCCGTCTCGCCGCTCTGGGTGACGCCGACGACGAGCGTTTCCTCGTCGACGGGCAGCTGGTCGGCGTCGTACTCGCTCGCGACGAACGTCTGGGCGGGGATCCCGCGGCGCTGGAGCAGCCGCTCGCCGAACAGGCCCGCGTGATAAGACGTTCCGCAGGCGACGAACTGGACCGCCGACGGGCTCTCGAGTTCCTCGAGTTCGGGAAGCGAGACGGTAGCACCCAGCTCTTCGATGCGACCGCGCAGACAGTCCCGAATCGCGCGGGGCTGTTCGGTGATCTCCTTTCGCATGTAGTGGTCGTAGCCGCTCTTGCCGGCGTCCTCCGGATCCCAGTCGATCGTCTCGACCGACTTCTCGACGACGGAGCCCAACTCGTCGGAGACGGTCACCGACGAGGGCGAGACCGCCGCGAACTCGCCATCGTCGAGGTAGACGACCTGGTTCGTGTACTCGATGAACGCGGGAACGTCGCTCGCGAGGAAGTTGCCGTCGGCTCCGAGACCGAGGACGAGCGGTGACTCGTCCCGGGCGACGAAAATCGTCTCGCAGCTGGGGAACACCGCGGCAATGGCGTAACTCCCATCGAGTCGGTCGATCGCCGCACGAAACGCGGCGAAGCGGTCGGCACCCTTCGCCCGCTCCCGATCGATGAGGTGCGGGACGACCTCGGTGTCGGTGTCGCTCCGGAACTCGTAGCCGGTCGCCGACAGCTCCTCGCGGAGTTCGCGGTAGTTCTCGATGATTCCGTTGTGGACGACGGCGACCGAACCGTCGGGACTCGTGTGCGGGTGGGCGTTGACGTCCGACGGCGGGCCGTGCGTGCTCCAGCGCGTGTGGCCGATCCCCGTCGGGCCGTCGAAGCCGTCGACGGCGTCGCTCCCGATCCCGGTCTCCGAATCTGCGCTCCCGTCGAACTCGGTACCGCCGCCAGCGAGCGCCCGCTCGAGTTCCGAGAGTTCGCCCTGGCGTTTTTCGACAGCGAGCGGCGCGTTCGCCACCGCGATTCCGGCCGAGTCGTAGCCGCGGTACTCGAGGTTCGACAGACCGTTGAGAAGTCGCTCGAGGACGGTATCGTCCGAATCGCCGCCGGCGTAACCGATGATGCCGCACATCAGGAACGCACCTCCATTTCGTCCTCGATCGTGCCGCAGATCGTCGCGCCGGCGGCGATCGTCGCAGTGGCCCCGACGATGGTCCCCGGCGCGTACGTCACGCCGCCGCGGTCGGTAACCCGATCGGCGAGTAAGGCCCCAATCGGCTCGTCTTGGAAAAACCGGTTGCCGACGCGAACGTCCCCAGGTCCGCCCGGAACGACGGACCCGTGGCCGACGTCGACACCGATGCCGGTCACGCAGTCGACGACCGTCGCGTTGGCGCCGAGGCGGCTGTCGGCGTCGATCACGCTCCGCTCGACGACGGCGTTCGAGCCGACGGTCACGTTCTCGCCGAGACAGGTGTGCGGGCCGACGACCGCCCCGGGACCGACCTCGCAGTCGCGGTCGATCACCACCGGCGATCGGATCGTCGCCGAGCCGTGGACGGTCGCGGACGGCGCGATCGCCTCGTCGATCACCCCGGTGTCGAACAGCGCATCGGAGAGATCGAGCAGATCCCACGGGTAGGTCGCGTCGAGCCAGTAGCTGTCCGAGACGGTCCCGCGAACCGTCTCGTCGCTCTCGATCAGCGTCGTAACAGCGTCGACCAGCGAGGACTCGCCGTTGGTCGGCTCCGTTCGGCGGATCGCGTCGAAGATCGAGGGCTCGACTGCGTAGACGCCGGCGTTGAGTTTGTACGCTCGATCGTCCTGCGGCCGTTCGACCAGCTCCGTGACGGTGCCGTCGTGCTCGAGAATCACGCCGCCGTACTCGCCGATCTCCTGTCGCCTGACGAGGCCGATCGTCGCGGCGGCGTCGGCGTCGTGCGTGGCAACAACGTCGTCGATGAGTCGGCTGTCCACGAGCTGATCACCGTTGACGACGAGGGTCGTTCCGTCGACGACCGACGACGCAGCACGGAGGGCGTGGCCTGTTCCGAGCTGTCGATCCTGGCGGACGTACGTGAGGTCGGCCTCCCGATAGCTCGAGCCGAAGTAGGACCGAATTCGGTCGCCGCGGTAGCCGACGACGACCGTGATCGAGTCGATCCCAGCCTCGATCAACTGATCGAAGACGTGCTCGAGGATGGGCCTGGTTCCCGCCGGGAGCATCGGTTTGGGTCGATTTCGAGTCAACGGCCTGAGGCGGGTTCCCTCGCCCGCCGCGAGGACAACCGCAGAAGGAAGACTCATACCGAACGGGCGATTTCTCGGTATTTCGTTTGTGTCACCTTACTGTACGTTAACAGACAGCATACTCCTCTCGAGAGCGAACGGGGTGAAACGACACCACAACGTCGGACCGCAGTCACCGTTTCGACGACAAATACGAGATTTCGACGCGGCGGTACCCGCCGCTTCGGCCGCGTCGCGCTCGCGCGTAAAGGGTGGCTTTTTATGGCAACCGTCCGTACGCCGAGTTATATGTTCAAGGCCATCGTGAGCGCGGCAACGCTCACCAGCGCGCTCGATTCGGTGAGCGTGCTGGTCGACGAGTGTAAAATTCACCTCGAGGAAGACGGCCTCGAGATTCGGGCCGTCGACCCCGCCAACGTCGGCATGGTCGACCTCTCGCTCGAAGCGGCGGCGTTCGAATCCTACGAAGCCGACGGCGGGCTGATCGGTGTCGACCTCTCGCGACTCGAGGATATCGCAGGCATGGCCGAATCCGGCCAGCTCATTCAGCTCGAACTCGACGAAGAGACGCGAAAACTCCACATCCAGATCGACGGGCTCGAGTACACCCTCGCGCTCATCGATCCCGACTCCATCCGACAGGAGCCGGACATTCCGGATCTCGACCTGCCCGCGGAGGTCATCCTCGAGGGTAAAGATGTCAACCGCTCGGTCAAAGCGGCCGACATGGTGAGCGATCACATCGCACTCGGCGTCAAGGAGGCAGACGAGTACTTCTACGTCGACGCGGAGGGCGACACCGACGACGTCCACCTCGAACTCACCCAGGAGGACCTGATCGACTTGCAGGTCGGTCCGGCCCACTCGCTGTTCTCGCTCGACTACCTCAAGGACATGAACAAGGCGATTCCCTCCGATACCGAGGTCACGCTCCATCTCGGCGAGGAGTTCCCCGTCAAGATCTACTTCGGCTTCGCGGAGGGGCAGGGACAGGTCACCTACATGCTCGCACCGCGCATTCAGAGCGACTGATCGCGCCGCCTCAAAGTAAAACCGTTCTTACGGTGGGGCGTTTTCTAGTTATTACTCGTAGCGCCGAATTTGGCTAAGTTCGTCCTGGTAGCGTGGCCAGATGGCACTCCTCGTTGAGATATCACCGAACGGATGTGTACGCACCCTTATTTAAAAATACGATATAGTAAGGATACGACCTACCAGTCTCTCCACAGTAGACCACGTATGCCCTCCGCAGACGATCAGACGGACGCCTCAGAGGCAGCCGAACTCCGATACGTCGCGACGTTCGATCCCGACGCCGGCGAGCAGGCGAGTGACGCCGTCGTAACGGCGGTCGCCACGCTTACCGGTGACTCCCCAGTGGAACTCAGCCCGCTCTACGAGGCCGTCGAACCCGACGCGCTCGACTCGCTCGTCCGACACGCCCGCCGCAGCGACGACGCCGGTGTCCACCAGCTGTGGTTCAGCTACGAAGGGTTCGACGTCGGCGTACAGAGCAACGGCGAGATTCGAATCCGACGGGGTCCCGTCGCGGCCGAGCCGTAATTCGAGTACCCAATCCTCCAGTAGCCGAACGGAACCCCCGCCGAGCGCGCTGTCACTCGTGTTCGTCGAGAAACGCCAGCAGTTCCTCGTTCACGTCCTCGGCGTCCTCGATGAAAAACAGGTGCGAGCCGCCCTCGAACCGCTCGAGTCGGGCGTTCGGAATCGCCTCCTCGAGTAACGTCGCGTTCGCCGCGGGGACGACCTGATCGTCGGTTCCGTGGAGAACCAGCGTCGGCACTCGAATGCTGTCGAGACGGTCGCTGACATCGAAGTTCAGGACGGCGGCGGCCTGTGCCTCCCGGGCCGGGTCCTCGGCGTCCTGTTCGAGTCGCCACTCGAGGATCCGGTCCATCAGGTGCGGGTTCCGGTTCGTGAACCGTTCGTTGAACGCGGGACGCATGCGATGACGGAGTTTTTCACGCTCGCTGGCCCCCTTCGGAACGTCGAAGATGAACTCCTGAGTCTCCTCTGGGACCGGAACGGCGTCCGGACCGCCGTGGCTCGTACAACAGAGCGTGAGCGTCTTCGCGCGGGTGTACTCGATCGCGTAGCGCTGGGCGATCATCCCGCCCATACTCGCGCCGACGATGTGGGCCTCTCGAATGCCCGCGTCCTCGAGGACGGCCTCCAGATCGGCCGCGAGGCCCCCGATGGAGTACCCTGCCAGTTTGAAGATGAGCGGCGCGCGGAGTTTGCGGGGGAGTCGCGGGAGGATCGGCGGCAGTCCGGTGTCGGATTGGCCCGTCCCGCGGTTGTCCGGCGCGATCACGTCGTAGCCGTCGCGGACGGCCTCACGCTGCCACCGCCACATCCACCGGCCGTAGCCCAGTCCCTGCACGAAGACGACAGGGGTACCGCCGTCCTCGCTTTCCTCGCGCTCGTAGTAGATCGACACATCGTCGCGTAGCGCCCGTGGCATACTCGGAGTGACGTATCGGATCCCCTTGAAATCGACCCTCATCTGCGCCGTCAACACCGGGAGTCGCCGACGATCGAGCGATCCAATCACCGGTTACCGTCCCCCGCGATCCGACGAACAATCAGCGGGTTTAACCCCGCGCAGTAACATCCCATTACCGATGCAGCGACTGCACGCCCGGTACCCGTTCCTCGAGGCTGCCCGCGACGCGGTGGCGACGGAGGCCGTCGACTTGGCCACCGTCGTCGAGCAGGACGAGGCGGTCGTCGACCGCGCTCGCGAGCGCGTCGTGGCGGCGCTCGAGGACGGCGAAACCGGCGAATCGCGGCGGGAGGCCCGCGTCGAGTTGCTCTCCTACCCGGTGGCGCGCGTGCTCGTCTCGATGGTCGAGGAAAACATCCTCGTACGGAAGTACGCCCGCGCCGAAGCCGCGACGGCCTACGACCGCTTTACGGCCGACCTCGAGGAGACGACCGAACTCAAAAGCGTCGAGTCGACGGGGCTCGACCTCGAGACGCTCCTCTCGGAGTTCGACCTCGACAGCGATGTCCGAGAGATCCCCGACGGCTACCAGATCGACGTCGGAACCTACCTGCCACTGGCGGAGGACTGCTGGGACGACGAGTGGCGACTCGTCAACCGCGCGCTGGCCGACGGCGAGGTACCGGTCTCGGAGGCCGAACTCCTCGTCTTGCTCCAGGAGGCCATCCGGAGTCGGATCGAGGAGGGGCTTCCGTTCGACGTTCCCGACGTCATCGCGACCGCGCTCGAGGAGGAAGAAGCCGAGATTCGGGAGGTACTTGCCGACCTCGAACTCACACGGGAGATCGACACCGTCGTTCCGGACCTGTTCCCGCCATGTATGAAGGCCCTGCTCGATCAGATTCAGAAGGGCGAACACCTCCCACACCACTCACGGTTTGCGATCACCGCCTTCCTGGCGAACATCGGGATGACGACCGACGAGATCGTCGATCTCTACCGCGTCAACTCGTCGTTCGGCGAGGAGATGACTCGCTACCAGACCGATCACATCCGCGGCGACTCCTCGCCGACGGAGTACTCCGCGCCCTCCTGTGCGACGATGCAGTCCTACGGCGACTGCGTGAACAAGGACGACCTCTGCGAGCGCATTCCGCATCCGATGGCCTACTACGAGGAGCGGATCGACGACGCCGACGACGACGAGGTCGAGGACTGGCGGGAGAAGGGCGACGAGAGTCAGGAAGCGAGCGGCGATTGATCAGGACGAACCGGTGCTACCGAGCGCGCGACTATTTTTCGGGCTCCTCGGACAGTTCGTCGGCCTGTCGCTGAATGTCCTGCAACGCCTGTTCCTGTTCGCCACGAGCGAGACCGCCCGATTCGACGTGTCGGCCCTCGTACTGCCAGGAGGGAATCGCGTCCCAGACGTCGGACCCCCCATCGTCGGTGTTCCCGTCCTCGTCGTCGCCGCCCGTTCCCGACGTTGACCCCGACGACGACAGCAACAGAACGACGCCGAGCACGGCCAAAACAGCCAGTGCACCGCCGGCAAGCACCGGATCGACGACGGAGGTCGTCCGTACGAGCAGCGAGGTGCCGAGGAGCACGAAGACGGCGACGACGGCGAGCCGTCGAAGACGACGCCCCGATCCTGCTCGCGACTCCGAACTGGCGTCGATATTGTCCATATCTACTGTCATCTACGGGGCGTGAAAAAGATGTTGCAGATTCGCCAGTTCGGCTCACCGGGCAGCGTGGACGGCCGAACTCAGGCTGCGCTCTGGGCGTCAGGGTCGTCGTCCGCCTCGAGTCCGTCCTCGGGATCGTTCAGGACGAACGCGAGGGCGATGCCGACGGCGGTCAACAGGAGGATGAAGCCGACAATCGCGATGACGAGCATCTCTCCGCCGTCGGTCGACATGGCTTGTCCGTTGCCACCGTATTCGGAGCCGATACCGATCATGACGCCGAGCATCAGGAGGACGGCGGCGACGGCGACGACGATTTCGATGATTCGCTCACGCTCGAGCATTACTGGATCGATTTCGGCGGGCCGGGCAAAAGCGCTTCGAAGGGCGCGCCGGTGCAGTTCGGGCGGCGACCCGACCCACCGGTCCGCCGAGCGGTCACGGTTGCGTTCGCGACGTCCTCGCTGCGGCCTCTCGAGTGGTCTTACGCTAACGTTATTTCTTCTCCCGACCTATATTGTGTGCCATGTCCCCACTACTCATGGAAGACGTAGCAGTTGTGACGGGTGGTTCGAGCGGAAACGGACGTGCGATCGCCCGCCGGTTCGCCGCAGAGGGGGCCGACATCGTCGTCGCGGATATTCAGGAGTCGCCTCGAGAAGGCGGAGAACCAACGCACGACCTGATCGAAGCCGAAACCGATGCGAAGGCGACGTTCGTCGAGTGTGATGTCACGAAAGTCGATGACCTCGAATCGGCGGTCGAGGCCGCCGAGGAGTTCGGCGGCGTCACCGTTATCGTGAACAACGCGGGAATCTTCCACGGAGAGGAGTTCCTGGAAGTCGACGAGGACGAGTTCGGTCGGATGATGGACATCAACGTCAAAGGTGTCTTTTTCGGCGCACAAGCGGCGGCAAAGCGGATGGTCGAAACCGGTGGTGGCCGGATCATCAATCTCGCGTCGGTTGCCGGCCTCGAGGGGTCGGGTGAGTTCGTCACCTACTGCGGGACGAAAGGTGCTGTGCGACTGCTCACATACGCGATGGCGGCAAAGCTGGGGCCCGATGGCGTTCGGGTGAACGCGATCCATCCGGGTCTGATCGAGACGTCGATGACGACTGACGACTACCCGATCATGGGTACAGATGCCGAAGCCGACTTCTTGCAGGCGATCCCGACACGGCGGGCTGGCCAACCCGAAGACGTTGCGGACGCGGCGCTGTATCTCGCAAGCAATCTCTCGGACTACGTGACCGGTGAATCGCTCGTCGTCGACGGCGGGATGACGAACACCCAGTAGCTACCGAACGACAGTCACAAGAACGAGTGACTGTCGGACTCTCGTCCGTACTGCACCGGCCGCGTGGTACGCTTTTCACAGACGATGTATCGCCGGTCGCTGCTCCCCGTCGATCTGCGGATTTGATCGGCCACCGCTGGTCGAAACTCGGTGACCGATACCCGCTCTGTATTCGGTACGACGCTTCGAAGAGGTACGCTGATTGGGAGAGATCTCACCGATCGATAAGCAGGTGTAGTGAGCGTATGTTTCACGACGGAATACCGCTGAGCAGTTGCATTTCACTAGCGGCGCTCCACTCGAACTGAAGGGGTCGCCAGTCGAACCCCACATAAAGCAGCTGCCTGCAACTGCCGGCAGACGTGTTATATCGATCGAACGCTTATACACTTCGAATAGCCAATCGACTACGACAAAGCCGATCAGCACGTCCTGATCGCATCGCTCCGACGCACCTATGAACACAACAGCGTCACCGAAAACACCACTGCCAGTACCGCCGAGCAACCGCCTCGAGGCGCGGGCGCGCCGCGCTCGCACCGAACCGATGTCCGTCCTCTCGCTGGGCGACGGCCTCTACGAGGTCGAGTCCGCCAGCGACCACACCTACCTCGTCGACCTCGAGGGGGGTCGCTGCACCTGTCCGGACCACATCTTTCGAGAGGCTCGTTGCAAGCACATCCGCCGGGTCGCCATCGAGATCACCGACGGCCGAACGCCGCCGCCGGGCGAGGTCGCGGTCCCGTGTCACGACTGCGGGACGGCCGTCTTCGTCGACGAGGACGCGGCGAACGCGCCCGCCTACTGCGACGAACACGCGATCTGGCCGGGTGACGCGGTCCGCGACCGCGAAACTGGCGACCGACTCACCGTCGTCGACGTCTCCGACCTGCGGGCAGACGCGGTCCAGATCGGCGCTGCCGACTGTTCCGTCGCCGAGTACGAAACGAACGAGAACTACGAGCCCGACGACCCCGTCGTCGGGGCCGTCTACCCCCACGCGACCGTCGCCACGAACGGCGTCATCCCGGGCTCGCTGAAGGTCTACGTCTTCCCGCGAACGCGACTCGAGAAAGCAGGCTGACGATCCACTCGAGTCGTCGAATAGCCTCACCACTCGAGCCCGTAAACGATCGAAAACGAATCATCCGTTGACTCACGCCCGTTTTATTGACACGCGCCAACAACTACCAGAGTATGAGCGACGGGATCGACCACGGCCAGTTCGAGGAGGGACGCCACGTGAACTACTGGGAGTTCGATCACGCCCTCGAGCGCGAACTGCGCCGAATCTACACCGATTCGGAGTTCGAGTGGGCCGAGTCCCGGCTCTCCGAGTTCGGCGATATCGTCGGCCACACGATCGCGGACAACGCCGACTACATCGACGATCACGGGCCGGAACTCGAGCCCTACGACAAACACGGCGAGGTCCAGAACCACGTCCGCTACCCGGCCGAACAGATCGAAAATGAGCGGTTGGCCTACGAGATGGGGATCGTCGCCGACTCGTTTACGGCCCCGTCTGGCCGCGAGGAGCCGATGCCGCTCTCGCACAACCTCGCGATGCAGTACCTGCTGTGTTACGCCGACCCCGGCTTCGACTGCCCGGTGGCGATGACCGCGGGGGCGGCGCTCGTCCTCGAGAAGTTCGACGACGGCGACCTCGCCGGCTACTACGAAGGCCTGACGAGCCGAACGTACGAGGACCTGATCGAGGGCGCGATGTTCCTCACCGAGAAACAGGGCGGCAGCGACGTGGGTGCAAACGAAACGCGCGCCGAGTGGGACCCGGAGGCGGAGTGCTGGCGACTCACCGGCGAGAAGTGGTTCTGCTCGAATATCGACGCCGAGGGAACCCTCGCGCTCGCCCGCACGGAAAACGCACCCGAGGGCACGCAGGGCCTCTCGATGTTTCTGGTCCCCCACGCCGATCCAGACGAGATCGGTGACAGCCCCTACACGAAGGGCGACCGACTCGAGAACGGCCCGCTTGCGCCCGACGAGGTGAACGACCAGCTCTATCGGCGGCTGAAGGACAAACTCGGGACCATCGCGGTTCCGACGGGGGAGGTCGAGTTCACCGGCGCGAAAGCCTCCCTCGTCGGTGAGGAAGAGAACGGCTTCAAACAGATGACCGAGATGCTCAACATCGAACGGCTCTCGAACGCCGCCGCCTCCTGTGGAATCATCGGTCGCGCGCTGCTCGAGAGCAAGATCTACGCCGCGAACCGCGAGGCCTTCGGCGAGACGATCGACCAGTACCCGCTACTGAGAGCCGATCTGGTCGATATGGCCGTCGACCACGAGGCCGCAATGGCGTACACGTTCGAGGCGGCACGGCTGTTGTCCGAACGCGAGCGGGCAGAACGCGGCGCGGATTCGGGTGAAAGCGGCACCGACACCGAGGACACCTACCGCCTGATGCGACTGCTGGTGCCGATCGCCAAGGCGCGAACGGCGCGGATGGCCGTCGAGACCGCCTCCTACGCGATGGAGGTCCACGGCGGTAACGGCTACGTGAACGACTTCGTCACCAACCGGCTGCTCCGAGACGCGCAGGTGCTGCCGATCTGGGAGGGCACCGAGAACATCCTCTCGTTGGACGTGCTCCGGGCGCTCGAGCGCGAGGACGCCCACGAACCGCTGTTCGAGGGGATCGAGAATCGGCTCGAGACCGTCTCGCATTCAGCGCTCGCGGACGCCGCCGAGACGGTCGAAGCGGAGTATCACGATCTCGCGGGCGCACTCGCGATGCTGGCCGGCGCGGACGGCGAGTACGCACAGCTCTCGGCCAAACGCCTCGCCCACTACGTCTTCGACGTCTTCACCGGCGCACTGCTCCTCGAGGAGGCCCAGACCGAACTCGAGGGCGGAAACGGGAGGATGGCGCTCGTGGCCCAGCGGTTCGTCGCGAACGAACTCGAGACACCCGACGCGCGGGGAATCTCGAGCGGCGACCGGTTCGCGCTCGAGGCGTTCGAACCGATCGTCAGAGGTGCGTCGGTCGACCCGGAAACGCTCTCGGAGCCGATGGCGGCGGACGACTAACCAGCCTTCCCGCGAGCTATCGTCAGTCGAGTTCGGAGCCGTCCTCGGCGTACTGTAGTTCGACCCCGTCGTCGACGAGCACATTCCACCATACCCACCAGAACGCTAGGTACAGAACCGAGGCCCCCGCTGCGAACGCCAACATCGGCTCGGCTGGTGGGAGTGTCATCTCATACGCCTCCGTCGCATCTCGAGACAGCGGCGTACTCACGTCCTCGAGACAGGTGTGTGAAGGACACACATGGTCAAATAGCTTCGCCCCACCGCAGTCAGCGACGGTCCATTCGACCCACTTACTCGAGTATCTCGGCGGCCTCTTCGACGTCCATCACGCCCTGTTCGACGGCGTTGAGCACGCGGAGAACGTCTTCGTCCGGCCCGTCCTCGGCGTCGTCGCCGACCTCTGCAAGCGTCACCTTCTCGCTCTCGCCGACGAACTCGGCGAAGTCGGTGCCGTCGGCGATGGCCGTTTCTTTCTTGACGCGGTAGTTGCCACCGTCGGTGACGTAGAGATCGCCGGGGTGGAAGAAGTACCAGTCCTCGCGGTCGAATCGGACACCGATCCGCGGTTTCGCGCCGAAGTTTTGGGAGAAATAGATCAGCGCCTCCACTTCCTCGCCGGTGAGATAGATGGGGTCACCCGAACTCGATTTCGCTTCGACCGCGTAGAACTGTTCGCCGTCGCCCGCGAGGACGTCCGGCAGTTCGCGTTCCGTCGCGGAACCGCTCGCGGGTGCACGCATGACCGCGAACCCGGCCTCGTCAAGCGCGTTGACGAGTTCCCGTTCGCGTCTGTCACCCTTCGCCTGAGACATACACGCTCTCACCCGCCTGCCCTAATAAAGGGAGGGAGAACGCGGCGACACTGATCGGGCGACTACAGCGGGATCATCGCAACCGCCTCGAGCACCAGCGACGGTGCGGTCTCGGCCTCGTCCAGCCCGAACTCGATCGCGAGATAGAGCATCGTGAACTGGAAGGCGTTGAGCACGGCGTGGGCGATGGTCGGCACCAGCAGGTTGTCGGTCTTCGCGTAGAGGTAGCCGAAGATCACCGAGCCGCCGAACATGATCGTCAGCGACGCGAGCGTCGCGACGAACGTCTCGGCGAGGAGGTACATCGGAAGGTGGACGGCCGCGAAGATGACGCTCGTGACCAGAATCGCGTTCGTCCGCGAAAAGCCCTCGTAGAGTCGTTTCTGGATAACGTTCCGGAAGAGGAACTCCTCGGCGGGGGCGTTGAAGAAAAAGACGATGAAGATCATGATCAGGATCATCGTCTGGTTCTCGCCGACGATATCCATCACCTGACTCTCCGCGGCGGGGACGTCGAGCAGCATAAAGAGGATACTCACCGCATAGAGAAACACGATAACACCGACGCTGCCGCCGATCAGGTACTTCCAGTCGTTTCGGGTCGGGACGCGGAGATCGATCCACGACAGCCCGCGATCGGTGGCGAACAGATAGATCACGCCGGCCAGCGCCATCCCGACGAAGTTCAACATCAGGAGGAGTGCCCGACCGCCCATCGAGGCGTCGCCCAGCGAGCCGCCCATGACGGCATCGAGCAGTGAGGGATCAACCAGGAAGGCGGGGATCGTTGCGAACTCCGCCATGAGGAGGCCGAAGACCGTCAATCCGATCGCGACGAACGTCGATCGGAGCGGCGCACCGTCACGCTGTTCCGAGTGCGAGGGCGTTTCCATGCGGTCGGCTACGGCGTCGCCCTCCTTGGATGTTCCTTTCTCGAAACAGCATCGAGAACGACCGACTGAACGGACGGCTTACGCTTCGTCGGCGAACGAGAGCGCGCCGTTCTCGAACAGCTGGGCCAACAGTCGCTGCTGGCCGATCCGGAGGTGCCGGTTGACCGTCGGCTGGGTTACCTCGAGCATCTCGGCGATCTCCTCGCCGGTGCTCTCGCGGGGCCACTCGAAGAAACCGGCCAAGTACGCCGTCCGGAGCACCTCGAGTTGGCGATCCGTTAGCTCGTCGAACAGCGACATCAGCTGTCTCGTGTTGGACGTTCGCCTGACGTGGCGCCGCGACTGGAGTTCCACGCCGGCGTACCGCTCGGCGAGCATCTCGACGAACTCTCTGACGTCGGTGGTCGTGGGAACGTCGACGGTAATCGTCGTCCGGTCGCCGTCTGCGGTGATCGACCGCGGGCTGGCGCCGTGACGAACCAGTCGAGAGGCGACGAGGTCGCCCGTGACGGTCGCCTCGAACAGACACTGCTCGTCCGACTCGGTGACGAGTCGAGCGTCCGTCACGGAGACGAGATCGTCGAGGACGGTACGGACATCGGCCGGCGCGGCCCCGTTCGTCTCGAAGAACAGCACCGTTTCCGAGCCGGAGTCGACGCCAAGGCCCTCGTACTCGACGGTCGCGCCGGTCTTTCTCGCGATTTGGGACAGCGCGTCGTCGCTCTCCTCGAGCGCGAGCGTGAGTTCGACGAGCGTCTCCGCGTGCAACGCCTCCTGGGTCTTCGCCGCGTTCGTCGCGTTCGCGATCCCCTCTCCGAGTTCCGCGAACACCGTTCGCTCAAGGTCGGTGAAGGCGTTCGGCTCGTCGGCGTACACCGTGAGCACGCCGTAGCTGTACTCTTCGAACGACAGCGGCACGGAGAGCACCGACTGGAAGCCCGCGTCGAGTGCACTGGTCCGCCACGGCTCGTCTTTGAGTCCGTCGACGACGTTCTCCACGACCGACGGTGTCTCCGATCGGATTGTCCGCACAGCCGGCTCGTCGGCACCGTCGTCGAGATCGAACGACACGGCGTCCAGATACTCCGGTTCGTCGCCGGCCCAGCTCCGCGGCTCGAGCGTCGTTCCAGCGGCGTCGACGTCGCCGATCCAGGCGAACGCGACGGTGTCGCCTTCGACGAGCCGTTCGGGAACGGTTCGTTCGATCTCCCCGCGGTTGTTGGCGCCGATGAGCGATCGGTCGATACCCCTGATGATCTCGGTAATCTGGATCTGGCGGCGAAGCCGGCGGTTCTGTGCTTCCAGCTCCGCATCGCGTTCCCGGAGGCTCGCCTCGCTCTCGAGGCGGTCGAACGCGGCTTCGGTCGTCGCGACGAGAGTTTCGACCAGCCGTCGCGCCTCGTCGTCGATCGTGGCGGGTGGAGCGACCAGGACGAACACTCCGTGGTCGCCGATCGGGACCAGCAAGCCCCCCGGCACGTCGCCGCCGAACAGCGGCGACCGGGCGCCGGTTGCGGCGTCGTCGACGACCGTCTGCGAGCCGGCGAGATACGTGTTCCAGAGCACGGAGTCGTTGTCACCGACCGCGATCGACGGCGCGCCGCCGGTCCGATCGACGAACTCGTCCGTGAGCGCGGTCGGCTCGAACCGGTTCGTTGCCGAATTCAGCAGGTAAACTCCCGCGTTCCCCGACTCGAGGATATTCGCGGCCGTCTCGACGACCAGTTCCGCGACCGCCGTCTCCGTCTCGGCGTTGAGCAGCTCTCGCGCGGTGTCGTGGAGCGACTCGAGTGCGAGTTCCCGCCCTTTCTGTTCGGAGATGTCCTTGATCGAGCCGCGGTACGCGCGCAGGTCGCCCGCCGCGTCGAAGATCGGTTCACCGGTGGCTCGAACCCACCTGATCTCGTCCTCGTCGGGTTGCAGTCGCCCTTCGAAATCGTACCCCTGTTCGGCGTCCATCGCGTTCCTGAGTCGGGTACGAACGAACGATCGATCCTCGGGGTGATAGCACTCGAGAGTCGTCTCGAGCGTCGGTGTGACGTCGCGAGACAGGCCGTGCAACCGATAGCACTCTTCGGTCCAGGTCGCTTCCGGCGGCTCGGCGTCGATGTCCAGTTCCCAGCCGCCGACTTTCGCTATGCGCTGGACGCGCGCTAACAGATCGGCCGTTCGCTCGAGGTCGCGTTCGCGCTCCTTGCGCTCGGTGATGTCGCGGACGACACCCGCGGTGCCGGCGAACTCGCCGTCGTCCATCGGCAACAGCGCGACGTGGTTTTCGACCTCGATCACGTCGCCGTCCGCTGTCTCGAGACCCATCTCGAAGGTCCCGTACGGTTCGCCCTCGCGGAGCAGGTCACGTACCAATTCTCTGGCCGCCTCGAGATCCGCGCTCGTCATAACGTCCGCGACGTCCCACTCGAGCAGCCGATCGAGATCGTACCCCGTAAGTGGCTCCATCGCGTCGTTTACGAACTGGAACTCACCCGATTCGTCGAGCGTATAGACCGGGTCACCGACCGCCTGAATGATCGTCTCGTAGCGCTCGAGTTCGCGTTCGCGTCGCTTGCGGTTGGTAATGTCCTGGATCGAGCCCTGAATCTTGACGACGGTCCCGTCTTCGCGGACCGGTTCACCGATCGTGCGTACCCACCGCTGGTCGCCGTCGTCCGTAACCAGGCGAAGTTCCAGCTCGTACGATTCGCCTGCTTCGATGGCGCGCTCGACTGCCGTCCGGATCTCAGTCTGATCCGCCGGATGATAGAAGTCGAATGACCGTTCCAGATCGATCTCCTCGCTTGGCGACAGCCTGTGAATCCGGGAGACCTCGTCGGTCCACTCGAGATCGTACGGCTCCGCCGTCACGTCGAGCTCCCAGGCCCCGATGTTGGCTAGCTGTTGGGACTGCTCGAGAAGCCGCGTCGTCCGTTCGAGCCGTCGTTCGTTCTCGGTCTGCTCGGTGACGTCGGTGATCACGCCCTCCAGTGACTCGAGGTCGCCGTTCTCGTCGAAAACGCCTCGTCCGCGTTCGCGGACCCAGCGGCGGTCGCCGTCGGCCGTCTCGATCGGGAAATTTACTTGAAACGGCTCCTGGTTCGTGAGAGCCTGCTGGACCGTCTCCCACAGCTCGTCGTGTCGCTCGAGGATGATATCCGAAGCCCAGCTCACGTCGCCGTTCTCTAGCGTTTCGGGGTCGTAGCCCGTGAGTTCGAAACAGCCCTCGCTGATGAAGTCGAACGGCCAGTCCGGCTCGTTGCGACACCGGTATACCATTCCCGGAACGTTGCTCATCAACGTCGAGAGCTGGCGTTCGCGCTCTTTGCGTTCGGAGATATCGCGACCGATCCCCGTGACGACGGAGTTCCCGTCGAGATCCTCGAGTCTGGAACCGACGAACTCGTAGGGTATCGACTCGCCATCGGCGGTGAGCAGCGACACCTCCACTCGCGCAGAGCCGGTCTCGAGCGCCTCGTCGATCGTCTCGGCGACCAGTTGCTGATCCGCGGGCGTAAAGAACTCGGCGGCGTTCATCGACTCGATCTCCGCCGCCGAGAAGCCGGTCACCGACGGGAGCGTCTCGTTCCACCGCTGAACATCACCGTTCTCGTCGATAACGTAGAAGACGTCGTCGACGGCGTCGAGCAACTCGTCGGTGTACGTCGTGTGCCGCTGTAACTCCCGTTCGCGGGCCTTCTGTTCGGAGATGTCGCGGCTGATAGCCATGTATCGATTCGCCTCCGCGAGATCGAGGTGGAGCAGGTGCACCTCCACGGGAAATTCCGAGCCGTCGCGACGCCGATATCGCCCCTCGAACTTCCGTCGATCACCGACCGACAGCGACTCGAGTATCGACTGAACGTCGTCTGCGTCGACCGACTGATCGTACGTCCAGATTTCCGTTCCGAGCAACTCGTCCTCATCGTACCCGAGTTCGTCACAGAGCCGTCGATTCGCGTCGACGATCCGTCCGTCGCTGTCGAGGACATCGATCATGTCGGGAGAGCTCTCGAACAGTGCCTCGAGTCGTGTACTCGTCGTTTCCAGCCGTCGTTCGTGTTTCTTGCGAGCCGTGATATCGCGGGCGGAGACGACGATCGACACGACGTCACCCGTTTCGTTCGTCACTGGACGAAACGTGCCGGTCACCCACTGTCGGCTCCCAGTCGGCTGATCCAGATGCGCGTCGTACTCGACGTACTCTCCATCCCCCGCGCGGTCGATCCATTCCTGTACGTCCGCTGTCGGCGTCTCCGACCACCAGGGCGTCGCTCGGAACGGCTCGCCGATCGCTGCCTCCCCATCGATATCGACGTACTCGAAGGCCGTCTCGTTGATCCGTCGCACCGTGCCATCCGGGTCGAGCAGAGCGACGAGCGTGTTCGGATCGTCGAAGACCGCCTCGAACTGTCGGTCGCGTTCTCGAACCATCGTCGCGAGCGTTTCGATGGCCGCCGACAGTCGGCCCAGTTCGTCGTCGCGCTCGAGGTCGAACGTCGGCTCCACCTCTCGGACCTCGCCTGCGCCGACTCGTGCCGATGCATCCGCGGCTTGTTCGTTCGGGACCGAGGCATCCGGATCCGTCTCGTCCCGTTCCGTCGCGTCCCCAGCGCCTCCGTTCCGACTCGTTCCGTCTCCTGGCCTCCCGCTCCGGCCAGTTCCATCCCGGCTCGCCGCCGGCAGCGAACTGTCGGCCGCGAACTCGGCGACGAACGACTCGAGGTCGGTCGCGAGTCGCTCGAGGACAGTATCCCGATCCGGACCGCCGGACGCGGCGAGTCCGAACAGCAGCGGCAGAACGACCGGAACGTCCGGCGTCGATTCCGCTATCGGACTAGATGCTATCGATGCGGCCGGTCCCACGGAATTCGACGCAACGATCAGCAGACCGATCCACGCACCGAACACGAGCGAGAGGGCAAGAACGAACACTCGTGTCTCTCGATTGGAGAGACGCGCGAACGACCCCCTACAAGACGAAGGGAAAGCCATACAACGGGTACGCAACGCCCGCAAATGACGTTCGTGGTTCAGTGTCCGGACCAATTCAGTGAATTAAATTCGCTCGAGTTCTCCAAGAGGCGTTCGATAGGTAAGAGACGATCGAATCGGGACGGGACGAATTCGGTGCGAGTACCCCGGTTGCCGTCGTTCGATTTCGGTCCAGACACTATACACGTAGTGTCGCCACCGGGGCGAGATTACGTGTATAATGAACAGGAGAATAGCCATCGTTCGCGTTCGAACGGATATCATGCCCGAAGCGACGCTCGACTACCACAACGATTCGATCAGTCTCACCGTTATCGACGCCCTCGCCGACGCGACCGAGACCGATCCGACCGAACTCGAGCCCCTTTATCACGTCGTCGATCCCGAAGCGCTCGACCAGCTATTTTCGGGGAACACGACGGTCAACGGCCGGGTACAGTTCTCGTACGGCGATCACGCCGTCGAAGTCCGAAGCGACGGGACCATCCTGATCGACGGAACGGTTCATGTTCGTGCGTAAGCGGTGGCTACTGTCGGCCCGTGCGACACGCTCGATACCGATGATCGACAGCGCCCGGCTCGATCGACCGACTCGAGCGGAGGCCCGGCGGAAATGATTCCGTCGACTGCGACGAGCGACGGCGACTGCACACCGGTCTCCGACCCGATCACTGCGCTCGTCGTCGCAAACGGTCACCAGTCCGGTGACCGCCTTGAGGCGACCACCGGGGACGAGTTCACGATCCGGACGGCCGAGTCGATCACGGACGCGATGGCGCGGCTCGAGGACGTCGACTGTCTCGTCAGCGAGTACACGCTGGCGGACGGAGACGGCCTTGACCTGCTCGATCGGATGACTGACCGAACGCCCGCACTGCCGATCGTCTTTCTCGTGGACGACAGCCACGACTCGTCGGTCGCCGTCGACGCGATCCACAGGCATCGATGGGCCGACTGCGTCGCCCACCCCGACACGACGACGCTTCCCGACCGACTGCGCCACCGCGTCGAGACGCTCGTCGAACACCGCCGACTCGCCGCCCTCTCCCGCCGATCGCTCGCCAGCGTCGAACTCGCCCAGGACGCGGTCGCCATCGCCGCGCCCGACGGTCATCTCGAGTTCGCCAACCGATCGTTCGCGATGCAGTTCGGCGCCGATCGCGACGCGCTCTGCGGGACGGTCTGGCAGACGTTGTTCACCGACGACTGTGTCGAACGCCTCGAGGCCACCGCGATCCCGACCGTCGCGGACGGCTGGCGCTGGACCGGGAGCTGTACCGGACTGCGAGGATCGGGCGAGCCGTTCGACGTCAGGGTTCGGCTCGGGGGGTTAGAGGACGGGAGCCTCGTGTTCGGGGTGGACACGCCGGCTCGTGACGGTGGAACGAACGAGACAGCGTAACCGGACGCGGTGCTCGAGTTGTGAAGTTGCGTGTGAGAGATACCGAGGCTATTCTCGGAGCAACCGCTGGTACAGACAAGCGTTCTGCTCGTGCTAGCGGCAACGATTTCCACGGCCTCCCCAACCGATTTCTGCTCACGGGTGCTTCGCACCCGTTCGCATGGTCCGCGGAACCTGCGGTTCCGCGCTACGCTCACGCCAGAGGCGCTCGCTCATCCCTCGCGCACTGTCGACGACGTGCTCTCACTGTTCGAGCGCGTCGCCAGTGCGCGCCACCGCAGCAAAGTGAAATCGCCTACGTCCCGTGGTCCCAGCTCCCCATGTAGTCGCGCTGGGTGTCAGTCAGCGAATCGAAGTCGACGCCTTCGGCCGCGAGTTTGATCTCGGCGATCTCCTTGTCGAGTTCGTCGGGAACGTCGTGGACGCCGGCCTCGTAGGCGTCACTGTTCTCGAGCATTTCACGCACGCAGACGGCCTGAATACCGAAGGACTGATCCATCACTTCGACGGGGTGGCCCAGCGAGATGGGGGCCGCAAGATTTACCAGTCGCCCCTCGGCGATAACGTTGAGTCGGCGACCGTCCTCGAGTTCGTAGGCTTCGACGCCGTCGCGGGCTTCGTAGCGGTCGACCGCGAGATCGTCGAGCGCCTCGAGGTCGATCTCGATGTCGAAGTGGCCCGCGTTGGCGAGGAGGACGCCGTCCTGCATCGATTCGAAGTGCTCTTCGACAATGATGTCGCGGTTGCCCGTCGTCGTCAGGAAGACGTCACCGACCTCGGCCGCGTCGGCCATCGGCATCACGTCGTAGCCCTCCATGTGGGCCTCGAGTGCGCGGCGCGGTTCGACTTCGGTGACGATGACGTTCGCGTTCTGGCCCGACGCCTTCCGGGCGACGCCCTTCCCGCAGTAGCCGAAGCCGGCGACGACGACGTTTTTGCCGGCCCACGAGAGGTTCGTGGTCATGGCGATCGAGGCCAGCGAGGACTCGCCGGTGCCGTGAACGTTGTCGAACAGGCGCTTCATCGGGGTGTCGTTGACCGCGAAGACGGGGTAGTCGAGTGCGCCGTCTTCGTCCATCGCGCGCAGGCGGTGGACACCCGTGGTGGTCTCCTCGGCTCCGCCGACGATGCCGTCGATCAGTTCGGGGTAGTCCTCGTGGATCGCGGCGACCAGGTCCATCCCGTCGTCGACCGTCACGGTCGGCTCGTGGGCGATGACGGCCTCGATCGCGGCGTAGTACTCCTCGTCGTCGACGCCGCGTTTGGCATAGCTCGTGATGTTCTCGTGAGTGTCGAGTGCAGCGGAAACGTCGTCATGGGTCGACAGCGGGTTGCAGCCCGTAACGGCGACTTCCGCGCCGCCCTCGGCAAGCGTCTCGACGAGGATCGCTGTCTTCGCCTCGACGTGCATCGCCATCGCGATGCGTTCGCCCTCGAAGGGCTGGTTGGCGACGAACTCCTCACGGACGTGCTCTAAGATGGGCATGTGCTGGTTCGCCCAGTCCATCTTTCGGCGGCCTTCCTCCTGTGCGGCCTCGAGATCCTGAAATTCCATTTCAGGATTCGTCGAGCTCTGCTCGGCGGCTTCCGCCAGTTGCTCGCTGATCGGCGGATACGCAGTGTCGGTCATACGTTGACAGAGTGCGACCGGAGGCAAAACGCTACCGAAGTCACGGAAGGCTCATCTCCGTTTCGGGCGATCGAGGCCGTCGACGAGTCGGATACCGATATGCCCACAGAGCAGTGCGAGCGCGAACGCTGGAATACGAGCGGACGCAGAATCCGATCCAACAACTACGGCCGCGGTACTCCAGCTAATCGCAAATCCAAGACCCGCAACGAGAACGACAACTGCCGTTGCAGCCTTCGAACGTTCGCTGTGGTCGAGCACGGCTGAACCGACCGCTCCAGCGACGACGCCTGCCACGATCGACGGCGCCACGCCAGTTGACGCGAACGATCGGACATCAACGACAAACAGGTGGGTTCCTCCCAGGAGAAACAGTCCGAGTGCGAACTCTCGGATCAACGGACTCGAAAAAGAACGAAGCCTCACGGAGACACTCATTAGTTAACTAATGATCCTCTTGTGAGTACGTTTGGTACTGATTTCACAGCCATCATCGGTAGGGTATGACGACTCGATTGTTGGGTTACAGACATATTTCTGCCTATTATACAGCCGTATTTAAACCTAATGCATATAAGTGATGGTTCGAACGTCAGTGACGGGATCGTGCCTCTGACAACCCGATCGGAAAGCCGTCCTCTGACATCCGTATTTGGCCCGTCAGCCACCTGAAGAGCCAGAAAATATCGAACTTCTCAACAGTTATCAATCAGACGAGCCGCCAGCATGCTCGGGCGGCCCGGCGCCTTGGCCGTTGTTACCGTCGGACTCGTCATCGTCGATTTCATCCGATGGGCCACCGGCGTGAGCCGGTGGTCCCTGTCGGTCCTCGTCGTCCTCACTCGGCGGGCCGGCGTGGCTCGGCGGGCCGGCGTGGTCCGGTGCGTTACCGGGGTTGTTCTCGACGACGAAGGACGCGATCTGGAGTCCCCGCGGCTCGTCGTCGGTCAACTCGGTCTCTTTAAAGTCAGCGAGGAGTTGTCCGAAGTTCTCCGCTCCTTCGTCGATCGGCTCGAGCGTCTCTGTCGACGTGGCGATCGTCTCGTCGTTGTCGGACGCCACGAGTTCGACCTCAGTCTGGTTCTCCGGGGCCTCGAGGGAGAACGTTCCGTCCTCGTCAGTCGTGTGCGTTCCCGTATCCGCGTACGAGGCGCTCTCGTCGACGGTCGAAACGGTCACATTGACGTTTTCGACGACCTCTCCGTCCACGGTGACGGAGTATCCGTCGTCGGTCGATTCGACGGTGATCGACGCATCGTCCTCACCGCTGTTAGTTGCTGCGTCCGCGGCCGCGCTCGCTGCGACAACGCCCGGCAGTGCGAGCGCCGACAGCACCACGACAGCGGCGAACACCACTGCGAATAGTTTTCGATTGCTCATCCACTCGAGACATTCAGCACTTCCTGAATAAACCCACCCGGCAGTTCTCGACGATTCCGTGCCAGTAAGACGGTTGCAAAACCGTTTCGAGCGTTTATAATACGTTTTGAGGGTTTAGTTTTCGTTCACGCCCGATCGAGAGAACGGTCAGCTTTCGGCGCGGTCGACCAGCGCTTCGGCGGCTTCGCTCGCCTGCATTCGAACCGCCTCCTCGTCGAGCGTCAGCACCTCGCGGTCGCGCATGAGCAGCTGCCCGTCACAGATCGTGTGGCGGACGTCGGACGCCGCCGCCGCGTACGCGAGGTGGCTCACGAGGTCGTGGCGCGGGGTCAGGTGAGCGGACTCGAGGTCGATCACGGCGATGTCGGCTGGTGCACCCGCCTCGAGCCGACCGACATCCAGACCGATGGCGTCCGCGCTGCCCTGGGTCATCATCTTGACCACCGATTCGGCGGGCACCGCGCTCGCGTCTCCGGTCTCGAGTTTGCCGATCATGGCCGCGTCGCGGGCCTCGTCTAACATCGAGAGGTCGTTGTTCGAAGCCGCGCCGTCGGTGCCGATGCCCACCGTCACGCCGGCGTCGAGCATGCGTTGAACGGGGGCCATTCCGCTGGCCAGTTTCATGTTCGAGGCCGGGCAGTGGACCACGCTCGTGCCGGCTTCGGCGAGCAGGCCGATCTCGCTTTCGTCGAGGTGGACGCCGTGGGCGATGAAATCGCCCTCCTGGACCATCCCGCGCTCTGCGGCGTAGGCCATCGGTCGGACGCCGTGTTCCTCGACGATCGGCGTCACTTCGTTCGTCGTCTCGTTCGCGTGGTAGTGGACCGGGACGCCGAGGTCGCGAGCCTGCGGGACGAACTCCTCGAGATACTCGCTGCCGATCGTCGTCAACGAGTGGGGCATAAACGCCGTGGAGATCCGGCCGTCCGCGCGGCCGTCGAGTGCTTCGGCCACCTCGAGGCCCTCTCGAGCGTCCTCGCGGGCCTCCTCGTCGTCGGATGCGACGGTGACGATCCCGTGACCCAGTCGAGCGCGGAGACCGGCCTCCTCGACCGCGTCGGCGATGTTCGGGACCATGAAGTACATGTCCGCAAAGGCGGTCGTGCCGGATTTGATCATCTCGAGCGCGCCGAGTCGCGTCCCGTGATAGACATCGTCGGGTGTCAGTTCGGCTTCGGTCGGCCAGATATCCTCCTGGAGCCAGGCGTCGAGAGACTTGTCGTCGGCGTAGCCGCGCATGAGCGTCATCGCGACGTGACAGTGACCGTTGACGAAGCCGGGCGTGACCAGCGAATCGGTGGCGTCGAGGGTTTCGTCGGCCTCGTCCGCGAGGTCGTCGCCGATCTCGAGAATCTCGCCGTCGTCCTGATCGACCAGTACGTCCGCGCGCGTGACCGTGATGTCGGGCAACAGCACCTGCCCGCCGGTGATCGCCAGTGTCGTCATAGGTCGGGATTTCTCCCGCGAGGGCCTTATACTGTCGAAAGGGAGTCGCCCACCCGCCGGTCGTACGCCCGCAGCGATTCGCGGGCACGACAGCACGCAATTAGGGCGGTTCGCACCGCCAGTAACGCTCTCGCTCGTAAACTTCGTAGTCGACCGCCTCGAGTATCGCCCTCGTTTTTCCCGGCACGTCACCCGCGAGCCCCTCGTCGTGGATTTCGACGAATACGGTCGGTCGATGGCGCTCGAGCGTCGCTCGAGCACCACGGAGTACAGCGGGGGCCGCGCCCTCGACGTCGATTTTCAGGTGATCCGGCGGTGGGATATCGGCCTCGACCACGATATCGTCCAGCCGACGGATCGGAACCGACTGAACGTCGGCGACGGTAGCCGCCCAGCGGGTTGCACTCGCGCGGTCGAACGCCGACAGTTCGGGGTACGTCGAGATGTAGAACGGACGGTCGCCGGCGTCGTCACCGACACCGCAGGCCAGGACGTCGATCCGACTCTCGAGGTCGTTCGCGCGAACGTTTCGCCGCAGTCGCTCGACGGCGGCCGGCGACGGCTCGAACGCGACGACTCGTCGGTCGGGAGCACCGCTCGTCAGCGCGAGCGCGTAGATTCCAACGTTCGCGCCGATATCGTAGACGACGGCCGCCGGCCCACAGCAGGCGGCCAGCTCCGCGAGCATCGCGTCGCTTCCGTGGCGGTTGAGCGGCTCGTAACAGCGAAACATCCCCGCCGGCGTCCGATTTCGCCGCGCGAGGAGTTCGCGGTCGTAGTTCGCGGCGGCGAGCCGGTAGTAGCTCCGGTAACCGACGCTACGAGCGGCACGGAGTGTCCGTTTCACCATCGATGCACCCGGGGTTGCCATCTACGCAGTGCTCTCGAGACGAACCCGATTGTATATGCGGTCCCTACGCCGACGCAAACGACGGAGTTCGGCCAAACGACTACGTCGCAACCCGGTGTACCCCCTCGAGCATGGTCGGGGAAACGGTCGACCGAATCGTCGCCGACGCGCTCGAGGCCGAGGTCCGGTCGCGGTACCGGCCCCGTTCGGGATCGGTCGCCGAGACCGTCGTCTGTCGGCTCGAGACGGGTGACGGGGACGGAGACGAGCCGCCGTCCCGAGTCGTCTGCAAGCGCGGCGGAGCGAGCGTCTGGACGGGCGACGTGATCGAACCGCTCGTCCTCGAGTATATGACCGCAGCGACCGACCTGCCCGTTCCCCGCGTCCTCGCGTCAGGGTCGTTCGCTGACGGATCGAACGATCCCCTCGAGCGGTGGGCGATCTACGAGTTTCGGGAGGGGGCGAATCCCGGGCCTCGGTATCACAAACTCGAGCCGACCGTTCGCCGACGGCTCGTCGCCGATGCCGGCGAACTTCTCGGACGGCTCCACGGGACATCGGCGCTCGCGTTCGACCGCGTCGGCGGACTGGCACGCGGTGCGGACGACCGGTCGCTCCGTCTTCGGGAGCCCGACGGCTGGCACGCCGTCGATCCCGGGTGGCCACTGACGAGGGTGCCGGTCCCCCTGGCGGGTGACGAAGACTGCCGTCCGGTCCTGACCCACGGCGACTACCAGCCGAGCAATCTCCTCGTCGACGACGACGGTGCCGTTACGGCCGTCCTCGACTGGGGCAACGCCCACGTTACACACGCCGAGTACGCACTCGCTCGAGCGGAAGCCCGGTTCGTCGACGTCTACGCGGGCCGGCTCCCACGGGCCGAACGGAAACAGCTTCAAGAGCTATTTCGACGGACGTACGCGAATTGCGCGCCCCTCGAGACCGGTTTCGACCGGCGAGCGCCGGTCTACAAACTGCTGTGGGTCGCTCAGTCAGGGGCGAACTACCTGCGGATCGCTCGTGAGCCCCGCGGTCGACGACAGCTCCGGACGCAGGTGCGGCGGCTAGTCGAGTGAGTCGAAGCCGAAACGGGTCGTGCGTTCGTCTCGAGAGCGTTGCGCGGGGTCGGAGCGGGGTCCGCCCCGGACAGTCGGCGGATTTATCCTCTCATTTGTCGACACGCCAACTATGAACGGAAACAGGGACGACCGCGACGGTCGGACCGAGGGTCACGACGGTCGAGACGAAGCGGCCGCCGAGGGCCGCGAAGGATACGGCGTGAATCGCGACTGGGAGCACAACCGCGAAGAGTCTCGAGTCGACGACCGGCCGACCGTCGACATCGGTGACGAGCGTGGGGAGCCGTCCTCGAGTCCAACACCGGACGCGGATCCCCCTCGAGAACGAGGCTCGGAACCCCCGGAGCCGCCGGATCCCGAGACGGTCCGCAACTGGACCGCGCTCACGGTCGCGCTCGCGGTGGTCTCACTCGCGAGCGCTGCGGCGATCTTCGTCGCCTACGATGCGCCCACGGCCGCCGCCGGTGCCGTCGTCCTCGGTGCGGGGTTCGGTGCCATCGCGCTCGTCGGTCGGACGGCGTCGCCCGCCGTTTTCGGCCACCTCGACGACGCCTGGGCCGAACACCGGCTGTACGTCTGGTTCTCGACCGGACTGTTCGCCGTCGGTGCCCTCCTCGGTGCACTGCTCTACTTCGCCGGCGTGAACCTGATCGACTTCTTCCTCGAGATGATCATGGAGGAGTTCGGCGAGGACGAACTCCCCGGTGGAACGGACGGTGAACTCGGCGAGGAAGCCGGACTCGAGCTCTCGGCCTCGTTTTTCATCGCGAACAACACGCCGCCGTTTCTGGCCGCGATCTTCGGTGCGCTCACACTGGGGTTCCTGACGTTCGTGATCATGGTCTTCAACGGCGTGCTCGTCGGAAACATCGCCGTGTTCGCCGGATCGGAAACCGGATTCGGCGTTATTCTCGCGTTGCTCGTTCCCCACGGCATCTTCGAACTGCCGGCGCTGTTCATCGCCGCCGGCGTGGGCTTTCGATTCGTCTATCGGGCTGGGCAGCGAATCGCCGGCACTCGAGACGCGCTGTTCACCAAGGGATATCTCCTCCGGACCACCGCGCTGGTCGTCTTCGCGTGGCTGATCCTCGTCCTTGCCGCGTTCGTCGAAGCCTACGTGACGTTTCTCATCGCGGACGCACTGTTTCCGGGACAAATGGGCTGAGACGCTCGAGAACGACATCGGTCTCGCGAACGAGTATCGACACGTCGTTCCGGTCGGCATACGTGGGATAGGCGAGCTAGTCTCTAAACTGGCGTTCCAGACCGACGGAGCGAGAACAGATCGTGTACCGGGTTCTGAATAGTGTAAAAACGGGTGATAGCGACTGACGCGACCGAACGACCAGTTCGCCGGGTCCGACTCGAGTCACCTCGACTACCGCCGGAGCCACTCGAGCGGCTTCAGTACCGCTAGCCGATAATCCTCGTGGGGATCGTACTTCGCGAACGAGAGGCTGTTCGCCATCACGCTCACGCTCGAGGCGGCCATCGCCAGCCCGGCCAGCGCCGGATTCAGCAGCCCCAGCGAGGCGATGGGGATCAGCGTCGTGTTGTAGGCGAAGGCCCAGAACAGGTTCTGGCGAACCTTCGAGATGGTCGCCTCCGAGATTCTGACGGCCTTCAACACGTCCGCCGGATCGTCGCGCATCAGGGTCACGTCGGCCGACTCGATGGCCACGTCGGTGCCCGAACCGATGGCGACGCCGACCTGTGCGGTCGTGAGCGCGGGCGCGTCGTTGACGCCGTCGCCGACCATCATGACTCGAGCCCCGTCAGCCTGCAGGTCCTCGATATGGTCTGCCTTGTCATCCGGCAACACTTCTGCGCGCACGTTGTCGGGATCGATTCCGACCTGCTCGGCCACCGCACGGGCCGTCCGCTCGTTGTCGCCGGTGAGCATCACGACCTCGGTGCCCCGATCGCGGAGGGCCGCAACGGTCTCTGTGGCACTCTCACGGACCTCGTCAGCGACGGCGAGCACGCCCAGCAACTGGCCGTCCACGGCGACCGGCATCGACGTCTTTCCCTCGCGCTCGAGTCGGGTCAGCGTCTCTTCGGCGGGTTCGGTGTCGATTCCCGCGTCCTCGAGGAGTTTCCGACGACCGATCAGGACGCTGCCGCGGTCGGTTTCGGCGCGGATGCCGTGGCCGGGGACGTTTTCGAACTCGCTGACGTCGCCGACCTCAATTCCTCGTTTCTCACAGCCCTCGACGATCGCGCGGGCGATCGGATGTTCGGAGCCCGATTCGGCCGTCGCCGCGGCACCGAGGACGAGCGACTCGAGGTCCTCCTCGCGGTCGGTCAGGAGACCGCCATCCGTCGCAGTATCTCCACCATCGGTCGCCGTCCGCTCCCCGACGAGTTCGACGTCCGTCAACACCATCTCGCCGTGGGTCAATGTCCCCGTCTTGTCGAAGACGATCGTGTCGATGCCGCGGACCTGCTCGAGCACGTCGCCGCCCTTGAACAGCACGCCGTTCGTGGCGGAGAGGGTGGAGCCGACCATCGTCGCGGCCGGCGTTGCCAGCCCCAGCGCGCAGGGACAGGCAATTAGCAGCGCCGAGGCGAGGACGACGACCGAGAACTCGAGGATCGGTACGCCACCGACGACGGGACCGCCGCCGACGGGCTCGAGGATCGGAATCCAGCTCCCCAGCGCCGACGAGACACCGTACAGCGCGTCGGGGAAGAGAAACCAGAGCGTCGCCCAGAGGATGGCGTTGAGGATCACCGCGGGGACGAAATACGCGCTCACTTTGTCGACCAGCCGCTGGATCTCGGGCTGGCGCGACTGGGCCTCCTTCACTCGGTCGACGATCTGCTGGATGGCCGTCTCGGAGCCGACCTTGGTGGCCTCCACGAGGAGGACGCCGTTCTCGTTGATCGTCGAGCCGACGACCTCGTCGCCCTCGCCTTTCTCGACCGGGACGGACTCGCCGGTCAACATCGACTCGTCGACGGCACTCTGGCCGTCGACGACCACGCCGTCGGTCGGGATCCGCTCGCCCGGGCGGACCTTCATCACGTCGCCGACGACGACGTCCTCGAGGGGAACCTGGCGTTCGTCGCCATTTTCGACGACGGTCGCCTCCTCCGCCTCCATCTGTAGGAGTTCGCGCAGTGCGTTGCCGGCCCGAGCTTTCGATCGGACCTCGAGCCAGTTGCCCAGCGTGATGAACCAGAGGATGAACGCGACGGCCTCGAAGTAGAGCCCCTCACTCGTGATGAGTCCGAAGAGGGCGACCGTACTGTACACGTAGCCCGCGGACGTACCCATCGCGACCAGCGTGTCCATATTGGCCCGCCGGTTGTGCGAGAACGCACGCCAGGCGCCACGGAGGAACTCCATCCCGAGCGTGGCCATCAGCGCGGTTGCGAGGGCGAACTCGAGAAGCCCCATGACGGAGACGGTCGCGACGCCGAGTCCGATCTCGCCCAGGTGGGGCAACTCGACGAGCCCGAGCATCGCAAGCATGATCGGCACGAACGGAAGCGTGAGGATCCCCCCGCCGATCACCAGTCGTCGCTGTCGCCGCAGTTCCTTTTCGACGGCGCGCTCGCGCCGGCTCGAGCCCTGCGTCCCGTCGGCGTCGTCGCGCTCGTCGCGGACGGGTTCGTAGCCGGCCGCCTCGATGGCCGCGTGAATTTCGCTCAGCGAGACATCATTGGGGTTGTACTCGACGCGAGCCTCGTCCGACGCGAAGTTCACGTCCGCTCGAATCACGCCCGGCAGCTCCGTGACCGCGTCCGCGACGGAGCCCGAACAGGTCGAACACGACATCCCCATAACCGTGATCGTCTCCGTCTCCGAGGCCGCCTCGTAGCCCGCGTCCTCGATGGCATCGTGAATCTCGGCCAGCGAGATGACGTCGGGATCGTACGCGACCGTCCCCTCGTCCGTCGCGTAGTTCGCGCTCGCCGACTCGACGCCCTCGAGGGCCGCAACTGCGTCCTCGACGGTCCCCGAGCACGTCGAACAGGACATGCCGGTGATCTCGAGGTGCGCACGTCTGGTGTTCATGTATCAGTGTAGGGGATAGACGTTCAAGCGGGTTGTGTCTTGGAAAGTGAGAATATCTCTTGATTCGAGTTTCGAAAGTAAACCGAAGCCGTCCGCAGTCCGACCGAACACGGTGTGAGAACTACGGTGCTTCGTCGAGAACTAGCCACTGATGTCGGCCACCGCTTTCGGAAGAACGATCCAGATCTCGACGGCTGCAGGACTGAGAGGACGACTCGAGCGAGGTGAGCGGCGCTGATGGCCGGTTCGGCCCACGACCACGGCGACTCGGCCCACGAATCGGCGAAACCGTCCGCTCGAGGTGAGAAACCGACGGACAGCTACTGCTCGTGTTGCCGCATCTGTGACTGCTATCGTGACGCACCGGGTGCCGACGAGAAACCGGGAGAGCGACGCGCCGAGTACGACGAACCCGACGGAGAAGGCAAGCGCGACGAGCGCGGTGACGACGGACGCGACCACGACACTCACGATGACGACGGCCACGATCACGGCGCGCACGTCGACCACTCGGACCACGAGGACATGTTCCGAAAGCGGTTCTTCGTCTGCCTCGTGCTCTCCCTGCCGGTACTGTACTACAGTCCGATGCTTCAGGACTGGTTCGGCTTCACCGCCGTGACGTTCCCCGGCAGCGAGTTCGTCGGCCCCGTTCTCGGGGTCGCGGTCTTCGCCTACGGCGGCATCCCGTTTCTTCGGATGGGCGCGGTCGAGGCGCGCAACCGGGAGCCCGGAATGATGTTGCTCATCTCGCTCGCGATTACCGTCGCGTTCGTCTACAGCGTCGCGGCGGCGGCCTTCGACATCGGCGAGCCGTTCTTCTGGGAACTCGTGACCCTGATCGTCATCTTTCTGCTGGGTCACTGGATCGAAATGCGCTCCGTCAGGCGCGCCTCGGGCGCACTCGACGAACTCGCTGAGCTGATGCCCGAGACGGCCGAGCGGATCGCGGACGGTGACGGGGAGACCGAGGAAGTCCCGATCGACGATCTCGAGGAGGACGACCTCGTCCTCGTCCGGCCCGGATCGAACGTGCCGGCAGACGGCGTCGTCGAGGACGGCGAGTCGAACGTCACCGAGGCGATGATCACGGGCGAATCGAAGCCGGTGAAAAAAGAGCCGGGGGACGAGGTCATCGGCGGCACGACCAACCGGGACGGCAGCCTGCGCGTTCGCGTCGCCGCGACCGGCGATGAGACGACGCTGTCGGGAATCATGCGGCTGGTCGAGGAAGCCCAGGAGAGCCGCTCTCGGACGCAGGTCCTCGCCGATCGGGCCGCGGGCTGGCTCTTCTACGCGGCGCTCGGCGTCGCGACGATTACCGCCGTCGCCTGGACCGCCGCCGTCGGCTTCGGGCTCCCGGTCGTCGAACGCGTCGTGACGGTGCTCGTTATCGCCTGCCCGCACGCGCTCGGACTGGCCGTCCCGCTCGTGGTCGCGATCAACACCTCGATGGCCGCCCGCCACGGGATGCTCGTCCGCGACCGGATCGCCATGGAGCAAGCGCGAAACCTCGATACCGTCGTCTTCGACAAGACCGGAACGCTCACCGCGGGCGAGCAGGGCATCGTCGAAATCGCCACCGTGGAAGGCCGGAGCGAGGATGACGTGCTGACGTTCGCGGCCGCCGCCGAGGGCGACTCCGAGCACATGATCGCCCAGGCCATCCGCGACGAAGCGTCGGATCGTGGCCTCTCGGTGCCCGACGTCCGCGGGTTCGAGGCGCTCGAGGGACGGGGCGTTCGTGCGACGATCGAACACGATGCGATGCCGGCCGTTGCACCCGGGAGTGCGGGCCGTTCCGAGGAGGGAACCGATTCCGGCGGCCGAGACGGCCACACCGTCTCCGTCGGCGGTCCCAACCTGCTCCGATACCTCGAAGCCGAGCCCGATACCGACCTCGAGCGCTTCGCCGAGGATGCGGGCTCTCGAGGTGAGGGCGTCGTCTACGTCCTGTCCGACGAGGAGATCGTCGGCGCGGTCGCGCTCGCGGACGTGATCCGCGAGGAGAGTTTCGAGGCCATCGACGCGCTCCACGAGATGGGTATCGAGGTGGCGATGCTGACCGGCGACGACGCGGACGTCGCCCACAGCGTGGCCGACGAACTCGGTATCGACACCGTCTTCGCCGAGGTGCTGCCCGAGGACAAAGACGAGAAGATCCTCGAGTTACAGGACCGTGGCCACCTCGTCGCGATGGTCGGCGACGGGGTCAACGACGCGCCCGCGCTGACGCGCTCGGACGTGGGAATCGCCATCGGCTCGGGCACCGACGTCGCCGTCGAGTCCGCCGACGTGGTGCTCGTCGAGAACGACCCGCGCGACGTTGCCAGCCTCGTCCGGCTGAGCGCGAAGAGCTACCGGAAAATGCAGGAGAACATCGCCTGGGCGGCCGGCTACAACGTATTCGCGCTCCCGCTCGCCGCTGGAATCCTCGCACCGATCGGCATCCTGCTCTCGCCCGCGGTCGGCGCGGTGCTCATGTCCGCGAGTACGGTGATCGTGGCGGTCAACGCGCAGCTGCTCCGGCGGGCGGACCTCTCCGTTTGAGCCGGCGAGCCACCGGTGGTGGGCACGGGGGTACCGCCGCTCACTCCGATCGCCACACCGTCTCGAGTTCGCCGACGATCTCCGGGTTCCGCAGCGGTTCGGTGTCCTCGAGTCGCTCGTCATCGACGACGCCCTCGAGGACGCGATACATGGTTTTCCCGGAGTGAGTCTCCGGCAGTTCCGGCGTGAAGACAACCGCCGCGGGCTCGGCGAAACGACCGATGCGCTCGACGACGGCGTCCCGGATCGCTCCGCGGAGCGCGTCACGGTCCGTGCGCTCCTGTTCGGCCGTCGCGAAGACGTAGAGGTCCGTCTCCCCGTCGGCGCTCCCGGCGACCGCGGCGGCCTCGGTGACGCCGTCGACGGCCGTGATCGCGGCCTCGAGTTCGGCCGTCCCCAGCCGGCGGTTGCCGACCGTAACGACGTCGTCGGCGCGGCCGGTAGCGGTGACGTAGCCGTCCTCGTCGACGACGGCGCGGTCGCCGGTGAAGTAGCGCCAGGTGTCGGCCCGGCGGTCGGAGAACTGCTGCCAGTACTCCGCGAGAACCCAGTAGCGGTCGCCCTCGACCGGCGAGAGCATGGACGGCCACGGCTTCGTGAGCGTCAGGTAGCCCGGTTCGCCCGGCGGCAGTTCCCGACCGTCCGAATCGACGACCTGCGCCTCGATCCCGGGCAGCGGCGGTCCGGCGGCGCCGGGTTTCATCTCGTCGAGGCCGGGCAACGTCGACAGCAGGACGGCACCGGTTTCGGTCTGCCACCAGGTGTCGACGATCGGACAGCGCTCGTCGCCGACGTGTCGGTAGTACCACTCCCACGTGTCGGGTCCGATCGGTTCGCCGACGGTTCCCAGCAGCCGCAGCGAGGAGCGGTCGTGGGCCGCCGGGAACGACTCGCCCCATTTCATGAACGTCCGGATCACGCCGGGGGTCGTGTAGAAGACTTCGACGCCGTTTCGCTCGATGAGTTCCCACGGCCGGTGACGGTCAGGATACCGAAGGCTTCCCTCCGCGAGGACGACCGTCGCGCCGCGGGCCAGCGGGCCGTAGACGACGTAGGAGTGGCCCGTAATCCAGCCCAGATCGGCCGTACACCAGTAGGTGTCCCCCGGCGAGAGATCGAAGACGGTCCGGGTCGTCCACGCGGTCCCGGCGAGATAGCCCCCGGTCGCGTGGGTCATCCGCTGGGGCTCGCCGGTCGTCCCCGACGTGTGAATGTGAAAGAGCGGATCGGTCGCCGCCCGCGCCACCGGTGGGACGTCCGCGCCGTCGAAGCGCTCGACCAGCGCGTCGTAGTCGTACTGGTCCGGGCCGAGTCGCGTCTCGTGATCCGATCCGAGGCGGTCGACGACGACCGTCGGAATCGACGCCTCGAGGTCGGCCAGCGCCGCGTCGGCCTTGCGCTTCTGGTCGACCGCGGTCCCCTCGCGGAACGCGCCGTCACAGGTTATCAGCGCGCTCGAGTCGGTATCGGCCATCCGCTCGACGAGCGCGTCGGGGGCGAAGCCCGCGAAGACGACGTTGTGCAGCGCGCCGATCCGCGCGCAGGCGAGCATCGCGATCGGAAGTTCGGGCAGTTTCGGCAGGTAGCACGTGACGACGTCGTCTTCTCCGACGCCGAGGTCGCAGAGCGCGGCGGCGACGGCCGACACCTCCCGGTGGAGGTCGTGGTAGGTGTACGTCCGTCGCTCGCCGCGTTTACCCTCCCAGCGGAGCGCGACCTGCGTCTTCCGACCGGCCTCGAGGTGGCGATCGATACAGTTCTCGGCCGCGTTGAGACGACCCCCGACGAACCACCGGTAGAACGGCGCGTCGTCGTCCTCCAGTATCTCGTCGTAGGGCTCGGTCCACTCGAGTAGCGCGGCGGACTCCGCCCAGCAGTCGGGCCATTCCCGGGCAAAGCGTTCGCGGAGCTCCGGGTCGGTGACCGTCGCCCCTCGAGCGAACTGCGACGGTGGCCGCCGCTTCGGAACGCCGCCACGGCGGAGCGAGTCGGAGCCGTCGTCGACCATAGACCGAACGCTACCACGTCGCCGACCCTCAGTATTGTGGTCGGCGACACCGACTTACACGTGACGGGGACGGGAGAAACACCGACGGCCGGCACTGCAACGTGCGTACTCCGGAGACAGGCCGAATGGCGATCCCGCCCTCGAGGGCCGCTCGTCGGGATGGAAAGACAATTGCCGCACGGCCGCCAAAGCAACGACAATGCGAATCGCCGTTCCCAACAAGGGCCGCCTGCACGAGCCGACGATCGACCTTCTCGAGCGGGCGGGACTCCATCTCGAGAACGGTGCCGATCGGAAACTGTACGCCGACACTGTCGACCCCGAGGTTTCGGTCCTCTTCGCCCGCGCGGCGGACATCCCGGAGTACGTCTCCGACGGTGCAGCGGACCTCGGCATCACGGGGCTCGATCAGGTCCACGAGGCCCGCGTCGATGACGTCTCGGAACTGCTGGACCTCGAGTTCGGCCGCTGTCGGCTCGTCCTCGCGGCCCCCGAGGACGGCGACATCGAGAGCGTCGCGGATCTGGCGGGCAAGACGGTCGCGACTGAGTTCCCCAACATCACCCGTGACTTCTTCGCGGACACCGGCGTCGAGCCCGATATCGTCGAGGTAACGGGCGCGACGGAACTGACGCCCCACGTCGAGATGGCCGACGCCATCGTCGACATCACGAGCACGGGAACGACGCTCAAAATGAACCGACTGGCCGTCGTCGACGAGGTGCTCTCGAGTTCGGTCCGGCTGTTCGGCCGCGAGGACGTCCTCTCCGAGCCGAAAGTCGAGGAGGTTCGGACGGCGCTCTCCTCGGTCAAGCAGGCCGAGGGCAAGCGCTACCTGATGATGAACGTCCCGACGACGAAACTAGACGACGTCCGGGACGTCATCCCCGGGATGGGCGGGCCGACCGTGATGGATATCGCGGGAGCGGACGAGAACGGCGACGGAAAGGTGGCCGTCCACGTCGTCGTCGACGAACAGGACGTGTTCGAGACGATCACCGAGGTCAAAAAGGCCGGCGCGAGCGATATATTAGTCACCGAAATCGAGCGGCTGATCGAGTAGTCGCGATTCGACGGTGAATCGACCCGCTACTCGACAGTAAGTTAACGCCCCTGCTGCCGATTACTCTGACCGCTGCTCCAGTCGAGAGTCGATCGGTCCCTCGAGGCCCTCCTCGTCGAGCAACGGCCCGAACGCCGGGAGCGTCGCGCCGGGAGAGACGAGTCCCTGTACCTGGTCGTACGCGAGGGCCCGGTGTTCCTGAAGCAGCGGCAGGTGGGTCCGACAGAGCGAGACGTGGACGCGCTGGCGAAGTTCGAGCAGCGACGTGACGGCCGTCGCGTCGTGTTCGGCGTCCGCGATCCGTGCGACGAGCGTGGACACCGAGAGAGGGCCGTCCTCGGCGAGGAGACAGCGGAGCACCTCGCGTCGACGGTCGTTGCCCAGCACGCGACGGACTGCCGCACGCGGGAGGGCTCCCTGAAATCGCTCGATACTGCCGGGAGCGGGGCTATCCTGCGCGGTCGCCAGTCGGTCTGGATGGATCGTCATCGATAGCTGAAACTCAGCGGAAGATCGAATAAACGCGGCTGGTCGTTCCACTCGATGAGACACGATTCACTCCATTACGGACCGTTCACGGATGGTAAACAGTCGATAATCCGGTCGAAGAGACTGATCGGTCCTGGTGAACGGTTCCAGAGAAGAGGGGATAGAGCGGGAGATACCGTCATCGAGAGCGAACCGAGAACCGCGACCGACCGATACTGTCGGTTTCCATGACCCAGATCGGCGCAAGCGCCGCTGGGTGTGGGTGGTCACTGCGAGGACCGAAACCGAGCGGCGTTACTCGAGCAGGCCGAGGTCCTCGAGTCGGGAGACGATCTTGTCGACGGCGTGTTCGGCGTCGACGGGCTTCTTTCCGCCGGTGATGACGAGTTTCCCGGAACCAAAGAGCAGGGCCACCACTTCGGGGTCGTCGAGGCGGTAGACCAGGCCGGGGAACTGTTCGGGTTCGTACTCGATGTTCTCGAGACCGAGACCGATCGCGATCGCGTTCAGGTTGAGGTTGCGGCCCAGGTCGGCGCTGGTGACGATGTTCTGGACGACGATCTCAGGGTCCTCGTTGACCTGAATCTGCAGTTCGCGGAGCTTATCGAAGACGATACGTAGACTCTCGTGGACGTCATCGGTCGATTTCGCGCCGGTACAGACGATCTTCCCCGAGCGGAAGATCAGGGCGGCGGACTTGGGGTTCTGCGTGCGGTAGACGAGACCGGGGAACTGTTCGGGGTCGTAGTCGGCCCCCTCGAGGTCCATGGCCACGCTCTGCAGGTCGAGCTCCTGTCCGATACCGGTCGACGCCACCACGTTTTCGATGTTGATGGTGTCCTTGGGATCCGTCATAAGTCGCTTAAAAAGACGTATTTAAGGTTTATAAAGGTTAGTGCCGCCACCTGATATATCCGGTATATAGGGCGGCCGCGTCGGTCGAATACCGGCCGATTTCACGGCGAGTAGTGTCTGACAAACGGTCCTGGCCCGATCGAATCTCGGCTGAACCGTCACGAAAAACGGTAGGCTCATGGCTTCCCCGCGGCGACGACTACGCGTGTATCTACTCGAGCTCGGCGGCGAGGACGACGCCTTTGCGGCCCGCGAAGCGAGTAGTGGGGCCGCCGACGTCCGCCGAATCGCCCCCGGACTCGCCGTCGCAAAGGCCGTCGCTCCCGAGCGAATCCGCGGGTTGGCGTACACTCACCGTGCAAGCAAGCTACTCGGCCGGACCGACGCCGACCCGGCGAGCGCCCGTGCGCTGCTCGAGACCGCATCGATCGATCGCGAGGGAACGGTTGCAGTTCGTGCGACCGACGTCCACGGCTCGAGCGGCGTCGACACCGGGCGGGCCGAACGTGAACTCGGCCAAATCCTGGTCGATCGTGGCTTCGAAGTGGACCTCGACGATCCCGACCACGTGCTCCGGGCGACGTTTTCGGAGGGGGCACTCGAGTCCGGTGGCGGGCTCGAGGCTGGCAAAGCGACTGGTGACCTGTTCGCGTCGGAACCGGACGACACACTCGAAAAAACCGTCTCGGTCTGTGCGCTCGGCTGGCTCGCGGCAGAGAGCGTGCGCGATTTCGGCTCGCGCGCGCCTACGGACAAACCGTTCTTCCAGCCCGGGAGCATGGACCCGCTGCTCGCCCGCGCCGTCGCGAACGTCGCGGGGGCCCGGCCCGGGGCGACGGTGCTGGACCCGATGTGTGGCACCGGCGGCGTGCTCGTCGAAGCCGGACTGGTGGGTGCCGACGTCGTCGGGACGGACGCCCAGGCGAAGATGGTCGCGGGTGCGCGGGAGAATTTGGGTCACTTTCTCGATTCGGACGAGCTCTCATCCGTAGGTGTCGAGCGAGGCGAGTGGCACGTCGCCCGCGGCGACGCGACCCGACTGCCGCTGGCGGACGACGCCGTCGACGGCGTGGTGTTCGACGCCCCCTACGGCCGACAGTCGAAGATCGAGACGCACCGACTCGAGGACCTCGTGTCGGGTGCGCTGTCGGAGGCCTGCCGGGTTGCCCCGCGGGCCGTCGTGGTCGCGGATCGATCGTGGGCCGGCGAGGCCCGAGCCGCGGGCTGGGAGCTCGAGGCCGCGTTCGAACGCCGCGTGCATCGGTCGTTGACCCGGTACGTGCTGATTCTCGAACGACGATAATAGCCATTCAACCTCGGGTGGAACTACAGAAACGAATACGCTGCTACCGTGGCAGCTATAGTAACAACTGCAACTATTTACACACTGATCGCACAGCTGTCGTGCGATCAGATGTGCATTGACTTGCAGTGGCTACTATAGGGATTCCACGTCCTCCCCAACCGATTCGCTCGCGAATTGTCTCGCGGTTCGCCCAGTTCACGGTTCCCTTCGGTCACCGTTCACGTTCCGAGGCGCTCGCTTCGTGTCGCGCGGTTTCACCGTGCAACCAGTTCGCGGGACCTCTGGTCCCGCGCAGTTCACGCCTCGTTTGTCTCACCGCGATCCAGCGCGCCAATAATCGATCCTCAGTAGCTGTCGCACGCTCGATATCCGTGTTACGTCGTCCGTCCGTCGACGAGTCCCTGCAGTTCGGTCGCGACCTCCGGCGGGACGACGATCCGTCGCGGCCCCGCGACGTACTGGCCGTCGGGTTCTGCGTACTCGAGTTTCAGGATCGTCGCGTCGCCGAGTCGGCGCGTCGAGACGCCCTGAATGACCTCGAGGTCGATCGCCTGATCGGGATCGTAGAGGTAGATCGTCCGCTTCTCGCGGTCGAGCGTACCGATCGAGCGCAGGAACGACGCGAGCACGAGCGCGACGAGCGCGAGCGGGAGCAACAGCGCGGCCATGCCGGTAAACGGCCCGGCACCGACTTCCAGCAGCTCTCGCTGGGAGACGTACCGACCGACGGCCATCAGCGAACCCATGACGGCCATCATCGCTATCGTTCCGAGCGCGGCGTCCATTGCTCGCTCGAGTGCCGGTCCGGACGGCGTCGTAATCGGAAGCCGACTGGCGAGGGCCTCGAGCCGACGTTCGGTGTTACTGGTGACCGCAAACGCGAGGATCGTCACGATGATTGCGGCGAACATCGCGATGATAATCGTGCCGGCGCCGACCTGCGCGGCGAAGTCGTACAGTCGCCAGAAGACGATGATAGTGATCGCCGCGAAGAACGTCCCGACGCCGAGCGACCACAGCAGGCGAACGGTTCGAGACGTCGAGGCGTCGCGTCGCCACTGAATCGTCTCGGTATCGTTCGGATCCGCAGCGTCCTCGTCCATACCAGCACTCGAGACCCGTCCTGTAAAGCCTGTTCGATGTCGGTCAGCCCAGACGCCGAGGGTCAGAACAGCAGCGCGTCGATCACGACGAAGCCGACATAAGAGATGATGATCGAACCGGCCAGCGAACCGATCCACGCGAGAACGGTGAATCCCATCTTGCGTGCACTGACGCCGCCGCCGGCGCCGGCCGCAGCGTAGCCGCTCCCGATGATCGCACTGACGATGATCTCGTTGAACGAGACGGGAATGCCGTAGAGGACAGCGACCTGGGCGATAATGAACGACGGGATGAGCGCGGCGATCGACCGTCGCGGACCGAGCGAGGAGTAGTCCTGCGAGATCGCCTTGATCATCCGCGGCGCGCCGGTCCACGACCCGAGCAGGAGTCCGAACCCGCCGCCGACGAGCAGGGCGATCAGCGGCAGGCCGACGTCACCCGACAGCGGAATCAGCGGCCCGACCGCCAGCCCGACCTGACTGCCGCCGGCGGAGAACGCAACCAGTCCGCCGAGAATCAGCAGGAAATGGCGCTCGCCCTGTTCGATCTCGTTCCGAAGATCGATCGCGATCGCACCCGCCCAGAGCGCTGCCATCACGGTCGTCGCGGCGACGACACCGACGAGCTCCGGTCCCGGAACCCAGCCACTCGAGGCCTGTGCGATCGATTCACCGCCGGCATCCGCCGAACCGAGGATCGCAAACTCGATGTTCGCGACGATGACGCCGACCAGTGCCGACAGACCGATTATCAGATACTCCTCGGCGATCGGTTCGCTCCGGAGTACTCGAGCGATCGCGTAGGCGAGGCCCCCGCCGACGAAGGGCGTCAGAATCCACAGCGTGGCGATTTCGGTGTACTTCGCCCACGCGGGATCACCCCCCATCGCGAGCCCGACACCGACGACAGCGCCGGTCACCGTAAACGCGGTCGCTATCGGATACCCCGCGAAGACGCCGAGCGCGACCAGTCCGGCCGCAATGATCAGCGCGATCGTTGCCGCCATCGGTGACAATGTCACACCCCCGATCAGGTCGGCACCGACCGCCTCGGAGACGTTCGCGCCCTGCAAAACGGCACCGGCGAATCCGAGAATACCGACGAGAAAGCCCGCTCGCATTACCGAAATCGCGTTCGCGCCGACAGCCGGAGCAAACGGTGTCGACCCGCTCGAGCCGGCACCGATCGCCCAGGCCATGAAGAGACTGGCAAGTGCAGCGACCAGAAACGTCGCGATCGTCACGATCTCGACCATCTATCCCGGCTTACCAGCTAACCGTACAAGTGTGTGCCGACCTGGACCTGGGCCAGCAACCCCGTCAGCACCGTTCGCGCGACTGGACCCGAGCGGGCAACAGCTATATACGACCCGCTGTCGAAGCCGAGATAACCGGAAACAAACTTCCGTATTACGAGATGACTTCGACCAATCCACGCCCGCAATCGGTGGCCGCCCTGCTCGCGGCCGAACGCGAACGCTACCGGGATCGTACGCCGAACTCGGAACGACTAGCCGACAGTCTTCGGTCGTTCGTGCCGGCCGGCGTCTGTAGCACGTACCGGGCGTACGAGCCCTACCCGATCCACGCGGACCGAGCCGAAGGCGCGACACTCTACGACATCGACGGCGAATCGTACCTCGATTTCGCGCTCAACAACGGAACCCAACTCGTCGGACACGCCCATCCGCGGCTATCGGAGGCGGCGAAAGTACAGATCGACCAAGGAACGCTGTACACCCGCCCCAGTGAGCTCCTCGAGTTTGCAGCCCGACCACTGATCGACCGCTGGGAAGCGATCGAACGGGTCCGGTTTACGAACAGCGGGACGGAGTCGGTGATGCACGCGACCCGTCTCGCACGGGCGTACACGGGCCGCGAGAAAATCGTCCGGATGGAAGGAGCCTACCACGGCGCGCATGATCCGGGGTTAGTGAGCAAGATGCCGCCGGTCGACCGGGCGGGACCGGCGGACGACCCGCGACCGGTCAAAGAGTCGCAGGGTGTTCCCGACGGCGTCCCGGAGAATATGCTGCTCGCGCAGTACAACGATGCCGAGAGCGTCGAACGGCTCCTGCGCGAGCACGGCTCCGAGATCGCCGGAATTCTCGTCGAACCGGCCTGTCTCAACCTCGGGCTGGTAGAACCGGAAGGTGATTTCCTGTTTCGGCTCCGCGAGCTCGCGGACGAGTACGACGTCGTGTTGATCTTCGACGAGGTCAAAACCGGCGTCAAACTCGCCCCGGGCGGGGGTGCGGAGTACTACGGCGTCCAGCCGGATCTCGTCGCGCTCGCCAAGGCGATCGGCGGCGGCTATCCGGTGGGCGCGTTCGGCGGCCGTCGCGAACTCATGTCCCTGATCGCCGACGACCTCGAGGACGAGACGGCCAGCGGGGCGGCCCATTACGGAACGTACAACGGGAACCCACTGGCACTGCGTGCGGTCGGCGTCACGCTCGGGGAAATCCTCACGACCGAGGCCTACGACCACGTGACCACCCTCGCCGAGCGACTCGCGGATGGCTACCGTGACGTGATCGACGACGCCGGGCTCGAGGGTCACGTCGTGACCGCGGGCTCGCAAGGGATGGTCTACTTCACCGACAAGCGGATCCGAACGTTCCGGGACTGGGGGGCTATCGACGAGGAGTTCCATGAAGCCTACTGGCTGGGGATGGTCAACAGAAACGTCCTCCCGCACCCCCACGACGCGTCCCAGCAGTGGACGGTGAGCGTCCAGCACACGGCCGCGGACATCGACACCCACGTGACGGCGTTCGCCGATCTCGCCAGCGATTTAGCCGCCGTCCGACAGTAATCAACTATGACATCCGAGACGGATCAGCGAACCTACGATACGCTCAGGCTGCTCGCAACCCACGAGCCGGTCGGCAGCGTCCGGCTTACGGATCTGCTCCGCGAGCGAGGCTACTCGATCACCGAGCGATCGGTTCGGTTTACCCTCGCCGATCTCGACGCTGACGGCCTGACCGAAAAGGTTGGCGGCAAGGGGCGTCAGCTGACGGATGCGGGGCGTGCCGAACTCGAGCGCGGCGGCGTTCGCGGCCGGGTCGAACAGGTTCGCGAGCGGCTGGCGGAGCTGATCGGGCGGGTTACCTACGATCCGGCGGCCGACGGCGGCGACGTCGTCGTCGGCCGGGTAACCGTCCCCGAAGCCGAGCGATCAACGGTCGAAGAACTCCTCCGATCGATCGATCGCTCCCCGCTCGGCCCGGCGCCGGTCTCGATCGATCCCGTCGACGGAGACGACGGGACGGTGCTCGAACTCGCCGCGACCTCGAGCGTGACGATCGACGGCGTTCTGCTGGCCAACGGCATCGAGTCGGACCTCGAGACGACCGGGATCGTCGAGTATCGGCCCGACGTCGAGTCGGCCGAGGACGAGGATACCGACGGCGTCGTTCGCGGCGGGTCGATCCGGCGGTTCACCGACGTTATCGGGGGCGAACGGGCGACCCTCGACATGGTCTCGCTGTTGATCGAGGCCCGGCGGACGACGGTCGAGCGTGTACTCGAGGGAGAGACCGGACTGGTGGTCGCGGACAACCGGGAGATACCGCTCTCGAGGTACGAGACGGCGCGCGATCTCGCCGTCGAAACCCGCGACGGACTCGGCGGCGTCGTCGACCTCCGGCGACCGCGCGAATCGGGACCGTTCCCGTGGGGCCAGCCGGGCTGGTCGTTCGCCTCGCTGACCTGTATCGGAACCGCAGAGCTCGTTATTTCGGCCGTCGTCGAAGCCGACCTCGCGCTCGAGTGGGAGACCCTCGCCGGAGTTCGGCGGCGGTCCGAACTGACGCCCGTGAGCTCGCGGTAATCGGGACCGATACCGAATCGAACCTACGGTTCGCTCCCACCGCACCGTATCGAAATCGAACAACGCGCCCGAACGAGACGGATGAAACGGTAGATGCCACGTTCTACCGTGGGAAGCTTTATGTGTAGCTATCAGCAACTCACTGAGCAAGGTGGCAACATAATGCCGGCATCAGACAGCTACGGACGACGGACGTTCCTCCGAACGACGGCGGCAACCGGAAGCGCCGCTGCGATCGGTGGGCTCGCGGGGTGCACGGGGTTTCTCGACGATGACGACACGCTGACCGTCGCGGTGTACGGCGGCGTGTTCCAGGAAGTCATGGACGATGTCCTGTTCGAGCCGTTCAACGAGGAAGTCGACTTCGAAGCCGAATCTCAGGAGCAGCCGACGGCCGAGGAGGCGCTCTCGCAGTACGACAGCGCCGTGGGCGCGGGCGAAGCGCCAGTCGACATCGCGATCATGTCGACGGTCGGCGTCCTCCGCGGACTGAACTCCGACCTCTGGCACATCTGGGACGACGAAGACGCGTTCGAGAACCTCCAGTACATCAGCGACGACCTCGTCGAGGAGCGCGAAGGGGGTATCGCCAGCATCGGCGCGCTCTCGTGGTATATCAACCTCGTGCAGAATACCGACGTGTTCGAGGAGCCGATAGACAGCTGGGAAGCGCTCTGGGACGACGAGTACGAGGATCAGTTGGGGCTGCTCGGACTGGCCTCCAACTCCTTCCTGCTCGACATCACCGCGGAGGTTCAGTTCGGCGGCCAGGAGATCCTCGAGGATCGAGACGGCGTCGAAGAGGTCTTCGAAGAACTCGAGGGCATCACCGACCAGGCGAACTTCTGGTACGAGAACGAGGCCGAGTTCCAGCAGCGCCTCCAGGATGCGGAGGTGCCAGCGGGCATGCTCTACAGCGACATCACCAAAGTCATGCAGGAAGACGGCGCACCCGTCCAGTCGAACTTCGTCGAGGAGGGCTCCGTGATCGACTCCGGCTCGTGGGTCGTCCTCGAGCCCTCGGAGATGGTCGAGGAGGCCCAGCAGTTCATTGACTACGCGAGCCGCCCGGAGGTACAGGACCGGCTCGCGGAGGGCCTCTTTACCGCGCCCGTTATCGACCGGGAACACTCCGAACTCGACGACGAGACCTACGAGGAGGTCGCCGGACCCGGTCCCGAAGAGGCGATCAGCCCCTACTACGATCTCTACCTCGAGGAGGAGGAGTGGGTCAACGAACAGTGGGAAGAGTTCATCATCGGCTAATTCCGATGAGCGGAATCTCACTGTCGGGCGTGACGAAGCGGTACCCGGGTGGTGTGCTCGCGGTCAAGGGGGTAGATATCGACATCGAGAGCGGCGAGTTCGTCACGCTGGTCGGCCCCTCCGGTTGCGGGAAGACGACGACGCTGCGGACCATCGCCGGCTTCGAGCGGCCGACTGACGGGACGATTTCGATCGACGGAACCGATGTCACCGACGCGCCGCCGTACGAGCGCAACACGGGGATGGTGTTTCAGGACTTCGCGCTGTTTCCGCACCTGACCATCCACGAGAACGTCGCCTACGGGATGGACGTCAGCGGCGACTACACGGACGAGGAAATCGACGCGAGAGTCGCGGAGATGCTCGAGCTGGTCGAACTCCCCGGCGTCGGCGACCGAACGCCGGATCAGCTCTCGGGCGGCCAACAACAGCGGATCGCGCTCGCCCGCGCGCTCGCACCGCGGCCGGACGCGCTGTTGCTCGACGAACCGCTCGCGAGCCTCGACAAGAAGCTCCGAGAACAGATGCAAGTCGAGTTGCGCCGGATTCAACAGGAGGTCGGCATCACTACGGTCTTCGTGACGCACAATCAGGAGGAGGCGTTGACGATGTCCGACCGACTGGCGGTGATGAACGACGGCCGTTTCGAACAGGTCGGGCCGCCGGAGGAGGTCTACAACGATCCGAAGACGCGGTTCGTCGCCGACTTCCTCGGAACGGCGAACCTCTTCGACGGCTCCGTGACGAGCGTCGAGGACGGCTACGCGACCGTCGACTGTTCGGACGCCACGATCCGCGCCCTCGGCAACAGCGTCGAGGTCGGCGAGACGGTTTCGGTCGTGGCCCGACCGGAACGGCTCGCGATCGACTCGGCGGGTGCCGACGGCGCAACCGCCGAGAACACGTTCGACGCCACGGTCCAGTTCAAACGACACCTCGGAAGCAGCGTGGAGTACCAACTCGAGACGGACGACGGCCGGGAACTCGTCGTCGCCAGACGAAGCGGGACGGACGAACGGTCGCCCGGCGACCGCGTCTCGGTCCGTATCGGCCCCGACGACTGTCGAATCGTGGAGGCGTAGATGGGGGCGGAATCATCGACTGACGCCGACGAGCCGGCACGTGCGGGACTGAAGTCGAACACCAAGTGGTACGCGCTGGGCTACCCGCTGTTCTGGCTCGTCGCCGTCTTTCTGGTGCCGCTCGCGATGCTCGTCGTCTTTAGCTTCTACGTGAACATCCCCGGCGGCTCCTACCGGCCGGGCGTTACTCTCGAAAACTACGCGCGATTCCTCGACGTGAGCGCCACGCTCGGCTGGCCGCCGGTCGAGACGAACCTCTATCTCAGACAGCTCTGGCTGACGATCGAAATCTCGCTCGTCACGGCGTTCGCCTCGTTGCTACTCGGCTACCCGATCGCGTACTACCTCGCGCGGATGAACCGGCCGTGGCTCCGGAGCCTGCTGCTGATCACGATCATCTCCTCGCTGTGGGTCACCTACGTCATCCGCGCCTACGCCTGGCAGGTCATCCTGGCTTCCGGCGGGGTTCTGAGCTCGATCGGCGTCAGAACCGGCCTGCTCGCCGAACCCCAGTCGTTCTATCCGGGCTACTGGGGGCTCGTCGTCGGCATGGTGTACGTCTTCTTGCCGTTCATGATCCTCACGCTCTACAGCAGTATCCGAAACATCGACGGCGAACTCCTCGAGGCCTCGAAGAACCTCGGGGCGGGTCCGGTGACGACGTTTCGACGGGTGACGCTACCGCTGTCAAAAAACGGCATCACCAGCGGGATGGCGCTGGTGTTCATCCTCGCGCTCGGGGCGTACGTCATGCCGCGGCTGCTCGGCAGTTCCGCCGAGCGAACGCTGCCGGTGTTGATCGAGGCCCAGATCATGGGCGAGCAGAACTACCCGTTCGCCGCCGCGATGAGCATCGGGCTGATCGTGGTCGTCCTCGCGTTCCTCTGGGCGATGGTCCGGTTCACCAACGTGACGGCCGCCAGTCTCGGCGGCGACGAGGTGGCCGAACCCGACGGTGGAGCGCCCGATTCGACCGCATACGAGTCGTCCGCAGGGACGACGCGAGTCCGGTCTACGCTCGCCTCGGTGGCCTCGGCCGTCGGGCTCACTCGGCTGCTCGGGAGTGCCGGACGCGGGCTCGACAGTGTCGTCACGACGGTCGACGCCCAGACCCGCGAACGGGTGATCTGGACGGCGAGTCGGCTCTACGTGATCGCCGCGATGACGTTCATCGCGGCCCCGCTGGGGATCATCATCGCCGTCTCGGTCACGCCCGAACAGTTCCTCACGTTCCCGCCGGGCGGGTTCTCGATGCAGTGGTACGTCGAGTTCTTCACGGACCCGTCGTGGCTCATCGCGCTGATCAACAGCCTCGGCATCGCCGGAGCCGCCGCACTCCTGAGCACGACGATCGGCGGGACGCTGGCGTTCGCCCTCGACCGGTACGGCTATCGGTGGAGCGCGATCCTGGGAACCTTCGGCGTGCTCCCGATTCTGGTTCCGCCGGTCATCGTCGGCGTGGCGTTTCTCGTCTTCTTCCTCGAGCTCGGCTTCGCGGGGACTCGAGCGGGCATCATCGTTGCCCACGGAATCTTCTACGCCCCGTTCCCGTTCATTCTCATCTCCCAGGGGCTCGACGAACTCGATCGAACCTACGAGGAGGCCGCGATGAACCTCGGTGCGTCCCCGATTAAGACAATTCGGACGATCACGTACCCGCTCTTGCGGGCGAACGTGATCTCGGGCGCGCTGTTCGCGTTCATTCTCTCGCTGAACGAGTACATCATCGCCTGGCTGCTGTCGCTGTTCCTCGTCGATACGATCCCGATCCGGATCTTCAACTCGCTTCGGTACGGCTACTCGCCGACCATCGCGGCCGCGAGCGTGGTCTTCATCGCGCTCACCGTCGTCGTCATGGTCGCGATCGACCATCTCTCCGGAGGGATCTGGGAGTGAACGGAGCCGACGAGGCCACGGTCGTCGCCGCCCAGACGGTTCCGACGTTCGGCGCCGTCGACCGAAACCGCTCGAGGACGGTCGAACTCGTCCGCGAGCACGCCGACGCCGACCTCGTCGTCCTCCCCGAACTGGCCACGACGGGGTACGTGTTCGAAAGTCGAACCGAACTCGAGCCGCTGGCGGAGCCGCGCGACGGGCCGACCGCCGAAGCGTGGGCCGCAGTCGCCGCCGAAACCGACGCGTGGGTCGTCGGCGGCTTCGCCGAAGTCGACGGCAACTCCTACTACAACAGCTCCCTCGTCGTCTCTCCCGACGGCGTCGAGGGCGGCTACCGAAAGGTCCACCTCTGGAACGAGGAGAAACGGTGGTTCGAACCGGGCGACGCGCTGCCGACGTTCGAGACGCCGTTCGGTCGACTCGGCGTCCAGATCTGCAACGATCTCTGGTTCAGCGAAACGACGGTGACCCAGGCCCGCGCGGGCGTCGACCTCGTCGCCGTCCCGACGAACTGGGTTCCCGGCCCGAGCGAGGGCGAACGGCCCGCGGGGTGGACGATGGGCGTCCACCAGGCGGTCGCACGCGCGAACGAAAACCGAGTGTTCCTCGCCTGTGCTGACCGCGCCGGAACCGAGCGCGGCACCGCCTTCGAGGGACAGAGCGTGATCGTCGATCCGGACGGGCTCCCGCTCGCCGGACCGGCACCGACAACGGGCGAACACGTCCTCACGGCCGACTGCGACCTCGAGCGTGCGCGGACGAAGGCCCTGACCCCCCGCGACGACGCCCTCGCGGATCGTCGGCCGGACGTCTACGACCTCGAGTAGCCCGCGGCCCCGATATCTACTGTTAGTGTCGTTTCCAACGAGGATAGCGACCGTCTCAGTCGTCGAGCAGCGGCTCCGGCCGCGCCGATCGGATCGACTGTACCGATTCGAGTTTGCTTCGTTCGATCGTTCCGGACAGCGTCTCCCACTCTTCGGTCAATCCGTACTCGCTGAGGACGGTCAACAGGAGTTCGCCGGGACCGATGTACGTGATCGAGCCGAAAGCCCACGTCGAGGTCCCGCTCGGGAGGTGGCTCTGTTCGCGCGGCCGACGGAACTCGAGGACGCCCCCGAGGGACCGCCGCGTCGCGACCGCGAGATCCCTGGCCTCCTCGAAGCGGTTGATCGGGAACTCGCGGCTGTCGCCGACGAGCAGCCCCGCCTCGCCCGTCTCGAGGACCGTCGTCACGTCGGTGCGCCCGGCTTCGATGAGCAGTGAGACGACGTCGATCGAGGATCCCTCGCCGTTGATTACGTCGATATGCCGTCGAATGTGACCGCCCTGTTGGGGGACCACGTCGTTCGTCGACGTCGTCTCGCTGGGTTCGTACTCGAGGAGATCCGCGTTCGAGATGTTGGCGTCGACGCCGTGTGCGAGCAAGACGCCGTCCAGCGTGATGCTCGAGGCGGTCGCCAGCCGAACGTCGCCGGGGTCGTCCTCGCCGCTCTCCGCCAACGAAACCGGAATCGGCCCCAGCGGGAGGTCCTCGAGACGTTCGATTAGGTCGAGCGCCGCGTCGACGTTGGATGCCGGGAGGTAGGCCGTTGAAGCGACGAGCGCACCGCTGTCGTCGATCGGATCGTAGCTCACGCGGCTGGTGAGCGTGGCGATCCGGGCCCGGAGCTGTTCGAGACGCGTGTTGACGTCTCCCTTCTCGAGTTCGGTTCGTCCCTTCGACGTTAGCTGGCGGCCCTGGCCCGGCACTTTTTCGGTCAGTCCGAGGTCGTCGAGTTCGGAGAGCCGAAGTCTGATCGTTCGGTCCTTGATATCGTATCCGTGGAGCTGCATCAGTTCGAAGAGTTGGATGCTGCCGATCGGTCCGTGCCGATCCACGAGGCGAAGGAGATCGTACGTGCGTCGCTCGAGTTCCGGCGCCATCTACTATCTCAGTAGTGGGGGATCATCACCAAGGTTTGGTTTCGTGGGTCGACCGACTCGAGCGAAGCGAGGTAACCTTTTAACCCCGCTGAAAAAAGAATAGGGTGGCATACTGTTGCCAGTGTGTAAAAGAATGACATTCGGAAGATCAGCAACGAACGACCGGACCGTAGCGGAGCGCTGCAACGACTACCTGATGCCGATCCGGAAGCGTCTGGACGCACCGATCGAGCGGGCTGACAATTTCACACTGGAGGACTTCGACGGCAACGGGTCTCTCGATCCCTTCTCCGGCACCGCCGTCGCGAACGTCGATCACGGCAACGGGGCCATCGGCGACGCACTCGAAGTCGAGACCACAGGTGGAGCCGATGTCTGATGAATCACGCGCCGCAGCCTTCCGGGAGTCCGTACAGGGCTCGTCGGTCGAACTCGCCTACGCCGGCCACAAGACGTTCCTCAAGGGTGAACCTCGCGAGGTCGAGAACGTCGACGACGTCGACGCGGCCGCGCTCGGGATCCCCTACGACGGCGCGGTCTCGAACCGACCCGGAGCCAGATACGGTCCCGAGGCGATCCGTTCGGCCAGCGGCTGGTGGGCGTACCTCTCCGATTACAAGGGCGGACTGACGAACATGCAGACCGGCGAGCAAGTTAACTTCGACGACCTCACCGTCGCGGACTGTGGCGACGTGCCGGTCTTCCCGATGGACAGCGAGACGACGGCAGAGAGCATCACGGCCCACGTCGCGACCGTCGCCGATCAGACCTTTCCGGTCGTCCTCGGCGGTGACCACTACTGTACGTTTCCCGCCGTTCGCGGCTTCGCCGAGGGGGCCGGCCACGACCGCGTGGGATTCGTCCAGATCGACGCCCACACCGACACCGTCTCCGAGAGTCCGGTCTTCGGAACGGACTTCCACGGCTCGAGTACGGCGCTGATCGCCGACTCGCCTCACACGGAGTACAGCGACGTGAGCCAGGTCGGCATCCGCGGCTACGAATCGCCCGAATTCTTCGAGTTCGCCGACGAAACTGGACTGAACCTCTACACGATGCGGGATATCGAGACGGAAGGCATCGTCTCGGTCGTCGAGGACGCGGTCGAAGCGGCGGCCGAAGATACCGATGCCGTCTACGTCTCGTTCGACATCGACGCCATCGATCCGAGCGTCGCGCCGGGAACCGGCACCCCGGTCCCGGGGGGTCTCACCGCCGGACAGGCACTGAAAACGATGGAAGTGCTCGGCGCGAGCGACGCGGTCGGCGCGATGGACCTGATGGAGGTCGCCCCGCGCTACGACGCGACCGAAGGGACCGAACGGATCGCGGCGTATCTCCTCGTGACGCTGCTCGAGCGACAGTTCGCAGAATGATCGACACTCCCACAAACCGATGACGAAGACACCGAGGCCGACGGTCGGAACCGAACGGACGAGCGACGTCGCCGAATCGGTCATCCGCGAGATGACTCGAGCGGCGATCAGCGAGGGCGCGATCAACCTCTCGCAGGGCATCCCCGACGAGGACGAAACGCCGCCGGAGATCAAGCGGGCCGCTCGGGAGGCCATCGACACCGACAGCCAGTACACGATCACCTGGGGGTTGCCGGAACTCAGGGAGGCCGTCTCCGAGCGCTACGCCGACTGGAAAGGCATCACCTACGACCCCGAGACGGAGGTGACGATCACCAGCGGGACCAGCGAGGCGATCATGTCGACGATGCTCTCGCTCGCCGGCCCCGGCGACGAGGTGATCTACTTCGAACCCGTCTACGAGAGCTACATCCCCGCGAGTCAGTTCGCCGGGGCAACCGCGATTCCGATCGACATCACCGACGACCTCGAGATCGACGTGGATCGGCTCGCCGACGCCGCCGAACGCGCGCGGATCCTCGTGCTCAACACGCCGATGAATCCGACGGGAAAGGTGTTCAGCCGCGCGGAACTCGAGGCGATCGAGGAGATCGTCCTCGAACACGACCTCATCGTACTGACCGACGAGATTTACGAACACATCGTCTACGACGACGACTACTGCAGCCCCGTCGAGGTCGGCGACCTCGCCGAGCGCACCGTCGTCTGTACGGGGATGTCGAAAACGTTCAGCGTCACGGGCTGGCGGGTCGGCTTCTGTCTCGCGCCCGAATACCTCTCGAAAGAGCTGCGAAAGGTCCACGACTACACGAGCATCTGTGCGCCCACGCCGTTCCAGCGGGCCGGCGTCGAGGCGCTGTCGCTCCCGGACTCGTACTATCGGGAGCTATCGGACTCCTACGAACGGCGGCGAAACCTCCTCTACGACGGCTTGCTGGAGGCCGGGTTGGAGCCGATCAAGCCGGACGGTGCGTACTACATCATGACGCGGTACCCGACCGACGAGTCCGACATCGAGTTCTGTTACCGGTTGATCCGCGAGGCCGGCGTGGCCGCCGTCCCCGGCAGCAGTTTCTACACCGACCCCGACGCGGAGGCCGACTGGATTCGGTTTACCTTTTCTCGGAATCAGGCGACGCTCGAGGAGGCAATCGACAGACTGCTCGAAAACCGCTGGTGGTAGGCTCCGCGCCCCGATGCGCCGCGCGGCTCAGTTCGTCGTCGACCGCGAGTTGTCCTCCGGTTCCGGCGGCGGTTCGGCGCCCTCGATCGCTTCCGCGGCGTCGGTGTCCTTCTCGACTTCCACGTGCCAGCGGTCGATCTCCTCGTCGAACTCGGCGAGGCGATCAGAGACGTCGTCTTTGAGGGCGTCGTCGTTGACGTTAACCTCGAAGACGAACTGCTCGCCGTTGCCGCCGTTGCGCGTCGACTGCTGGATGTTGGCGCTGACGAGTTCGTTGTCGAAGTAGTACGGCGCAAGCTGCGTCATCACGTTCTGGTAGACCGTGTCCTCGACCCGGCGGAAGGCCTTGCGGCTGGCGGAGTCGGCCGCCCGCGCGACGTAGTCGATCGACTCCTTCCAGTTGCCGACTGCAGCTTCCGCGTCGTCCTCCTCGAGTCGTTCGTACGACTCCGAGAGCTTCTCGCCGGCCGTCTTGATGTCCTCGTCGGGGTTCTTGCCGGCCTTTTCGCCCTTTCCTTCCTCGATACTGGCCTGCTCTGATGTCTTCTCGCTGACATCGGTATCGAGGGTCTCGTGGGCCTTGGGTCGCCACTCGTCCCACTCCCCGAACGCGCGCGCGAAGTTCGCGTGGTAATCTGCATCAGGGTCGTGGACGCCGGCGTCTCGGAGCGCGCGCGTAATGCGCTCGCCGTGTTCGACGATGTCGCCCCAGTCGCCGCGGACTTTGAATCCCGAGATACTCTCTTCCATTCGGCTGGCCGGTTGGTAGGAGATGGACCGCTATAAACTTCCTTGCTGCGAGCAAATGGTGCCGGCGAGCGCGAGCGTCAGTACTGTTGATCCGTCAGCTCCGAACCGCCCGTCGACTGACCGCTCGTTCCCTGCCGCGTCGGTCCTGTTCGCGCATTCCTCGCCCGGACTAATGATGGTCACGCTGCCGGCCATCTATCTGTCGAAGAGGCGATAGATCACCGCGTGAATCGGTCGGTCTGTGAGAACGATCACCGTGGCGCGTCCTCCCGCCGTCCGCGGCGGACCGATACGATGAACTACCCGGCGACAGCCTGTAGAGATATGCCGATCGAAGACCGGGACAACGCGTATCTCATCACTCACGCACTGGCGAAAGACACGCTCTCGCGGCTTCGCGATGTCGAGACCGAGCAGGTCAGCTTCCGAAAGGGACTGGTGAAACTCGGGCGTATCTGTGGCTACGAGATCATCGACGGCCGGATGGAGACCGAGTACGTCGAGATCGAAACCCCGCTCGAGCCCACGATGGGCGAGCGCGTCCGCGGGCTCGACGATGTCGTGATCATCAACGTCCTGCGCGCGGCGACGCCGTTCGTGGAGGGGCTGCTAAAGGCGTTCCCCCGCGCGCGACAGGGGGTTATCAGCGCAAGCCGCGACGAAGAGGCCGGCCGCGACGAGGACGGCTCGTTCCCCATCTCCGTAGACTACGTGAAACTGCCCGAGATCACCGAGGAAGACACCGTGATCGTCGCGGACCCGATGCTCGCGACGGGGAGTACGATGTGTACCGTCCTCGAGCACGTCATCGAGAACTCGCCGGAGCCGGAGAACCTGATCGTCCTCTCGGCGGTCTCCGCCCCCGACGGATTGCTCCGCGTCGACGAGGAGTGTCCGCAGGCGGACCTGCTGACGGTGTCGATCGACGACTACCTCGACGACGACGGCTTCATCGTCCCCGGGCTTGGCGACGCCGGCGACCGCGCGTTCCGAACGACCTAACCAATCACTCGCGCTGCCGTCGCCTTTTTGCGAGTTGACCGTGAGTCTGTGACATGGACTACAGCGTCGTCGATCCGGACGAACTCGAGCCGATCGAAGACCGAGACTGTGATCTCCGCCTGATGAGCGAGCCAGCCGGCCTCGAGAACGTCGCCATCAACCGATTTCGAGCGGAACCGGGCGAGCAGTTGCCCCTGGTCTACCACTATCACGAGCAACAGGAGGAGGCGTTTATCGTCCAGTCGGGGACGCTTCACGTCGAGACGCCCGACGGCGAGTACGAGGTGCCGGCGGGGTCGGTGTTCGCGGTCCGCCCCGAAGCGCCACAGCGGGCGTACAACCCCGAGAATGCCGAGACGGCGGTCGAGGTCTTCGCGATCGGTGCCCCGCCCGTCAGCGGCGACGCGGTGAAGTACGAACCGGACGCCGAGTGAGCGAAATCTCGCAACTCGAGGCTGTTCGATTATCGATTCATCGCAACTCGAGACGGCCTCGAGCGACACTCCGCTCGTCACCGGACGCGGCTACTGATCCGTCCCGCAAGTATCGATCCCGAACAGTGCGTTCATCGGGCAGCGCTGGATGACCGCCGTCGCAAAGATATCGCTCCCGGCGACGAACGCGAGCGTGCCGAGCGTCCGATTTCGGTTTCGGTAGCCGAACACGAGTAACGCGAGGCCGACCACGACGCGCCAGACGCGATCGAACCCGCCGACGTTTCGATCCATGCCCGGAAACACGAGTGCGACCTCCGTAGGGGTTTCCGTGCAGTCGGGCGGATTCCCTCTCAGCCATCCGGTGGTCACGAACCCCTTCGTTTCCGGTCGAACCGACCGCAGAAGCCGTTTTGACGGGATACGGCGGCTATCGGTCGAGGGGAAACGGTCATCCGGAACTTCCGCGCGATTCGCGGTTCTGTTACTCCTCGGACTCCGACTCTTCGTCCCCGCTCGAGAGCCCGTCGGTTCGCTCGCGCTCGAGCGCCGGCGCGGCCTCGTGGGAATCAGCGTAGCCGTCGAACCAGCGGGCGATACGCTCGATCCGGTCGACGACGTGAGCCGGTTCGCCGGAGCGGGAGAGTTCGTGGCCCTCCCGTGGGTAGCGAACCAGACGCGTGTCGACGCCGTGTTTCTGCAGACCGAGGTAGAACAGTTCGGCCGTGTTCGCGGGCGTGCGGTAATCGCAATCGGAGTGTATCACGAGCGTCGGCGTGTCGACGCCGTCGACGTGGGCGGCGGGCGACTGCTCCCAGAGGAATTCGGGTTCCTCCCAGGGCGTCGTCCCGAAGTCGCCCTCGATCAGTTTGAACGCGTCCGTCGAGCCGTAGAAGCTCGTGAGATCGTAGACGCCCCGCTGGGAGACCGCAGCCTCGAAGCGGTCGGTCTGGGTGACCGCCCAGGCGGTCATGAAGCCGCCGAAGCTGCCACCCGTGACGAACCGCTCGTCTTCGTCGACGTACTCGCGCTCGCAGACCGCGTCGACCCCGGCGAGTACGTCGGTTAGGGTCACGTCGCCCCAGTCGCGCTCGATGGCCGTCGCGTGCTCCTCGCCGTAGCCCGTCGATCCCCGCGGGTTGCACCAGAAGACGACGTAGCCCCGCGCCGCGAGCGTCTGGAACTCGTGCCACATCGTCCCCGCAGTCGTCCACTGGGCGTGTGGCCCGCCGTGAATCTCGACGACGAGCGGGTACTGTTCGTCGGTCGCATCGGCGTCGAATTCGGGTGGCGTGAGGAGCCAGCCCTGAATCCGCCGACGCTCCTCGCTCTCACTCGACTCCTCGCCGACCTCGAACCACACCTCCTCGGGCTGACGAACGGGCTTGTCCGCGAGATAGTCGGCGTTGACCCGCGTCAACCGGTGGACCTCGTTGCCTCCGCGCGTAGTGACGAAGATATCGCCGGGGTGGTCCCACTCGCTTACGACGTAGGCGACGGCGTTCTCGCCGACGGAGAAGCCGCCGATGTCAGCGCCGTCGCCGTACACCTTCGCGGGTTCCTCGCTCGCGTCACCCGGGACCGACCACAGCACCCGCGAGCCCTCGTCGGGCGTCGAGAGGTACAGCGTCTCGCCGTCGGGCGACCACTCGAAGCCACAGTTGTGGCCGACGGTCCGATCCAGCGGCTCCGTCGGCGTTCGCTCCTCGCCGGTTTCGCGGTCGTGCACTCGAATCTCGGTCTGGCGCATCGAGGCGTTCTCCTCGGGGGTGTACTCGAAGGCGATCCGGCCGTCTTCGGTCGCCTCGAGCGACGAGACCCACCCCGTCGTCTGCGTGAACGAGTGGACGACTCCCGACGAGAGATCGCGTTCGTACAGCTCGTAGGTGAGCGAGTCGTCCGGCACTTCGCCGGTCTTGGCGGCGTAGTAGACCGTCTCGCCGTCGCCCCACGTCGGTGCGACGTAGTCCCGGTCGACGGGCTGGTCGTCCGTCCCGGTGAGCCGCGTGATCGCGTCGCCGTCGAGGTCGTCCGTCTCGGAGGACTCGAGCGCGGCCGCGACCTCGAGCGTGTAGATGTGACTTCGGCGGCCGTCGAGATACTCGGTTCCGGCGCGGTAGATCATCCGATCGATCACGCGCGGATCCGGTTCCTCGGATTCGTAGTCGGCATCGACCGCGAGGTCGCGGTCCGCCTCGCGGTCGTCGGCGGTGACCTGCTGGGTAAAGAGTAGTCGAGAACCGTCAGGGCTCCACTCGAGGTCGCCGATGCCGCCGACGACCGAGGTCACTCGCCGTGCTTCGCCGCCGTCGGTCGGGACGAGCCACAGCTGTTGGCGGTCGGTCTCGCCACGGGTACTGGCGAACGCGAGCCAGTCGCCGTCCGGACTGAAGCGAGGCTGGCTGTCGACGCCGTCGCTGGCGGTGAACTGTCTCGGTTCGTCGCCGCCGACCGGGACGACGTAGATCGACGCGGTGTACGACTCGTCGTCCTCGGGCGTTCGACGGACGAAGGCGACGCGCTCGTCGCCGGGTTCGAACTGCGGATCGCTCACCTGCACGAGGTCGTGGTAATCGGCGGCCTGAATCGGTTGCATATCCAATACTCTCCGGTCGTGGCCCTTGTTCGCATCGATACGATCGATGTCGTCGAATCCGCATCGGTTGTCGGGTCGTCCTCGCACAATCTGTCTCGGGTGGCCGACCGACCTCGAGCGGACGATCGACCGAAACGTTCGTTTCAGTTGATTCTTTACCCCGAACGCCTTACACGCCACTCGTGTCCCCTCGAGACGCAGTCGATCCGGTCGAAACGGACGACCGACAGCCCGAGCCAGCGGACCGGCGATTTCGACTCGCGAGCGGCGTCTACGGCGGCGTGCTCCTCGCCGGAATCGCGTCAGTACTCGCCCCGGCGGTCGGGATCTCGTCGCTCGGCCCCGTCGCCACCTACCCGTTCGGCTTCGCCGGCGGATTTGTCGGCGGAGCCGCGCTCGCGAGAGCAGACCGCCACCTCCCGGCCCGACTCGGCCAAACACTCGGTCGTCGACTGGCCGTCGTCGCTCCGGCGCTCGTCTTCGGTCTCCTCTGGCTCGTCACACTCGAGGGTATCGCCGGAGACGTCGCGCTCGTCTCGGCGATTCTCGTCTTCGCGGCGGGCTACGTCCTCTCACAATTGGCCGGGAATCGATACGTCGATAGCGTGACGCCCGGCGACCCCGAGGAAACCTGGCGGTGGGACCCGCCCGGCTCCCTCCGGCTCGACGCCGCGCTCTTCGTCTTCTACGTCGCGCTCGGCGCGGGCAACGCCGCCGGCGGAAACTGGGAGCAGGCGCTGCTGTGGCTCTCACTCGGGATCGTCTGGATCGGGACCTGTCTCGCGGAAGGACGGTGGGCGTTCGGTCCCGGACGGGATCGCTGTGAGATCCAGGTCTACGAGACCGGGTTGGTCAAACGACGACCCTACACGAAGTCGTTCGTCGCGTGGCACGATATCAACCATACCCGCCTACGCGGCGACGAACTCGTCCTCGATTACGGCCTGCGCGACGTGCGCTTCGACCGCGACGAACTCGAGGATTCGGAAGCCGTCCTCAAGGCTGTCGATCGGCGGTTGTCGGAGGTTGGCTCACGATACTAGTAGCGAGCCACGTGAGCGAACCCGACGAAAAAAGGTACGTATGCAGACTGACGTCACAGAGCGTGACGCACACCACCGACGGCACTCACTCGAGATCCACTCGCCCGCTCGTTGCGCTCCGCAACCGATCCCGAAACGCGTCGACTTCCGCGAGCGGCACCTGGACCTCGAAGGAGACCGACGCCTGGTAGTCGGCCTCGAACTCGTAACCCTCGCTCTCGAGAATTCCCCGAACCGTCCCCGAGTCGTCGTACTCGACGCCGATCGAGACCGTCTCGTGGGGACGTTCCTCGACGATCCCGGCTTCCTCGACGGCCTCTTTGACCGCTCGAGAGTAGGCCCGGACGAGACCGCCGACGCCGAGGTTGGTGCCGCCGTAGTAGCGCGTGACGACGACCGCGCAGTTCTCGATCTTCTGCTGGGCGAGGACGTTCAGCGCCGGCTTCCCCGCGGAGCCGGAGGGTTCGCCGTCGTCGCTCGAGTACTCGCGGAGAAAGCCGCTGTCGGCGGTCGCGTCCGCGTCGTCCGTTCCCGTTCTTGCATTCGCATCTGTTCCTGCACCCGCATCCGTTCCCGCACCCGCGCCAGTACCGCCGACTCGCACTCGATAGGCGGGCACGTTGTGGGTGGCGTCGGCGTACTCCTCGTCGACGGCGTCGACGAATGCCTCGGCGGCGTCGACGGAGTCGACCGGGCGAACGTGACCGATGAACTCCGATCCCTGGACGACAAACTCGGCGGTCGCAGGCTCGGCAACCGTCAGGTACGTGCGGCTCACGGCCGATCACCGCCCGCTCGCAACTGACGATCACACCGTCGACGCGTCCGTCGCTGCCGCTCGAGCATAGTGCTACTTCACCGGCGCGCGAAAAGAGCACGTCGGTCCCAGTCCGACTCGGTTGGGGTCCCCCGTTCTGGCGAATTCCACGGCGTCCGACTCGAGTCACCTGCCTGAAACCCCACGTTCTTAATGCACACTGTGGTACACACACTCATGAGCGATGCGACCATCGACCCCACGTTCGCCGACGAGCTAAAGAGCGTCTGTCGAACGACGGTCGGCGACGAACTGCGGAGTATCACCTACTTCACCGAGGCGGACGTCGAACAGCTCTATCTCCGCTCGGATCTCGATCAGACCGCCGATCTGGTCGGCTTTGCGGATCACGAGCGACTCGGCTTTCGCTCGCAGTCGGCGTACCGGAACACGCAACTCGGCGAGTACGGGGCGACGATCCGGATGTTCGAAAACGGCTACCTCTCGCGGGTGATTCGCGGTCCCCACGGCGTTTGGGTGACGACCGACTCCATGTCGATGGATCGATTCGAGGAGCTCACGAGCGCGCTCGAGTCGGTTCTCGACCAATTCGCCGACGACGTCGACACCGAGAGCGAGTGAGCGAGCGGGGTCGAATTTCGACTACTGGATCTCCATCTTCCGGACGAACTCGAGTTCGCGGATCGCGGTGAAGACCTCGCCGGAGAGCTCCTGGTCGGTGATCAAGTAGAGTTGGGGCTCGTCAGTGAACTCCGGATCCTCGCTGATCGTCTGGCGGATCGAGATGCCGTGTTCGGCAAGCGTGCCCGTGACCCCCGCGACGATCCCCTTCTGGTCGGCGTCGTCGGGCGTGATGGTCAACACCGTGAGATCGAGCACCGGTGCGAGATCCATCAGGCTCGGCACCTGCGAAATGTTTTGAAAGATGCGACGCAGTTCGGGATCGTCGAGGATGACGTCGGTCGTCGAGTCGACGACGCGGCGATCGACGCCGATCTCGCGGGCGATACCCGTGTTCGGAATCTCGATGCCGCCCGACACGACGCGACCGTCGTCGTTGACGGAGAACCCGCGCTCGAGTAGGAGCCGAATAACCGCCTGCTGGCTCGGCGATCCCTCGAACTTTTCCATGATCTCGTCGAACATTCGTTCGCGTATCTATGCGTGCTGGGGTATAATGTCCGGTGATCGACTGCTGGGGCGGCTCCATCACCGGCAAACCCCGCGGAGTACCGCCGGAACGGGTGGAAACGGACCGCTCGAGCGTCGAGACGAGACGGCGGACACGAGCGCACGGCGTCTGACGGGCGATTTTTGAAGGTCCAGCCAGTAGCTACCCCCATGCGCGCACTCCGGAGCTGTGACTTCTGTGACGGCGAGGCCGTCGGGACCTTCGAGGCCCTCCCGCCCGAACTCGAGCCGACCGAGACCGAACAGCGGCGTATCGTGCTCTGTTCCGACTGTCGAGATCAGCTCGAGGACCTCCTCGAGCCGTTGCTCGCCCGTGCTGGCGTCGAAACCCGCACCGCGACCGCCGGCGGAGACGCGGAACCGCCGACCGATGCCGAGTCCACTGACACGATGGCGTCACCGTCCGATATCGAGACCGGCGACAGCGGAACCGTCGTCGCCTCGGCGAACGAGTCGACGCAGAAGCGAGGGCGGACCTCGAGTCCGAACGCAACCATCTCGGGACCGGAAACGGGCGAAACGGATGAGACGGATGAGACCGACGAAACGGGCAGGACGGACGGGGCGGGCGAGACAGATGAGACGGACGAAACCGATGCAGACGGCGACTCGAAGACCGATCCGACGCTCGAGGGCGGGATCACCTTCGAACGAGCCGACACCTCGTCGGAGTCGGGCGACGCCACGGCCGACGGATCACCGAGCCAGCAGTCCGCGAACCGACCGCCGAAGGCCTACGGGAAGGTCATCCGACTGCTGCAAAACCGCGAGTTCCCCATGCCGCGGGCTGCCGTCGAGAACCTGGCCGCCGGCGCCTACGACCTCGAGTCACACGAGGTCGAGGCGGTCGTCGACCACGCACTCGAGGAAGGCGAGTTCGTCGAGAACCGCGACACCCTCGAGCGACCCTAAAGCGTTCCCTTCGTACTCGGCGTCCCCGTCCGGCGCTCGTCGACCCGCGTTGCGTCGTCGAGCGCCCGTGTCAGGGCTTTGAACAGCGCCTCGACCTCGTGGTGGGCGTTCTCGCCGGTGACCTCGCAGTGGACGGTGAGGCCCGCGTTCATCGCCAGCGACTCCCCGAAGTGGCGAGCCATGTCGCTCGTGAAGTCGCCGATTTGGGCCTGCGAGAACGTCCCGTCGAAGTAAAACCGCGGGCGGCCGCTCACGTCGACGACCGCGCCGGCGACGGCCTCGTCCAGCGGGACCTTCCGATCCGCGTAGCGAACGATGCCCGATCGATCGCCCAGTGCCTCGTCGAACGCCTCACCGAGGACGATCGCCACGTCCTCGACCGTGTGGTGGTCGTCGATCTCGAGGTCGCCGTCGCAGTCGATCTCGAGGTCGAACAGCCCGTGTTTGGCGAACGACGTCAGCATGTGGTCGAAAAAGCCGACTCCGGTGTCTACATCGGCGTCGCCGCTACCGTCGATCGACAGCGTACATTCGATCGACGTCTCGGCGGTCTCGCGCGTGATGGTCGCCGTTCGCTCGCTCATACCGTTGCGATGTCGCCGCCGGTACAAGGAAATTGCGCTCGGGATCAGTCAGTATGAACGAACTCATTCGAGTGCAGCCCCCAATTCGGGAATTGTGACCAGTTCAAACAGCCAGAATATAATCAGCGCCTCAGAATTGGCTATAAAACGTCTAACCACCTCTCGTGGCGCTTCAAAACGTCATTTCGAACACACTAACGGCCCTGAAACGGACCGAAACGACGCCAAGGTTCGACCCATTATATGATGTGTTGGCTGAATGTCGTTCGTATAGGACGGTGACTCGAACCGATGTCTAACCACTCCCCGCTCTCGAACGAATCGCTCGGTCCCTCCAGCCCTGATCCGGACCGATCACACGACCAGCCCGACCGAACGTCCCTCCGATCGATCAAAGGACCGGCCCAGTTCCTGTCGTTCTGGGTCGCGATCGCCCTCCCCTTCATCCACCTGCCCCTCGTCGCGCAGGGACTCGGAAACCCACAGATCACCCTCACGTTCCTGACACTGCTCGCGGTCAACGTGTTCGCACTCTACGTCGGCCACGGCTACAAGCAGTGATCCCGTGGGCTCGACACTGACCCTTCACACACGAGCACACCTTCGAGCACCGCTTCTCCTCCCGGTTCACCGCCTTCTGGCACGAACCCCGCCGAGCCACCGCCGATTTCCGAACTGATTAATGCCCTCCCGTTCGCAGAGACGAATACTCGATGGGGATTCGTGTCGACTGGCGCTCGAGTTGTAGTCTCACCGGGACGGTACTGAAATGGCTCGCCGTCCCGCTCGCCGTGCCGCTCGTACTGGCGGTGTTCGACGGCGACGACCCGCTGGCGTTCGTCGCTGCAATCGTCGCGACGATTGTTGTCGGCGTCGCACTCGAGGGGTTGAGCGACGAGCGGGATCTGGGACAGCGCGAGGCGTTCCTGATGGTCGCGCTGACCTGGTTCGGCGTCGCCGCTGTCGGCTCCATCCCGTTCGCACTCGTCGGTCTCGGCGCTCCCTCGGCGTCCGCGTTCTCGACGTCGGTGGGTGGGCTCGTCAACGCCGTCTTCGAGAGTACGAGCGGACTCACCACGACCGGCGCGACGGTGATGAGCGGCTGGGATTTCGAGAACCAGTCCCGCGCAATCTTGCTCTGGCGACAGCTGATCCAGTGGCTCGGCGGGCTCGGGATCCTGATCGTCGCCATCGGCCTGCTCTCGAACCTGATGGTCGGTGGGGCACAGCTGATGGAAACCGAGACGCAGACGAGAAACGTCCGGAAACTCCGCCCGCACCTCGACGAAACCGCACGGCTCATCTGGGGGCTGTACGTCGGCCTGACGGCCCTCGCCGCGGGGACCTTCTACGCGCTCCACTTGCTCGGCGCGGCACCCAACATGGACCTCTTCAACGCCGTCTCCCACGCGCTGACCAGCGTCGCGACGGCCGGATTCTCACCAGAGGGCGAGAGCGTCGGCGCGTTCGAGCCAATCGTTCAATGGGCCGTCATGCCCTTCATGATCCTCGGGGCGACCAACTTCGTCCTTCTCTACTACGTCACGCAGGGCGACCTTCGACAGCCTCTCGAGTCCGAGGAATTCCGGTTCTACGTCGGCGTGCTGGTGAGTCTGAGCGCGCTCATCGCCATAATCCTCTGGATCGATCCCGCGACCGACGGCACGCTCGAGCAGACGATCAGACACGGGCTGTTCAACGTGGTCTCGCTGGTGACGACGACGGGCTACGCCTCGACCGATTTCGGGCTGTGGCCCTCCGGAGCGACGTACCTGCTGTTCTTCTCGATGTTCATCGGCGGGATGGCCGGCTCGACGACCTGTTCGATCAAATCCCTGCGCTGGCTGGTGACGCTCAAGGCGTTCCGGCGCAACCTCTTCACCTCGATCCATCCGGAGGCGGTGCGGCCGCTCCGCCTCGGGAACACCGTCGTCGACGAGGAGACGATCCGGGACATCTACGCCTACGTCCTCCTGGCCATCGTTATCTTCTTCCTGCTGACGGTCTTCGTCGTCGTCGACGCCGCCCGCGCCAGCACGGCCGTCACCGAGTTCGAGGCCATCGGCGCGTCGGCCTCGATCTTCCTCAACATCGGTCCCGCGTTCGGACAGTTCGGTCCAATGGACAACTACGCCGGCTTTCCCACCACCACCCGAACCGTCATGATCGTCATGATGTGGATCGGCCGCATCGAGATCATCCCGGTGCTCGTCTTGCTGACCCCGGCGTTCTGGAAGTCGTAAGAACCAGCTTTTGCCCTGCGGTCTGCCCCGCTGGTGACTTCGTCACACAGCGAGGTGTCCCTCGGCAAAACCTGGACCAAAAGCACTCCTCCTTCCGTTCCGGCCGCTATACGGCCTTCACATCAGTCGTCGGCCCGCTCGCTCCCGTCGGTCGCTCGCGGTTTAATCGTGTAACGGCCTGCCCTCCCCCGAGTCCCGGACTCCTCGCGTTGCTCGGAGCCCGCTCCCGGCCACTGCGACTACTCAGGGGTTATTCGTCCTGCTCGTACGTCATTCGGACCAGTTCTTCCGTCCCGCCTTCAGGTATCTCTACCTCGGGGTCGAACAGTTCGAAGCCGACCGTCTCGTAGTAAGGGATCAAGCCGCGACGACAAAGCAACGAGAGGCCGGCTACGTCCTGTAGATCTGGGTGGTCGACCACCGCCTGCATGAGTGTTTCACCAAATCCTTCGCCGCGACGGTCGGCGGCGACGATCACATCGAAGACGTTCGCGTAGTACGTGTAGTCCGTCAGAACCCGCGCAGCGGCGACGAGATTGCCATCTTCTTCGATACCGATGGCGACTTCCGTCTCGCCGAGTGCGCGCCGTACGTCGTCGACTTCGCTATCGGCCCACCACTCGTAGTCCTCGTAGAGAGCGGTCAGCCTTCGGGCATCGTCCGGTGTGAGCTCCCGCACACGGGTCATCGTTCGACGCGTCTCGCTCCGAAGATAATTGTATTTTGATCGGTTGAGAGTGAGAGGAGTACGAACGTGACGAGCGAATCGACCGATCTGACGTGAAAAACCGCCGTCGGCAGAACGACCAGCAAGCTCGAGCCATCGGTACACCCCTCGAAACCGAGTCCTACCGCGTTCGTAGAGCGAGACCAACGTGGCTCAACTTCCGCCGACCGCGTTCTGCGCCTCCTCGAGCGAGAAGTTCCCCTCGTACAGCGCGCTCCCGACCACGACAGCCGCGGCCCCAGCCGCCTCGAGGTCCCGCACGTCCTCGAGCGTCGCGACCCCACCACTGGCGACGACCGGGATATCGGTCGCCTCAACCAGTTCTCGAACCGGTTCGGTCGCGACGCCCTCGAGTCGACCCTCCACGTCCACGTTGGTGAACAGAATCGCGGCAGCCCCCAGTTCCTCGTATCGCTCGGCGGCCTCGACCGGCGAAATTCCGGCCCCCTCGGTCCAGCCCTCGACGACGACCTCGCCGTCTTTCGCGTCGAGGCTAACGACCACGCTGTCGGGCTGTTCGTCGCTGATCTCGGCGACGATTTCGGGATTCTCGACGGCTGCGGTGCCCAGGATGACGCGGTCGACGCCGCGCTCGAGGAGTTCCACCGCGTCCTCGGCGGTTCGAATCCCGCCGCCCAGTTGGGTGGGAACGTCGACGGTCTCGAGCACCGCGTCGATCGCATCGCCGTTCTTGCGCTCGCCCTCGAACGCGCCGTCGAGATCGACGAGGTGTAACGACTCCGCACCGGCGTCGATCCAGCGCTCGGCGGCCTCGACGGGGTCGCCGTAGGTCTTCTCGGTGCCGCGCTCGCCCTGGACGAGTTGGACGACTTCGCCGTCCTGGAGATCGACCGCCGGGATCACTTCGAACCTGGGAAAGGCGCTCATGGCTGGTGGCAAGCGTGGCGTGTGCCTAAAGCCACCGACTCGGCCGCTCAGGTCGATGCCACAGCCGGGCGACTCGAGCGAAACTGGTCCATAACAACTGCACGAGCACATATCACGCCTGTCCGGCATCCGGCCGACCCAAGCGGAAAGTGGCGTTTTCGACCCAGCCTGCTGGTGTCGCCACCTATTTGGCGTAAATACTGGTAGTTGCTGTCGATGGTCGAACTCGTCTTGGTGGCTGGAATCGCTGCCTCGATCTTCGTCGGCTTCAATATCGGTGGTTCGTCGACCGGTATCGCGTGGGGACCAGCCGTCGGCGCGGGAATTATAAAAAAGGCCACGGCGGCCGCCTTGATGACCGGCTTTGTCTTCCTCGGTGGGATGACCGTTGGCCGGAACGTGATGGACACGCTCTCAGGCGACATCATCACGATCGAAATCTCGCTCGCGGCCGGTGTCGCCGTGCTCTTTTTCATCGGTCTGGGAATTCTCATCGCGAATATCTTCGGCGTCCCCGTCCCGACGTCGATGACGACCGTCGGGGCGATCGTCGGCCTCGGACTGGCGACCGGGACGACCAACTTCGAGACGATCGGCTGGATTATCTCGTGGTGGGTCGTCACGCCGATTATCGGGTTCTGGATCGGTGCCACGATCGGCCGCTACCTCTATCCGGAACTCAACCGCCGGTTCGAGATCAAATCGTCCGAAGGATCGTTGCTCGCCCTCGATCGCAGCGGGTCGGTTCCGAAACCGGCACTCGGACCGAACACGACCTACCAGGAACTCAGCGGGACGGTCGTCGTGCTCATCATCGGCTGTTACATGGCCTTCAGCGCCGGTGCCAGCAACGTGCCCAACGCCGTCGCGCCGCTGGTAAGCAGCGGCGCGCTCGAGCCCAACACCGCCATTATTATCGCGACAGTGGCGATCGGGCTCGGCGGCTTCACCATCGCTCGCCGGACGATGGAATCGGTCGGCAGTGAACTCAGTGACATCCCGTTACTCGCGGCGCTCATCGTCATGCTTACCGCCTCGACGATCACGACCGCCCTCTCGTGGATCGGCATTCCCATCAGCCTCGTGATGGGGTCCGTGATGACCATCGTCGGCCTCGGGTGGGGCCGTGCGACCCGTCCCGTCACGGCTCGAGAGGTCATCCGCGGCGACACCGACACGGAGGTTGCAATGGGGGCCCTGACCGCGGAGCCGGACGCGCCCGTGACTCAGATCGGCGAGGCGGAGTCCGAAGCGGCGCTGGACGCGGGCGACCTGTTCAATCCGCGAGCAGTCATGAAGTACGTCTCGATGTGGATCATCGGCCCGTCGATGTCGACCCTGCTGGCCTACGGCTTCTTCACGCTCGTTCCGTTCGTCAACTGAGCCAGTCCACTGCGTTTATTCACCTCGCTGTCGTAGTTCGTGTATGATTTCCCGCGTCCTCGTCCCAATGGACGGCTCCGAGATGAGCGAACACGCACTCCAGTACGCCCTCCGCGCCCATCCCGACGCGGAAATAACCGTGTTACACGTCGTCGGCGGTCCGTCGCCGATGTGGGGGGAGGCCACGGCCCTCTCGCTCGCCGACGATCTCGAGGTCGACGCAGCGGAACACGCGGAACCCGTGTTCGAGCGCGCACGCGAAATCGTCGACGCGGCCGACGGGGACGCGACGCTCGAGACGGACGTCCAGTTGGGCCATCCCGTCCGGGCGATCATCAATCGAGCCGACGATTACGAGACGGTCATCATCGGCAGCCACGGGGGAACGGTGGCAGAACGGCTCTTCGTCGGAAACGTCGCCGAAAAGGTCGTCCGTCGGTCGCCGGTTCCGGTGACGGTCGTTCGGTAATCAGGTCGGCTCATACGGACCGCTGTACGTCAGTGCCGATACAATCGTGACCGTCCTGCGATTGTACCGAGAGATCGGCACAGCAAGCCGTCTCAGTCCTCAGCCTCGTCCGTCCCCTTCTCGGCGGTCGATTTTTCGACCAGTTCCTCGACCTCGTCCTCTCGAGGCCGGCGGTCGACGCGCTTTTCGACGGATTCAACCTGTTCTTGCATCTCCGCGAGTTGCTCGCTAATGGTCTCTTCGACGGTTTCGCTCACCGTTTCTTCGACCGTCTCATCGACGGTTTCGCTCACCGTCTCCTCGACTGTTTCACCCACCGTCTCCTCGACCGTTTCACCCACCGTCTCTTCGACCGTTTTCTCGACCGTCTCGCCAACCGTCTCGTCGACCGTCTCGCTCACCGTCTCCTCGACGGTTTCACCCACTGTCTCTTCGACTGTTTTCTCGACCGTCTCACCAACCGTCTCATCGACCGTCTCGCTCACTGTCTCCTCGACGGTTTCACCCACCGTCTCTTCGACTGTTTTCTCGACCGTCTCGCCAACCGTCTCGTCGACCGTTTTCTCGAGGGTCTCGCCGACGGTCTTCTCAACCGTCTCGCCAACCGTCTCGTCAACGGTTTTTTCGACCGTCTCACCGACAGTTTTCTCGACCGTTTCGTCGACCGTTTCGCCCACCGTCTTCTCGACGGACTCCTCGACGGCTCTGGTCATCCAGTCGGGATCGAACCGAGCCATCTTCCAGACCACGTGGACGACGTACGAGGCAAAGACTCCCAGCCCGAACGCCAGTCCAGTCTGGCTATCGAGCACCATAATCAAGCCGATCGAGATAAAGATCAACGCTCCGTACGCGAAGTCGGTAATCGCGTCAACACGAGCCGGTCTCATCGGTGGTTAATAGCGGTCTCTACGTCGGTTAGCGTATTCTGCGACACACAGGTGTTCCAGAGACGGCGCTTCCATCGACTCGAGGACATACGTATCGACATGTTATCTTATTGTATGAGACCGGCGGGCGAAGTCCTTTGGCATTTGGCGCTAAACGAATGCCGCCGAAACGGTGACCCACTTCGCGAACGGACCGTGATCGCGGAGTGGCGTCATCCGATTGTCGGCGTATCCCGCGTGGACCGAAATACACGCGCTTTTAGGACTTGCCCATGAGAGTACCACTTGTGACGGAAGTACTGCTCATCGTGGGAATCTTGGTCGCAGTGTTCGTCGGGTACAACATCGGTGGGGCGACGACCGGTCCCGCGTTCGGCCCAGCCGTCGGTGCGAACGTCATCACAAAACTGATGGCCGCCGCGTTGATGTCGATTTTCTTCTTCATCGGCGCAATCACGATCGGTCCACAAGTCGTCGACACGCTGGGGAACGAACTCGTCCACGATACCGGAATCTTCACCATGCGATCGAACGTCGCCGTCCTCTTCTTTATCGGTGGCGCGCTGTTCGTCGGGAACTACGCCGGCGTTCCCGCCTCGACGTCGATGACCGCCGTCGGGGCGATCGCCGCATTGGGCCTTGCAACCGGCGAACTCGATTTCGCAGTTCTCGGCGAAATCGTTATCTGGTGGATCGTCGCCCCGATTATCGGCTTTTGGGTCGCCGGGGTCGTCGGTCGATACTTCTATCCACAGATCAACGCGTGGGTCGCCATCGAGGAGAGCGACAGCGACCAACCGATGGTATCGGTAAACCGCTCGGGACTTGTCCCGCGACTTCAGTTCGGTGAGAACGCCGATCGGCGGGAGATCTCCGGCGCGCTGGTCGTCGTCGCCATCGGTTGTCTGATGGCATTCTCCTCGGGGACGAGCAACATCGCGAACGCCATCGCCCCGATCTACGGCACCGGCGACGTCGATATGATCCCGCTGATCCTGATCGGCTCGGTTGCCGTCACGATCGGCTGTTTCACCATCGCTCGTCGAACCCTCGACACGCTCGGCAACGACATTACGAACCTGCCGCTGACGGCCGCCATCGTCGTCGCCGTCATCAGTTCGGGGATCGTTATCGGGCTCTCGTGGATCGGGATCCCCGCCAGTTTCGTCGTCATCGCGACGATGAGCATCGTCGGCCTCGGCTGGGGGCGAGCCACCCGAACGACCAAACTCTCGGACGCTGCCCGTGGCGAGGAGGAAACCCACGTCTCCGTCGGCGCACTGACCGCCGAAGAGGAGGGCGAACGGCCGCCAAAAATCGGCGAAGAGGAACCCAGCGATATCCCGAAGGCGTCAGATCTGTTCAACCCCTCCACGACGGCTCGAGTCATTCTCATGCAAAACGTTGTCCCGCTCATCTCGACCGTCGGCGCATTCCTCACGTTCCGGTTCGTCCCGATCTTCGGCTTCTGAAGCGTCTTCGGATACCGATTCGAGTTCCGTCAATCGGCCGTCGAACGCTCGAGGCCACGAACCGAGACATCGAACGCACGTCCACGCATTCGGTCGAACGCGTACTCACGATCAGATTCTCGAAACGGTCACGGATGCGACACTCGTTGTCGGTCACTATGGTTGTGATGTTTCGTTTTCCCCCCGATTTGCCGACCCGTTGTTCGACGGATGACGATGTTCTTTGCTTCGAACTGGTCAATTCCGATTGAAAGACAATTTAGGAATGAACAGCAAGCTATACCAGTGCGGGACGTGAACCGTGATACGATGCCCACGGTAGAATACCTCAATTACGAAGTGCTGGACGACCAGGGATGGGAGATGGACGACGACGACCTCTTCGACGAAGCTGCCGACGCCGGTCTCGACGAGGAGGACTACGGGTCCCTCGAGGTCGCCGAAGGTGAATACATTCTCGAGGCCGCCGAGGCCCAGGGCTACGACTGGCCCTTCTCCTGCCGTGCAGGCGCCTGTGCGAACTGTGCGGCCATCGTCTACGAGGGCGAGATCGAGATGGACATGCAGCAGATCCTCAGCGACGAGGAAGTCGAGGACAAGAACGTCCGTCTGACCTGCATCGGCTCCGCAGAGACCGACGAGGTGCAGATCGTCTACAACGCAAAGCACCTCGACTACCTGCAGAACCGCGTCATTTAAACAACAGCGCACAGTTCGACGAATGCACCCCACTTTGGGGCCGCATTTTCATCACGGTCGTCGCGAGAGTGACGGAGAGCGCTTGCTCCGGTCACGGAGCGGCAGCGCCGTCGATCCAGAGAGCGCGTTTTGGGGACAACTCGTGGGCTCGATCGGGGGACGTCCGCTCACTCGAGGTCGAGCACCGATGCCACAATCCCACCGGGTCGAGCCGAAAGGATAACACTCCCCCGCTTCGCACGGAAGTCTGTGACACTCGCTGGCGCCGTCGCAACGACCCCGGACCTCCTGCGGCTCGTCGCCGTCCCCGTCTTCGCCTGGGTCGCGATTCGCGACATCAAGACCAGACGCGTCTCGAGTACCGTCTGGATTCCCCTTTCCCTCTTGGGCGCCGTTCTACTGGTCTGGGACGGCTGGCTCGCCTGGAACGCAGGCGGCTACGCCTGGACCCACGAGTTCCTGCTCCCGGCGGCGGTGAGTATCGGCTTCGTCGTTCCTATCGCCTACCTGTTCTGGTGGTTCGGTGGCTTCGGCGGCGCCGACGCGAAGGCGTTGCTCGTGTTGGCGCTGCTGTTCCCGACCTTCCCGCAGTACGCCGTGGGCTCGTCGACGTTTCCCCTGACGACTACGCCGATCGGAACGTTCTCGTTTACGATCCTGACGAACGCCGTCATTATCGGCGTCGCCATCCCGGTCGTCCTCGGAGTTCGCAACGCCGCCGCCGGCCGGGTAAACAGCGTGATGGTCATCGGCTGGCCCGTCTCGTGGGACCGGATCCCCGAACTGCACGGCCGCCTCCTCGAGACCCCCGAGGGCCGTTCCCGGGGCGGCCTCGATCTGGACGCCCTGCGGATGTACCTCCGTTGGCGGGGGCTCACGCTGGCCGACGTCCGCGAGGACCCCGACCGCCTGCGCGATCCGGCGACGCTCCCCGAGGAGCCGAACCCACCGACCGACGGCGCGGTGACGGCAACGGTTCGGAGCGACGGCGGGACGGCACTCGAGGACGACTCCGACGGCGGCGACAGCCTCGAGACCGATACGGAAGCGAAAACCGAAGACGACGCCGCTCCCGAGTACGACGACCCGTGGGGCACAGAAGCCTTCCTCGCAGACATCGACGGCACGGCCTACGGCACCTCGTCCGAGGAGTTACGGGAGGGACTCGAGGTGCTCGCTTCGAAGGAAACGGTCTGGATCTCGCCGGGCACGCCGTTTCTCGTGCCGGTGTTTCTCGGACTGGCGATCGCGCTGGTCTACGGCGATCTGCTCGTCGGGACGCTCGTCTGACCGCGGCCACCGACGATTCTAAACTGAGATCTCAGGCGTAAACGAAGCGCTCGTATAGCGGTACGACTGCCGTCCAGAACACGACGAACACTGCACCCACGCCGACGAGGACGAGCCACGGATTGCCGCGGCCGGTCGGCGGGCCGCTCGAGAGCAGCACGAGCGTCCCGACGAACAACAAGATACAGACGACGACGCTGCCGAGTTCGAGGACCGTCGCGACGGGGTGGGCCCGGAACTGGGCGGCGAGACCGGCGAGCATACCCGAGGCTCACGCGCGAGCGAGAAAAATGTCACGGCGTGTCGTCGCTGTCGTCGCTCGACCCCGAAACCTCGGGCTACGGGGCCGAGAGTCCTCAGGATCGAGACTCGATATCGGCCGCGATGTCGTCGAGTTCGTCGTCTCCAAGCTCCGGCCGGTCGCCGGCAATGGCGTGGATTGGACCGCCGCCGTCGCCCTCGAAGCGAGGAACGATGTGGCAGTGGACGTGGGGCACCTCCTGGCCGGCCTCCTCGCCGTTGTTGAACGCGACGGTGGACGCGTCGGCGTCGACGCCCTCCTCGACGGCGGGGATCAACCGGTGGATCGTCGCGTAGAGATCCGTGGCGACGTCGTCGGGGACATCGTTCAGCCGTTCGTACTCGTCTTTCGGGATGACCAGCGTGTGGCCCGGGGCGAGCGGGTTGGCGTCCAGGAAGGCCATCGTGGTCTCGTCTTCGTACACGACTCGTGCCGGGATCTCTCCCTCCACGATCTGGCTGAAGATCGTACTCATACGCGAGTGTGTGTCGGCCCACTGTAAGAAGCTTACCCGCTCGAACGGGACGAGACGGCGAAGCTATGTGAGTTCGAGACAGTATCGAATCGGCGATCATCACGTCCGAGATACCGATTAAACTGGGATAAAGTCAGGATAAGTGGGAGAGACGGTCACGACCCTTCAATAGCGACGCCGGCCTCGAGTCGACTGCCCACCTGGGCGCGGTGTCGTATCGCACCTGTATCGAAACCACAACGTCACGTATCCTGACCAACCACCACGACCACCACCGTCGATTTTCTGTCGGTGGTCGGTTTCGACCGACGAACAGCGTCGAGCATCGGCACGGTCACTCGAGCCAGGTCGCGACCCGGCGACCGGCGCGGAGCCGAGACGGTTAACACGGTTCGATGAGTAGCCCCACCGAGCGATGAGTGGTTCAGGACCCGAGGGTGGACTCGTGCGCGCACTGTTGTGCGCCGAGGGGCGACTCCACGAGACGGCGCCGATCAAAGAGAGCCACAGCAAACTCCTCGTGAGATCGGTCTTCTGGTTTCTGCTGTTTTCAGGGGTCTATACCGTCGTCTCGGGCATTTTGTGAGCCTGCAAAAGAGGCCGGTCGGCTCGAGACGATCAGCATGCGCCACCGCGGCCGAACGGTACGCGCGTTACGCGCTGGTCCGCTCACAGCACTCCGCGAGCGTCTCCCGGATCGCCTCGAGGTACTCCTCGGGTTCGTAGCCCAGTCGACCGATCCAGACATCTTGATACGACGGGTGAAGGATCGGGACGAGTTGCGTCTCGAGTCGATCACACCGAACGGGTGTCAGGACGCTATCGACGAAGCCGTCGATAGTACGACCTTCGACGGCGAGAACCGACTTCGTCGCGTGTTTCCCGGTGGCGAGCACTACGTCGGGATCGACCGTTTCGACTTCGGTGACGAGGTGGCCGCGGCAGTTCGCGCGCTCGTCGGGCGTCGGTTCGCGGTTGCTCGTTGGATCCGCCGGATTCTGCGGAAAACACTTCACGGCGTTTGTGAAGTAGGCTTCCTCGCCGTAGCCGACCTGCTCGAGCATGCGCCGGATACGACGGCCTGAGTGTCTCGAGGTGTAGGCCATCCCGGTCCAGTTGCCGCCCTGCCAGCGGTCGGCGTCGGGGTTTCCCGCACCGGGGGCTTCGCCGACGACCAGCACGGTCGCGTCGAGCGGACCAGTGCCCCACGAGATGCACTCACGGTGCTCGACGAGGGCCGGACAGCGCTCACAGTCGGGTTCGACGACATTTCGCGTGGTCGGAAACGGAGGGTCTCGGTCGGCGGCAGGCACACTCGAGTCGAGGGTCCGGAGGGGATTTATTCCGACCGGTTCGGTGGGTCACGAGATCCGACCGGTTGGGAGGTTTATTGCGGTGTTCGTGGGCAGTCGTACTGATGTCTCCCAATCAACGAGAGTCGGAGCGGGTCGCACTCGTCGGGGCCTCGATGACCCAGTTCGGGCGACGCGAGGGCGAGTGGGTGATGGATCTCCTCGCCGAGGCGGGGATCGAGTGTCTCGAGGACGCGGGCGTCGACGCGGCCGATGTCGATCACCTGTACGTCTCGAACATGGCCAGCGGTGAGTTCGAAGGAATGACGGGCGTGATGAACGCGCTGGTACACGACCTGGGCATGATGCCGGCGTACACCCAGCGCGTCGATCAGACGAGTTCCAGCGGCGGCGCGGGAATATACGCTGCCTGGCAGTCGGTCGCGAGCGGCGCCAGCGACATGACGTTGCTCGTCGGCGGCGAGAAGATGAGCCACCGGTCGACTCCCGAGACGACCGACATCATCGCCTCGGTTACCCACCCAGTCGAGTACAAGACGGGCGTCACGCTGCCCTCTTTCGCCGGACTGACGGCCCGACACTACCTCGAGCGCTTCGATGCCCCCCGCGAGAGTCTCGGGAAGGTGGCCGTCAAGAACCACGAGAACGGCGTCGACAATCCGAACGCTCAGTTCCGGAAAGCGGTCGATCTCGAGACGGTTCTGGAGTCGCCAATCGTGGCCGATCCGCTGCGGCTGTACGACTTCTGTCCGATTTCGGATGGGTCGGCCGCGTTGCTGTTCTGTCCCGAATCAATCGCCCGCGAGTACGCAGACGAGTACGCCGTCATCGCAGGTATCGATGGGGCGACGGACACCCACGTCGTCCACGAGCGTGAGGATCCGACCGTGATGGGGGGTGTCGTCGAGAGCGGAAAGGGCGCCTACGAAATGAGCGGCTACGGCCCCGACGACATCGACGTCGCGGAGCTTCACGATATGTTCACCATCCTCGAGTTCCTCCAGATGGAGGGACTGGGCTTCGCCGAGCAGGGCGAGGCGTGGGAGTTAGTCGAGGAGGGCTACACCGAGCGCGACACCGGCGAACTGCCGATCAACACCTCTGGGGGACTCAAATCGAAGGGGCACCCACTGGGTGCGAGCGGCGTCGCACAGGGCGTCGAGATCTATGAACAACTGGTCGGCGAGGCCGGCCCGCGACAGGTCGACGCGGACGTCGGACTCACCTGTAACGTCGGCGGCTTCGGCAACTGCGTCATTACGACCATCATGGAGGCAGCACAATGACGATGGAGGCGACGCGCTACGAGGACGGGTCGATCAGCTATCCCGGACATCCCCGCAGTCGCGGTGGCGCACAACCGGTTGAAACGGTCGATCTGAGCGAGTACACGGCGGAAGTGATCACGTGGACGACGAGTACGGCGGCCCCGCCCGGCGTCCGCGACCCAAACACGCTCGCGATCGTCGAGTTCGATGTGGAAGGCGAGTCTGTCCGGGCGATCGGACAGGCCACGACCGACGAGATCGAAACCGGCGACGACGTCGAACCCGTCCCCGTCGACGAACTCCGCGAACCCGGGGCCGGTATCCGCGAACCCGAGAGTCAAGAGTGGAAGGGGTACCGGTTCGAACCGGTCTGATCCGTCGTGAACACCCGTGAGCGACAGACGCAAACGTGAACCCGGTTCGAATTAGGGAGGAGCTTCGATCCGACCGTGGTTCGAGTCGGTCGAGTGATACGGTTTGCTGTAACGATTTGCCAGTGAGACCGCAGGACAGATCGCGGTCCCACCGGGAACGACTTACAGCAGACGGTATGAGAGGGGACCGGCGTCGGTCCGTTTGCCCTGGCAATCGTTCCGTCTCGAGAGATCGGGATCGTCATAGGGAGTATCGTAGCCAACCGGAGATTTCGGAACCGTTCTTTTGCATCGTGTCTCGGTTCTTCGCCGGGAAACTATGGACTTCTACGATACTCCCTATCAGTCGACTCGAGTCCCAAGCGAGGGGACAGATTTACCTTCGCAGAGTGGCTCTCAACTGGCAATGGGATCGGCAACCCCGGAACTACTCGCAGAACTGCTCCCGCTGGTCGTCTACACCGTCCTCGCCGGCGTGTTGACCGCTGGCGGTCTCGCCGTCGAATACGCGAGCATCCAACATCTCGGCTCGGGCGAGACGATGGTCGCGCTCTGGCTGGCCGCGATCGGCTTCGTCATGCTGTATGCGGGCCTCTACGGCATCGCTTACAAGAAACTGCTCACGCGACTGCTCGTCGCCGGCCAATAATACGTCTCGCGGTCGTCGTCACGTCCTACCGCAGGCCGACGCGAGCGTCCGCAATACCGATTCCCCTTTACTCTCGGAGTGAGATTGGACCCACATGAGCAGGTTCGGCGAGGTCGACGACCAGTACGATCCCCACGCTGTAGAGCAACGGGTGTTCGACTACTGGGACGACGTCGACGCCTACCAGCAGACGGTCGAGCACCGCGAGGACGGCGAATCGTTCTTCTTCGTCGACGGCCCGCCGTACACGTCGGGCTCGGCGCACATGGGGACTACCTGGAACAAGTCCCTCAAAGACGTCTACATCCGGTTCATGCGGATGCAGGGGTACGACGTGACCGACCGCCCGGGCTACGACATGCACGGGCTCCCCATCGAGACGAAAGTCGAGGAGCGACTCGGCTTCGAGAATAAAAAGGACATCGAGGAGTTCGGCGAGGAAAACTTCATTCAGGAGTGTAAGGACTACGCCGACGAGCAACTCGAGGGGCTCCAGGACGACTTCAAGTCATTTGGCGTCTGGATGGACTGGGACAACCCCTACCGAACCGTGAGTCCCGAATACATGGAGGCCGCCTGGTGGGGCTTTGCGAAGGCCGCAGATCGCGGACTCGTCGAGAAGGGGCACCGATCGATCTCGCAGTGTCCGCGCTGTGAGACCGCCATCGCGAACAACGAGGTCGAGTACGAGGACGTCGAGGATCCCTCGGTCTACGTCAAATTCGATCTCGAGGATCGCGAGGGCTCGATCGTCGTCTGGACGACCACACCGTGGACGATTCCCGCGAACACGTTCACCGCCGTCGACGAGGAGGGCGACTACGTCGGCGTCCGAGCCGAGAAAGACGGCGAGGAGGAACTGCTGTACCTCGCCGACGCCAAACACGAGGAGGTCCTCAAGAAAGGGCGCTACGAGGAGTACGAGGTCGTCGAAGAGCTCACCGGCGAGGACCTGATCGGCTGGTCGTACGAACACCCGCTCGCCGAGGAGGTTCCGGACCACATCGACGCCGACGGCGTTTTCGAGGTGTACGCTGCGGACTACGTCGACACCCACGGCGACGGTACCGGTCTCGTCCACTCCGCACCCGGCCACGGTGAGGTCGACTTCGAGCGCGGAACGGAGCTCGGCTTCCCTATCTTCTGTCCCGTCGGCGGCGACGGCGTCTACACCGAGGAGGCGGGCAAGTACGAGGGGCAGTTCGTCAAGGAGGCCGACGAGGAGATCACGGCCGATCTCGAGGACAACGGTGCCCTGCTCGGATCGGAAACCGTCCACCACAGCTACGGCCACTGTTGGCGCTGTGATACGGGCATCCTCCAGATCGTCACCGACCAGTGGTTCATCACGATCACGGACGTCAAGGACGAACTCCTCGACAACATCGAGGATAGCGAGTGGTACCCCGGCTGGGCTCGCGACAACCGCTTCCGCGACTTCGTCGAGGAGGCTCCGGACTGGAACGTCTCCCGGCAGCGCTACTGGGGCATCCCGCTGCCCGTCTGGACCCCCGAGAATCGCGACGACGATGAGGACATGATCGTCATCAGCGACCGCGAGGAACTCGCCGAGCGCGTCGATCAGGATGTCGATCCCGAGGACGTCGACCTCCACAAGGACACCGTCGACGACCTCACCATCACCGAGGACGGGACCACCTACACGCGCGTGCCCGACGTCTTCGACGTCTGGCTCGACTCTTCCGTGGCGTCGTGGGGGACCCTCGACTTCCCCTCCGACGACAGTCGCTTCGACGAACTCTGGCCCGCGGACTTCATCCTCGAGGCCCACGACCAGACGCGGGGCTGGTTCTGGTCCCAGTTGGGGATGGGCACCGCCGCGATGGGCGAGGTGCCCTACGATAAGGTCCTGATGCACGGCCACGCGTTAGACGAGGACGGCCGCAAGATGTCCAAGTCGGTCGGCAACGTCGTCGAACCCGACGAGGCCATCGAGCGCCACGGCTCCGACGCGATGCGCATGTTCCTGCTGTCGGCCAACCCGCAGGGCGACGACATGCGCTTCTCGTGGGACGAGATGGGGACGATGGAGAATCACCTCCGGACGCTCTGGAACGTGTTCCGGTTCCCGCTGCCGTACATGCGCCTCGATGGATTCGATCCGGAGGAGACGACCCTGGACGAGGTGGATGAAGACCTCGAACTCATCGACGAGTGGATCCTCGCCCGCCTGCAGTCCACGAAAGCCGAGATGACCGAGCATCTCGAAGAGTTCCGCCAGGACCGCGCGCTCGAGGCGCTCATCGAGTTCGTCGTCGAGGATGTCTCGCGGTTCTACATCCAGGCCGTTCGCGAGCGGATGTGGGACGAGACGGACAGCGGTTCCAAGGACGCGGCATATGCGACGATCTACCGCATCCTCCGCGAGAGCGTCGCGCTCCTCGCACCCTACGCGCCGTTCGTCAGCGAGGAGATCTACGGTACCCTCACCGGCGACGCCGGCCACGAAACCGTCCACATGGAAGACTGGCCCGCCGTCGAAGAGTACTGGGCCGACGAACAGCTCGAGGAGGACGTCGCCATCCTGCGCGCAATTGAGGAGGCTGGCGCGAACGCGCGCCAACAGGCCGGGCGTAAACTTCGCTGGCCCGTCCCGCGAGTGGTCGTCGCCGCCGACGACGGGCGCGTCGTCGAGGCCGTCGAGCGCCACACCGAACTGCTCGAGGATCGACTCAACGCCCGCGAGATTGAACTCGTCTCGCCCGACGGCCGCTGGGGCGAACTGAACTACAGCGCCGAGGCCGACATGAGCGAACTCGGGCCGGCCTTCGGCGACCGCGCCGGACAGGTCATGAACGCGCTCAACGAGGCCCGGATCGACGAACCGGGACTCGAGGCGATCGAATCAGCTGTCGCGGACGTGCTCGAAGACGACGAGGAGATCACCGAGGAAATGGTTTCGTTCGTCACCCAGACGCCCGACGGCGTCGCCGGCACCGCCTTCTCCCTTGACGGCGACGACCGCGGCGTCGCCTACGTCGACGCCTCGCTGACCGACGATATCGAGAGCGAGGGCTACGCCCGTGAAGTCATCCGCCGCGTCCAGGAGATGCGAAAGGACCTCGAACTCGACGTCGAGGAGCGGATCGCGCTGGACCTAGAGATCGACGACGATCGCGTCGCCTCGCTGGTCGACGAGCGCACGGACCTCATCCGCGAGGAGGTTCGCGCCGACGAGATCGGTGCTCTCGAGGTCGACAACGGCAACCGAAAGGAGTGGGAGGTCGAAGGTGTGACGATGGAAATCGCGATCGAACCGTTGGCGGCGGCTGAGGCGTCGGACTAACACCGCCGAACGGAGTGAGGCGTTTTTGGTCCAGGTTTTTCGAGGAGTGGTGAGCGATAGCGAACCCGACGAGAAAAAGGTGGATGCCGAGATCGCGATCGAACCGTTGGCGGCCGCTGAGGCGTCGGACTAGCACCGCCGAACGGAGTGAGGCGTTTTTGGACCAGATTTTTCGAGGAGTGGTGAGCGATAGCGAACCCGACGAGAAAAAGGTGGATGCCGAGATCGCGATCGAGCCGCTGGCGGCCGCTGAGGCGTCGGACTAGCACCGCCGAACGGAGTGAGGCGTTTTTGGTCTCTTGCCGAACGGAGTGAGGCAATGGTCAGCGAGAGCTTCGCTCTCGCCAGACAGATTTTTGGAGTCGAGCGGGACCTTCGGTCCCGCAGACCATGTGAACGGGCACTCCGCGCCCGTGAACAGAGAGTGGTGAGCGATAGCGAACCCGACGAGAAAAAGGTGGGATCCGAACCGTTGGCGGCCGCCGAAGCGTCGGACTGAGAGCGAGTGAGCGATTCGAGGAATGCGCCTCGAGTCCTCGTTCTGCAGTAATTCTCGCTACAGCGACAGTATTCGTGCCACAAAAGTCTTAATCGCAGACTCGACAGAGAGGGGTAGTGAAATCTCGGTTCGCCGTCTGTGTCATCGTGCTCCTCCTGCTCGCTAGCCTCCCGGCCGGTATCGCCGGGGCGGGCGGATTCTCGTCCGGGCCCGATACCTCGGGAGCATCCGAGCCAGCGATTGCAACCGCAGCGAGCGATGGGTCGCCGAGCGCGATGGCCGACGATGACGACGTGCTCCACCAGCGAACCGAACTGCGCCACCTCCCGGATCGACCGGGCGAGTTCGAGGTCGAGACGACTTTCGAGCCGCCGGAGCCGATGCGCGGACTCGAGGTCGATCTCCACGACGACGCAGCCGTCGTGGCCCTCGAGGGCTTCGAGGAGACCGGAGACGGAACGTACCGCTGGGACGAGGCGACCGCGGAGCCGTCGCTCCGATACGAGATGCCGAGCGACCGAACGGGTGACGTCCGCCACGACCACGAGGACCGAGACGGGTACACGTTCGTCGACACCGGCGAGTGGGGCGTCGTTCAGGTCCCATCGGTCGGGCTCTCTCTCAGAACACCGCAATCCGTCACACTGGGTATCGAGGAGACGGTCACCGTCGACGGCGAGGGCGCGGCCGGCGACGACATCGCCTTCTTCGGCCCGGTCGAGGAGTACGAGCGAACCGTCGACGGCGAGACGATCAGGCTGGTCGTCCCCGAGGCGGCCGATCTGATGGAGACGCCCGACGACATCCTCGAGTCGATCGCAGCGGGTAGCGAGCGACTCGACGTCGGCTCAAGCAGCGACGAGGTGTTCGTCGTCGCGGTCCCGACCGATGTCGACTGGGGACCGCGGGGCGTCCAGTACGGCGACGCGGACGCGTGGGTCGCCGCCGACGCCGAACTCGAGGCCGCGGCAAACGTCTGGCTTCACGAGTACGTCCACGTTCGCCAAGGGTTCGCCAGCGGCGAGACGACGACCGACGTACGGTGGCTCGTCGAAGCGCAAGCGGAGTACTATCCCGCCTTGCTCGGCTACGAGACGGGGACGATCAGCTTCGGCGAGTTCGGTAACCACCTGGAACGGGGTGAGCGCTCGCCGTACGCGGATGGCGCACTCAACAACCCCTCGACCTGGGCGGATCGCGATACCGACTACGTGAAGGGGCCGCTCGTCTACGGCGAGATCGATCGACAGCTGCGACTGGCGACCGACGGCGACCGGACGCTCGAGGACGTCTTCCGGCAGTTGAACGCCCAGAACGGCGCGGTGAGCGAGGCGGACTTCCTGACGGCGCTCGAGGACGCCGGCGGGAGCGAGGTCCGAAGCGTCGCCGAGCGGTACACGCAGACCGACGCGACGCCCGAGATGTGGAGCCGCTGGGAACACGGGGACGCGTTCGACCAGTCCGCGGCGATCGTCGAGTACGGACTCGGCTCGGAGCCGATCGAGGTCGCGGCCCAGTCCTGGGAGCGCTGGGACTCGAGCGAGATAGACGGTGTCGAAGCCGGTAGTAGAAACGGTGACGCCGGCATCGACGGCGGTGACGTGATGGCCGTGCCGGCCGGCGAATCCGTCACCGTCCCGGTCGCGATGGCGAACGTCGACGACCGGGTCGGCACCGCCGACGCGACCCTCGAGGTGAACGGCGATATCGTCGCGCTCGAGCAGCGTCACCTCGAGCCCGGCGAGCGAGCGACGACGCGTCTCTCGTGGGAGCCAGCGGAACCCGGGCTCTACAACCTCCGCGTCGGCGACGATCGGCTGACGGTGTTCGTTCGCTCGAGTCCGAGTCTGACCGTCACCGACCTGCGGGTCGACCCTGACGGCGTCGATCCCGGTGAAACGGTGACGGCGACCGCAACGGTCACCGCGGACGGCGACCGTCCGGCCGCGGGGACGCTGCCGTTCCAGAGCGCAAACGGGGTCGTAACCGGCGATCCGGTCGCAATCGCCCCCGGCGAGACGGGGACCACGACGGTCGAGTTGACCTTCGACGACGACGGACGCTACGAGGTGACGGCCGGCGAGCAGTCGACGACGGTCACCGTCGGCGGCGGTCTCTCGAGGGCCGTCTCGGCCGTCGATTCGATCCCCGGCTTCAGCGGCGTCGCCGTGATCGCCACGCTGGCTCTCGTGGTCACGATCGGGATGCTCAGACGGCGGCAGTGACACCGCTCGCCGTCGAGGCGGTCATCGGCAGCAGAACCGTTTACGCTCGTTCTACCAGAAACACGCACGCCTCCTCGCCGTCGTCGATACAGCGCTGTTCCGTGACGGTGGCGTCCGCACCGAAAGCCCGGGTGATCCCCTCGAGAATCCCGTGAGCCAGCCCGCAGTAGGCCGGCTCCCGATGGGTTCGATACGTTACACGCACGCTTTCGTCCCCGTCGCGGGTACCCGAGACCGACGGGAGCGCGGTGTCGTCGGTCGCCGCGTCGACATCGCCGACGATCGTCTCGAGGCGCTCGAGGAGGACGAACAGTTCCTCGTCGCGCACGTGAGCGTTGAACGTCGACAGGAGTTCGGGCGCGAGCGTCCGCCCGAAGTCGCGTTCGATCTGGCGTCTGTTCTGGGTCGCCATCGACGACAGCGTCGAGAGGATGGCGTCGATCTCCTGATCGTCGTACGTCGAGACCGGGAGATATAGCGCCGGCTCGAGGTCGGCGCGGTCGAGGATCGTTTCCCAGGTCTTCTCGTCGGTTCGGTCAACGACGTACTCCTTGAGCGTCTTGTGAACGATTCCGTGCATCTGAGGTGGGTGGTGACTCGGTGGCTCGCGGTCGAGGGTGGATTGCCCGCGACCTGTACGAATTCCGACTAGCTAAGTCACGGGATGGTATCTACTTAACAGTTATAGTACGGGTCGCAGGTGAGGAGACGGCGTCGGCTCCCTGCACACCGCATCGACTGCAGTCCGTCCGTCTCCACGTCCGACTACGACTCTTCCATCTCTACGTCCTCCAGGACGGCCGTATCGTCGCTCATGATGCGAAGTGTGCCGTCCCCGCACGTACAGCCGGACCCCTGTCCGGTTCCGATGGGGCGAATCTCCCCGTCGGGTCCGAGACGAACCGCATGGGCAGTTCCGCAGTTATCGCACACCGCCGCCGCCCGTTGGGTGTCGTCTTCCCCAGCCATCGCTACGCGAACGTGTGCGACGATGCGAGTTAACCCTTATTCAGCAATGCGAACAGGTAGCCGCCGAAGGATCGATTTGTGACCGACGACCGAGCCGAGCGCGAATTGTTACAGCTCCGCCGCGAGCGCCGGCGCGACCGAGACTGCACTCGCCCCGCGCTCGATCGTATCGGTGCCGTAGATCGCCTCGACACCGGCTCGAGAGAGCTTCGTCACCGCGTTACGCGCGAGCAGGGGGTGGACGCAGGTGACGAACACGCGGGCGACGCCACGGTCCCGGAGGACGCCGACGGCCTCGCTCATGGTCGATCCCGTCGCGATGATGTCGTCCGTGACGACGACGTCGCGACCGGCCACGTCGACGTCGCTGGGCGTGATCTCGACTTCCGTTCCGGAGTGGCGAGTCTTCTCGAAGTAGTCCGTCTCGCCGTCGCCGTAGGCGTTGCGGACCGTCTCGGCGAGATCGATCGCGCCCGCGTCGGGGGAGAGAAAGACCGGGTCCTCGAGGTCCGCCGGCAGCGGATCGGCCAGTTGGCCCGCCGCGTCGACCGACGTCGCCGTGGGCTCGAAGAACTCACAGACCGCTTTTTCATGCGGGTTGACCGTGAGCACGCGATCGGCGCCGGTCGAGACGGCGCGAGCGACTGCCCGAGCGGAGATTGGGTGTCCAGCCTCGAAGGCCGCATCTTGCCGGCCGTAGCCCATGTACGGCAGGACGGTGACGACCTCCTCGGCGCCGGCCTCGCGGACGGCATCCTGCAGTTGCAGCAGTTCGAGGTGGGCGTCACTCGAGACGGTCGAGGCGACGACGATCGCGCGGTCGTCGTCGAACTCCGGGACGGCGGCGAGCAGTTCGCCGTCCGGAAAGCGGTCGTACTCGACGGGAGCAAGCGGTTCCTCGAGTTCGCGTGCGAGGGCAGCGGCGAGCACCTGTGATGCGGAGCCGCCGACGATCTGAGTCATACTCGAGTGGACAGGACGGGGGCTAAACCCGTTTTCGTTCTCGCCGTCGTCGACGGCGTTCGAAACCGCGACAGGTCGTCGATGGCTGGAAGCGGGAAGTCGATCGCGACGGAGTCCGGTCGACCGAACGGACTGGCGCGTGCAATCAGTCCGATCGAACCGCCTGACGGACGGTGGTCGAGCGGCTACGTTTCGACGTCCTCGCCATCTTCGCCGCCGTCGTCACGGTCCTCGGCCCCGCCACAGTTGCCATCGGTGGCGTTACTCGAGTACGTCATGCTGTCGTCGCCCGTGATCCGGACGAAGATGCTGAGGCAGTCGGCGGCGTTCCAGTTCGACGGCGTGATGTCCACCGGTTCGCCCTCGTTGAGTCGGGCCGTGACGCGGAATTGGCCGGCGTCGGCCGCCCAGTCGCGTTCGATCGAGGCGGTTCGACCGGCCTCGATCGTCTCGGTCTCCCAGACGGCGATTCCGTCGTCGAGTTGGACCAGCAGGTCGATCTGCTGGTCGCTATCCGAGAGGTTGTCGACGATGATCGCCCCGGAAACCGACTCCGAGGAGTCGGTCGAGCTGTCAGTCTCTTCCTCCTCGGGCGTTTCCTCGTCTTCAGTATTGTCGTCCCCATTCTCGTCGTCGGTGCTGCTCGAGCAGCCGGCCATAGCGCCGGCGAGACCGACACCGGTCGCGGCCAGCAGTCGACGGCGTGGTATCCCACTCATGTTGCCGGAGGAAAGTATCGGAGATAGTTAAATCTCCGTCAGACGATTCGTTCGTCGGGTACGAGAATCAGGATCGAGACCATCCCGAAGCCAGCGCCGGGTCGTTACTCGTCTCGGGGAACGGCGAGTCCCGTCACGTCTCCGACACCGATCGTCTGTGACCGCCACGGGCCGCTACTATCGTCGGGCGTCGCCGAGAGAAACGTACCCCGTTCCGTGACGGCGTAGACCGTCTCCCCGTAGCCGATGTCGACGATCGATCTCCTAGAGCGGTCGTACTCCGTCCAGGTCTCCGCGTCGGCGTCGTAGGCGTAGATGGTGTCTCCCGAAACGGCGTGAGCGCGCGTGAGCCGACCCGGCTCGGTTCGCGGATCCGCCGCGACGGTCTCGAATGTGCCCTCGAGCGCCTCCATCCAGCCGTTCCCGAGCTTGTAGAGCCCGTCGGCGGTCGCGGCGAGCGGGACGCCGGCCGCGGAGACGTCCCGAACATCCGAGAGCCCGGCGTGATCGAGTTCGCCCTCGTGGACGCGGTAGATACCGCTGTCGGTGCCGACGAGGTTCCCGTCGATCGCGCGAACCGTCGCGACGCCGTTGTGCTCGAGGGACTCCCACTCGCGGATTTCCGAATCGGTATCCGCTTTGGCCGGTAGCCGAGCGATATCGCCGTCGGGACTGGCGGCAATCAGATCCGAGCCGTGGCTACCGACGGCGACGGCGGGACCGAACCCGGTACCGACGAACGTCTCGTCGGACTCGTTCGCATCGGCTTCCGCTGCGCGCGCCTCCCGATCCCCGCGCTCGAGCCCGAGCACCTGTACGTCCTCGTCGGTCGCGATAGCAACAGTCTCGCCGGTCGCGGCGATGTCGCGAGCGGGAGTACGGTCACAGAGCCCGAACTCGCCGACGGTGTCGCCGGCGACGCGGACGCGCACGACGCCGATGGCACTCGCCACGTAGACCTCGAGCGCCCCCTCGCGGTCGCCGTAGACACGTTTCTCCTCGATAGCATCCATAGGTGGACAGTCGTGGGCGCGCGCCGAAAGCGTTCTGTCTGCTTCGGAATCCCTTTGGGGAGTCCGCTCCGACTAGGACCCATGCAAGTATTCGGATCGAGCGGGACACGCGGCGTCGCCAACGAGGAGCTGACGCCCGCGTTCGTCCTCCGCGTCGCGAAAGCGGCGGGGACGGCCTGGGGAGCCGAACGGGTTGCTATCGCGCGCGATACGCGCTACACCGGTCGCATGTTGGCCGACGCGGCCGCGAGCGGGCTCGCAAGCACGGGAACGGACGTCGACCGACTCGGGGTTCTGCCGACGCCGGGCGCACAGTTTTACGCCGAACGGGAGGGGGTCCCCGTCATCGTGATCACGGCCTCGCACAACCCGCCGCAGTACAACGGCGTCAAACTCGTCGGCCGCGACGGGATCGAACTCGTCGTCTCGGACTTAGAGGAGATCGAACAGGTGTTGCTCGCCGAGTCGGCCACCGTCGCGCCCTGGGACGAAACCGGCCGCGTTCGCGAGATCGAAGGGATCACTCGAGAGTACGTCGACGAACTGCTCGCGGCCTCCGACCGGGAGACCATCGCCGACGCCGAGTTGACGGTCGCGCTCGATCCCGGCCACGGCTCCGGCACCCTCACGAGCCCCGAGTTCTTCCGCGAACTCGGCTGCCGCGTCGTCACCGTCAACGGTCAGCCGGACGGCCACTTCCCCGGCCGCGACCCCGAACCGGTTCCCGACAACTTAGAGGACCTCGGCCAACTCGTCCGAGCCACCGACGCCGACGTTGGCATCGCCCACGACGGCGACGCCGACCGCGCCATCTTCTTCGACGAGAACGGCGAGTACGTTTCGGGCGACGCCACACTCGCCGCGCTCGCGGCGGCCGAACTCGAGGCCGGAGAGACGACCGTCTCCGCCGTCAACGTCTCCCAGCGACTGGTCGACGTCGTCAACGATGTCGGTGCCGACCTCGAACTCACCCCCATCGGGTCGACCAACATCATCACGCGGATCGAGGAACTCGAGGAGAAAGGCAATCGTGTCCCGATCGCGGGCGAGGGCAACGGCGGGATCTTCTTCCCCGCCTTCCGGCTCTCGCGCGACGGTGCGTTCACCGCAGCCCGGTTCCTCGAACTCGTCGCCGAGCGACCCGTCAGCGAAATCGTCGCGCCCTACGACGACTACGCGAACGTCCGCTACAACATCGAGTACGAGTCGACGGCCGAGCGCGACGCGATGATCGACGCCGCGGCGAACCACGCCCAGGCCTCCGACGCCGAACTCAATACGCGTGACGGCTACCGACTGGATCACGGCGACGCGTGGGTGCTCGCACGGCCCTCGGGCACCGAACCACTCGTCCGGATCTACGCCGAAGCCCGCGACAGCGACCGCGCGAACGAACTGGCAGAGGAGATGTACGAGACGCTCGCCGACGCGAAAGCCGACGCCTGATCGCGACCGATCGAACCGCGCGTTCCGGACGCCAGCCGGACTCGAGGAAGGTATCGGCCAGCGAGCGGTCGGGAACTGCAGCCTGATCGGCCCCGGTTTACGGTCCGAGCGGCCCGACTCGATCCACTACGACCGAAACTTCTTCTCGAGCCGAGTTCGCTCCGCAGCTGGACCGCCGTGCTATCCGGACCGCCAACTACGGGACGATCGTCACTGGAACCGACGACCGTCGCGTCACGGCCTCCGCGATGCTGCCAAGCAACATGCGCGAAACCCCCGATCGCCCCTCGCTGCCCATTACGATCTGATCGACGTCGTGCTCGCGAGCGTACTCGAGGATCGCGTCGGCCGACGTTCCCGTAATAACGGTCGCCTCGACCGTTCTGTCGTGTGCGGCCGCGATCGAGCGGGCGTCCTCGAAGAAGTCAGGTTCGTCGTCGTCCGCGCGCTTCTCGCCCCCGGTCGTCACCGGCGGTCGACCACCTCCGTAGCCCGTCTCGAGATCGTCGACCACGTGGAGTACCGTCACCTCGTCGTCCGGAAAAACGGAAACCGTGTGCTCGAGCGCCGCTCGAGCCGGTTCGGAGTCGTCCATCGGAACGAGCAGGTGTCTGGTCATACCACCGCTACGACGGACCGGGCCTTCAGTTGTCGGGGACGGTCGTCGCTCGGTTCGTCTCTCAGTGGCTCGACACAGTACCGAAGCTGGGGCGTCCGACACCCGATCAAAACCGAGTCGATAACGGCCTCCAGCGGGACCAGTTCCGACCGATTCCCGTCGATGACGAGCGTATACAGTATCGACCCGGCTACACCGGAGAGAAGGAGGACGCCCGGGGCGGACAAGAGGCTGTTTCAGTCACTCGAGCCGGCGATCCACCGCGGGCAGCGACACGGAAAACGTCGATCCCTCGCCGGGCGTCGAATCGACCCGAATCTCCCCGCCGTGGCGTTCGAGGATCCGCTGGCAGAGCGCCAGCCCGATCCCCGTTCCCGAATGCTCGTCGCGGCTGTGCAGGCGCTGGAACACCTCGAAGATGCGGTGGGTCTCCGCGGGATCGATACCGATCCCATTGTCGGTGACCGAGACGATCCACATCCCGCCGTCGCGCTCGCTCTCGATGCGGACTCGCGGCTCCTCGTCGTTGTACTCGAGCGCGTTCGAGAGGAGGTTCTGGAACACCTGCCGTAACTGATTCTCGTCGCCGCGAACCCGTGGCAGCGACTCGACCGTGATCTCGGCGCGCTCCTCGCTGATTCGGAACTGGAGATCCTCGAGCGCGTCCGCGACGACGGTCTCGAGGTCGGTCGGCTCGAGCGGGTCGCCCTGCGTATCGACGCGCGAGTAGGCGAGTAAGCCGTCGATCATGTCACGCATACGGTCAGCGCCGTCGATCGCAAACTCGAGGAACTCCGCTGCGTCCGCGTCGAGGTCGTCCGCGTACCGGCGGTCGATAAGCTGGAGATAGCTCGAGACCATCCGCAGCGGCTCCTGTAAGTCGTGGGAAGCGGCGTACGCGAAGTGCTCGAGGCGCTCGTTCGACGTCTCGAGTTTCGAAATCGTCTCCTCGAGTTTCCGCTGATACTCCCGGCGTTCGGTGATCTCCGTCTGGGTGACGACGCCGCGACTGACCTCGCCGCTCCCGTCGCGGACCGGCATCCCGTGGATCATGACGATCCGTTCCTCGCCGTCGGCGGCGTCGATCGCGAAGATGTCCGGATCCGTGACGACCTCTCCCTCGAGGACGCGCGACATCGTCCACTCCTCGGGTTCGACCGGCTCACCAGTGTCAGCCCACCGTGCGGAGTACCGCTCGTACTCGTTGACCGAGTCCGCATCGAAGACGTTACCGCCCCAGATTTCCTCGGCTGCGTCGTTCGCCTCGACGAGTTGGCCGTCGGCGTTCGCGACCACGACGCCGACGGGCAGGAGTTCGAACAGCGTCTGCAGCTGTTTCTGGTTCTTTTCGAGGGCGATCTCGGCCCGCTTTCGGTCCGTAATATCCGTGATCGCGCCGGGGAACGTGACCGGAGTTCCCGCCTCGTCGGTCTCGACGTAGCCGCGAGCGACGACCCACCGAAGTTCCCCGTCGGCGTTCCGGACACGATACTCCTCCTCGTACTCCCCGCAGGAGGCGACGGCGTCGGTGATCGCCGCTTCGACGCGGTCGCGATCCGCCTCGTGGATCGAGGCGGTGATCCGCTCGAGGGGGACCCCCTCACGAGCAGCCTCGGGATCGATGCCGAACGTGCGGGCGAACGACGCGCCGGTGACGAACCGGTTCGCCTGAATCTGCCACTCCCAGGTGCCGACCGCACCGGCTTCGGTCGCCGCCTCGAGCTGGGCTTTCGCGTCCTCGAGATACCGCTCGTAGCCTTTTTGCTCCGAGATATCCTGGGACATCGTCATCCCGGCGAAGACGTCGCCCCGTTCGTCCGTGATCGGAATCGCGCGCACGCGCCACTCGCGGTCCGCGTACGCCATTTCGGCCGCGGCCTCCTCGCCTTCGAGGGCGGCCCGATAGATCGGCTCGAGCGCGTCCGCGGTGTCCTCGGGCCAGACGTCAAGCGCGCATTCGCCCTCGAGATCGTCAGGTTCGACGGGGATGCGATCGAAGCCCTGGCCCGCCGCCAGCGTGTACCGGAGGTCGTGGTCGAACAGGGTCACGAGACCGTTGGGAAAGGAGTCGACCAGCGTCCGGTAGCGCTGCTCGGACTCCTCGAGGATCCGCTCGCGCTCCTTGCGCTCGGTGATGTCGCGAGTGACGCCGACGCGGACGTCTTCACCCTCGAGGACGGTGAATCGACTCTCGACCGTGAGTTCCTCGCCCGTCGCCGTTCGGAGCGACTCCTCGAACGTGGGGTTCGCTTCGGACTCGGCCGCGTTCGACCGTTCCGCTTCGATCGCGTCGAACTCATTGCCGAAGACGACGGACGCGTGCGTACCGAGCAGGTCCTCTCGAGAGAAACCCGTCATCGCCAGAAAGCCGTCGTTGACCAGCGTGAACGTCCGGTCCGCGTCGAGCGCGTACACCCCGTCGTCGATCGTCTCGACGAGCGTCTCGTAGCGGTCGCGCTCTCGCTCGCGCGCCTTCTGCTCGGTGACGTCCCGGAAGTAGACCGACAGCCCCGTTTCGGAGGGGTAGACGTAGTCTTTGAACCAGACGCCGAGCGCCGGATAGTACTCCATGATGGCGGTCGACTCCTGGCTCTCCATCGCCTCGCGGTAACAGGTTTCGAACGGCGACCCGACCAGATCCGGGAAGACGTCCCAGAGCGTCTCGCCGAGGAGATTCGTCCGCTCAACCCCGAGGATCTCTTCCGCTCGCTCGTTGACGTGCGTGAACTCCCAGTCCTCGTCGAACGCGATGAGTCCGTCCGTGATCCGACCGTACACCTCGCTCAACTCGGCCGACAGTTCGTTCGTTCGGCGCTCGAGTCGGCGTTCGCGCTCTTTGAGGTGGGTGACGTCCTCGGCGGAGGCGACGACGCAATCGATCTCGCCGTCCTCGGATCGTAACGGCGACGTGTTCGTCGAGAGCCAGCGGTCGTCGCCGTCGGGCCGTTCGATTCGAAGCACGCGGTCGGAGACCGGCTCACCCGTCGCCAGCGTGTGTGCGAACGGGTAGTCGTCGACCGAGAGTCGAGTGCCGGCTTCGTCGTAGACAGTACTGTCAGACGGCTCGTACGTGGTAGCTTCCTCCCGCGAAACGTCGAGAAGATCTCTGAGACGTTCGTTCATCCGGATGGCCTCGCCGTCGGTATCGAGTACCTGAATGCCGACGGGACTGGTCTCGAGGATTCGATCCGTGAGGTCGCGTTCGCGCTGGAGTTGCCGTTCGCGTTCGCGACGGTCGGTCATATCGCGAGTGACTTTGGCGTAGCCCTGGATCTCCCCGTCGTCGTCTCTGACGGTGGTGATCCGAACGTGCGCCCAGAACTTCGTCCCGTCCTTTCTGACGCGCCACCCTTCGTCCTCGGTCGACTCCGACTCCGCGGTGGCCTCGAGATTCGCCGTCGGAACCCCAGCGTCACGATCCGATTCCGTGTAGAATCGCGAGAAGTGTTCGCCCAGGATCTCCTCGCGCTCGTAGCCGTTGGTCTGTCTGGCCCCCTCGTTCCAGGTGACAACGCGGCCATCGAGATCGAGCATGAAAATCGCGTACTCCTCGACGGCATCGACGAGCGAGCGAAACTGCTGGTCGCTCTCCTGGAGTCGCTGATCCCGACGTTCGGTCATGTGTTGTACAGACAGCAGGGAAAGAAAAACCCTCGCTCGCCATCACTATCACGACCCAGAACGTCCCAAGCGGCTTCACGATGGCCGTCTCGAGTGAGTCCCTAGACGGGATCGTCGATCTCGAGCGTCTCCTCGAGTCGCTCCCGTTCGGTGCGCAGGGCCTCGAGTTCGTCGGCGACCCGGCCGTCGGCCAGCCGCTCGCGTTCGGCGGGGGTGAGCTGGACGACCGCCTGGGCCGCCGTCTGGAGGCGGTCGTAGTCGAACGCGGGATCAGTCGTGAGCCGACGGATCGATCGCAGAGCCACGACGCAGTCCTCGTCCGCGACACGAGCGACAAACGGCCGCATTTCGCGCGTCCGCCGGCGGAGAACCCCCGCCTCGTCCGGCGGCCACTCGATCGTCAGCGGCTCGGCGTCGATCCCGTCGAGGAACGTCTGCTGGGTCGCCACCCGCCGCTTGAGTTCGTCCGCGCTCGCGACGTAGTGGTCGAGTTTCGAGTGCGAGTAGTTCGCGTACTCGAGCAGTTCGGGGATCGTGTACTCGCCGGCCGGATCGTCTCGAATGTAGGCCGCCAGATCGTCCGGCGGCTGCTGGTAGTCGACGAAGGGGTACCAGCGGCTGCGATCGAGCAGGGCGAACACCTCGCGTGCCGATGCCTCGAGTCGGAACTCCTGGAACGCCGCCTCGATCGCCTCGTTGTACGCTTCGATCGGCTCGCGAAGCTCCTCGACGGGTGCCTCGAGGTCCGCGTTCGCGAGTTCGAGCAGTCGCTCGCGGTCCGCGATCTCGTCGTCGAGTTCTCGGTAGCGTTTTCCGGCCGCCGTCCGCGCATCGTCGATCGCCTCGCGGGCGGCCTCGCGCTCCTCGAGCAGTTCGGCGTACTGGGCCGCCGGCTCTAAGGCGTCGTGTGCACGCTCGAAGTCCGACTCGCTGAGTCGGCGCTTGTCGATCGCGTCGAGGGCCTCATCGAACGCCTCACGTCCCTTCAGATCGTCGGGGAGGCTCGTGACCAGCGAGTCGAACTTCCCTTCGAGCTGGACGTAGGCCTGGAAGTTCTCCCGGCCGGTACCCGTCGCTCGGTCGACGTAGTTCTCGAGGAGGTCCGTCGCGTCCCGATACGCCTCGGCAGCGTCGGTGACGGCCTCGCCGCCGTGGTCTGCGATCCGTGCGTCCGCCCGCTCGAAGCGTTCGCGGGCCGCCTCGAGCGCCTCGAGCGGCGTTTGTTCGTCGGGACTCGCATCCGCGCCGGAGTGGTGGACGCGTTCGCTCATGTGCGATTACTCGTCGTAGACGGCGTCGGGATCGAACACTCGTTCGCCGACGTTTGTCCCCTCGATCGTACGATAGAAACACGACCGGTGGCCGGTGTGACAGGCGCCGCCCTCCTGGTCGACGAGATAGAGCAGCGTGTCGGCGTCGCAGTCGACGCGGACCTCCTCGACGGCCTGCGTGTGGCCGCTGGTCGCCCCCTTCTCCCAGAGTTCGTCCCGGCTCCGGGAGTAGTAGTGGGCCCGGCCTGTCTCACGCGTGCGCTCGAGTGCCTCCGGGGAGACGTAGGCGAGCATCAGCACCTCGCCCGTTGTCGCGTCCTGTGCGACGGCGGGGACGAGTCCGTCCTCGCCGAAGTCGACCGCAACGTCGTCGTCCATAACTAGCGGGTTGATTGGAAGGGCGATATGTCTTTTGCTGCGGTGTCACATCCGCTTGGTTCGTCGCTCCAGTTGGGTGCGACCGTCAGCGCTGCATTCAGTACGTACGAACAGTTAGGTCGGTAATAAGATATTTTTGATAGGAAGGCGATGTGAGCGCATGAAAGACCGGGTGAATGCCAATTTTGAGTTCAATTGGGGGCCAGCGCTGTGGGCCGGAGCGGCAACGATCGTCTTCAGCGCCGTTGCGATGTTCGGTATCGGACGGCCCTCGTGGATCCTGCCGGTCGCATTCGTCGCTGGCTGTATCGCGGCCGCGACGGGCGGGTTCTACGACTCGCACGCCAACAACGGGTTGACTGGTGTGGTGATCGCGATCGTACCACTCTACCTGTTCGTGGTTCTGTACCGGATTCTGCGCTCTTCCGATCCCATAACCGCGGGCGACACGGTATTCGTCGGGATGACACTGGCACTGATGGATCTCATCGCGTACATTCCGCTAATGATGGTGCTGGGATATCTCGGTGGCATCGCCGGCGATTTCCTCCGGCGGCGGCTCAACGGTCCGATCGGGTACTAATTCGTACTCGAGGACGGTTACCAGTGCGAAGAGACCCGTATAAAGGGCGTCAGTCCGTCCACCGATCGCTCCGCTCGTCTTCCACGGCTGGTAACGCCAACAGGATCGCCACGAACGCCAGCGCGACGAGCTAGATCCGAGCGCGAACTGTCCGACGTCGGACGGGAGCGATCAGCACCGAGGGACCCTCGAGACCGTCACCCCCCGTTCGGGCTTGCAAACGTCAGCGCATCCGGTATTGGGCTCGAAACCGGAGCGTGGACGATGAGTTCTTCCACGCAGATCGATCAGCCGGTCAGGTGCCGCGCCTGCGGAACGACGAACGACCACTGCTACACCTACTGCCGGAGCTGTCTGCAGACGCCTCCCGCGAAACCGTAGGCCTACTACCGATCGACCAGACGCCGAAAGCGTGATACCGGCGATCCGCTCCTCGGACTCGAGTTCTGCCTTCGCGTCGTCGGGGACCTGACTGTCAACGTCGTACACCGTCAACGCCTCGCCGCCGCTGGTTTCGCGGGCGCTAAACAGCTACGGCCGTCGAGGTTTCGACATTTCCTGGGCGGCCTCAGTCGATGCGCCGAGATGGACCGTGACGATGATGTTCCCGTGCTCGAGCAACGGCGAGTCCGCCGAGAGCGGTTCCTCGGCGAAGACATCCAGCGCCGTGCCTGCGAGCGTGCCCTTCTCGCCGAAGTCGACTGCAATCTCGTCGGTCAGAGCTGAGTGGATGGCCATCGATGCGATAGGTCTGTTATCGAGAGGGTCAGCTCGGCAACGACGAACCGTCATCCATCAACCTAATCATGAGTAGCGCCAACAATTATCATGTATGGGGTGGTCGGGAAATCGTGATGGCTGACTACACGAAAACCAACTATCACGACGTCGACGATCAGAACGGGATGCACTTCCTGCGTGACGAACTGAACTGCGAGCACATGGGCGTGACCGTCGTGGAGTGTGCGCCCGGCTGGGAGGGCAAAGAACACGACCACGAGGAGGAAGGCCACGAAGAAGTGTACCTGCTGATGGAAGGCGAAGCGACGGTCACCGTCGACGACGAGTCGATCGACATGGCCGAAGGCGACGCGATCCGCATTCCGCCGGACGCGACCCACCAGATCCACAACGGCGACACCGAGAGCCGGTTCGTCCTGATGGGGGCACCGTAGGAACGCCCCCCGTTGCAGACGGACTCCTGCAGTCAGCGCCAGCGCACTCACGACGCTTTCGTTCCCGCCGAGAACTCGAGCCAGCAGTTCGTTTCAGGGCCGATGGAACTCGAGGCCGTCGGCCGTCGCGACCGCGAGAAGTACGCCTCGAGCCAGACGGCCACCCGTTCTGACGTGGTGTTCGGGAAGCAACGGCATCGCTACCGGACGATAGGCGTTTTTCCGCATTGCAGCAACACCGGCGTAGCGACCGACTTCCCGATCCCGGTCGAAGACGTGGATACGCTTGTCAGCATCGCGGCCGTATCCGTAGGGGAACGCGTCCGGTTCGGGGCCGGGACAGGTCAGTTCGTCGGCCGACTCGAGGACGGCCAGAACCGAACCGTCGGCCTCGAGCAACAGCCGTGGCTCGTCGGTCCCCGTCCTGTCGCGGTCGCCATCGACCGTGGCCGTCGTCGCCGACTGCTCTCGCCACTGTGGCTCCGCGTCGGTTCGGACGCAGGCGTACTGCCCGTCGGTCAGCGCGATCCGATCCGGGATCGAGTAGAACTGACGGCAGCCATCGACACGGCCACGGAGCAAGAACGGGTCGCCGAGGATCGCGCGTGCGGCCTCGAGTCCCCACTCGTCGACAACGAGCACCGGTGCCCGACCGGCGTGGGCAGCATCCGCCACGCTGCTGGCGACGGTCAACGGCGTGACGTCTCGGAGACGCTCGACCGACAGCGGCGCGTCGGGACCGTCTGCGGGGTGGTCGCCACCAGTCGCCACGACCGGCCCATCGGTCTCGAGCGGATCTGGACAGCGGTAGCCCCGGTCACGGAGTGCCCCAACGGCGGCCGCGAGCCGCGAGCGTTCATGGGATGTCATCGAGACCGCTACGACGCCGAGCGAGAAGAGCGTCTCGCCACCACAGGCCACACCCGTTTGGCACCAACGGCATACCGTCTCCCCCCGTCTCCCACCTATGGATCGACAGGAACTCCGACGGGCATGGGACGCCGTCGCCGACGATTACGCCAGAACCCGCCGCGCCGACGGCGAGGACGCCGCCCTGATCGATGAGCTACTCGAGACGCTCCCCGAAGCCGCGACCGTCCTCGACATCGGCTGTGGCGACGGGATGCGAACGCTTGCGAACCTCGCGGGCGTCGAGTCGATCGGGGTCGATCTCTCGAGTCGCCAACTCGAGTTGGCAGCCGAAAACGTCCCCGAAGCCCACCTGCTCCAGGGTGAGATGACGAGGCTCCCGCTGGCCGCGAACTCCGTCGATGCGATCACGGCGTATCACGCCGTCTTCCACGTCCCCCGAACCGAACATCCGGCCGTCTACGACGAGTTCGCCCGCGTCCTCCGACCGGGCGGGCGACTCCTCGCGACGGTCGGCTCGAGTCCCTACGAGACGATCCAGCACGATTGGCTCGGAAGCGGCCAGTCGATGTTCTTCAGCACCGCCGGTCGGCGTCGGACTCGGAGCGGGCTCGAGACGGCGGGCTTTGCGATCGTCTGGGAGCGGGTCGTCGACGATCCGCTGGGGAGTTCGGTGCCGTTCGTGCTGGCCGAGTATCAGGGTTGACGGACTGAGGGCTCTGTCGAATTCCCTGGGAGGGGGTGAGTTTCAGGAGTCGTGCTGAATACAGGGTGCGAGTGTAGCACAAATGGAGGGGCGGCTACCAAGGAATGCGCCACTTCAGATAGCTATCGTAGCCACTGGAAGTCAGTGCACACCCGATCGCACGACTGTTGTGCGATCAGTGTGTAAACAGGTTCAGTTGTTACTATACCAGTGATCACCCTCAGCGATGGGGAATCGTTTGATGATTCCGATAACCATTCGGCGAAGCGGAGAAACTGTTTATCACCAGGGTCTCAAACAAAGGGACGTGTCTCCGGACGTTCGATGTGCAGTCCCAGACGACGCGACGGCAATCCGGGAAATCGCCCGCAAGAGCTGGCACGCCGCCTACGACTCGATCCTCGGTGCCGAGATCGTCACGGAGACGATCGACCAGTGGTACGCACTCGAGGACCTCAGGGCGTCGATTACTGAGGCGTGTGCCCGTGAGGACGCCGTCTTCCTGGTCGCCGAGGAAGCGAACGAACCCGTCGGCTTCGCGCATGCCGGTCCGCACCGCGAGCGCCCATCGGTCGCGTCGCTGAACCGGATTTACGTCCGTCCTGACCGATGGGGCGAGGGAATCGGCACGTCGCTTCTCACGCGCATCCAAGACTCGCTCCGCGGAGAGTACGATCAGTTGTACCTTGCCGTCCTCGCGGACAACGAAGTGGCCGTCTCGTTCTACGAATCGGCCGGTTTCGAACGGGTCGGAACCCAGGATAGCGACCTGAAACAGGAGGTCGAGGAGTACGTCTACGAGAATTCACTCTGATCCGACTCGGATAGCGTTCTGTTCACTATCTGTCGAAGTATTCTGGACAATCGAAGGGAAACTCACTAATCCGGTGAACATAGATTTCGACGCATGCGCGACACCGAGTCCAGTGGAGTGATGGCGGACGTTTCCTCGTGGAACTGGCTCCACTGGACGGGCCTGTTGCTGTCGATCTGTATTGCAGCGATAAACCTCTATATTGGCCAGATAGAGAGTCAATCGACGTTTTTCGTCATCGGTGCCAGTTTTCTTCTCGGTGCTGTGTTGTTTCTGACTCGATTTTGGGATCCGATTCTGTACCTCCTTGGTGTTCTCCACGTCGGGGCCTTGGGCGTTATCTGGGTTCTTGGTGGCATGCGGTTCCTCGCGTTCGGGATTGTTACCGGGATTCTCAGCGCCGGGCTTGCCGCGATTGCACTATATCTGTTTGCTGAGGAGATGAAATCCAACGCTCGATAAGCAGCCTCAGTCACCGCCACACCCGAGTACAGGATCGGGTGAGTAGGCCAGTCGGTATGCTGACCTCATCCTCCGTGTTCAGCAGTCAACGCCTATCAGGTAGTGAGGATTTCAACAGGGACGAGCAGGGTTATGTTCCAAGCGAGCGAACGAGACGGACGAGCGTGTTCTCACAGCACGCGGTTATCGGAGCCGTCGATCCGACGACCGCCGCATTCGTCCTCATAACACTTCTCCTGGCCGGCGTCGTTACCGGCATCGCTGGCTTCGGCTTTGCCCTCGTCGGGACGATGGCGCTGGCGACCGTCGTTGATCCTTCGGTCGCGGTCGTGCTGATGATCGTCCCGATTCTCGCGACGAACGTCTCACTGCTTGGTGAACTCGAGGCCGACGCTATCCGCTCGTGCAGCCGGCGCTTCTGGCCCTACGTGGTGGCGACCCTCGTCGGCACGCTCGTCGGCATGGCCGCACTCGAGTCGATCCCGGCCGATCCGCTGACGATCACGCTCGGGTTCGTGACGCTCGCGTACGTCGGGGCGACACAGCGGGCGATTCCGATCCCCGGACGCGCCGCGCTCGAGGATCGCTGTTTCGTCGAACGGCCGGGGATGATGGTCGGCCTCGGCACCGTCTCGGGGGTCGTCTTCGGCGCGACGAACGTCGGCGTGCAGGTCGTCGCCTACGTCCGGAGTCGTGACCTCGAGGCTGGGCTGTTCGTCGGCGTCCTCGCACTCGTGTTCGTCGGCATCAACGCCGTTCGGGTGGGTGCGGCGGTGATTTTCGGCCTGTATCCGTCGCTGACGATCGGCGTGCTCTCGGTTGCGCTTGCGATCCCGGCTCTCGCTGGCGTCCTCGCAGGCCGGCGCGTCCGGCCGTATCTCTCGAAACGAACCCAGCGGTGGGGCGTGCTCGCGCTCCTTACACTCATCGGCGGTCGACTCCTTCTCGGCGGGTTCGGAATCGCCTGACCAACCCGGCGGTCAGCGACGATCCGACGGCCGTGGTGCAGTTCCGTGGGCGTCCACCGGACGGGTTCCGGAGGGGCGTGAGATCGGCACAACAACTGTGACGGGCCAGTCCGTAGGAAGACACATGCTCCGTCGGCTTCGGGAAAACGGCCCCATTATCCTCGTTCCGCTCGCGTGGACGTTCGTCACCGCCGTCCACCTCGATCTCGCGAGCGAGCACGCCCTATTCGTCGCCCATCTCGTGATGGCGGTGATCATCGTCGGCTTCACCGTCCTCTCGTGGTCGGTGATGGATCGCGGCGTCTTGCTCGCGTGGCGACGCGTGCTGCTCGCCGGCCTCGCCGTCACCCTGGCCGGTGCTATCGGCTTTCTGGTCCCGGCGGTGGCGACGCCACTTTTCGCACTCAGCCTCGCTGGCTGGATGCTCATCCCGGCTGCAGGGCTTGCCTACACGAGTCAACACGTCGCCGAGGCGCCGCGGCGCTACCTCCTCGGGGCTGTTCTCAGCGTCCTCGGCCTGCTCGTCTACGCCAGCTCCTCGCTGGCCGGGAGCGATACCGGCGTGCTGGTCGCGGGACTCAGCTTGGTAAACATCGGGCAGACGATTGGCATCGCGACCGCGATCTTCCGGTACTGAGCACTGTCCCGACGGTATCCCGCGATCGCACACGGAGCCAGTTCCACAAAAGACCGCAAAAACGAGCCGAACGGGCCGCTCAGTTCTGCCCGTTCAGCGTGATGTAGTTGATGCCGATGATCCGGTCGTCTTCCTCGAGTTCTGCCTTCGCGTCGTCGGGGACCTGACTATCGACGTTGTACACCGTCAGCGCCTCACCGCCGATGGTCTCGCGGGCGTTGAACATGCCGGCGATGTTGACGTCGTGGCCGCCCATGACGGATCCGATGAGGCCGATGACACCGGGTTCGTCGGTGTTTCGCGTGACGACCATCTTGCCGTGGGGGATGGCATCGACGCGGTAGCCGTCGACGCGGACGATCCGCGGGTCGTCGCCCGCAAAGAGGGTGCCGTCGACCGTCACCGAATCGTCGTCGTTGCTGACGGTGACTGAGATCAGGCTCTGGAAGTCCTCGGCCTGCCGCGTTTTCGATTCCGTCACGTCGACGCCCCGATCTTCGGCGATCTGTGGCGCGTTGACGGCGTTGACCTGCCACTCGAGCGGTTCGAAGACGCCCTTTAACGCGGAGGCGGTGACGAACTCGACGTCCTCGTCGGCGATGTCACCCTCGTAGGTGATCTCGATGTCTTCGATGCGGCCCTCGAGCAGTTGCGCGGCGACCTTGCCGGCCGTCTCGGCGATGTCGATATAGGGCTCGAGGCGAGGGAACGCGGCCTCGTCGATCGAGGGGGCGTTCAGGGCGTTCGCGACGGGATCTCCGACGAGTGCGGCGCTGACCTGTTCGGCCGTCGAGGTCGCGACGTTCTCCTGGGCGGCCTCGGTCGACGCGCCGAGGTGGGGCGTGACGATGATGTCCTCGTGCTCGAGCAGTGGCGAGTCCGCCGAGAGCGGTTCCTCGGCGAAGACGTCCAGTGCAGCGCCGGCGAGGGTGCCGTCCTCGACTTTCGCGGCAAGAGCGTCCTCCTGAATGATGCCACCGCGGCCGACGTTGACGATGTAGCCGCCCTCCAAGAGGTCGAGTTCGTCCTCGCCGATCATGCCCTCCGTCTCGGGCGTCAGCGGCGTGTGGATGGTCAGGAAATCGGCGCGCTCGATACACGGTTCGAAGTCGACGAGTTCGGCGCCGAGACGGTCGGCGCGCTCTTCGGAGATATAGGGGTCGAAGGCGACGAGATCCATGCCCAGCGAGTCGAGTTTCTTGGCGACCTCCTGGCCGACGCGGCCGAGTCCGACGATGCCGAGCGTCTTGGTGTCGAGTTCGGCGCCGAGATACTCGCTTTTGGCCCACTCGCCGTTCTTCAGGCGGATGTGAGCCTGCGGGATCGAGCGGGCGGCCGCGAACGTCATCGCGACGGTGTGTTCGGAGGCCGCACGAACGTTCCCCTCGGGAGCGTTGGCAACGATAACACCGTTGTCCGTGGCGGCCTCGATATCGATGTTGTCGACGCCGATACCGGCGCGGCCGACGATGACGAGTTCTTCGGCCGCCTCGAGAACCTCGTCGGTGACTTCGGTGCCCGAGCGGACGATCAGTCCGTGGGCGTCGGATACCGCCTCGAGGAGATCCGCACCCTCGATTTCGTAGGCTGTCTCGACCTCGTGGCCAGCGTCTCTGAGTACGTCCAGACCCGCATCAGCGATCGGATCCGTGACGAGAACCTTCATGCGCGAGACAATCGTGTGGAGCAGGTAAACCCTTCCGTTGTTGGGAGGGGCGGCAAAAATTGTCTACGGTGGCGTCGCAGGTGTAAGACCCCTCGCCGGCTCTCACCGTGGCGGGAACCGATTCCGGAGCGTGGGAGACGGTCGTCGCGTCGGACGGATCGGTGCGCTGTGAACGCCGTCGCCCTCTCCCGTCACCGCTCGAGCGGAAAGTGACACTTCGATCGGGCCGGCCCGGCTCGAGTCCAGTCCGGACGGACGTCGCCACATTTCGGTTCGGCGTCCGGACACCGCGTGCGGAACGGACAGCCACTCGGCGCGTCGAGGGGACTCGGGATCGGGCCCTCGAAGCCGACCGATCCCGACCCACTTCCGCCGAGCGACGGAATCGCCTCGAGCAGCGCCGCCGTGTAGGGATGGGCCGGCCGCTCGAACACCGCTTCGGCGGGACCGACCTCCATCAGTTCGCCGAGGTACAGGACGGCGATCCGATCCGCAACGTGCTCGATCACGTCCAGATCGTGGGAGATGACGAGATACGTCAACTCGAGGTCGCGCTGGAGGTCCAACAACAGGTTGAGAATACGAGCCTGTACCGAAACGTCGAGCGCGGAGACGGGTTCGTCGAGAACAACCAACTTCGGGTCGAGGGCGATCGCCCGCGCGATCGCGACCCGCTGGATCTGGCCGCCGGAGAGCTCGTGTGGATACTGGCTCGCGTAGCGCTCCGAGAGACCCACTACCTCGAGGAGGTGGCTGACCCGCTCCCGTCGACGACCCTCGTCCCACCCTCGCGCCCGCAACGGTTCGGTGATCGTCCGTTCGACTGTCATCCGGGGGTTGAGACTCGAGTGAGGGTTCTGGAAGACGACGCCGATGTCGGCGAGCGTGTCCGGCGAGCGGTCGCCCGCGGGACCGACGGGAACGCCGTCGAGACGGACCTCGCCGCTCGTCGGTGCCTCGAGACCGGTGACGAGGTTCGCGAGCGTGGACTTGCCGCTCCCACTCTCGCCGACGAGGCCGAGCGTCTCGCCGGCACCGATCTCGAGGCTGACATCGTCGACCGCCTGCAGGTCTCGCGTCCGTCCGAAGACGCGGTCGAACACCCCATCGTCGAGCGAGAACCGTTTCGATACGCCCTCGAGGGCGACGACCGGTTGGTCTCCCGCCGGAGCTGAACTCGCATTCGAGTCCGACGGCCCGAGCCGGTCGTCGGCCGAGGTCCCACCCGGCCGGGACTGCGAACGGTCAGTCGGGACGGATTCCGCGGCAGCCGAGACAGCCGACGTGCCAGCCGTCGTCGAGGCGCTCGCGACGGGTGTGGCCGACTCGAGCGAATCGTCCGTACCTCCAGCGGCGCACTCGGACGGTTCGAACACGATCGGTTCGCCACAGGTCGCGCTGCCGTCAACGAGATCCACAGTGGGAATCTCACCGGACAGACAGGCGTCGGTCGCCGACGGGCAGCGGGACGCGAACGGACAGCCCGACTGTTCGCCGACTCGTTCCGGAACGGTACCCTCGATGGTCGGCAGCCGCTGCTTTCGGTCGGTAGTCCGGGTCAGACACTCGAGCAACGCCCGCGTGTAGGGGTGGCGCGGGTCCTCGAGGACGCGGTCGGTCGGTCCAGTCTCCATCACTTGCCCGCCATACATCACGACGACCCGATCGCAGATGTCGGCGACGACACCGAGGTCGTGCGTGATCAGGAGCAGGGCCATTCCGCGGTCGTCGCTGAGCCGGCGAAGCCGCGCTAAGATCTGTGCCTGTGTCGTCGTATCCAGCGCCGTCGTCGGTTCGTCGGCGATCAGCAAGTCGGGATCTGACGCCAGCGCGATGGCGAGACCGGCGCGCTGGCGCATGCCGCCGGAGAGTTCGTGCGGATAGGCGTCGACCCGGTCTTCGGGACTCGCGATGCCGACCTGCTCCATGAGGTCGACAGCGCGCTCGCGGTGGTCTTCCCACTTCGATCGGCGGCTGAACAGGGGTGCGTGCAGGTAGTCGAGCAATCGCTGCGAGTCGGGATCGTCGTGAACGCTGAGCGACTCGGCGATCTGCTCGCCGACATCGAACACCGGGTTCAGCGTCTGGGTCGGATCCTGAAACACCATCGACACGGTGTCACCGCGGAGTTTCCTGAGTTGTCGATCGGTCGCCTCGGGAACGTTCGTGCCGTCCAGTCGAATCGATCCCGCGACGATCTCGCCGGGATCCTGTAGGCCGACGATCGAGCGGGCGGTGACGGACTTGCCACAGCCGCTTTCGCCGACGATACCGACGGTCTCGCCGTCGTCGACGCTGAAGGAAACGCCGTCGACGGCGCGAACGGTTCCCTCGCGGGTTCGAAACTGCGTGTGAAGGTTTTCGACGGTGAGGAGATCACGCATGGATTGTCAGGCGGATTTTTCGGGGGTAGGATCGTGTTTCGGGTCGAGAACGTCGCGCAGACCGTCACCGAGCAGGTTGAATCCGAGGACGGTAAGCATGATCGCGACGCCCGGCGCGTTCGCGATCCACCAGGCGTCCCGGAGGTGGTACCGGCCGGCCGAGAGCATCGTTCCCCACTCCGGCGTGGGCGGCTGCGCACCGAGTCCGATGAAGGAGAGCCCGGCCGTTCCGAGGATGACCGTTCCCATGTTCAGCGTGGCGAGGACGATAACCGGGCTGGCGACGTTCGGCAGGAGATGTCTGATCGTGATCCGAACGCGCGAGACGCCCATCAGCTGTGCGGCCTGGACGAACTCGCGTTCTCTGGTCGAAAGGACGCTCCCACGGACGATCCGCGCGTACGAGGCCCAGCCGACGGCCGCGAGCGCGATCATCACGTTTCGGAGGCTCGGTCCGAGAACGCCGGCGATCACCAGCGCGAGGATCAGTCCCGGAAACGCGAGTTGGACGTCGACAAGCCGCATCAGGGCCTCGTCGACCCAGCCGCCGGCGTAGCCCGCGACCAGCCCGATCGTCGTTCCGAGCACGAGTCTGATCGCGGTAACCACGACGGCGATTCCGAGCGAGAGTCGCGCGCCGTGGAGCACTCTCGAGAAGACGTCCCGGCCGAGCTGATCAGTCCCGAACGGATGCGCCAGCGACGGACCCTGCAGCCGGTTCGCGAGGTCCTGGCTCGCCGGCTCGTAGGGGGCGAAAATCGGACCGAGAACGGCCGCAACCGTTATCGCCGCAACGATACCCAGTCCCGCGACGTTGAGCGGACTCGAACAGAACGTCGCGACCGCACGGGAGTTGCAAGCCGACCGATAGCGTCCCAGCGCGCGTTCGTAGCGGCGTCGGGCGCCCGACTCGAGCGTCCCGTTCGACTCACTCACGGCGTCTCACCCCCGAGCGTGACGCGCGGGTCGAGATACCGGTAAGTGACGTCGACCAGCAGGTTCGTCGCGACGAAGATCACGGCGGTGAACAGCGCGATTCCCTGGACGATAGGGTAGTTGCGGTCGAAGACGGCGTCGACGAGCAGCATGCCGAGTCCCGGCCGCTGGAAGACGATTTCGACGACGACCGCGCCGTTGAGCAGGGAGCCGAACTGGAGCCCGACGATCGTCACGACGGGGATAAGCGCGTTCCGAAGCGCGTGTTTGTAGATCACGATCCGTTCGCGAAGCCCCTTCGATCGGGCCGTATCGACGTACTCCTCGTCCAGTACCTCGAGCATCGACGTTCTGACCAGTCGGGTGACGATGGCGGCCATGCCGGTCCCGAGGGTGATCGCCGGGAGGACGAGTTGGCCGACGCTTCCCGCACCGGCGACCGGGAGAACGCCAAGGGTCAGTGCGAACACCATGATGAGCAGGTAGCCCAGCCAGAAGTTCGGCATCGAGACGCCGACCAAGGCGCCAAGTTGGCTCGCGTAGTCGACGGACGTACCGCGGTGGACGGCGCTCAATACGCCGGTCGGAATCGCCAGCGCGAGCGCGACCACCATCGACGCGGCGGCCAACTCGAGCGTTAGCGGGAGCGCATCGAGAATGAGCGTCGTCACCGCAGTGTCGGTGTAGTAGGACGTGCCGAGGTCGCCGCGCAACGCGTCCGAGAGCCAGTCGAGATACTGGATCGGAATCGGCTCGTCGAGACCCTGTTCGGCCCGGAACGCCTCGACTTCGGCCTGGGAGGGTTGGCGCTCGAGTTGCTGGCGAAGGATGGTTCTGGCGGGGTCGCCGGGGGTCAAAAAGACCAACCCGTAAGTGACGACCGAGACGCCAAAGAGGACGACGAGCGATGTCGCGAGTCGAGAGACGAGGTAGTGGTACATCCTACGCGCTGGTCAGGGTTCGCCACTCGACGAGGCGATCGATGGGGTGGAGATCGATGCCGTCGATATCGGCGTCCGCGGCGACGACGTACTCCTGGTAGAACAGCGGAATGACGACCGCCTCCTCCATCATCCGACGTTGCGCCTCGACGTACGCCTCGCGTTTCTCCTCGGGATCGGTGGACTGGAAGCCCGTTTCGATCAGGTCGTCGACCTCGCCACCGAGGTTGTACAACCCCGTCCCCTCGGCATCGTACAGATCCTTGTTACTGATACCCAACGTGTGGAAGTTCTCCCACATAATGTAGTCCGCCGCCGGACTGTTCGACTGCGAGCCCCCCACCTCGAGGTGGAACTCGCCCTGATCGGTCCGATCGCTCACCGCCGCGCGCTCGAGCACCTCGACGTCGACCTCGACGCCGATCTTCTCGAAGTCCGATTGGAGGATCTGGACGATGTCCCGGCCGTCGTCCATATCGTTCTCGACGAGAATGGAGAGCTCCTCGCCGTTGTACGACGACTGGTCGACGAGGTCGCGGGCGGCGTCTCGGTCACGCTCGTAGGCCGGGAGTTCGTCGAACGCCGCCCAGTCGATCACCGTCGAGACCGGGCCGCGGGCGGGTTCGCCGATCCCCTCGAGTATCGTCTCGACCATTCCGGCCTGTGAAATGGCGTAGTTGAGCGCCCGCCGGAGGTCGGCGTCGTCCGTCGGCTCACGGTGGATGTTGATCGAGACGAAGTTCGATCCCGATGACTGGGCCGTCTCGAGGCTGATATCGTCGCGGTCACGAAGCGAGCCGACGCGGCTCTTCGCCGGATCGATGATGATGTCGGCCTCGCCGGACGCGAGGAGGTCCGTCCGGGTCATCACGTCTTCGGCGGCCCGGAACGTGAGTTCTGTCGGCTCTACATCACCGCCCCAGTAGTCGTCGAAGCGTTCGACTCGGAGCTGCTGACCGTCAGTTTTCTCCTCGAACGTAAACGGTCCGGTGCCGATAATCTCACTGGCCCGTCGGTCGGCCTCGGGCGGCTGAATATCGATCATGTTGTGGGCGATCGTTCCGGGGAACCCAGAGAACGGCTCCGTGTTTTCGAATTCGACGGTGTAGTCGTCGATTTTCGTTACGCTGCCGGGCTCGAGATGCAGCCAGCCGTGGACGAAATCGCCGCGCTCGGTCAGGATGTCTTCTTCGAAGGAGTGGACGACGTCGTCTGCGGTCATCTCTGCGCCGTTGTGAAAGGTGACCCCCTCGCGGAGTTCGAACACCCACGTCGTGTCGTCGGTCGCCGTCCAGTCGGTCGCGAGCCACGGCTTGGGTTGCATATCGTCGGTTCCCCACACCAGCGGTTCGATGACTCGAGTCCAGTAGGGCGTCATCCCGCCCCACGTCTCCCAGAAGTCACCGGTCCCCGTCGGATCCATGTGCGGGATAATCGTAAACGCCGTATCGTCGTCAGCACTGGACGCACAGCCGGCGATACCGGCGACACTGCCAGCAGCCAGTCCGCCGAGCAATCGTCGTCGTGAGAGTGTCGTGTTCACCATATTACTAACTGGTCTATTATTCTAATAAATGCTATTAATTCTTTATTCTATATTATTAATAGCTCGTCGGGACTCGAGTCGCCATCGCTGACGGGCCATCGTTCGCGGTCGAGAACCGAACAGAACGCTGAGCGAACGGTGGCGAGGGCCAATACGTCTCGGATCGATCGTGGAGGGATGTCGCGTTGGGACGGCTCCGTGGGTGATCAGCCGTTTCTTGTCTCCGCTCATACAACCTAACTTTCAGTTTTGAAAGTGCAATTGTTAAAGTTATGGTTTAGTTTCCGAATCAGCCGATGGGAGCTGTCGGTCTCGAGGTGTACTGCAATCGCTCGAAGAGCGCTCGCTCACTTCGCAAGGGGACGGCAACGCTGAGGACGATCACTCGCTACTGCGACAGGCCAGCTTCCACAGCCCCGCAGGCACGAGCATGAGAAACGGTACGTACACCAGCGCGTCGAGACGAGCGCCCATGGTGACGCCGGGGGCGACGAGGAACGCGCCGGCCGAGAGGACGATGGCGACCGCGAGAATCCCAGAAGCGGCCGCGATCAGCCGGTTGACCGGCTCGAGATCGGTCGTCGCGACCGGGAGCTCGAAGACCTCGACCAGCCGCTCGGGGTCGGCGACCGGGCCGAGCCGTCGCTCGGTCTCCGTCGACCGAATCCCGGTCGTCGCCCGAATCGTCCGCGTTCCGAGCACGCGATCGGTCACCCGGTCGCCGACGACCGTCACGTCCCGAAGCCGGTAGATCGACGACGCCCACTGGGGCTCCTCGAGGACGCGGTCGTACGCGACGATGTAGTCCCCGCGGCGCTGGTACTCGAGCGTGCCGTACTCGAGGTAGTGGGTGACGATCCGAATCCCGAGCGCGACGACCAGCAGGAGGGCTGATGCGGCGACACCGAGCCAGAACAGCAACATCGAGCCCGACCACGCCGTGATCGCGAGCACGATGAAGAGCCACATCGTCCCGAAGAAGGGGAGGAAGAAGGCAACGGTCCAGATCGAGAGCAGGGCACCCTCGAGGAGGAGGGCGTTCCGCGCGGGGCGAATCCGTTCGTCCGGCGGCGTCTCCGGAGCGCGAACCGGGTCCCGTTCGGCGGCCGATTCCGTCGGACCGGCGAACCACCCGACGAAGCGAGCGACGAAGCGGTTGGCGGCGCTCTCGGTCCCGGTATCGTGACTCGCCCGGAACGACGACCACTCGACGAGCAGCTTCAGACAGATGACGACGGCGAGGACGCCGGTCGACCCGAGCGCGGGAGCGAGGGGGATCAGGACGAACACCAGCACGAAAAGCTGTCGAGCGGGCGTCTCGACGACGGCGTACGGCGAGACGCGTTCGTACTCCCGGCGTCCGAAGTACTGGCGTCTCGTTTCCAGAAGCTGGCCGCCGACGAGCGCGCCGATCCCGAGCAGGACATCCGGCCGCGTCAGTTCGGACCCGCTCTCGAGGGTCAGCGACAGAACGACGACGAGGAAGACACCGTACAGCACGAGCCCGCCGATCACGCCGAGCGCGAACGGAACGTTGCGTGGATAGATCGGTGGGAGGGAGTCGCTCACGCGGACGCTGCCGCGTTTGGCCGTCAGACTCGCCTCAGAAACGGAGACGACGCCGTCGCGCTCCGTCGGGGGCGGCCGCTGGGCGAATAGCGCCTTTCCGCCGGCGAGCACCAGCGACAGCAGAATCTCGAGGCCGTAGACGAACACGAGCGTGGCCGGCTCCCAGCCGAGCCAGAGGACGCCGGCCAGCGGCAGGAGGTTCGCGAGGAGGATCGGCCTGAAATCGTCCGGGTCGCCGCGTCGGTCCGGGGGTCGCGGGAAGCGCATCGATACTCAGTGCTGTCGACTCGTTCCGCTTAAATGACAATAAATGATCTGGTCGCTGGTGAGACCGTTCGCCTGGCGCGAAACGACGCCGTAGCCGTCCGCCCCGACTCCTGGCGACCCCCGGCGACTCCCAGCGGAGAGACGGCACGGGCCGAGAATCACTGCTCCGCAGAGCGCATTCCGTGGATCTCGCGCTGCAACGAGGCGGCCACCACACCGACGATGCCGCCGATCAAGGCTCCCGGCACGAAGTTTTCCGTTCCGCTCAGCGCGGCGAGCGCGAGTCCCATGAACAGCGGTGGAAGCAGCAATAGCAAGACGATCTCGATCGCGACGGTCGTGGGGCCTTTTGGCTCGCTGCTCGTCGACAGCATAGTCACATCATCTATAGTCGGCTACGTAAATCAGCACCGAGACGAGGACCTCGAGACCCGCGCTCGTCACGGCTATACCTCCGGCTCCGGCGGAACGTCATCGCCGAACGTGGGGACGGTTCCCGGGTTCAACGTTGCAGTGTCAACCACCCACTTCGTCGCATCGGTGGCCCCATCGCGACTCCTCGGGACCGGTCTCGGGATCTGACCCAGAACCAAGGTCGAGACCCGGACCGGTCTCGAAATCCGGACCGGAACCAGAATCGAGCCCACACCAGATAGTACTTAGTACTCGGTTCATTACCCGGTAGGCAGTCGATGACAGCTCCGTTCGCAGGCGCGTGGTCGCAGGTCTCGGCCGTCCAACCGACATCGCTCGAGCCGCTGACCGCCATCGAGTTCCTTCTCGGATGGGTGGGTCCAGCGCTGATCGACGGTGCGCTCGGGCGGATCGATCGGGCCTGGCTGCTGGTCGCGCTCATTCTGGTCGCGTCGATCCTGCTGGCACAACTCGTCCGGCTGGCGAGCGTCCGATTCCTCGACGGCGAACTCGCCGAAACGACGTTCGGCCGGGCGGCGGTCGCCGAGCTTCACACGCCGCTGGCGATTTCCATCGCCTTGCTCGGCGTGTATCTCAGTCTGCTCGTACTGGATCACCTCGAGTCGACGCCGACCGTGGTGGGACTCATGGCGACGGTGCTGGTCGTCTTCTGGGGACGGGCATCGATCCGGATCGGTCGCCGCTGGATCGAGATGCTTCAGGAGGGAGAGACGAACTACGAGTTCGCACCGATGTTCGGCAACCTCTGGACGATCACCGTCGTCGCCGGTGCCGTCCTGCTGTTGCTGTCGATCTGGAACCTCGATCTCACCCCGTTCCTGGCCTCGGCCGGCATCCTCGGGATTGTCCTCGGCTTCGCCGCTCAAGACGCGATCGGCAACCTGATCGGCGGCGTCGCGCTCTACTTCGATAACACGTACAAAATCGGCGACGTGATTCGCGTCGACGACGACATGCGCGGGACGGTCACCGACGTCGGCATCCGGAGCACGACGGTTCTCACCGAGGACAACCTGCTCGTGACGGTGCCGAACGCGGTCCTCAACTCGACGGAGGTGGTAAACGAGAGCGCCCCACAGCGACACATGCGGCTTCGAGTGCCGATCACGGCCGCCTACGGAACCGACTACGAGACGGTCGAACGGCTCGTACTCGAGGTCTGCGAGGAGTGTTCGCTCGTCCGCGATACCCCGACACCGAAACTCATCTTCAAGGAGTTCGGCGACTCGGCGCTCGTCTTCGAACTGCGCGCCTATATCAACCATCCGCTGATCGAGAAGCGGGCGCTCGATCAGATCAATCGGGGCGTCTACGATGCCTTCGACGAGGCTGACGTGACGATCCCGTTCCCACAGCGGGAACTCAGCTATCTGGAGACGGAGTCGGAGACCCGCCACAGCTACGACGAGCGAGTGACGGCCGACGACCCCGAAGTCGATCACGACTGAGACTCGCAGTCGGTGACGTTTGTCGAGCCGTCGTCGAAAATGGGATCACGGGACGGCGGGTCAGTAAGTCGACAGGTCGGCGAATCGGCTCAGTTCTCGAGGTCGTCCCGCCGGGGAAGCGAGATGGTCACGCGACTCCCGTTTACCGGGCAGAAGTCGTACGCTAACGTGCCCCCATAATCGTCGAGGATCAACTCGGCGAGCCACAGTCCCAGCCCGCTGCCGTGGTTGGTCTGGGTTACCGGCTCCTCGTTGAAGATGCCGGTCTGTTCCGTTTCGGGAATCCCCGGCCCGTCGTCGGTGACGAAGACGTCGACCGTCTCGGCGTCGGCGGTGACGCCGAGTCTCACGACCGGTTCCCGCTGATCTGTGTGTTCGATCGCGTTCTCGATGACCTCGCGAAACACGGTCGCTAGCCGCTCGTCGGCGGTGACCAGCAGGTCCTCGTCGTCGGAACGGACGATCGCGCTCTCGGGGTAGGCGTCGCGGAGTTCGTCGACGACCGCGGACAGCACCGGTTCCAGGGCGACAGCATACTGGCGCGTGTTGCGCTCGAGCGTCGAGTCGGCCAGTTTCTTGGCGGTCTCGGTCGTGTCGATCAGTTCAGCGGCGGTCGCGGCGATCTCGGCCGCGTACGCCTGAAATTCGTCGTCGTCGATCTCCGAGGCGAGCATCTCCGCGTAGCCGCTGATGACGTTGAGATCGTTGCGGAGGTTATGCCGGAGCAGCCGATGGAGGACGTGTAAGTGTTGTTCTCGGGTTCTGTGACCGGTGATATCCCGGCCCTCCGGGAGCAGCCAGCGGATCTCGCCGCGATGGTCCGTCACCGGGCGAACGGAGAAGTCGATGATCGCCATTCGGTCGCCTCCCTGCACGCGAACCTCTTCTCGAAAGAACTCCCCCTCCCTGGCGCACTCGACACCCTCGCGGGCGATACGGCGCGCTCGGTCCGTCGATCGAAACCAGAACGAGTCCCAAAGCGGCGTTCCGACGAGGTCGTCGCGTTCGAGTCCGGTCGCGGAGAGCGTCGTCTCGTTGACCTCGAGCAGCGTCCCCTCACGGTCGAGCAAGCCGGTGAACTGGTAGGTATTGTTGAAAACGGCCTCGAACCGCCGTTCCCGAAGTTTCCGTTCGGAGATGTCGCGAAAGAGTCCGGTGAACAGCCGGGGGCCCTCACTCTGCGGGAGTTCCCACAGGCTAATCGACACGGGGACCTCGTGTCCGGCCTTGTGGACCGCCGGGAGTTCGACGCCGTCCCAGTCGATGTGTTTCTCGCCGCTCCGAACGTACGCCTCTAGCCCGTCGACGTGGGCCTGCTGGAGCCGCTCCGGAATCACGGTCAGCTTCGAGTTGCCGACGAGTTCGTCGGACGTGTAGCCGAGAATGTCCTCGATCGCCTGGTTCGCGAACACGATCGTGTGGTCCTCGGTGATCGTGAGTACCCCCTCGGAGGTGTTCGACGCTAACTGACGGAAAAAGGACTCGTCGTCGGCCGCGAGCGGGTCCGGCAGCGAATCGACGGTCCCGTCGGCGCTCGGTCCGGATCGGTCCCCCGGCGATTCGCCCGGATTTGACACAGCAGTGGTGAGTCGTCGAGACGGTAAATAGTCTATGGCTCCCGAAGTCGCCTGCGTTGCCAGTATCCGATCGAACGGATCGGCTCCGCGTCGAAACCTGAACTGGTTTATCCGGGGCCGCACAACCCGCGGACGATGACAGTCGTCGCTTTCGACTTCGACGGAACGCTTTCCGACTCCGAGATGACCGTACTGCTCGGCGACCGGTGTGGGGTCGCCGACGACATGGCCGAAATCACCGAGGCCTCGATGAACGACGAGATCGACTACGCCGAGAGCCTCCGCAAACGGGCCGCGCTGCTCGAGGGCCTTCCCGCTGAAGACGCCCAGGCTGCCTTCGACGAGGTCGTCCTCCGACAGGGGGCCGCCGACCTCATCGAGGAGTTGAACGAGGCCGGCGTCACGACGGCGATCCTCACCGGCGGCTTCGAACGCGGCGTCGCAGCGGCGCTCGAGCGCGAGGGCGTCTCGGTCGATCATATCGTCGCGAACCGCTTACCGATGAACGAGGCCGAAACCGAAAGCGAGGCGAAAGCCTCGGATAACGCGAGCGGCGATCAGCCGCGAGCACTGACCGGCGACGTAACGGGCTCGCTCATCGAGGGCACCAAAGACACCGCCCTCGAGAACCTCGCGGGCGACGTCGGGGCCGACCTCGAGGACTGCGTCGCGATCGGTGACGGCGCGAACGATCTGCCGATGTTGCAAGTTGCGGGCCTCGCGATCGGCTTCGAGCCGAAACCGGCCGTCGAACCCCACTGTGACGTCGTCGTCACCTCGATGGCTGAGGCCCGCGAGGAACTGGTTGCAGACGGCGTGCTCGAGGAGCACTGACTCGGCGTCACGAACGGGCGGCTGGCAGTTGTACGGGTGAGTGAGCAAGCTGGCAGTTGGGATATGCCAACGGGACGTTGATACCGCCGTACCGCGTTGGGATTCGTATGCGCGAATTCGCCTTTACGATCACCTACGAGCGGGGCGCGGATCACCTGATGGACGCTTTTATCGACCATCCAGGCCTGTACGCGCGGACTGTCTCCTGTCACGCGACCGCGGAGACGATGTGGCGACTCGACGAGGTGACGGGACCGCGCGAAGCGCTCACCGTCTACGACGATCGGCTGGCAAATCTCTCTCGGTGCTCGAGCGTGCGCGGGATGGGCGGCTGTCCGATCGACTGGACCTACGAAACCCTCACCGAGCGACCCACGCGTCGGCTCATCTACTCCCGGCAATCGGAGGGCGACGGCTGCCGATCGGTCCCCTACCTCGCCGCGACACACCTCGAGGACGGCGTGCTCTGTCGAGCCGAACAGCACGGCCACGAGTACAAGTGGCGCATTCTCGCCGAAGACGATGCCGCCGTTCGTCCTATCTACGACGAACTCAACGAGCACCTGCGCGAGGGACTTACCCTCGAGTTCGAACGCGTCAGCGGCGCACAGGAGTGGCCAGACGAGCACGCGACGCAGGCAGAGTTACCCTACAAACAGCGCGAAGCCCTCGAGTTGGCCGTCGAGTACGGCTACTACGACAGTCCGCGACGCCACTCGATTCAGGAGATCGCCGAGATCGAGGAGATTCCGACCTCGACGCTGCAGTACCGCCTGACCCAGGCCGAATCCTGGCTCGCAACGACGTTCGTCTCGAGCGAAACGGGCGATCCCGTCGTGCAGGCGATGGGGATAACGGCCGACGATTGATCGGCACGATTGGACACTGATTCAGCATAAGTACCTTTTTCTCGTCGGGTTCGCTCGCGTTGCTCACTCACCGCTCTCTGCTCACGGGCGCGAAGCGCCCGTTCGCACGGTTAGCGGGACCAGAGGTCCCGCTCAACTCCAAAAATCTACGCTAAAAAGGCCGCTCGCTCCCGTTGGTCGCTCGCGGGTGCAGCGCTCGTGCCTTGACCGCAGGGGTAAGTCCTTGCCCTGTACTGATCGATTGAGAGATTGCAATCCGGACAACCACCTGGGCAAGTGCGCTCTGTATTCAGCACGACGTCTGAAAGCTGTCACTGAGTACTGATTTTGACAGATCAGCTACTCAATACTCGAGAGTACAAACGCCGTCCAGGCCAGCGCCAGCACGCCGTAGACCAGATCAGCGCCGTAGGCAGGCGGGACGAACGCGACCCAGAGCGCGCCGCCGGCGACGACGGCGAGCAGTCCTGCCACGAGGGTGCGTCCGGACAGCCGGGGGTGGAAAAGTCCCTGTTCGCTGTCGGTCGAATACCGCCAGAACAGCACTCCCAGGCCGATACCCGCGATCACGATGACTGTCGTCACCCACGTGAACGTCGGCACGACGAGTCCGGACTGCGTCCCGCCAACCAGCAACACGGCGGAGAGGACGGCGAGGGCGAGCGCCTCGAGCGCGAATCGAACGGGGGACGAGCGGGCAGCGTACGCGGTCATCGTCAATACATGTAAACGTTCCATCGTCTTTCTCATAGTCGTTTCGGTCGTCGGACCGCGCAGAATCCGGCCACTCGAGGCATCTGTCACGCACCGGCGACGAGTTGGAATATACCGAACGAAATTCCAACTCCACTCAGGCGGTACAGTCGAGTGAGAACAACGATGCAAGCAGACGACAACGGAACCGACTCGAACGTCTCGCGGCGAAACTACCTCGGACTCAGCGGTGGCGCACTGGCGGCGCTTTCCTTCGCCGGCCTCGGCAGCGCACGCGAGGACAACCCTGGGCGCGGACGCGGTCGTGGAAAGGGACCAGACCACGGCGACGGACTCGAGAACGGACGCCTCCTGATCGAAAACGGCACGATCGTCACCGTCGACGAGGAGTACGGCGTCCTCGAGAACGCGAACCTGCTGATCGAAGACGGCCGAATCGAGGAGATCGGCCACGGTATCGACGCTCCGAACGCGGAGACTATCGACGCCAGCGACGCCATCGTCTTCCCCGGCTTCGTCAACTCACACCACCACACCTGGCAGGCCGGCGTCCGCGGCGTCGCCGGCGACTGGTCGTTCATGGAGTATCTCGAGACGATGCTCGGCGAGATCAGCAGCCACTACACGCCCACCGACGTCTACCTGGGCAACCTCTTCGGCGCACTCGAGCAACTGAACGCGGGGACGACGACGGTCATGGACTGGTTCCACGTCGCCAACTCCCCCGGCCACACGAACCGAGCGATCGACGGCCTCGAGGATGCGGGCATCCGCGCCGTCTTCGCCCACGGGACGCCCGGCGACGACAACGAGACGTGGTGGGACGAGAGCACGGAGCCCCACCCGGACGATATCCGTCGGGTACACGACGAACGATTCGCCGACAGCGACGAGGACGACCTGCTCACGCTCGCGATGGGGATTCGCGGCCCCGACTACTCGAGCGAAGAAGTCGTCGCCCACGACATCGAACTCGCGCGCGAACTCGATATTCCGGCCTCGATGCACATCGGCTCGCTCGGCCCCGGCGGCGTCGAAACGCTTGCGGAACTCGACCTCCTGGGCGACGATCTGAACTACGTCCACGGCAACCGCTTGACTGACGAGGAGTTCGAACGCATCGGCGACTCCGGCGGCTCGGTCTCGATCACGCCCGAAGTCGAGATGCAGATGGGCATGGGGATGCCCCCGCTCCGAGAGACGCTCGAGGGCGGCGCGATTCCCTCGATCGGCGTCGATATCGTCTCGAACGTCAGCGGCGACATGTTCACCCAGACCCGCACGGCGCTCCAGACCCAGCGAGCACTCGACAACCAGCCGACCGTCGAGGCCGGCGAACAGGTCATGGAGCTCTCGCTCACTGCCCACGACGCCCTCGAGTTCGCGACGATCGAGGGTGCCCGCGCGCTCGGCCTCGCAGACGAAGTTGGCTCGCTAACGCCCGGAAAGCGCGCGGATATCGCCATGATTCGAACGGACGATATCAACACGGTGCCATCGCACAACCCGGTCGAGACGATTGTCTTCCAGTCCGGTGTCGAAAACGTCGATACCGTCCTCGTCGACGGGGACATCGTCAAACGCGACGGCGACCTCTACAACCAGACCGGCCGCCGACACCAGCACCAGCTCGTCCAGTCCGGCCGCCGCGTCCTCGAGCAAAGCGGCCTCCTCGAGGAATAAGTAGCCACCGACGGTCAGTGTACACCCGATCGCACAGCTGTCGTGCGATCGGTGTGCAAACAGAGGCAGTTGGTACGATAACGGACGGCCACCAGACGCGCCGAACGATCCAACCGTGGGCACGCGGACCCGTTCGGCGCGTCGGAGACAGCACCTTCCGAACCGATCCGTTCGAAATACTGGCTTCCGTCACATTCGAATCAACAGGTCGATCGTCGAACTGGTCGTACACAGCGAATATACTGCCTCAGAACCGATTTCGAGACCGAGAACGTTATTAACTCGACGGCGAGTAACTAGTTCCATGATGTGGCAAGACCTAATCTTCATGATCGGCAGCGGCCTTTCGATCGTCTTTCTCGCGCCGACGCTGCGCGACGCGACGGCCCGCGTTCCGCTCGGGACGAGTCTCCCGTCGATGGGGATCGGCTTCGTCTACGGAGCGACGTTTTTCACCCTCGGCATGACCTTCTCCGCCGCCGGCTCGCTCGCGGCCGGGACGATGTGGGCGTTGATCGCGATGATTCGTTCGCCGACCGGGATGGGCATTTCGGCGCGGCTCTTCCGCCTCGAGAGTCCCGCCCTGCTCGCGGCCGACCTTCGGCGCTGGATCAACCAGCAGCGCGCTGAGCACTCTCGAGCCGAACAGTACGTCTCGTCCGACCACGGCTACTAACTGCGTCTCGCTTCGACACGCGATTCCGACGCCGGTTCATCCGCTATTTCTGACGCACAACGGCTCCAACTGAGCCGCGGCTTCGGGATACAGATCAATGTGTGTGAAAGTTCTACCAGAAAGGATAAGTGATAGATATGAGTGTCGTCTACCATGTCAGATTCGAACATCGAAGCGGAGGGAACCCCCGCAGGCGACACAGACGCCCCCGGTCAGGGACAGCCCACACAGTCCACTGTCGACGAGGAGTCGATCACCGACCTGCTCACGGAACCGCTCACGCAGGCGTACGTCAAGGCGATCGTCGCGCTCTACGCGCTGCTGGGTGCCGGAATGGGGCTGATCGTTATCTTCGCAGATATCATCGACGAGTCGTTCCTCGACGCGAGCGGACCCGGAATGGGGGACATCACTGCAGTTTCCTTCGTCGGTATCCCAACCAGTGGTGCTCCGCACATCGCTGCGGTTCTAGCACTACTCGTCGGAGGATACCTCGCGCTTCGGATGGCGGCGGACGACAAACAGACAATGATCACGGGTGCTGCGGGCGCGCTGGCAGGCACTCTCCTACTCTGGATCCTCTCAGCGTTCCTTGCGGTATCACAGATGGACAATACGAGCGTCGAAGTGGGCGGCCTGCTCATCAACGGAATCGTCCTCGGACTACTCGTCGGCGGGATCGCCGCCGGGACGGTATACATCATGCGCAACCTCGTTCCTGACGTGCAGGAACCGTCCGCCTGATCGGCGCAACTACCAGTTTCGTAGCTATCGTACCAAACGACAATCAGTGTGGAACGGTGATCAACTCCGTCCTCACAGTACTGTTTTCGAGACGTTCTCGTCAACTCACTCCGAGAAGAGGCTCGTGTGGACCGGCGCGAACGATTCGGACTCTTCGGGCTCCGACTCGGTGTCGGTGATCGTTCGCCCGGCGAGTCCCGCCTCGAGCAGTTCCGAGAGCGGCGGGCCGACCTTCTCGGGTTCGACGAGGAAGGCGTCGTGGCCGTGGTCGGACTCGACGACGTGGTGGGCGACGTCGACATCGGCTTTGCGACAGGCGTCGGCTAACGCTTCGGACTGCTCGACGGTGAAGTGCCAGTCGCCGGTAAACGAGAGCAAGAGCAGTTCGCCCTCGAAGGCGGCCAGTGCGTCGGCGTCGGACTCGTACCCCGCCGAGAGGTCGAAGTCGTCCATCGCCCGCGTCATGTAGAGGTAGCTGTTCGCGTCGAACCGATCAGTGAACTTGTCCGCCTGATAGTCCAGGTAGGACTCGACCTCCCGATACGGGAAGAAGGCAGCCGCGGGGTCCGGCGGCTCCTCGCGGACGGCTTCCCGGCCCGCCGATCGGCGGCCGAACTTCCGGGACATCGAGGCCTTCGAGAGGTACATGATGTGACCGATCTGGCGCGCTCGAGCCAGTCCGTCGTCGGGTCCCGGCCCGTCGTAGTAGTGACCGCCGTTCCAGTTCGGGTCGCTGGTGATCGCCCGCCGGGCGACGGTGTCGAGCGCGAGACACTGCGGGTCGAGTCTGGCCGCCGTGGCGACGCCAGCGGCGCGCTCGACGTCATCGGGGTAGCGCCGCAGCCAATCGAGGACGTTCATGCCGCCGACGCTGCCGCCGACGACCGCGTGGAGGCGGCCGACGCCGAGTTCGTCCAGCAGTTGCCGTTGGGCGCGGGTCCAGTCGCCCACCGTGACGGGCGGGAAGTCGGTACCGTAGGGCTCGCCCGTCTCGGGGTTCTCGCTCGAGGGTCCCGTCGTACCGTAACACGATCCCGGCGCGTTCACACAGACGACGTAGTACTCGCTGGTGTCGATCGCCTTTCCGGGACCGACGACGTCACCCCACCAGGCGCGGGCCTGTCCCGCCGTGTCGCCGCCGGCGTCCGGCCGGCGGGCGACGTGGGAACTGCCGGTCAGCGCGTGACAGACGAGCACCGCGTTATCGCCGGTGAATTCGCCGTAGGTTTCGTAGGCTACCTCGAGGGACGGAATCGTCTCCCCCGAGAGGAACTGGAACTCGCCGAGATCGGTAGTGTTCTTGGTAGTCATCAGTATCTAACTCTCAGTTCGCACCCGCGTCGCTCGCCGCTCGGGTCGCCGCATCGATGGCCTGCTCTACGTCCGCCAGGATGTCTTCGGGATCCTCGATCCCGACGGACATCCGGACGAGGTCGTCCGTCACGCCCGCTTCCGTCCGTTCTTCGGGCGTTAGCTGGCCGTGGGTCGTGCTCGCCGGATGGATCACGAGCGTCTTCGCGTCGCCGATGTTCGCGAGGAACTGGGCGACCTCGACGTTCTCGCAGAATGCCTTGCCCGCATCGTATCCCCCCTCGAGGCCGAAGGCGACCATCCCGCCGAAATCGCTCAGGTAGCGCGAGGCGTTCTCGTGCGTCGGATGATCCTCGAGTCCGGGCTGGGTGACCCAGGCGACATCGTCGTGGTCGACCAGGTAGTCCGCGACGATGGAGGCGTTCTCGCAGTGTTTTGCGACGCGCAAGGGCAGCGACTCGAGGCCCTGCAGCGTCTGCCAGGCGTCGAAGGGGGATTGCTGGTTGCCGAGGCTTCGGAGGGAACGGAACCGCACCGTCTCGGCGAAGGGCGCATCGGGGAAGTCCCGCGAGAAGTCGACGTCGTGGTAGGCATGGTTCTGGCCCGCGATCTCGTCGTAGCCGTGTTCGCCCCACGGGAAGGTGCCGCCGTCAACGAGGATGCCGCCGACGGTCGTGCCCGAACCGTGGAGCCACTTGGTCGTCGACTCCCAGACAATGTCCGCGCCGTGCTCGAGCGGCCGACAAAGCGCTGGCGTCGCAAACGTGTTGTCGACCACGAGGGGCACGCCGTTGTCGTGGGCGATTTCCGCGAGGCGCTCGAAGTCCGGCGTCACCAGCGAGGGGTTGCCGATCGTCTCGACGTGGACGAACGCGGTGTCCGCGTCGATAGCCTCCGCGTAGGCGTCGTACTCGAGGGTGGGAACGAACGTCGTCTCGATGTTTCGCCGGGAGGCTGTCTTCGAGAAGTAGGCCGTCGTCCCGCCGTAGGTGTCGGTCGAACAGACCACGTTGTCGCCCGCTTCGGCGAGGACGAGCACCGCGGAATCCAGGGCGGCCATCCCGCTGCCCGTCGCGACCGCGCCCGCGCCGCCCTCGAGGGAGGCGAGGCGATCCTCGAGGGTCGTGACGGTCGGGTTGGCGATGCGAGAGTAAATATACCCCTCGGCCTCGAGGGCGTAGAGATCCGCGGCGGTGTCGGCGTCGTCGAAAACGTAGGAGGTCGTCTGGTAGATAGGTGGGGCCATCGCGCCCGTCTCGGGATCGGGCGATTGGCCGGCGTGTACGCTACGTGTCCCGAGACCGCGCTCGGGACAGGGTCGCTCAGTCCCGTCGCTCGCGTCGTCGCTCATGTTTAGTATGCATACTACTGCACGTTCTTATGCGTCTCAGTAACGGCAAAAACCGCAGCCGATCCGGGGGGATTGACACGCAAAGCGGGGGAACGATTCGGCGCTACCATGCGACCGTCCCCGCTCGTCGGTCGGGTATAACACCTCTCGCGAGTAACAGCCGGACGGAGGAGATTCCAATGACGTCACTACCCGTACTGCTGAAGACAGCGGTGTTCACCGTGCTCGTTCCGGGAACCGTCGTTGAGGGCATTCCTCGAGTGCTCGCTCGATACGACCGGGAGTCGCCGACGCTCGACTCTCGCGGAGCCAGGGTCGTCGGGGCCGTCTCGTTCGTCGCTGGCGCGCTCCTGTATCTCCACACCGCGTTGCGGTTCTCGAGCGAAGGGGACGGGACGCCCGCACCGAGAGACGAACCGGACGAACTCGTCACCGGCGGGGCCTACCGCTACTCGCGAAATCCGATGTACGTCGGGATCCTGTTGCTGATCGGAGGGCAGGCGGTCCGGTACAAATCGCTGCACGTGTGCTGGTGGGGGCTGGTCTGCTGGCTCGGCTTCCACCGACGGATCGTCGAGTTCGAAGAGCCCCACCTGCGGGAGAAACACGGTGAGGCCTACGAGGAGTACTGTGACCGGGTTCCCCGCTGGCTTCCGACCGGACGACTGACAGAGGCGTAGCGGTACCACTACGTCGCTCCCGCCGCTACCTGCGCACACCAACGCACTCTGAGTGAGTCGTGCGTCACTCGAGCTGCGACCCCTCGATCCCGACGCTGCCCATTACCGTTGCAAGCCCAACCGCTACACAAACCTGGAGCGGACTGACTCCCATGCAGACAGTGTTCCACCTCATCGCGGCCGAACCGGACCAGCAACGAACGGCGCTGACCATCGCCGAGAACCTCACGAAAGACGATTCCGTCGACGTGGACGACGTCGCCGTCGTCGCACAGGCCGACGGCATCGAGCCCCTGACCGCGGGCGGCGAGGGCAGCGAGACCGTCGAGTCGATGCTCGAGCGCGGCATCTCGTTCAAAGCCTGCAGCAACACGCTCGACCTGAAGGATCTCACGGAGTCGGACCTCGTCGACGGCGTCGAGACCGTCTCCTCCGGCGGCGGCGAACTCACACGCTTGCAAGACGACGGCTACGCCTACATCCGGCCCTAGAAGCGGTCGCCTGCGTTTCCACGCCTCACTCGTGTTCGAGGCCCTCGAGCAGCGTGCGAACCGCGCCCGACTCGGTCTCGAACCCGTGTGCCTGCGGATAGACCGCGACGCCGAGCACGAAGTCGTCGCCGTGCGAGACGGGTTCGGTAAGCTGGACGTAGACGTCGAGCGTGGTTCCGGCGGGGATCAGTCTCGCCTCGGCAGTGTAGCGGACGAGCGCTGTCTCGGTTCCCAGTACCGATACCAGCGTCTCGTCGACGCGGTGGACATTCTGAAGTTCGTCGTAGCGGTCCTGCATCAACTCGATCAGTTCGTCCGTCGAGTACTCGCCGATGGGGTTGAACGTCCGGCCGAGAAACGACACCTGCGGCGTCGTGAGGACGGAGACGATCGCCGCCTGCAGGCGGGACAGTCCCAGCACGTCGAGCGAAATCGATCGGTCGTACTCCGCGTACCAATTGGTCACCGAGATGGAACGCTCGAGACCGAATCGCCCGACCGTTCGCTCGACGACGACTTCCTCCACCGTACGCTCTCCGTAGCCGGTCTCCTCGAGGGCGGCCCGAGAGACGGCCGCCGGCGACGCCGAGAGCGCACCGCTGGCGACGTCGGCACAGCCCGCGACGGCCCCCAGTCCGGCGGTCGCTCCCGCAGCAAGCACGTCCCGGCGTGTGGCTGTCATCGACTCATTCTGGTCAGCGACGAACCAAAACCTATCGGTTCTCAGCCAAAGCTATCAGGGGGACGATTCGACGGCGTTGCTGTCGCAAAAACGGGTCGGGAGAGCCGTGCTGGGCGACGTGCTCGAATCGGCAAGCGACGACGTATTCGCTCTATCCGAGACGAATGAGTTCATAATCCCGTAGTATCAAGGGTGAGGCGTGCGCTCGAGTGACCGGGATCGGGTCGTCCTCGCTACCGTCGTCTTCGCCGTGCTGTTCTCCCAGCTATTGCTCTACCCGGGCGTCGGCACGCTCGTCGAGGTGCTGGGAGCCGACGAGACGACGTCAGGATTCGCGGCGACGGAACTCGACGCGAGCATGTGGTTTCTCGTCGCGGAGTTCGCGGCATACGTCGCCTTCGTCGGCGTCTGGGGCCTCGCGAGCGACGTGACCGGGCGGCGAACGCCCTTCATCGTCGCCGGGGCGCTGGCGGGGGCCGTCGGCTACGCCGCCCTCGCCGCCGTTCCGACGATCGGATCGATCCCCTTCGAGGGCGTTCTCGTCCTGCGAGTCCTCCAGGGCGCGATGACGATCGGCGCGTTCTCACTGACGATGACCATGCTGATGGACTTAGCGGGCGGTCACGGCCGAAACATGGGCGCAGCCGGAATCGCGATCGGACTCGGGGCCGCCCTGGGCGCGCCGGTGGGCGGCCAGCTTACCGAACTCGATCCACTCGCGCCGCTCCTGGGCGCTGCCGTCTTGCTCGTCTGCGTCGGCGCGCTCGTCACCCGCGTCGAGGACCGCACGCCCGACAGCCGTCGAACCACTCGAGCGCTCCTCGAGGGCGTGCGAAAGCGGCCGACGCTCTCGATCCCCTACGCCTTCGGTTTCGTCGATCGGTTGACGGCGGGCTTTTTCGCGCTCGTCGGGACGCTGTACTTCCAGGAGGCGTTCGGCATCGGTCCCGCCGCGACCGGGCTCTTGTTAGCCTGCTTTTTCGCGCCGTTCGCGCTGTTGCAGTACCCCATGGGCGCGCTCTCGGATCGCATCGGCCGGACGATTCCGATCGTCGTGGGATCGCTGTGTTACGGTATCGGCATCCTCGCGGTCGGCGCGGCACCGTCGGTCGCGACGGTCGCCGTCGCGATGATCGCCGTCGGCGTCCTCGGCGCGCTGGTCTCGCCGGCCACGATGGCCCTCGTCACCGACATCGCCGCCGAGAGCGAACGTGGGATCGCGATGGCCGGCTTCAACGTCGCCGGCAGCCTGGGCTTTCTCGGCGGCTTTCTCGTCGGCGGCACCGTTGCGAGCGCGTACGGCTACGATCTCGCCTTTCTCGTCGTCGGCGGCCTCGAGATCGCGATCGCGCTGATCGCCGTACCGATGTTCGTCCGCTGGTCGCTCGGGCGCGAGGATCACTTCGAGCACGATCGTATCTGATCGCCGTACCGATGTTCGTCCGCTGGTCGCTCGGGCGCGAGGATCACTTCGAGCACGATCGTATCTGATCGCCGTCACGTTCTTTCCGACTGGTTGCAGCTCGAGAACTACCAGCCTTCCCACTGGTATGTAACCGCATGACAGCGTCACGATAGAGGGTATCAATTTTTATGTGCTCAACCCTAACCTCCGGTTGATGACGCGAGACAACGCAATTTCACGGCGAACCGCGCTGAAGCTCACCGGTGCGGCCGCAGCGACCGCACTGGTCGCCGGCTGTGGTGACGACGACAACGGGAACGGCGACGAAGACGAGACCTTCGAGATCGACCCCGGGACGGAGATCGTCTTCTACGGGGACGCGAGCTACTGGGAAGGCAAAGAGCCAAGCGAGATCGACGGCGTCCAGAACCCAACCCTCGTCCTGCAGGAGGGCGAAACGTACGAAATCGGCTGGGACGAGGGCGACGGTGCGGGCCACAACATCGAGATCTGGGACTCGGACGACGCACTCGTCGAGGACTACCAGACGGAAATTGTCGAGGAACCAGACGACGACCAGATGCTCGAGTTCGAAGTCACCGACGAGATGGCCTACTACGTCTGTGACCCTCACTCCGGCTCGATGCGCGGCGAGATCGAGATCGGTGAGGGTAACGGCGGCAACGGCGACGACGAAAACGGCAACGGCGACGACGAAAACGGCAACGGCGACGACGAGTAACGACGTCGCAACCGCGTCGTGACGTTCATCGCGTTTCGACCGGCGTCGTTCCGTTAGAATCGCCCGGTATTTGTCTCGACTTTCTCCGGAATCTTCCGGTCGCTTTTTCGACGCAATCGACGAGGATACCGCAGTCCGCACAGTGGTTCGACCGGCGGACGGCCCGCTGGTCGGCCGCTCCGACGCCACCTCGAGAGAACGGTTGGTTTTATGAAGTGTGTCGGGAAGTACTCTGTATGCCAACTGAAGATCCGTTTACACGTCGAACGCTGCTGTCCGTCGTCGGTGCCGCCGCGGGAGCCGGAACGCTCGGGGGCTGTGTCGATCAGGCAGGGACCGACGAATCGGGCGCTACGGACGACGACGGTGACGGCGACACCGACGGCGGATCGGCCGGCGACGAGAGCGGAGTGGAACCCGACGACGACACCGACGGCGGATCGACCGACGACGAGAGCGGCGCTGACGACGAGGCGACCGACCCCGTACTCGAGCCCGGGACGCGGATTCGATTCGACGGCCAAACCGGGGGATGGGTCGGTCTCGAACCGGCGGCGATCGACGGCGAAGAGAACCCCACGCTCACCCTCGAGGCGGGCGAGACGTACGAGATCGGGTGGACTCGTGGCGACGGACAGGCTCACAACATCGAGCTCCGGGATCGGAACGACGAGGTCGTCAACGACTATCGAACCAATCTGACCGACGCCGAGGACCCCGGCGACCAACTGCTCGAGTTCGAAGCGAGCGAGGAACTGGCGTACTACGTCTGTGAGCCTCACTCCGGCTCGATGCGCGGCGAAATCCGGATCGACGGGACCGAACCGTCGGCGGAGGATAGCGGCCACGATGTCGACAGCGATAGTGGAACCGAAACCGGCGACGCCTTCCGTATCGATCCTGGGACGACTATCGCCTTCGACGGCCAGACGGCCGCCTGGGAAGGACTCGAGCCGTCGGTGATCGCCGGCGAAGAGAACCCGACGCTCGCCCTCGAGGCAGGTGAAACGTACCGGATCGGCTGGGAGGGTGGCGACGGGCTCTACCACAACATCGAGCTCTGGGATCAGGACGACGAAGTCGTCGACGACTACCGAACCGACGTCACGGACGAACCGGGCGACGACCAGTTCCTCGAGTTCGAAGCGAGCGAGGAACTGGCGTACTACGTCTGTGCGCCCCACGCCGCCTCGATGCGCGGCGAGATTCTGCTCGAGTGATCGATGGCAGAAAGATGCGGCGAGAACTGCCGATCGACTGCGGCATCAAAAGTACCATACCGTCTCGCGACCCAGTAGGGCGTATCAGGTGGCTTTCGTGACCGAAAAACGCGAGTACAAAGACGACTACCCCGACAAAACGCTGTATATTCCGGGACCGACCGAGGTCCGCGAGGACGTTCTCGAGGCGATGTGCGAGCCGATGTTCGGCCACCGCATGGACCGAATGACGGACCTCTATACGACCATCGTCGAAGACACGAAGGAGTTCCTCGGTACCGACAACGAGGTCGTGATCCTGACGGCGTCGGGAACGGAGTTCTGGGAGGCCTCGACGCTCAATCTCGTCGATGAGAGTATCCTCGTGCCGACCTGTGGGAGTTTCAGCGAGCGCCACGCGAACGTCGCCGAGCGACTCGGCAAGGACGTCGACCGCCTCGAGTACGAGTGGGGCGAGGCGATCAAGCCCGAAGACATCCGCGAAACCCTCGAGACGAGCGACAAGCAGTACGATGTCGTCGCGACCGTGATGAACGAGAGTTCGACCGGCGTCCGCAATCCGATCGAGGAGATCGGCGATGTCGTCGCCGACTACCCCGATACGTACTTCGTCGTCGATGCGGTCTCCGCGCTCGGCGGCGATTACGTCGATATCGACGAGCACAACATCGACGTCATCTTCGCCTCCACCCAGAAGGCCTTCGCCATGCCACCCGGACTCGCGGTCTGTGTCGTCAGCGACGCGGCCTACGAGCGCGAACTCGAGACCGACTCAGCCTCGTGGTACGGCGGCTTCCAGCGCACGCTCGACTACTACGACCGGAAGGGCCAGACCCACTCCACGCCCGCGATTCCGATCATGCTGGCCTACCGCAAACAGATGAAATATATGCTCGAGGAGGGCCACGAGGGCCGCGACGAGCGCCACCGGGAGATGGCCGAGTACACCCGCGAGTGGGCCGACGAACACTTCGCGATGTTCCCCGAGGAGGGCTACGAGTCCCAGACGGTGGCCTGTATCGAGAACACCCAGGGGATCGATGTCGCCGAAACCATCGAAACCGTCGACGAGGAGTACGGAATGGTCTTTTCGAACGGTTACGGCTCCCAACTCGGCGAGAAAACGTTCCGCATCGGTCATATGGGTGAACACGACCTCGAGTCCATCAAGGAGTTGACCGACGCCATCGAGGACGTCGCCGGCCTGTAGTCGTCGGCCGAAGCGTGTAGCACAGCCGGTCAGAAGACCACTTTTTGTCGATCACTCCAATCGTACCGCAATGACGGCTACGAAAACAGCCGCCGGAGCCACTCGAAGACGCTCGCGAGCAGATCCGCTATCCGCTCGACCACCGACCGGAGTCCACCGAAGAACCCGCCGGCCCGATCCGTATCCTGACTGTCACCGTCGGTCGCGCGCTCGTCGCCGACCGCGGCGCGGGCGTCCACGAGCCCGTCACCCTCCGCACAGGTTCCGAGCACGTCCTCCGCCGTCTCGCCGAGGATCTCCCTGACCGCCTCGTTCGGCCCCGGTCCGGACTCCTCGCGGGTCTCCCAGACCAGCGCCGCGACGCCGGTGACAAACGGACAGGCCATGCTCGTCCCGCTCGCCTGTGCGTACTGGTTGTCGACGGTAGTCGAGTTGACGTCCGTCCCCGGTGCCAGCAGATCGACGGCAGAGCCGACGCTACTGTAGGACGCCAGCCGGTCGTCCTCGTCCATCGCGGTAACTGCGACGACGTCGTCGTGCATCGCCGGGTAGGTCATCGTCTCCTCGTCGCACGAGTCGCCGCCGTTGTTCCCTTCGTTGCCGGCCGCACAGAGCAGAAGGTGCCCAGCCGAGTGTGCGGCGTCGATCGCGTCCTCGAGCGTCGAACTCGATTCCTCGCCGCCGAGGCTCATCGAGATCAGTTCCACGTCGTTCGACAGACACCAGTCGATTCCGGCGATCAGTTCGCTGTACCGACCGGAGCCATCATCGCCGAGGACCTTCACCGCGTACAGGTTCGCCTCGGGAGCGACGCCGACGACGCCGCGGTCGTTGTCCGACGCGCCCGCGACGCCGGCGACGTGGGTCCCGTGGCCGTGGCGATCCTCGTAGTCGGTCGACACCCCGTCGCTGGTGAAGTTCTGACCGCCGGCGACCGACAGGCTGCAGTGGTCCGACGCGATGCCCGTATCGAGAATCCCCACGTCGACGCCGGATCCGTCCGGATCGACATCATCCGCACCGATGCGTTCGACGCCCCACGAGGGTTGCTGGTCGGGGTGGGTAGAACAGTCGGAGTCGTCGGGGGGGTTCAGAATGTCCGAGAGCGAGGGCGACCAGTCCGAGGGAATCCTGGTCTCGTCGTCCGCTTCGACGAACGACACGCGGCGGTCGCCACGCAGCTCGTCCAGACTGTCCGACGGCACCTCCGCGACCACGAACTCGAAGTTGTCGTACTCGAGCAGCGGCGTTCCGCCGAGGCCCTCGACGACACCGAGCAACTCGCCGAGCAGTCCGTCTCGTGGGTGGACAAATACCCTCCGAGTAGCGGATGTTGAGGAAGACGCAGACGCCGACGCAGATCCCGAGAGTCCGATCAGTCCCGCGGAGACGCCGACTCCGACACCCTGCAGGAGCTGACGTCGACTGAGAGTCATGCGTACGTGAATGTAAATCGCGAAGATAAGCTTTCTGTACGATGTTGGCAGTTATGTCGAACAAGGCTAAATCGATGGCCGTGAGTCCGCTCCGAGTGCTGCGAGGAGCGGACGAACCGGGGAAAGGCAGGCTGTTGGTCAGAGAACTTGCTGTACTGACGGCGAGTGAGCGGTTCGAAGAACCCGAGCGATGCCGTTCACCGAGCGCTCCGCGCTCGGGCCGACGACTGATGTGAGTGAGTGAATCGAACGAACCGAAGGAGGAGTGCTTTTGATCGAAACTGAGCGGAGCGAAGCTCCGCGATGTCCAAAAGAGCGCGAGCGCTCTTTTGAAGATTTTACCGAGTGACAGCGGGCTGTACGACAGCTACGCTGTCGTCAGTCCGCAAGAACGCAGCGTAAAATTTCGTTTTACTGGATGTGGCCTTCTTGCCGAAGCTGGTCGGCCTCGCTCTTCTCGTAGCGCCAGGTGATATCGCCTTTCTCGTCCTGCCAGTCCCACGGCTCGACGAGGACGACATCGTCCTCGCGGATCCAGATGCGCTTTTGCATCTTGCCGGGAATGCGTGCGGTACGTTCTTCCCCGTCGGCACACCGTACTTTCACCCGATTCGCCCCGAGCATGTTGGTGACGGTCGCGAACACCTCGTCGTCCTCCGGCATCCGGAGGTTCTTCCGACCGCCCTCACCGTCGTCGCTCATACCCCGTGGTTCGGAGCCGAGCGGTTTAATGTTTTATCGATTTTTCGAGGTCGACCACGCGCCGGCAGTGACTCTCGAGGCCGGGAAACCACGCCGTTTATTTCCCTCGGCTGGACACACTCAGCGTATGCTCCGAAATCTCGGGCCGCTCGGAATCGTCGGCATCGTGATTCTACTTGCAGGAATCGGGCTCATCGCCTACCAGAATCTCCTGATCGCCGCCGGGATGGCGATGGTCCTCGCCGGGCTCGGATTGGTCGTCAAGGCGCTGATCTCGGGAATGCTCCAGAGCTTCGGAATGTTCTGACCGCGGAGGCTGCGATGGCGCTCCGAACTATTTTGTCGGTTCGTCGCCTCTATAATCGCATGGGATACGCGCTCCACTACTACGACCTGGTGTTGGTCTGTATCGCTGCGAGCCTCGGTCTCGGAGCGGGGATCGGCTACGCGACGCCGGTCGCGATAGAGGTCTCGATCGCCGTGTTGGGAGTCGTCGCAATCGGCTTTATCGCGCACGCACTGTTCGTCAACGGCCCGGTCGACGAGCCGGAGGATCTGACCGACGAGGTCGCGGTCGAAGAGGTGCCACAGGTGCTCTCACCGGTCAACACGGCGGACTGAGCGGTGGACTGAGAGACCACGGCTGCGAGATCAGACTTCGTTGTCTCCGGCTCGGTGTTCGCTGATGAGCTGGTCGACCATCGACGCCTTGCGGTCGCGCTCGCGTTCTTCGGCTCGCCCGTGCCAGTCGTCGATAACGGCTTCGACGTCGTCCTCGCGGGCGACGGCCAGTTCGTCGACCTCCTGCATGGCGACGTCGTCGGCCGGCCCGACCGGAATCTCCTCGTCGAAGAGGATCTCGTCGGCGATCTCCGAGAGCCCGCCCTGCTTCAGGACGACTCTCGGCTCGAAGCCCGCGAGGAGGTCGGCCGTCGATTTTCCGGCCCCGCTCGCGTCCCGAACGAAGACGACATCGCCGGCGGCGATGCCGTACTGCTCATCGGCTTCCCGAATCGCCCCCTTCGTGAACTTCTCGATCACCTTGACGGGGACCAGCCCCTCCTTTTTCGCCGAGACGTCGCTGAAGTTCGAGTGATCGAGCTTCCAGAGCGCCTTCATCCGCTCGACTTTGCCCTCGAGATCTTCGACCTCCTCGCGAGCCTGGTCGCGTTCGCGTTCGAGGCGATTGGCCTTCCGCTCGAGTCGGTTCACCTCCCGATCTTTGCGAACCTGCGTGCGCTCTTCCCGGCGGGCGAGACTGAGTTTCGACTCGAGTTCGTCGATCCGGTCGTCCCGGTCCTCGATGCGGCCCTCGAGGGTCCCGACGTGTGACTGGAGCCGGTCGACCTGTCGCTCGAGATCCTTGATCCGTTGTTCCTCCTCGGTGAGTTCGCGGGGTTCGTGTTCCGTGGACTCCTCTTCGGTGTCCTCGTCGTCGTCGAGATCCCGGAGGACGGCCTCGACGCTCTCTTCGCCCGCGACGACGCGAGCGGTCACCTCGCCGCGGTCGAGTCCCGGCGGGAGTTTGTCGGCGATGCGTTCGAACTGATTCTGGTGGGCGTCGATGGCATACAGCGCGGCGGCCATCGCGTCGCGCTGGTGGTCGTCGTCGTACGGCTCCTCGCGCGTTCGATGCTGCTTTTCGTCGATCGGCAGATCGCTCGTCGGCGTCCAGCCCGCGGCGTCGAAGCTCCGACGGAACTTCTCGACGGTTTCGGGTATCGGCGTCACGTCCGCCGCGACGATGATCGGCCGGCCGCGCTCGACGATCCACTCGATCACGTCGGCGGTGTCGCTGGTGCGCGAACTCCAGACGTCTAAGACCTCGCCCTCGAGCGAGACGATCGAGACGGCGGTCGTCGTGCCGGGATCGATCCCGACGACGACGTGATCCCGGCGTTTGACCAGTGGCTGGAACTCGATTCCGTCCCGCCGTTCGCGTTCGATCTCGACGCGAACGTCGCCCGAGCGATTGCGCGAGACGGGGATCTCCTGCGGCCGGGCCTGAACGGTAAAGACGGCGTTTGCGAACCCCCCATAGGCCTCGCGGACCTCTCGCTCGTACTCGAGATTGGCGTCCTCGAGTGCGGATTCGACCTCACGGGCTCGTTTCCTCACCGAACCGTGGATGCGACGAGTGTAGCGGTCCTCGCTCCAGCCCCCGCTACCGGTAGAGCGACCCCTCGAGACCTTAACCTCGGTCGTGTCGGTAAAGGCTGATACCTCGTGCCCGACGTTGTGGGCGGCCAGTTGGGCGGCGGCTTCGGCTTCCTGCATCGGATCTTTCCCGTAGGGGATGCCGTGGCGTTTCGCGACCCGGGAGAGCGGTTCGGGCTGTTCGGCACCCGTCACCTGGACGAGTTTCGTCCCGGAGGGAAGCGAGCCGAGGAAGTGGATGAGCTGATCCTTATCGGCCGCCAGCTCGTACATGTTGTCCGTCGCGATGATCGCGGGCTCCGTATCCTCGATCAGTCGTCGGAGCTTCCGGTGGGAGACGACATCCCGGCTCACGTCCTCGCCGTCGTAGACGACGAGCGCGTACGACGGGGCGTCGCCCCGAACGTCACCGCTTTGAATATCGACGCCAAAGACGACCGCATCGAGGGCACTCGTTCGCGTACTCACGGCCGGCCCTAGGGGCGAGTCGGTGATAAATCCGGCGCGGATTCCTGCCAGCTCTCGGCCAAACGCTAAGAAGCCGGCGATTGTGACAAGCGTATGGACAATAGAGATCAGCCTACCGACGGCGACGAGACTGTCGAACGCGCCGATACAGCCGGCCGGAATGATGAGACACAGAAACGAACTGACGAATCGGAGCGCAAACGACGGGGCGATTCGGGCGACCCGTCGATCGTCGATCTCGCACAACAACCCATCGTCGCGGCGTGGACGACGTACCTGACGCTCCTGCTCGCACTGGTCGCCGTCGGCTACGGGCTGTTCGGCATTTTCAGCGATGCGATCGACGAAGGCGTCGCCGAAACGGCCGACGGCATCGCGGGGTTCGACGCCGCGGTCGAAGCGGCGCTCTCGATCCCACTTACGGGCACCCCGTATCTGGCGATCCTGCTCGCCGTCTTCGTCGGCGCGTTCCTCGGCTGGCGACTCGAGTACGACCGATCGACGACCTACGTGACCGCGGGGCTCGCCACGGGCGTCGCGACGGTCGTTTTCTGGACCCTTGCAGCGCTGTTCGGGACGATTCCGCTCGCAGTCTCGATCGATATCGGCGGCTTGCTGGTCAACGCGCTCCTCGCGGGCATCACCGCGGGGCTCGTCGCCGCGGGTGGCGTCTGGGCGACGCGCACGCGAGCGCCGATCACCCTCGCGGTAGACGAGGCGTCCGCCGCGGCCGGAGGCGAAGAGCCGCGAGCGCGTCGCACCGACCGGAGGACCGCCGAGGCTCGAGCGTCCGGCGACGCTCGGGGGACTCGAGGGGCTCGAGACGAGCGAGTCGATCCGGACGCCGACGATACTCGAGACGCACAAAACGAACGCGAATAGGGACTCGAACGCGGTCGGCCGCTCGAGAGCGAGACCACAAGAGATTTGACAACTGCTTATCCTTCTTCGATGAACGACGCGATCCAGTCGACGATATCATGCCAGACAGATCCACCACGCAACGTTCGGACCCGAGGCCGTCCAGACGCCGGCTCCTCCGGCGTGTCGGTGCCGCCGCCAGCGGCGCTGTCGTCGGACTCTCGGGCTGTCTCGCGGGACTCGGCATCGGTGGGGAGGCGTGCAACGGTCACACGATCGAGTCCGAGGCCGATCTCGAGGGGGCGGATCTCTCCGACTGCGATCTCTCCGGCGCCGACCTCTCGAAGGCGACGTTGACGGATGCGGATCTCCGGGGTGTGGATCTCAGGGACGCGGATCTCTTCCTCGCGGAATTCGAGGGTGCGGATCTCACCAACGCCGACCTCAGGGACGCGACGGTCCTGATCGGCGCGCTCACGAAGGCGGACATCACCGGCGTAAACCTCTCCGGTAGCGATCTCTCGAACGCGACGCTCTCCGGCGAGGAACTCGCCGACGTAAGTCTCGCCAACGCCGATCTTACGGGAGCCGACCTCTCGGAGGCGAATCTCGCGGGAGCCGATCTGTCGGGTGCGACAGGAGTCGATGCGGACCTCGAGGACGCCGACCTCGCCGAGGCGAACCTGTCCGGTGCGGATCTGACCGATGCAACCCTCCCGAATGCCGACCTCTCCGACGCGGACCTGTCCGGTGTGAACCTGACGGACGCGATCTTTCCGACCGTCGACCTCTCGGGTGCAGACCTTACGGGAGCCAACCTGACGAGTTCGTACCCGGTCGGTGCGGATCTCACCGACGCCGACCTCACCGGTGCGACGTGGCTCGACGGCACCGAGTGTGAGACGGCGGACTGTGGAGGTTTAGCTGACCGGCTCTGACAGATTCTGAGAGGGATTATCGCAGGAGTTCATAGTTTCTCTGTGAAGAACCGAGACACAGCGTCGAAGGCCGGGTTTCGAGATCTCCGGTTGGCTACGGTAATCCCTATGACAGGTCGAGTATCGCCTCCCGACTCCGGATCGGGATCGTGACCAGAATGTGACGCATTTCGTAGGTCTAGTCGCTGAACTCGAGAATCCCTGGATCGGAAACAACATGCCAGCGATGAGTATCGGCCGAAACTGCGGCGCGGGACCACCATCGAGTCGCGCGCCGATGGGCTCAGACGTCCGGATACGAAATCTCGAGTTCGTCTCCGTCGTCCGGGAGGACCACCTCGCCATCGAACACCTTGCGGGCCTGCTCAAGGTGGTCCCCGGTGTGGCCCGCGTACCGAGAAGAGAGGTGTACCAGCGCGAGTCGATCCGCACCCGCGCGATTCGCGATCTCGGCGGCCTGCCGGGCCGTCGAGTGAGCCGTCTTCGCGGCCCGGTCCGCTCGGTCGTCGGCGAACGTCGCATCGTGGATCAACAGATCGGGTTCGTCCGCGACCTCGATCGTCGCCGTCGTGGGTCGCGTATCGCCGGTGTAGACGATCGACCGACCCGGCCGAGGCTCGCCGACGACCTGGTCCGGATCGACGGCGGTGCCGTCCTCGAGTTCGACGGACTCGCCGGCGTGGAGTTTCGAAAACTTCGGTCCCACTGGAACGCCAAGTTCTTCGGCGCGTTCGCGGTCGAACCGGCCCTTGCGGTCGTCTTCGACGAGGGCGTAGCCGACCGACCGGGCGTCGTGGTCGGTCTCAAAGACGCGGACCTCGTACTCGTCGGCGCGGTAGGCGACGTCGTCATCGCCGACTTCGTTGATCCGCACCGGAAACGAGGGTCGGTTGCCGAGTGCGTTCACCAGCGACTTCAGCTGCCGGCGCGTCCCGTGGGGTGCGTGAATCGCCAACGGCTCCTCGCGGTCGTTGAACGCCATCGTCTGGAGCAGTCCTGGAATCCCGAGGACGTGATCACCGTGAAGGTGCGTGACGAACAGGTGCGATATCGAGAATCCGGTGCCGAATCGCATCAGCTGGCGCTGGGTCCCTTCGCCGGCGTCGAACAGCAACTGCTCGCCCTCGCGAGCGACGAAGATACTGCTCGGGTTTCGCTCCGTCGTCGGAACCGCCCCGGCCGTCCCCAGAAACGTCACGCGCAGTGGCATCGATTGCTGTTCGGTCCGGGAGGAGTATACGGGCTTCGGATCGCATCGATATCGAACTGCAGGATTGTTTTCAGCGGACTGCAATTACCGAAGCGAGCGAATCACCTCGACGTTTTACATCGATGGACCGTGAAAGGACTCGTAATGGCGACCGAGTTCGACCGGGAATCGTTCCGCGACAGCCACCACAGGCAACCCACATGAGCGCCAAATCGACACTGGGAACCATCAAACGCGTCGGCGCGATCCTGATCGCGATCGCGATCGTGCTCGCCGCGGGAATCGTCGTCGGGCAGGCCCCTGCTATCTTCGGCGTCGAAGACGACCCCGAAGCGTCGATCGAGTTCGAAGACCAGCAAGGCGACGGCGAAAGCGTCGTGATCGGTGAAGTAACCCTCTCGGATGGCGGCTTCGTCGTCCTCACCAACGGCGGTGACGAATCGCTCGCCGTCTCCGACTATCTCGAGTCAGGCACGCACGAGAACGTGACGATCGAGCGCGCGGAGGACGCCGAGGAGGACCTCGTCGGCCAGCTCACCGCGACGGTCCACCAGGATACGACCGGTGACGGCTACGCCTACGAGGAGAGCGAGGGCGAGGAGGATCGACCCTACCTCGAGGACGGGTTCCCCGTCTCGGATACGGCCTCGGTGACGACGACTCTGGACGATGACGCGCTGTCGGATTCGTTCACCGTCGACTCCATCAGCGCACCCACCACGGCGACCACGAACGACACAATCGAGGTCACCGCCGAGATCACCAACCCGACGGAGATCGAAAGCCAGCAGAACGTCGAGTTCCGCCTCGGCGGCACCGTCCTCGAGCAACAGGCGCTCGAACTCGGCAGCGGCGAAACACGCGAGGTGACGTTCCAGATCGACACGGTCGGCGCGCCACCCGGCGAGCAGCCGATCGGCGTCTACACCGACGGCGACGGCGCCATCACGACCATCGATCTCGAGTTCCACACCGATCCCGCGATCGAGGTGGTCGACGCGAGCGAGGAGAACGTCACCGTCGACGTCGCGACCCCCGTCGACGGCTTCGTCGGGATCGAAGCCGAGAATGGCAGCCTCATCGGAACGAGCGACGACCTCGAGCCGGGCGAACACAGCAACGTCACGGCCGAGTTCGACGACGATGCCGAGGTCGACGACGACGAGGAACTCACCGCGGTCCTCTACGAGGGCGAGTCGGATGACGACGAGCCGACGCCGTTCGAGGACGAGGACGGCGACGGCGTCGAAACGACGTTCACGATCGCGGACGTCGAGAACGACGACGATGGAGACGAGGGCGGCGAAGACGACAACGGGGCGGACGACGAGTAGCGCACACCGACGCGATACCGTCGGCTGCCACTGTTCGAAGCATTGATCGAAACGATCCGTCGAATGCTCCGTCCCGGCTTGCAGCCGACAGTACAACCGACCGATTCTTACCCGCCCCGTCCCTACCGACTGGCGATGGACGCGCCGCTGTGGACCGACACCCACGCCCCCGAGCTGGCCGAGTTGCCACAGGACGACGCTCGAGAGTACCTCGAGCGCGCCGTCGACGAGCCGATCAACCTCCTCCTGCAGGGCCCACCCGGCAGCGGGAAGACGGCGGCGGCGCGGGCACTCGCACGCGAAGCGCACACGGACCCGGACAACGACCTGATCGAGATCAACGTCGCCGACTTCTTCGGCCGGACGAAGACCGAAATCAAGAACGATCCGCGCTTCGAGCAGTTTCTCGTCGGCCGCTCCTCGATGTCCAAGCGGGACATGATCAACCACGTCCTCAAGGAGTCGGCGAGCTACGCCTCCGTCTCCGGCGAGTACAAGACGATCCTGCTGGACAACGCCGAAGACGTCCGTGAGGACTTCCAGCAGGCGCTGCGCCGGATCATGGAGCAACACCACCGGACGACGCAGTTTATCATCGCCACCCGCCAGCCAACGAAGCTCATCCCGCCGATCCGCTCGCGGTGTTTCCCCGTCTCATTCCGAGCACCCTCGAGTCCCGAGATCGTGACGGTGCTCGAGCGGATCGTCGAACGGGAGGGCGTCGCGTACGAGAACGACGGGCTCGAGTTCGTCGCGGGCTACGCGAACGGGAACCTCCGGCAGGCCATTCTGGCCGCCCAGACGACCGTCGAGGACGAGGGCGAGCTAACGATGCAGGCGGCCTACGAGACGATCGGCGAAGTGGGGCTCGAGGACGAAATCGAATCGATGCTCGACGACGCCGAAGCGGGACAGTTCACGGACGCGCGCAAGGCGCTCGACGATCTGCTCGTCGACGAGGGGCTCGACGGCGAGGAGGTCATCGACTCGATTCTCGGCGTCGCTCGCAAACGATACCAGGGCGAGAAACTGGCCCGGATGCACCGGCTGGCCGCCGACATCGAGTTCGAGATGCACGAGGGCTCGAGCGATCGGATCCACGTCTCGCGTCTACTGGCGGAGCTGGGACGGGTCGCCTGACGGCCCTTGGGCTCGTCCTGACGAGTGACGCGATCGAGAGCCTCGACTCGAGGAGGCCGTGGGACCGCAACGAGGGGAGAATCGGTCGTCGGTTTTGCGTGCTCGACTTCGTTCGGGGAAGTCGGTATTGGCACAGTCACCCCCGGTCGGCCGAAATGAGGAGTCGACACCGCCGACCACCCGGAACCGGTATCCCATACGGGTGAGCGGTCGAAATTAGCAGTCTGCAACGTTTTATTCGTCGTATAATAAGTAGCGACGGTGTTCTAAGCGAACACGGATGAACGACTCGTTCGACACGCTATACGGGGCGCTGAACCGACTCGACGAACTGACCGATCCGATCTATCTGGACGGAGCCGAGGAGAACCTCGGTGCGTGTCTGTACGCGCTGGACAAGATGGCCGAGTCGGCCATGGAAACGGACGCCCTCGGCGAAGCACACCGCCACCGCAAACTCCGGACCGAGGTGGCGGCTGCCAGCGAGCGGGGTGAAGTCGTTGCGATTCGCCGATCCGACGCGCTCCGACTGTCGGTAACGCTCCATCAGTACCGGGAGAAGCTTCGCGAGCGCGGCGACACGGTCGGGGCTGCGGATATCGACCGGACGATTCGCGTTATCGACGGGCAACTCGAGGAGATGGCCGCCGAGACGGCGCCGGGAGAGACGAACTGCTCGTAACTGCCCCTTCGACGAGTCTTCCGAAACAGTTGCAGTAGACGCACGCGTTCAGTGAGTGTCTTCTTGACCCCCTCGTGCGAAGAGGGCCGTATGCCGACCATCCTCGAGACGCACATCCAGAACCGATTCCGCGTCCAGCCGAACCACGCCAACAACAACGACACGCTCCACGGCGGCAACCTGATGAAGTGGTTAGACGAGGTCGGGGCGATGTCGGCGATGCGCTTTGCCGGCGAGACCTGCGTCACCGCCCGCGTCAACGAACTCGATTTCGAGCGGCCGATCGGGATCGGCGACACCGCGCTGGTCGAGGCCTTCGTCTACGACGTGGGTCGGACGAGCGTCCACGTCGGCTTGCGGGCGTGGCGCGAAGAGCCGAGAAGCGGCGATACCGAACGGACGACCGAATCCTCGTTCACTTTCGTCGCGATCGACGAGGACGGGTCCACCGTTCCCGTTCCGGAACTGACGGTCGACTCCGAGCGAGGGCGAGAGCTCCGAGAGCGGATGTTCGACGTCGAAGACGGCACGTAGCGAGGTACGACGGAGGAGTCAGAACCGACGGTCAATCCCGCGCTACCGACTCCTCGTCCGTTTCCGTCGCTTCCTCGTCCCCGTTCTCGTCTTCCGGCTCCGGGGGCTGCTCGAGTTTTCGCAATCGCGCCATCATGATACGGGTGTTCTCGACGTCCTCGACGGTGATGCGAACGCCGTCGTAGGTGATCTCTTCGCCCTCTTCGACGAGTCGGCCCGCGCGGTTGAAGATGAAGCCGGCGATGGTCTCGAACTCCTCACCCTCCGGCAGATCGATGTCGAGCGCCTCGTTGACGTCCTCGATGTTGACTTCCCCGCGGACGATGACGGTGTGTTCGTCGACCTCCTCGATCGGCTCGTCCTCGCCCGTTTTGAGGATCTCGCCGACGATTTCCTCGATCATGTCCTCGACGGTCACCAGCCCCTCGGTGGTGCCGAACTCGTCGATGACGATCGCCATGTGCATCCGGTTTTCGCGCATCTCGGTCAGCAGTTCGTCGACGTTCTTCGATTCGGGAACGTGGAGCGTCGGCTGAATGAGATCGTCGAGTTCCAGATCCTCGACCTCGGTCTCGCCATAGTTGAGATCGCGAACGAGGTCCCGAATGTGGACGACGCCCTGGACGTTGTCGAGACTCCCCTCGTAGACGGGGATGCGAGCGTGGCCGCTCTGAATACAGGTCTCGATGGCCTCGTCGATGCTCGCGTCTTTCGGAACCGCCGTCATGTCGAGTCGCGGTGTCATAACCTCCTTGACGATAGTGTTGTTAAAGCGGAATATCCGCGTGAGCATCTCGTGTTCTTCTTCCTCTAGAACCCCTTCGCGCTCGCCCGACTCGATCATCTCCTGGATCTCGTCGCGGGTGACGTAGGGTGATTCGATCGCCCCCGTCGACCCCGTCAGCTTGTTCACCTGTCGGGTGAGGTAGTCGAAGAGGACGATGAGGGGGAACAGCAGGTACTCGGTAGCCTTCAGCGGTTTCGAGATGCGGATCGCCCACGATTCGGTGTTCTCGACCGCGTAGGATTTGGGGACGCTCTCACCGAATAAGAGGACGAGGGCGGTGATCCCGAAGGTGGCCAGCAACACGCCGACCAGCCCGCCGAAGTAGATAGAGAGAATCGCCGTCGCGATCGAGGACATCGCGATGTTGACGATGTTGTTGCCGACGAGAATCGTCACGAGGAGTCGGTGCGGATCGTCTTTGAGCGACTTGACGAGCTCCGCTCCCGGGACCTCGTCCTCGACCATCCCCTCGAGGCGGTGTTTCGGCAGGTTGAACATCGCGATCTCCGAGGAGGAGAAGAATCCCGAGAGCAGGATGAGGACGGCGACAGCGAGCGTGCCGAGAATCGCCACAGTCGACTGTTCGAACGCGAGATCTACGACGGGAACCTCGTAGGCAGCAAACACGACCTCGAGCAGCGGAGACAACGCCATTGATGTCGTTCATAATAGCTGGATCGGTTAACCGTTTACCATTTATGTCCCGGTTCGCCGGCGACGACACGTTTACCCACCCGTTTCCCCAACGAAGGCTATGGGAGCAGCCACCAGTGCAGACAGCGAGGCGCCGATCACGTTCTACCGCCTGCAGGCGTGTCCGTACTGCGAACGCGTCGCGCGACTGCTCGAGGCGTACGATCTCGACTATCGCTCGCGGTTCGTCGAGCCGCTCCACTCGCGGCGAGATGTCGTCAAGCGCGTCGCCGGCGTCCGCACCGTTCCCGTGGTCGTCGACGAGACCACCGGCGTGACGATGGCCGAGAGCGCGAACATCGTGGACTACCTCGAATCGGCCTACGGAGGCGAGAACTGATGGCCGACTTCGACGTCGTCGATCTCGGACCCACGGATCACCTCGAGTCTGGCGACGAAGCATCCGATATCTCCCGTCCGCTCGTGACCGACGAGTTCTGGGAGGACCGCAAGCTCTCCGCCCTCGCTGGCGAGGGCGGCCGAACGATCGTCGTCTTCACGCCCATGATCGGCTCGTTCGTCGCCAAGTACGTCTGGGACGAACTCGACGAGCGCGACTGGGCCGACCGCGCGGACCGCGTCGTCGGCGTCACCGCCTCGACGCCGTACGGCATCTCGCAGTTCCTCGACGACAACGAGCTGCCGGTCGGCATCTTCGCCGATCCGGCCAACGAGATCGCCGACGCCTACGGTATCGCCCACGATCTGGACGGGATGGACGGGGTCAGTGAGCCGCGGCTCGCGTTCTTTGCCCTCGAGCCCGATCTGACCGTCGAGGCCGCCTGGGTCGCCACCGAGTGGCCCGAGTTCCCCGACTACGACGAACTCGAAGAGCGGCTGGGGCTCGAGTAGTCGGTCGGCTCTCGACCCGAAGCCCAACGGCTGCACGCCGCCAGCGGACAGGGCGGTACGCTTTTGCCGCGGACGCGGCGATACTCACGCATGACCGCGGACGCAGACGCACTCGAGCGCGCAGCGGCGGCAATCCGTGCGGGCAAGCTGGTTGTGTATCCGACCGAGACCGTCTACGGGCTCGGTGCCGACGCGCTCGACGCCAACGCCGTCGGGCGTGTTTTCGAGGTGAAGGGACGAGAACGGTCGAAACCGATCTCGTTTGCCGTCCCGACGTTCGAGACGGCCGTCGAGGAGGGGTACGTTCGTGCGAGCGAGCGCGAACAGGCGTTCGGCGCGGCATTCCTCCCGGGACCCGTGACGCTGCTCTGTGAGCGCACGGCGGCCGTTCCCGACGTCCTCACGGCCGGCCGAGATCGCGTCGGGGTCAGAGTCCCCGACTGCGAGACAGCACTCGCGCTCCTCGAGCGCGCCGAACGACCGATCACGGCCACGAGCGCCAACGTCAGCGGGGAGCCGAGTGCCCGACGAGTCGACGAAATCGGGGACCAAGTGCTCGAGTCGGCCGTCGTGCTCGAGGCCGAGCCGAGCGAGTTCGAAGCGACGAGCGAAAGCACCGTCGTGGACGTCTCCGCGGGGACGATTCACCGTCGCGGTGCGCTGGCCGACGAGATCGAGGCGTGGCTCGAGGACCACTGATCGACGAGTCGAACCTGATCGCACTCTGACGATCGAGCCCCGTTTTGATCCGAGCCTGGCCACAGTTCAAAACCCGAGCAACGAGCGCAGCGTTCGCGTCCGAACGCCACACTGGGTCGCGAACTCGCAGGCGTCGCACTTCGACCGATTGTTCGTTCGGCCCGGCGGCCCGTCGAGTTCCCGAACCGTCCGGAGGGCGCGGCGGTACCGGGCCTTTCGTCGCGTCGTCAGCTCGACCGACCGGATCACGCCATAGGCGGGGTACTCGAGCCAGACGCGCTCGACTCGCTGCTGGTGTTCCCACGCCAGCGCCTTCGCGGCCGCGACGGCGTGAACTGATTGCGGCTCCCAGACCCCCTGATCGGGCGGCTCGCCGGTCGACACGAGCACCGGCTCGAGCGGCTCCTCGAGGACCTTGTGCACGATACCGTGGCAGTCGCGACCGCTGGCGTAGACGTCTCGAGCGCTGGGATCCCGAAGCCGGCTCCAGTGACCGGCGTCGGCGAGCCGATCCCGCGTCGCGGCGAGTCGGTCGCGGTATCGTACGGGGGAGACGGCGATCGGTTCCGACTCGAGCGTGTCGGTGGGAGCCTCGAGCAGCTCCTCGTACCGCGTCTCGAGGGCACGAATCGACTCGACTTTCGGCGGCGGCTCCCAATCGGCGTCGTCGCTCGTCCGCTGATAGTAACACTTCCGGGGGCAGTAGGTGGCGGTTCGCAGGTCGCTAAATGAGACGTGGGCTCGAGACACGAACGGTCTGGCCGCCTATTTGTATATAAATTTCCGGACGGCGCTATCGAATCGCTGGCCGTTAGATAAGGTGTCGTGTAACGTACGCTCACTCGCTGGGTGTACTTGCCGGTGACGTGTTCGCCGTGAATGCGATGAAAATGAGCGTTCTGCTGTCGCTGGCAGCGGTGATTGCCACGTCCTCCCCAACCGATTCGCTCATTTCATTCGCTCATCCCTCGCACGGCTACGAGCCGCGTCTCACTGTCCGTTCGCCGCGGCTCAGCGTGCGCCACCGCACGTGGGTCGTCAGTTTCAGTGGTATGTACGTCACCTGTACTGACCGCAACAAGTGACAGGTTTTTGACTGGTTATTTAATAGCTACCTCGACAAGAAACGGTGCGTAGACGACCGTGTTCGTATGCGGTGCAAGCAGTCGTACCGAGCGTGAGCGAAGCGAACGCTCGGCGTTCCTCGTGAGTTCCGAAGGAACGAACGAGGGCTCGGGAGAGCTTGCTCTCCCGGCGTTTTTCATCGAAGTTTTTTGGCCGGGTTTGAACGAACGTAGGTGAGCGAAGACCCGGTTAAAAAAGTTCGGTCGTTAAAACTCGACGTCCGTCTCCATCCCTTCCGTCGCGTCCTCGAGACCGTCCTCGCGAACGTCGGTCGTCATCCGCTCGGAGAGGTCTGCGTCGGCGAGGAGACTGTTGAACTCGTCGCGGTAGCGGTCGTTCGCCGCTCGAGACTCGTCTTCGGCCGCGGCGATGCGGCGGTAGCGTCGAATCTGGTCGTCGCTGACGTCGTATTCGTCGGCGAGCGTGGCGTCGTCTTCCTCGCGGTCGCGGATAGCGGCGAGGTCGACTTCGTCGGCGTCGTCCTCGCCTATGAGGTGTAACGACATCCGTGCCTCGAACACGTCCGCCGGATCGACGCCGAGGTCGGCGGCGATGTCGTCGTCGCTGTCGCCCTCGTAGAAAGCCTTCGCGACGGCGATGAGGTCTTCGTTCGACAGCGACGTGTCGAACGCGTAGCGTTCGCGCATCTGCTGGACGACGCTCTCGAGGCGTTCTTCGGTCGTTCGCTCGTCTCGCTCGAGCGAGCCGCGCGTGTTCTCCTGGGATTCGGTGACGGTTTCCTCGCCGTCGGTGACGTCAGTGAAGATATCTCGGAGTTCTTCGGTTTTTTCGTTCATGAGTCGATAATCCCGATGGGAGCCTATTTAAGGCTGTTGCCAGCTAACATAGGGAATCGACTGATGAACACGGACGACTATTATAAACTCGGAATCGTGGCAAAATTTTCGCAAGACGGCGAAGCGATTGTCTTCCGGAGGGTGTGGCAAGAATTAAGTCTCCGCCCCCCACCTCATTGTACATGAACGTCATAGCACAGTCGGAGGTGGGACGGGAGACCTACCTGGGGATCGGCAGCGTCGGTTACGCGCTGTTCTATCTCCTCGTGGTGATCACGCTCGCCGTCTTCGCCTACGGACTCTACCAGCGGTTCAGCCGGTACACGCAGGGTGACGACGACCCGTTCGACCGACTGGACGACCTCCCGAATCGAATCGTCAGTTCGGCCAAGATCGTCCTCTCGAACGAGAAGCAGTTCAACAGGGATCTCTACGGCGGCCTGATGCACTCGTTTATCCTCTGGGGATTCCTGACGCTGCTGATCGCGACGACGATCATTGCCGTCGAGCAGTACGGGACTAATATGCTCTTTGGGATCGTCTTCTGGGAGGGCGACTTCTACCTCGGCTATCAGTTCATGGTCGACGCGATGGGGCTGCTGTTCGTCGTCGGGATCGGGATGGCCCTCTACCGACGCTACTGGGTCCAGAACCACCGTCTCTGGGGACGCCACACCTCGAACGAGGACGATATCTTCATCTGGACGCTGTTCGGCCTCGGCGTGGGCGGCTTCCTGCTCGAGGGCTTCCGGATCTACATCACCGGCATGCCCGACCACGAAGTCGTGAGCTTCGTCGGCTACGGACTCGCGATGCTGTTCGGAGCGATCGGCGTTCCGACGAGCGAAGCGGCGATGAGCGCGGAGTACTCCGCCGTCGCGAACCTCGGCTTCAACGCCGAAACGCTCCACTGGCTGTCCTGGTGGTCTCACTCGCTGCTCGCACTCTTTTTCATCGCGTGGATCCCCTACGCCAAGCCGTTCCACATGATCTCCTCGTTCGCGAACGTCGTCACGCGCGACGAGAAGGCCGGCAAGCGGCTTCCAAACGTGCCGGCGGACCTCGACGCGACCAACGCCGAATCCATCGACGACTTCACCTGGAAGGAGATTCTCGACCAGGACGCCTGCACCAAGTGCGGTCGCTGTTCCTCGGTCTGTCCGGCGAAGGCCTCCGATCGACCGCTGGACCCGCGTAACGTCATCCTCGACCTGAAAAAGTACCGCGAACAGCTCGACGCCGGCGGCGAGGAGAAGCCGATGATCGCCGACGGAGGGACGAGCGTCATCAACACGGAGACGATGGAGTCCTGTATGGCCTGTATGGCCTGCATGGACGCCTGTCCCGTCGAGATCGAGCACCTGCAATCCTTTACCCGACTGCAGCGCCAGATGACCGACCAGGGCGACATCGCCCCGAGCATGCAGGACGTCTTCCAGAACGTCATGCAAAACGGCAACACGTTCGGCGACTCGCCGCGAAATCGTGGGGACTGGGCCGACGAACTCGAGTTCGACGTCCCCGACGCCCGCGAGGAGGAAGTCGACTACCTCTGGTACGTCGGCGACTTCCCGAGCTACGACGAGCGCAACAAGCAGGTCGCTCGCTCGCTGGCGACGATCCTGAAGGAAGCCGACGTCAGCTTTGGCATCCTCTTCGACGACGAAAAGTACGACGGCAACGACATCCGCCGCGTCGGCGAGGAGTTCCTCTACGTCGAACTGGCCGGTCACCACGTCGAGACGTGGGAGGACTGCGAGTTCGACAAAATCGTCTGCACCGATCCCCACTCCTACAACACGTTCAAAAACGAGTATCCAGAGGTCGACTTCGAGGAGTTCGCCGACGACCCGATGATGCCCTTCGACTACGAGGAGTTCTGGAACGAAGACGGCGAGATCGAGGTCTACCACTGGACCCAGGCCGTCGAAGAACTCGTCGAGACCGGCGCGCTCGATCTCAGCGGTACCGAACTCGATTACACGGTCACCTACCACGATCCGTGCCACCTCGGCCGGTACAACGACGAGTACGAGGCCCCGCGCGAACTCATCACAGCCACGGGCTGTGAACTCGACGAGATGCCCCGCAACCGCGACAACTCCTTCTGTTGTGGCGGCGGCGGCGGCGGCCTCTGGATGGACTTCGAGGAGGAGCCCAAACCGAGCGAGGAGCGGATTCGAGAAGCGCTCGAGGATACCGACAACGGTCCCGACGTCGAGAAGTTCGTCGTCGCCTGTCCGATGTGCATGACGATGTACGAGGACGGCCGCAAGACCGGCGGCTACGAGGACGAGATCGAGATCGTCGACATCGCCGAACTCGTCGTCGAAGCGATCGGCGCAGAAGAAGAGGCGAAGATCGAAGCTACGGCGGACTGATCGACTCGTACTCGATTTGGCCGCGTTGAATCGTCCGTTCTGATCGCGTTCCGCTGTCCGTTTTCGGTTCGCTGGATACAGCGACGACATCGAAAGTCGCTCGGACCCAGCTATGGGTCGTGGTCGTCACTGAAGAGCTCGATTACGGCCTCTTTCGACTCGCATGCGTCTTCGACGATTCGCTCGAGCAATTCTCGTTTGGGCACGTCCCGGCCCGTTTCACGGCGAATCGCCGCCTGTAACTCCTCGAGGCGGTCGTTCGTCGCCTCGGTGATCTGGACTGACGGACACACGAGTACCTGTTGGATATCCAACCAAGAAACGTTTCTGGATCCGAATACTCGGTCTGAGAGGACTAAAAAAACGGTTCGTGTCGAGCAGTCAGTCCGAACAGCCCAGCGACGCCGATGCGTCACTGCTCGCTTCGGCCGAAACGTCGACCGCGTTCACCTCGCGGGCGAACTCGAGGAAGTTGTCGAACACCAACTTTGCCTCGCAGGCCCGCTGGTAGTTCTCGTCGGTGATCTCCTCGAGGATCGACTGGAGCCTGTCGTCCGAGAGATCCTTTCGGTGGACGAGTTCGCGGGCGGTCTTCGTGTCGTACTCGGGGTGAAACTGGACGCCGAACACGCGGTCCTTGCGAAAGCCGTGATTCGAGTAGTGGTTTTCGGCGAGCGGGTCGGCGCCGGGCGGCAGTTCCGTGACCTCGTCGGAGTGGCTAGTAAAGGCGGTGAACGCCCCGTCGACGCCCGCGAAAAGCCGTGACTCCCCGAGTCGCTCGATCTCGCTGTAGCCGACTTCGTAGGCACCCATATCCTCGACGGTGCCGCCGAGGACGTCCGCGAGCAGTTGGTGGCCCCAACAGATTCCCAGGAACGGAATATCGCGGTCGATCGCCTCCCCGACCCACGTTTTGGTCGCTTGCATCCACTCTTCGTCCCAGTACACCGACGACCGCGAACCCGTAACGACGGCCGCATCGTAGTCGAAGTTGTCGGGTACTTCCCCGCTCGTGGCGTCGAACTCGGATAACGAGCCGTCGAGTTCGCGCCGGAAGTTTCGTGTCGTGTTCTCGTCCCGATGAGCCGCATTCAGGACGGCAATACGAAGCTGATTCATCGTCCCGTATTCGCTACTCCGAGGGCATATGCTTTCCGTCCACCACCGGGGTTGCCGCAACCACGGACGGCTAGGAATGAGTCCGTTCCCGGATGGTATCGTTGGGATCCGATTACGTGTGCGGTAGAAAATTCACTGTGGCCGATACGCGTCCTTCGACGTCCGTCGGAACCGCTCGCCGGTCTCGAACCAGCCGTCGCCGAACCGTCCGCGGCCGTCGATGTCGTCGGACAGTTCGTTCCGAACGTCTGCGCCAGCGTCCCCGTTCTCGTCGTCGGTTCCGGCAGCGTTTACGTAGCCGCCGGCTACGACCGGGCCGGAAAGCTCGAGTCGTCCCGTCGCCTCGCCCTCGAGGACAGTTCCGTCCGCGTCGCGCAGGCGGACGCGACAGTCCGGCACTGGACGGCCGACGTCGGTCGCATTACGAGTCGGTGACTCCGCAGTCGACGAACTGGCATCGGTCGACTCGAGCGACTGGCTCAACGCAGTCGGACACTCGAGTCGCCCGTACGCTCGAGCGACCGAGACGCCGGCCTCGCGGTACCGTTCGCGAACCTCGTCCTCCATCGGTCCCTCGACGACGACCCGCTCGAGGGAGTCGGCGCGGTCGGCGAATCCGGACTCGGCCGTCAGATCCGACAGCGACTGGTTCCGGCCCGCGAGGAACGTTGCCGTTTCCGACTCGACGGCGACCAAGGTATCGCCGGGATCGAACGCCCGGTCGAGCAGGAGCGTGCCACCGACGTAGAGCGTCGATAACGCGGCGCGAACGAGCCCATCGGCCGCCGAGAGAGGTGTCACGAGCGGGACGACATCGTCAGCCGACAGCCTCCACGTGACGAGATTCGAGATGCAGTTCCACTCGAGAGCGCGTTCGGAGTAGCCGACGATTGGCCGGCCGTCGTCGCCGTGGAGCAACAGTAACGGGAGCTCCCCGCCCGACCCGTCCGTCGCTTCGAACGAGTCGCGGTCGGCCTCGGCCAGTTCATCGAGCGTCACCGTGCGATCGAACGGAATCGAGCGCACGAGGTCACGTTGGGCCGCCTCGGAGACGACCAGATCAGGGTCGGTACAGTCGAACGGTCGCTCGACGGAGGCGGGCGTCAGCCAGTGGGAGATCGGGAAGAAAGTGGCCTCGAGTCGCCGACAGGCAAAGAGGAGTGCGAGCGAGGCGACACGGTTTCGCGTGACGAGACAGACGATATCGCCGGTTTCGACGCCGAGCGCCGAGAGGTGTTCGGCCGTCCGCGTCGCCATCGCCGACAGTTCGTCATACGTCACTCGGTTCTCGTGAATCGTCTCCGCGGGTGCGTATAGCCGTTCTTCGGAGACGTCGACGATCGCCGTCCGATCCGGAAAGCGTTCGGCCCGACGTGCCAGCGAGAGCGTCACATAACTCCGTACCACACCGGAATCCGTAGTAGCTAGGGGGTCAGTCGCAAGCATCGTGGCGACCTCATATCGAGACGATCTCTACTCGTCGTCCGTCTGTGCCTCGAGAAAACCCAGGATCCGATCGTTGACCGTCCGCGAGTGCTCGATGAAACAGAGATGACCTGCTCCCTCGAGTTCCTCGAACTCCCCGCGTGGAAGCCCTCGAGCGAGCGCCTGCCCGGCCGCAGGCGGGACCAGTTCGTCCGCCCCGCCGTGGGTCACCCGCGTCGGCTGGGTGACCTCGACCAGCCAGTCGTTCGCGTCGAAATCCTCGAGGGCCGCCACCTGCGCTTTCCAGCCCTCGCGGTCGGCGTCGCCGTCGGCCCGCCAGTCGACGATGCCGTCACAGACCTCCGGCTGGGCCTCGCAGAACTCCTCCGAGAGCCCGGTCTCGAGCGAGTCCCGTAACGCCGCGCGGTCATCCGGCGGCGCGAACAAGGGCTCGAGGTCGAACGCCTCGCCTCGTGACGCGGTCCCGAACAGTGTCAGCGTCTCGACGCGATTCGTGTCTCGCGCGGCCCGCAGCGCGACGGCTCCGCCGAGGCCGCAGCCGACGAGGTGGGCCTTCCGGATCCCGCAGTCGGCCAGGACGGCCTCGAGGTCGGCGACGAGGGTCTCGAGGTCGTACGGTCCCGGCGGCGTGTCGGAGCGGCCCGTCCCGCGGAGATCCCAGACGACGGCCTCGTGGGGGCCGGCGAGGGCGGCGTGTTGCCAGCCCCACGACCAGCCGCCGAGGCCGGCTTCGGGAACGAAGACGATCGATTCGGCGTCGCCACCCTCACCCGCGCGGTCGTAGTACAACGAGACGTCCCCATTCGACGCAGTTGGCATACCAGAACTGACGGGGCGAACAAGGCGAGGGTTTCGGTTCCCGAACGCGTTCGAGACTCGAGTCAGTCCGCCAAAAATACCGTCGCCGCTTCAGCGATCGTTTCGCTCGCCGTCAGCACCTCCGCCCACTCGATCGACTCCTCGGGGAAGTGCGCCTGCTGGATGTCGCCGGGACCGAACAGCACCGTCGGAATCCCGGCGCGGACGTAATGGCGGCTGTCCGCGCCGTAGGTCGCGCCTCGAGGCTCGGTCTCCGGGAGTTCCATCGTCTCCATCGCCTCCTGTACCGCCCGGACCACCGGCTCGTCGGCATCCGTCTCGGCGGGCTCGAACTGGATCGAGAACCGGTCGAATTCGGGCGGGTTCGAGTCGAAAAAGGGGTCGTCGGCGACGATCTCGGCCAATCGCTGCTCGAACTCTCGTTCGACCTCGTCGACCGTCTCGCCCGGCGCGACGCCGATCCGAAGCTCCGCGATGAGTTCGTCGGGCACCGACGACGCCCAGTTGCCCGCTTCGACGCGACCGACGCAGACGGGCCACGGGATCGGGAACTCCTCGTAGAGCGGGTGGGTAACGCGCTCGCCGCGCTCGGTCTCGAGGTCGTCGAACGCCCCGCGGATCCGCTCGAACGGCGGGAGGACGGACTCGCCGTGCCAGCGCGTCGCCGCGTGGGCCGACCGACCCTCGAGGCGCAGGCGCTTCATCAGACTCCCTTCAGTGGCGATCACCGGCCGGCACTGCGTCGGTTCGGCGACGATCGCCGCGTCCCGCGAGAAGGGATAGGGATTCTCGAGCGCCGCTGCTGCCGCGCCGATACCGCCTTCCTCCTCGCCGACGACGCTCTCGACGACGAGTCGGCCGTCGAATGCGGGTTCGGTCGACGCGAGGTGTCGCGCCGCGAAGACACAGGCCGCGAGCCCGCTTTTCATGTCGGTCGCACCGCGAGCCGTGAGCGTTTCACCTGTCTCGTCCGCATCGGAATCGCTCCACCGCGGCTCGAACGGATCCCCCTTCCAGCCGTTCCCCGGCGGGACCACGTCGACGTGGCCGTTCAGCACCAGCGTCTTCCCCGCGTCCGGATCTCCGAACTCGAGAACACCACCCACGCTCGGCCGGTTCGCCGTCTCGAGTTCCGCCGGGTCGTCGGGAAAGGAGGGATGCTCCGCGAGTGCCTCGGCTTTGGCCTCCCATCGGTATGTTTCGAAGCCCCAGTCCTCGAGGATGTCGGCGAGCCACTGCTGGGCGGCCGCCTCGTCTCCGGCGGTCGTCTCGAACCGACACAGTTCGTCGACGAACGACCGTAGTTCGTCGTCCCACGCTGTCGAAAACTCCATACACGACGCAGGAAGCAGCGGGTCAAAATACCAGTGGGACTCCGGCCGCGTTCGTGTCGGACACCAGTGAGTACCCACGGGTCGACGGTCGAACACGGAGCGATCGACCCGCCAGAAGTGAAGCGAGACGAAAAACAGGAATGAGAGCTAGCGGCGCCGTCTCACGCCGATTGGTGCCGTTCCCACCACTGTTTGACGTACGGGCCGAAGATGAGGAGCACGATCAGGATGCTCAGCACCAGCGACAGCCATCGGCCGTACTCGAACGGATTGACGAAGATCATGAACGAGCCGTCCGAGAGCTGCATGGCGGTGTAGAGGTTCCCCTCGGCGATGTCACCGAGGACGACCCCAAGGACGAACGCGATCACCGAGTAGTTGTACCGGACCATGTAGAAGCCGATCACCCCGAAGACGATGATCGTCAGCACGTCGATCGGGTTCCCCCGCAGCGCGTACGTACCCAGGAACGAGAGCACGACGACCATGGGGATGATGTAGTTCGTGTCGATCTTTGTCAGGTAGCTGAGTCGGGTGACCATCGACAGCCCGACGATCAGGATAACCACGTTACCGACGAGCAACGCCAACAGCAGCGTATACGTCAACTGGAGTTCGCCCGAGGGATCGAACATGCTTGGCCCCGGTCTGAGGCCGTGCATAAGTAGGCCGCCGATGAGTACGGCAGTCGAGGAACTGCCCGGAATACCGAACGAAATTGCGGGCACGAGCGAGCCGGCAACGGTGCCGTTGTTGGACGCCTCCGAGGCGATTACACCGACCTCGTTTCCGGACCCGAACGAGTCGGGATCTTTCGACGAGCGGACCGCTTCGGTGTACGCGACGAAGTTCGACACCGTCGCACCCGCACCGGGGATCGCACCGACGATCAACCCGATGTTCGCGGACTTGAAGACCGTCACGGGATGTTTGAGCGTCGTTACGACTCCCTCCTTGATTCCCGCCTTGTCGATTTCGACGTCATCCTCTGCGATGCCGCCTTTCTGCCCGGCGAGTTTCATCATCTCCGCGATCGCGAACAACCCGATCAGCACTGCCACGAAGTCGATCCCGTCGTAGAGGTACAGCGATTCAGCGTACCGACGATCGAGCGAGATCGGTTGGGCGACGCCGACGGTCGTGACCAACAGCCCAGCAGCGCCAGCGAGCAGCCCCTTTGCAGCCGATCCCTTCGTGACGACGGTGATCATCGCCAACCCGAGGATCGCGACGAGGAACCGTTCCGGCGTCCCGACTGCGAGCACCATCTGGATCAGTCCCGGCGAGAACAGGATCAGCGCCGTGATGGTGAACAGTCCGGCGATTGCCGAGGCGGTGGCGGAAATCGCCAACGCCGTCGCCGCTCGCCCCTGCTTGGACATCGGATAGCCGTCGAACATTGTCGCTGCCGACGATGATACTCCGGGGGTGTTGATCAACACTGCCGCGATCGACCCACCGTACATCGACCCGCTGTAGACCCCGACGAGTAGGATAATGGCACTCGAGGCCTCCATCGGAAGCGTTAACGGCAGGATGATAGCCATACCGAGTGGCGGTCCGAGCCCCGGCAGGCCACCGACGATGATCCCGATGATGACGCCGGCGAGCAGCCAAATCATCGTCTCGGCAGTCAGTAGCATCTCGATCGCACCGACGAACGATTCCACCGTCATCCGAGCAGAACACCCCACTGCAGCAGCTCGATAGTGTGTGGGAACAGGTTAGTGTGCGGCGAGACGCTGAGCAGGTCGGCCGGTGTCGGCGGTTGCCACCCAGTGAGCCAGCCTCGAGCGACATCTCGTTCGACGAAATCGTAGAATGCCTGGGAGATCATGAAGCTAAGAACGACCATCGCGACCGCTTTGAGAACGTCCATTCGAACCCAAAGCGTCCAGAGCGCGACGAAAATTGGTGTTGCATAAAGCATCCCGATCGAAAACGTCAGCAACATGTACACCGTACAGAGCGCGCCAGTAACGATGGGGCCCCGCGGATCGTCGATTTCGTAGACGTACATCGCGGCCGATCCCTCGTCCTCCGATTCCGCCTCCTCGTCAGTCTCTGACTCGGATTCGTCTGCTGTGCGCTCCTCGATCGAGTCTGCGTCGGTCTCGGGTTCCTCCTCGAGCGTCGTATCGGCATCCTCGTCGGCCTGTTTCGGTTGGCTGTCGTCGCCACCCATCACCTGGACGGGTTCCGCAACGAACGACTCGACTGCGGCGCCGAATCGCTCGCGAAAAACGACGGCAACGACGAAAAGAACGGCGCCCGAAATCAGATAGAAGAGGCCGTCTCCGGTGTCAACGAATGCGCTCCCGCCCACGTAGGCGAAGTATCCACCCAAAAGAGCACCGGCGAGCGGTCCGACAACCGTCAGATAGTTTCGTGCGAGCAAGAGCACCGAAAACACGACCGTCGCGCCGGCCATGAGTTGCGGGAACCGTTGTGCGGCCGGAGCGAACTCGGATGCCCCCAGATACATGTACACACCAGTAATGAGGAACAACACCAGCAACACGTGTTCCATCGTCGGTCGTTCGCCCAACACTTTCTCACCGCCATCCGCCAGCGTGGTGAGGAGTGGGCGGAGACGATGACTGATCGCGTCTATCGGCGTGTGTTTCTGGTCCATGGTGGCTCTTGTTCGACGGCTCCGGTTTCGACTACGACGCGTTCGACACCGACGTCCCGTCTCCCTGATCGGGTCAAGAGTCGGCGTGTACGAACACGTCTGGCGTGTTGTTCAGCGTATGACATTTATAGTATCGAAAGTATATACGTTGTTGTGGTTCCCCCTGTTGGTCAGAACGGATTAGTATGGGTAGTGAGTGAGTTTCGGACGTCTTATTCGTCCTCTTCTGCCTCCTCAGCCATTCTCTGGAACTCGTCGAAGCCACCGATCGCTTCGTCAACGTTCTCTTCTATCGCGTCGACGCTTCCGACGTACTGTTCCGCAGCAGCGTCCATATCGCCGTACTCGACGATGTTTCCGGTCTCCTCCATCCACTCCTGGGTCTCTTCGTGTTCACACGCGTACTGAATCGCGTCGGAAATCTCCTGACGCTCGTCTTCCGGCGTGTCCGGCGGAGCAACCTGCACCTGGTAGAACTCCGTGATCCAGGCCAGACTGTCCCCGTAGTTGGTGATCGAGTCGATACCCGGGAACACGCCGTCGAGATCGATATCCATGAGGTTGACGACGGCGGATGCCTCGCCGGACTCCTCAGCCGAGACGGCAGACGTGTTCGTCGCGAAGCCAGCGCCGACCTCGTCGCTGATCACGGCTTCCTGAGTCGGTCCACCGCCATCGTACGGGACGGCGTTGTCGTACTCGAGGCCGTACTCGTCTCTGAGAAGCAGCGTCGTCAGGTGACTGTCGCTGCCGGCACCCTGGTAGCCGAAGCCGGAGATGTCGCCGTCTTCGTACGCGTCGCGAAGACCGTCGAAGCTCTCGATTTCGTACTCGTCGTTCACGATGAGCGTGTAGCCGAAGATCCCGGAGTAGGCGATCGGCTCGAAATCGTCCGGGTGCCAGTCGTCGATCTCCGAGGCTCGCCAGGTAAAACTCCATCCCGCAGGGTTTACCGTCCCGAAGACGCTCCCGTCGTTTTCCTGACCGTGGAGCCACTCGCTGCCGATCATACTACCGGCACCTTCCCGGTTTTCGATCTCGATGGAGCCGTCGAGTTCCTCTTCGGCCAGCGGTTGCATCTGACGGGCGTACGTGTCCGTTCCGCCACCTTCTCCCCACGGGATCATCCACGTGCGGGAGTCATCGTCACCGAGACAGCCTGCAAGGCCGGTCATTCCAATTACGCTCGCTGCACCAGCGGATTTGACGAAAGTTCGTCTGTCCATGCTAATAGCTTCCATGAATCAGTAATTGATAACCTTTTCGCCAGAGATCGTTCACGAACGGGAGAGATGATTCTGCAGTTATTATTGTTGTTAGACAGCTAATCAGTAGTCACATATGGTGTTCTATCCGAGAAACGGTTACATCTAACAAAAACTGTCCGTTGCCGCAAGACGAATACGTATATCACTTCGACGGTCCATTCCCCCGCATGGACGCACAGACGGCAAAGTCACGAGTACGGGAATCAATAGCCGCGAGAGAGGATGAGCTGCTCGAAACGCTCGAGGAACTCGTCGCCGCAAACTCCGTCACCGGAAACGAAAATTGTGGACAGGCCGTCATGCTCGAGGAGTTCGACAGACTCGGCCTCGAAGTCGACACGTGGGAGCCGGACGCCGACGCCCTGTCGGATCATCCGGGCTTCTTCCACACCTCCTCGTACGACGACCACGGCTACGAGGGCCGAGAGAACGCGGTGGCGACCGTCGACGGCGCGGGCGACGGTCCGACGCTCGCACTCTCGGGACATATCGACGTCGTACCTGCCGATCCGGAGTCGGCGTGGGAGTCGGACCCGTGGACGCTTCGCCGCGAGGGCGACGAGATATACGGCCGCGGCGTCTCGGACATGAAGGGCGGACTCGCCGCCATCCTCCTCGCCGTCGAGACCCTCGCCGACGAGGGCGTCGACCTCGCGGGCGACCTCTACGTCCAGAGCACGATCGAGGAGGAAGCCGGCGGCGTCGGCGGCCTCCTCTCGGTCTTAGAGCGCGGCTACGTTCCCGACGCGGCGATCATCCCGGAGCCCTTCGGCCTGCCGAACGTCGGCATCGCCAGCGCCGGCGTGATGTTCTTCGACGTGACGGTCCCCGGAAAGAAGGCCCACGCCGCGTGGGGCCACCAGGGTGTCAGCGCCTTCGACAAGGCGAGTCACGTCGCCGCGGCGCTGAACGAACTCAACGACGAGCGCCAGGCGAGCATCGACTTCCCGCCGGCCTACGGCGCGGATCCGTCGCTCGAGGGCCACGTCACCAACATCAACATCGGCGTGGTCGAGGGCGGCGACTGGCCGGCCTCGGTGCCCGCCGAAATGGTCATGAAAGGGCGCGTCGGCTGGCCGCCGGGCGAGAGCCGGGCCGACGTTCGCGAGGCGATCGAGGGGACGATTGAGGCCGCGGCCGAGGAGGACAAATGGCTCGCCGAGAACCCGCCGACCGTCGAGTGGACCGGCTGGAACGCCGCGCCACACGAGGTGGCCCGCGACGCCGATATCGTCGAGATCGTCAAGGGGAACGCCGAGTCCATCATCGGCGAGGAGGGCACCTTCGTCGGCGGCAACGCCGCCTTAGACGAGCGGTTCTATCAGCGCTACTACGACGTCCCCGTCGTCACGGCCGGCCCCTACGGCCCGAACCTCCACGGCGTCGACGAATATACGACGGTCACGTCGCTGCTCGAGACCGCCCAAACGCTCGCGACGTCGGCGATCGATTACTGCGGCGTCGCGGAATCGACATGACGACACGATGCAATGGGGTGGTCGAAACAGCGCTCAGCCGCCGAGCAGTGGTGAGTACGCGTACGAACTGATCACTATATAACCACTGAACGTCACTGCACATCCGATCGCAGGACGGCGTTGCAATCGGTGTGTGAATCGTTTCAGTTGTTATTATAGAAATACTATTAGTTCCAGATAATATCCGGAGCGCCGTGCGAGATACAGGATGCGTATATTGCAGAGTGCGAGTTATCTTCCGTCCGGGTGATAACTCGCCCGAGTTTTAAGAGAGAGTGTGTGCATATCTACCGTATGTCAAAGTTTCAGTCCCTACTGGGATTCCAAATGGACGACGCTGACATTGACAAAGTATTAACAGAGATGGGAATCGGGGTTCTCTCAATGAGTGCCGAGGGGGTGCCGTACGGTGTCCCGCTGTCTTTCGGATACGACGGGGACGACACGCTGTACTTCGTGTTTCTCGGCGCAAGCACCGACCTTCGGAAAGAAACGTATGCCGAACGGGCCAGCGTAGCGAGTTTTACGACCTTCGATGTCAATCCCGACGGATCCTGGCGGAGTGTGATCGTTGCCGGATCACTCGACCGAATCACGGTCGACGATTGGGATACCGCACGTGAGGCGATGGCTGACAACGCATACCAATCGAATCTTCTATCGAAGTACGAACTTCAGGAGAACCCAAATGTGTGGGAACTCAAAATTCAAGATCGGTCTGGCCGTGCTGTCGGCCAGCAGTGACTGCGTGTGTGCTGAACTCGGGGCGCGAATGTAGCAGGGGCCGAGACTCGGTCTGCAACGGAGTGTCCGGTCAGTACAGAGTCAGAATCGAACGCTCAGAACTCACCGCCGAGTTGCTCTACGGCAAGAACCAACTTGTAAAGAAGGTATGTTATCGCCAATCCGATTCCGATCCAGACCCACGTCACAGCGACTCCCATACTTTCGGTCAAGGCAGCACCCGAAAGTCCGATAGCGAAAGTGAGCGCTATTACAGCTATCACCAGTCCTCCATCAACGATGGATTCGCCAGTAGAGGGCATGTCTCGGCTATTCCAGGGTACTACAATCAATATTTCGAAATGTCACTTCATGTCCCGCTTGAACTGATCATTACGTTGAGCCGGTACTGAGCAGCAGAACTCAGCAAAATCGCCTTTGACAAACGAACCAGTCATGCTAAACTCACGCTCGATAGTCAGCAGGTAGAAACGAGTCCCCGACTGCTGTTTCGGACTAGACGTGGACGAACGTGTCGCCAGCCGTCTACCGGCAGAGACGGAACGCACGATCAGCCGGCCAAAGCGGGCGAAAGAGCGTCCTCGAGTCGGTCGAAACAAATCGAGCCAGCCGATTCAGGCGTCCTGCACCTGCCGCAACACGTCCGGCGCGTCCTCGAGCGCCGCGTCCAGATCCTCAACGTTCGGGCCGCCACCCTGCGCGAAATCCGGCGGGCCGCCACCGCCGCCGCCGACTCGAGACGCGAGTTCGCCAACGACCTCGCCGGCGTTGACGCCCGACTCGTCGGGCACCGCGACGACGAACTGGGCACCGCTCTCGCCGCTGCCGAGTACCGCAATTTTGTCCTCCTCGACGAGTGCGTTCGCGGTCGCACGTAGTTCACCCATATCGGCGTCGATGCGGTCGACGACCGCGGTCGTGTCGCCGACATCGATTTCCTCGCCGCCGCCTCCGCCGCCGGCTCGAGCCGCGGCGAGCTGTTCTTTCAGGTCCTCGATCTCCTTGCCGCGGCCCTTCCACTCCTCGAAGAACCGCTCGGCGGTCTCGGGGACGTCTTCGGGCGAGACGTCGAGGATCTCGGCGGCCCCGTAGAGGGCGTCCTCCGTGCGCTGGGTGGCCTCGAGTGCGGCCTCGCCCGCGGCGAAGGTGATGCGCTCGACGCCGTCCTGGACGCGCTCCGTGCTCAGGACTTTGATCGTCCCGATCTCGCCGGTGCGGGCGACGTGGGTACCACCGCAGGCCTGCGTGTCCTCGTCGACGTGGATCAGTCGGATCTGCTCGCCCGGCGGAATCCCGCCCTGGTAGAGGTCGAAGCCGTGTTCCGCCTCCGCGTCGTGGCGGTCGGGCCACTCCTGGGTGACCGAGGTGTTATCCATGACGATCTCGTTAGCCAGGGACTCGATCTGCTTGACGTCCTCGCGTGAGATGCGCGCGTAGTGGCGCATGTCGATCCGCGAACTGTCGACGCCCTTCTGGGCACCGGCCTGGCGGATGTGATCGCCCAGTATCTGCCGGGCCGCGTGGATGACAATATGGGTCGCCGTGTGGTGGCGCATCAGCTGTCGGCGGCGGGTCCCGTCGAGTTGCCCCTTGACGAACTCGCCTTTGCCGAGGCTCTCGTCGGTCCGGTGGAGGATAACGCCGTCTTCGGTCTGAACATCCTCGACCTCGACGGTTGCGTCGTCGGTCGAGAGCGTCCCCGTGTCTGCGGGCTGGCCCCCACCCTCGGGGTAGAACATCGTCTGGTCTAAGACGACGTCGAAACCCTCCTCGCGCTCGAAGACGTCCAGCACGACGGCCTCGAACTGGGTGCGCTGCTGGTCGTCGTAGTAGAGTTTCTCCGTCTCCGGGAGGTCCTCGAAGCGCTCGTCCTCCTCCTCGTCGGTCGCCTCGGCGGTCTCGGGCGTGTCGTGACGTTTCGCAACGAGACTGTAGAAGTCGTCCGGCACGTCGACCTCGGCACCGGCCTCGTCCGCGATCTCGGCGACCATATCGGGCTGGATCCCGTGGGAGTCGTAGAGTTCGATCAGTTCGTCGACCGGGATCGGCTCGCCCCTCTCCGCGTACTCCTCGGCCATCGCTTCGACCCGGCGACCGCCGCGCTCGAGCGTCTCGCGGTACTTCTCGACTTCGGTGCGGACGATATCGCGAATCGTGTCGCGGTTCTCGTACTCGAGTCGTTCGGCCTGCATGTCGACGAGTTCGTCCAGCGGCGCGTCGACGCCGACGGTGTCACAGAGCCGTTTCGTTCGGCGGAGGACCATCCGCGCTAGATAGCCCGTACCAACGTTCGAAGGGACGATACCGTCGCCAAGCATGTACGCGAGGGTTCGACAGTGGTCCGCGATGGCGTAGATGGACTCGAGGGGCTCCATCAGCGACGTCAATTCGTCGACGTCGACGTCGAGTTCGTCCGCGATTTCGCCGCGGGCGGTTTCCATGTCCTCGGCCTCGTCGATGTCCATGTGGCCCGCGAGCTTCGCGGCCCGGTGGAGGAGCGCCTCCTCCTCGTCGGTGTGCTCGAGGCCCGCGTTGTCCTTGAGGAACGCGATCATGTCGGGGTAGACCGCCTCGTAAACCGTCGGGGTGCCCTGGGAGACCCAGGTCCAGCGCTCTAACCCGTAGCCCGTGTCGACGATGTAGGTGTCCATCGGGCTGTAGCGGTTCCCGTCTTTCATCTCGTACTCGCCGTCGGCGTCCTGTTCCATCGACATGAAGACGAGGGTGGCGAGTTCGACGCCGCGGTAGATGACCTCGATGGCCGGACCGGCGTTGCCGCCGCCCACCCACGGGTCCTCGATGTAGATGACCTCGTTCAAGTCGACGCCGAAGGACTCGAAGAAGCCGTCGCAGAGTTCGACGGTCTTGTCCTTCCAGTAGACCTCGCCGTAGTAGGCGTACTCGTCCTCGTCGACATCCTCGCGCGTGTTGAACGCGTGGTGGGCCATCATCTCGAAGGCCATCGTGTGTCGGCCCGTCTTCCCAACGTTGTCGATATCCTGCATCCGGATGCAGGGCTGAGAGACCGTCAACGGGTTGGCCGGCGGCGGCGTCTCGCCGCTCGTCACCAGCGGCTGGAAGTCGTAGATCGACGCCTGCGTCAACAGGACATCGTCCCGCCAGCGGTTGGCCGCGACGGGATAGGGCTCGATCCGCTCGTGGTCGTGGCCCTCGAAGTACGAGAGAAAGGCCTCTCGCATCTCCTCGAGACTGTACTCCTCGTCGAAGCCGGGGTTCTCGATGAAGCCGTACTCCTCACACGGCGGCTCACCGCAGGTTTCCCGGTCGTGATCGCGCGTCCAAAAGTGCGCACCGCAGGAGGGACACTCCTTGCGCTCGAAGCCTTCCTCCTCGAAGTACTCGAGGCGGTACGCCTCCGCGAGTTCGCTCATTACACGTCTCTTCGCGAGCCAGCGCCTAAAACAGTTCCGCAACGGTCAGTCGCCGAATACCGGCCGACTGGGGTGGGTTGGGGTCTCGATCGACGACCCACCCGACGGCCAGTCATGTGAAGGGGAAGATATATATTCTGGGCATAATATTCGGTTAGCAAGTGCTATTCGAATGACGATTACGGACCGAACCGAACGAACACAGCTCCGGGGGTGAGACGATGCGAACGAGACGTTCGCTGCTCCGAACGGCTGTGGCGGCGGGTGCCGGCGCGCTCCTCGCGGTCGCCGCGTTGCCGTCGCCGCCCGACGCGACGCCGATCGACCGAACCGTCGAGGGATCTGAAACGCCGCCCGCGGTCGACGACTGGACGGACGGGACGATCACCGGCGAAACCGACACGCCGATGGTTCGGTACCAGTACCGGCCGATCGAGGACGGCGCGGACCCGAGCGAGTTCGACGCGTTCGTCGCGACGGCACCGATCAACGTCGTCCTCGTCCCGGACGACGAGGTCGACGGCGACGGACTCGAGCGCGTAATGGACGTTCTCGAGGACGAGGGCTGGTTCCGCGATCCCGAGGAGTACACCCGCTACGCCTGGGACCGACAGGAGTCTGTGTTCGTCCGCCAGCAGGCGACGGCCGCCGAGAGCTACTACGGAACCAGCGGCCGCCTCCACGTTCGGTGTTGGTCGTTCGAGGGAATCGTCTCGATGCAGGCCCACGAGGACACCGGCGCCCGACCCGAACACGGGATCGCCTCCTACGACCGCGGTCTCGAGGCCGTCGAATCGATCTTCGACGCCGCCGGCTGGGCCGTCGCCTCGGACGCCATCGACCTCGACAACGAGCAACGCGATTACGACGGAGTAGCATCCGTCATCACGGAGGACGCGTGAGCACCGACGACCGCTACGGATTCGGTCGCCGGCCCACCGTCGACGACGTCCTCGAGCACCCGCTGTTGGGGCTCGAGCGCAGTCGGACGAGAATCGCGATCGCCGGTTTGCTCGGCCTGACCGCGCTCTTTGCCGTCAGCTACGCCGGGTCGGCGGTTTCCATCGGCGGTACGCCGCTCGAGACGCTGACGACGCGATTCGACACGCTCACCAAACTCCTGATCGCGCTCGCGACGGCGACGATCACCATTCTCCCGTTCGTCTACGCGGTCTGGAACGGCGGCCCCCTGCTCTCCTTTGCGATGGCGCTCGTGCCGGTCTTCCTCGGCGACATCGCCGCGGGTCAGTACGTCCTCGGGGTCGACACGGTGATCGCGCTAACCGTCGGCGCCGCGGCCTGTGCGCTCGCGCTGTTCGCGACCGACGTCCGGCGGGCGGGCTCGCTTCGCCCCTGGAACGCCGCTCGGATCGACGCCGTCCACCTGCTGGTCGTCACGTTTGCCGTACTCGTCGCCGCCGCCGGCGTCGCCCAGTTCGTCGCTACCCAACCGCCGCGAAATCTCGAGTGGTACGCTCCCTTCAGCGTGCTCTGGCTCATCCCGATCGGAATCGTCGGCGCCTACTGGCAGGCCGCGATCCGAACGTCGATCGCAGTGCGGGCCGAAGAGATCGAACCCGATTCGTGATACGGTTCCGACAGTAATCGCCCCTCGAGACCGATCGAAATGCTCGACGCTCGACACCCCCGGTGCATTTTTATCAGGGTGGAGGGTCACGTCCACACAATAGCTGACCGGTTCCATGACCCATCCGCCGCGATCACAGCCGCGTACGGTGCTCTACATCGCCGAAGCGGCGGCTGCGGCTCGCGACGAGGCGGCCGCACTCGAGGACGTCGACTCGGGTCCCGACCGAACCGTCCAGGCGCTGTCGGCGAGCGCGATCGACCAGCTTCGGAGCTGGGCTCCCGAGGCCGACTGCGTCGTCTTCGCCGAGACGCCGACGACCGCGGCGGGGGCGAGCCTGCTCGAGGTCGTCGACGCCTGCGGACGGACGCCGCTGGTGCTCTTCTGCGAGCCGAGTTACGCGCCGGCGGCGGCGCGCTCGACCGACGGCATCGCCGGCTACGTGCGTCGGGATACGGACGACGCGATGGCCCACCTCGCCGACGAGATTGAGTGGGTGTGCCACGGCGCGGCCGGTGACAGCGACGAGACGCCGACGGGCGGAGCCGCGAACGAAACCGGAAGCACGGACGAGGAACCGCTCGCGCTCGAGCCCGTTCGGCCGACCGATCTCGACGGGACGAACGCCGACGACCGACCGCCCGACCCGACGCCGACGGACCCGCGAGCGGCCGTCGTCTCGAGCCTCGAGTCGCTGACCGAACTCGTCGACTGGCGCGACCGCGAGAGCGGGCGCGAACGGTGCTACGAGCTGCTCGTCGAGTTCGTGGCCGACGCCTGCGAGGCCGACTACTGCTGGCTTTCGACCGTCCACTTCGGCGAGTTCATCCCTCGAGCCGCGACGGACGCCGTTGCCGACGACGCGCTCGCGTCGACAGCACTCGAGGGACCAGCAGGCGACGCCTTCCGGACGGGTGAGCCGCTCCGAATCGACGACGTCGAGGATGCGGCCCTCGAGCCGCCGTTCGAGGACGCCGTCTCGGTGAGCGTCGCTCCCGTCGCCGACGTTGGCGTCGTCCAGATCGCCGACACCGAGCCGGACGCGTTCGACGAGACGACCGGCGAGATTCTCGCGGCGTGCTGTCGGTACGCGGCAGCGATCCTCGAGCGATCCGAGACGCGGACGCGACTGCACGCCGAGCGCGACCGACTGCGCCTCGAACGCGACCAACTCGAGGGCGAGCGCGAGCGGATCGAGGATAAACGTGACCGACTGGCAGACGAGCGCGATCGAATCGAAAACGAACGCGACCGACTCGCAGTCGACCGAAATCGACTGGACGCGGCGTTCAAGAGCCTCCCGGTTCCGGCGCTTCGATACGAACTGGTCGACGACCGAGCCGTCGTTCGCGCCGTCACCGACCGGTTCACGGATACGTTCGACGTCGATCGCGCGGCGGTCGTCGACAGCGGTATCGGCGATGCCGACGACGTCAGCAGTACCGACGGCACTGACCGCGAAACGACCGTTCCGCCCGGGCTCGAGGACCGAGCACCAACCCTGTTCGATGCGGTGCGTTCGATCGAACAGCGTCAGTTTGTCAGTCGCCGCGAGACGGTCGACGGCATCCGGACGTTCCGGCTCAGCGTCGCTCCGTGCTCGACCGCGGCGGATCGCGAATCGACCGACGACACCGTCGAGGCCGGCGACGATCTCGCGGAGGGCATCGTCGTCTACACCGACGTTACCGACACGAACCGGATGGAACGCGAACTCGCCGCCGTCGAACACCGCCTCGAGACGATCGCGCAACTCGTCGACGAGGACGTGCGGACGCCGTTGAACGTCGCTCGAGGCTACCTCGAACTCGCCGCGGAAACCGGCGACAGGGAGCACTTCGACGAGATCGACGACGCTCAAGAACGGCTGTTAGCGCTCGTCGAACAGTTGCTGACGATCGCCCGGCGAGACCACGTGCTCGTCGACACCGAGCCCGTTGCGCTCCACGACGTCGCCAGACGAGCCTGGGTCGTCGTCGAGACCGGCGATGCGCGCCTCGTGACCGAGGAGAACCTCGTCCTCGAGGCCAACAAGAACCGGGTCCAGGAGCTGTTCGAACACCTCTTTCGGGCGATCGTACACGGCGAGGAGACAACCGAACACGACGGCACCGGGCCGGAGTGGGATGCGGATGGGGGGACGATCGACGACGAAGCGGTCACCCGCATCACGGACGAACAGATCGTCGTCTCCGTCGGAACGGCCGACGACGGGTTCTACGTCACCGGTCGGTGGGACGGCGCTAACCGGACCATCACCGGGGTGAAGTCGGGAGCCGGTCTCGGCCGCCTGGCCACCTGCGACGGCGCCGGCTTCGAACTCGGTCCCGTCGAGCGGATCGCCGACGCTCACGGCTGGGATATCGGTATCGCCGAGGACGACGACCGCATCGCGTTCGCGTTTCGCGGGGTCGAGGACGACGTCGACGGCACCTGACGCCCGCGGGGTCGAGACGGCTGCTCAGGACTCGTTCTCGAGCGCCAGCGACGCCAGCATCGCCTCCAGCTGGAGCCGCTCGTTTGCGCCCTCCGTGATCCGGTAGTCGACCTCGCCGAGGCGCTCGAGCAGGCGAACCGTCGCCTGTTCGGGGATGTCGAACTCCCAGGCCGAACGGTGGAGCTGGTCGATGACGTCGCCGCCGGCCAGTCCGCGGTCCATCAGGAGATCCTCTAAGGCCGCGCGAGCGGCGGTGAAGTCCCCGTCGATGGCGTGTTCGACCATCGCTTCGACCTCCTCCGGCCGAGCGGTAGAGGTGATCGCGAAGACGGTCTCCTCGTCGACGGTCTCGCCCATCACGGCGGCCGCCTGCAGGCCGTTGATGGCCTTTCGCATGTCGCCGTCAGCTGCGTAGACAAGCGCGTCGACGCCGTCGTCGGTCACTTCGATGCCCTCGTTCGCCGCGATCTCGCGCACCTGCGCCTCGATCGCTTTCTCGGAGAGTTCGGTAAAGCGGAAGACCGCACAGCGAGACTGGATCGGGTCGATGATCTGACTCGAGTAGTTACACGAGAGGATAAAGCGCGTGTTGTTCGAGAACTGCTCCATCGTTCGGCGCAGCGCGGACTGGGCGTCAGAGGTCAGCGCGTCGGCCTCGTCGAGGAAGATGATTCGGTGGTTGTAGCCGCCGAACGACGAGCGCGCGAAGTCCTTGATCCGATCGCGCACGACGTCGATTCCGCGCTGGTCGGAGGCGTTTAGCTCGAGGAAGTTCTCCCGCCAGTCGTCGTCGTAGACTTCGCGGGCGATAGCCTGTGCAGCAGTGGTGTTGTGCATGACCGTTGGCACGTCGCCTGCGACGTAATTTCGCGTTCCCGGTACCGTAAGATCGTAGACGCGGCGTTCGTCCTGCACTCGTTCGATTTCCGTCACGCGGTCGAAGTACAGCGTGCCGCGGGAGAGTCGGTCGAGAGCAACTAGTTGTTCGACGACTTCCATCGAACACATCTTGTCGGCTACGTCGAGAATCTGATCAGCGACGGTCTCGAACCGCGGCAGCGACGCAAGGTCGTGATCGTTGTTCTCGACGAGGTTTCGAACATCCGTACCGAGCAACTCCGTTCCGTCCGCAATTCGATTGTCCGAGACGCCAAGGTCGTCGATCGCATCCCGCAGGGATTTTTGGACAGCGGCGGTATCCGGCGTTTCGGTGCGCGACTCGAGCGTCGCGAGCAACTCACCTGCGCGGCTCGCAGTCGGGGACCGACGTCCATCGGCGTATTCGAGTAGACGGTCCGTCCGAATTCCTGTCGTCGCTTCGACCGCCTTTCGTGCCTCGATCGGTTCCAATGCGTCTCGCTGGTCGACCCACGCCGTCGGCACGGCAGCCACCGATCGAATATCGGACCGGACCTGCTCGATGTCCTGTTTAACCCGTTGTGCGGCCTCGAGACGGTCAGACGCCGCTTCGAGAACGCGATCGATGTCCTCGAGATACGACTCCCGTCCGGGATTGTCGGGGTTCAAGCTATCCGTCACCAGGGGCTCCCTTTTCAGCGCGAGCGTTCGACAGAGGTCGCCGACAGCGGCCTGCGCGGGCATCGTGTCGTAATTCGGGTTCCCGGTACCCGCCGTAGAATCAGCGAGTCGATCACGTTTGTAATCGATAGTGAATCCGATCGCTTCCTCGAAGCGGGAGAGTGCGGAGACACCTGAGATATACAGCGTATGGTACTCTCGAACCGTCGCCGAGCCGTTCGTCGCTGCCTTCTCGACTCGTTTCCGTCGCGTCGGGATCCCGAACGAACCGAGCAGATACGAACAGAGCGTAATCAACAACTCGTCTTTCTGTGTCAGTTCGATCGTTCCCTGATCTGCGACATACGCCTCCGAGTCGAAGACAGCCTGTAGAAACGCCCTTCGAACGTCTTCTCGAGCGTGAACGAGCGTCGAACCGATCGCCGAGGGCGAATCGCTGAAGACGTCGAAGCAGGACTCGAGGAAATGGTGGAGCGACTTGGTTCTGAGCTCGACGTACGGAACGTCTTTCTGTACGCCGCAGGTGGTTTCGACGTCGAACAGTTGCTGGGCGATTCGCTCGAACGACGCGCAGAGCGAATCGTCGGTGTTGTAGAATTTAATACGGCCGTTTTCGATCCGTGCTTCACTGATCGCGAGACCGACGAACCGCGCCAGATCCGGCGTGAGTTCCCAGGGAGGTGTAATCGGGCTGGATCGCTTGTTGTACGACGTCACGTAGCTGACCGAGTCCACGTGAGATTGAAGTTCAGATTTCTCGACGTCGAGCGATCGGAGGTACGCGAGTGAGCAGGTCGTCGACGGCTTCTCGAGGTCGATCGAGACGGTACGCGCGTAATTCGCCGCAGTATCGCGAGCGATATCGTACTCGTCGGCAATCTCGTCGACCGTATATCCGCGACGAAGACAGCCGATTACCGTCTTCTTCTGGCCGACGTAGTTCGCTTCGGCCGGAATTTCGTGGCGTTCAGCGAACGCTTCCGAGACGGTGACGAACGTTCGCGCTCCGTCCATCGACGAGACCCAGTCGAGTGACGGGGCATTATCGTCGTCGATAACGGGCGCTTCCAGCGGTCGAACGATCCGTTCCTCACCGGAGAGCAATCCGGCCTCCCGCCATTCGAGGCCCGACTTGTCCGCTACGAGGAGTTTGTGTTCCGGCGTGACCGTAAATTCGTTTCCGTCGCGAGTCTCGATCGAAACGAGATCCGTCGCGTCCTTGGCGAAGACGTGTGAAGGAGCGACGTACTCGAACGAGCCGTCACTATCGAACGTCAGGATCTCGAGGTTCCCGTCGGGCTCGTCGAATCCCTCGACATCGCCTACAACGGACGAGATAGGGGTGACCCCTTCATTTGTCAACACCGGTGTCTCGCCGGTGACGCACTTCCCCGTACCCGCCGGACCCGCAAACATGAGGTGCGGCAGTTCGTCCTGCTCGACGTAGTTCTGTAGTCGCGGGACGATGTTCTCGTGGCCCTTGATCTCGTCGAGCCGTTCCGGCCGGTACTTCTCGATCCAGACTTCGGTCTTGCCCGGTGTCGGCTCCGCCGCCTCGGCGTCGGCCTCGCTCATACCGGGCCATAGCGTGGCCGAAAGATAAAACGACCGAACCCCGCCGTCGGTCGCGAGTCACGCGTCGAGTCCGCGGCAGCCGATGCGACCCCTTACTCCCGCCTGAGAACGGTCACCGGCCGATCGGACTCGAGGATTACGCCCTGAATGACGCTCCCGAACAGGATCTTCCCGGTCGCCGAACGGTCCCGTCCCGCCATCGCGATTGTGTCCGCGTCGACCTCGCGGGCGATGCGGACGATCTCGTCCGTCGGATCGCCGTGTTCGCGTCTGACCGTGACATCGATACCCCGCTCCTCGAGCGACTCGGCGACTTCGACGACGTGAGCCGGGAGGTCGGTCTCCTCGTAGAGATCGCTCGAGCGAACGACCCCCGCTTCGTCGGCCGCCTCGAACTCCTCGAAGACGCTGAGCAAGACGACCTCGACTGTCGACTCACTGTCGGGGAGGGCCGCGACGTAGTCGGCCGCCTCGAGGCTCCGATTGCTCTTGACCGGCATCAGAACCGTGTACATACGCGTATCGTCGATACGGTCACGTATAGGGATTCGGGAGTGAGGGCGTAGATCGGACGCGACGGGACTCGAATCGACTGGACGGTTGAGCAGGAGCACTCGATCACAACATCCGGAGACGATCACGGGCAGCGGACTGTACGCGAAAGTGGCTGTAGAGTGACGTGTTTATCTCGTTACCCGACGTATGTTAATATATGACATCTACCAGTCGCGTCCGGACAGTACTCGTCCTCGCCGTACTCGTCCTCGTCGTCGTCGGAACGGTTCCGGTGGCGGTCGCGGCCCAGTCGGAGAGCCGGAGCGGCGGCACGGTCGTCGTCGAAGCGGGAGAGACGGTCGACGAACTCGAGGCATTTGCGGGAACCGTGATCATCGAGGGCACCGTCACGGGCGACGTCAGCGCGGTCGCCGGCAGCGTCCAGATCGACGGCGCGGTCGGCGGCGACGTCGAAGCGGCCGCCGGCAGCGTTCAAATCGACGGCAGCGTCGACGGCGACGTCGAAGCGGCCGCCGGCAGCCTCGAGATAACCGACGAAGCGACTATCGGCGGCGACCTCTCGGTCGGCGCCGGCAGCGTCCTGATCGACGGGACGCTCGAGGGAGACGCGAAGATCGGGGCCGAAACGATCCAGCTCGGCGACGACGCGTCGATCGCGGGCGACCTGCGCTATGGCGGCAGTCTCGAGGGGAACACCGACGCCGTCGCCGGCGAGATCACGGAGGACTCCTCGATCGGGATCGACCTGACGGGAACGGCCGTTCCGATCGCGTCGTGGCTATTCTCGGCGTACGTCCTCGCGTTGAACCTGCTGCTCGGCGCCGCGCTGCTCGCGCTGTTTCCCCGATTCTCCGACGGGATCGCGGATCGGGTCGCGACCGATCCCCTGCGCGCCGGACTGACCGGGTTCGCACTCCTCGTCGGGATTCCCGTCCTCCTGGTCGCGGCGGCGATCACGGTCATCGGCATTCCGTTCGCCGTCGTCGGCGCGTTCGGATTCGCGCTTCTCATCTGGATCGGGATCATCTACGGCCGGTACGCCGTCGCCGCGTGGCTCCTCTCGCTGGTCGGCGTGGACAACCGCTGGCTCGCGCTCGTCGTCGGACTGGTCGCCGGCGCAGTGCTCGCACAGCTTCCCGTTCTCGGCGGCCTGCTCAACCTACTCGTCTTCCTGCTCGGTCTCGGCGCGCTCGGATTCGGGCTGTACGCCCACCGTCGGCAGGTCCGCGAACAGGAATCCCACGGCGAGAGCGGTCCCGGCGGACCGACGGCCGACTGAGGATACCGTCGTGACGGCTGACGACTGCGCCCGCTTCGCTCCAAGTGATCGTTACTGTGACCGTCCTCGAGGAGTCGACGGGTCGAGCGACGCGCTCAAGTCCGTTCCCTCGCAACGTCGTCCATGCGCGTCACCGTCGATGTCAAGGGCGAGGAGACACACGAGATCGATCTCGAGGCGGTGTCAGAAGCCGAACCGAACGACGGGACGGAAGCCGACGGAGCGACACCGACGTACCAGGAGCTACTGCGCGAGATCGGTCTCAGTCCCCACGAGGTGAGCGTCCTCGTCGACGGTCGGCCCGTTCCCGAGGATCAGCCCGTCGAGAGCGACCACGTAACGGTGTTGCGGTTGATCAAGGGCGGGTCGGGCGAAACTGGCGACAGGAACCGCTGAAAGCCCGAGCGTTTTGAGGGCGAGTCTCGTAGCCGGAGTCATGACTGGTGACGCCGCCGAACTAACACTCGAGAACGTCGGCCCGGGACCGGATCCGCTCACGCTGGCGGAGTTAGCGGTGCCGGTCGAACCGGCCGACCCCACGACGACCGAAGAGGCCGATACGGCTCACGAGTCCATCCTCCTGTTGCTCCACCGCGACCACCACGCCGGGCAGTGTCGCCGACAGATCCGAGCCGTCGCCGACCGTTACGACGAGTTCCGCGACCGTGGTTGTCAGGTCGTCTCAGTGGTCCCCGAACCCCGTGAGCGCGTCGAGCAGTGGCAAGCGCGCTACGATCTCCCGTTTCCGCTCTGTGCCGATCCGGAGGCGACCGCGGGCGACACCTTCGACCAACCGATTCGCCTCGGGGCACTCGGCGAACAGTTCGACGTCGTCGGCCGAATGCCGGTCGCGATCATCTTCGACATCGACGACGACGGAGCGATCGATATCGCCACTGCCTACCGCGGGCGGACGAATCTCGATCGGCCCGACATCGACGAGTTGTTGGCCACCATCGACCGACAAACGTAACGAATGGACGGCCACGTCCGCACCGCCACCGCCGACGACGCACTCGACGTGAGACGCATCCTCGACGCGGCCATGCTCGAGCCGGGCGACGTCGAAATCCGGATCGAGAACGCGGACGTGCTCGTCGCCGGCGATCATCGCGGCGGAACCGAAGCGAACGACGCCAGCGAACGAGTTCTCGGCACGGTCGTCCTCGAGTCCCGCGAGGAGGTCTACGGCGCGCACGTCTCGGCGATCGGCGTCCGCCGCCGTCACCGAGGAAAGGGCATCGGCCGCGCGCTGATGGAACGGGCGCTCGAGCGCGAGGGTCGGCTGACGGTCCGCTTCGACGACGGCGTCCGTCCGTTTTACGAGTCGCTCGGGTTCTCGATCGAGTCGATCGACGACCAGCGATACCGGGGCGTCACGGCACTCGACCGGTCGTAACGGCCGGTCGAATCGATCGTGGCCGTTCCTGTCGGTGCTGTCGGAGACGTAGCCGTCCGATTCGTCCGAGCGAAGCGTGCGACGGACGGCCGCAGGGTTATCCCCCTCGCACGCCTATACCGGAGGATGGCAGACGATAAGAAATCCCGAGACAAGCAGGCCGACGACGAGGAGCGACGCCAGCGAGAGCGAGAACTGCAGGAGGCGCGCGATCGCGACGACGAACTCGAGCCGACGGATCCCGAGCAGGACGAACAGTTCGAGGACCTCGACGACGCGCTCGAGGCACACGAGTACCCGACGACTGCCGACGACCTCCGCGGAGCCTACGGCGACCACGCAGTCGAAACGCAGGGCGGGTCGAGACCCCTCGAAGACATACTCGAGCCGGTCAACGACGAATCCTACGACTCCGCGGACGACGTTCGGAATCGGATACAGGGTCTGATTAACCGCTGAGAGAAGCGTTCTACCAACAGATTCCCGTCTCGAACTATCGGCGCTTCGCTCGCCTCTGTGCGTTCCCGCGTCGCGTGATCACGATCCCTATATTCTCCCTTGCAGGCGTGTTCCGGCGGAGCTTTATCGGACAGAGCGTGGTACGACCCTTCGCATGGCTCTCGGACGGATACTCAGCGGCGACCCATCGAAACGCTCCAAACTCTACCTCGTGATTGGCGGCCTCTCGCTCGTCAAAGCGATCGCGGTACGCAACGATCGGAACCGGTTCCGCCGGGAACTGGTCGACGCCGGCCTGTTCATCGGCGTCGGCATCGCGTTACGAAAGTACAGCCAGCTCAAGGATGAAAAGCGCGCGGAGATCGAATCGCAGGTCCCCGACTGGGCGATCTCCGCCGCGACCTCCCCGGCCGCGAAACAGGGCGTCCGAACCGTCGCAAAACGACGGCTCGGGAGCGAGCCCGAACCGGAACCGAGCCTTCGCGACCGGGCTCGAGGCGTCATCTCGAACTAGGTCGCCGACGACCGACGGCGGTCCGTTCTTCCGCAGCTCCAATCAGTGCGAAATTGGCTCGAGCGACGCCGTAAAGTGCCGTAACTCGCGGTTTTCGGGCTCGGAAATGACCTCGAGTCCCGACACCGCCTCCTGGTTCTCGAGAACGGTCGTGGCCGTCTCGACCACGTGCTCCAGGTGTTCCCGGTGGTAGGTGCGGCGCGGAATCGCGAGTCGAACCAGTTCCGGGCGATCGGTATCCGGGAACGCGAAACTGCCGAGTTCGACGCCGCGAACGCCGCCCTCCCGATACAGCGCACAGACCAGGGCCTGCCCCGGGAACTCCGCGGGCGGAACGTGCGGAAGCGCGCTCGCCGCGTCGAGATAGACGGCGTGACCGCCGGGCGGCGTGTAGATCGGGACGCCGGCATCCTCGAGCAGTTCGGCAAACGTTCGGACCTGCTCGAGGCGATCCGTGACGTAGGCCTCCTCGACGGCCTCCCGGAGCCCGACGGCCATCGCGGCGACGTCCCGGCCGGACATCCCGCCGTAGGTGGGAAAGCCCTCGTAGAGGATCGCTCGCTGTTTACAGCGCTCGAAGAGCGTCTCGTTGTCGGTCGCGACGAAGCCGCCGGCGTTCACCAGTCCGTCTTTCTTCCCGCTCATCACGAGCGCATCGGCGTAGCCGAGCTGTTCGCGAGCGATTTCGGCGGCCGTCGAGTCGGAAAACTCCGCCTCACGGTCCCTGACGAAGGCGGCGTTCTCGGCGAACCGGCAGGCGTCGATCACGAACGTCGCGCCGATCTCGTCCGCGAACTCGCGGACGCGGCGGGTGTTTTCGACGCTGACCGGCTGGCCCGCCGCCGAGTTGTTCGTGATCGTCGAGATCACTACGGGGACGCGTTCCGCACCCACTTCGTCGACGATCGACCAGGCACGGTCCAGCGAGAAGTTCCCCTTGAACGAGCCGTCGACCGTCAGGTCGTGGGCGCGGTCGACCGGACAGTCGACCGGATCGGCCCCCTGATTCGCGACGTGTGCGCGCGTCGTATCGAAGTGCGTGTTGTTGAGCGCGACATCGCCCTCGGAGAGGAGCGCGCCGTAGAGGACGTTCTCCGCGCCGCGTCCCTGGTGGGTCGGAACGACCCGTGAGAATCCCATGACATCTTGGACGGCGGACTCGAGTTCGTCGAAACTCCGCGATCCCGCGTAGGACTCGTCGCCGCGGAGCAACGCAGCCCACTGCTCGTCGCTCATCGCGCCGGTGCCGCTGTCGGTCAGCAGATCGACGAAGACCTCCTCGGCGGCGAGTTCGAAGACGTTGTAGCCGGCCTCCTCGAGCGCGCGCTCGCGGCGCTCGCGCGAAGGAAGGTGAATCCGCTCGACCACTTTCGACTTGTAGGCAACCATACCCACTCAACGCCGCCGCGCGTGTTCAGTCTAGCTGGAATCTCGTGTTCGTTGCCGACTCGAACCGTCCGCTCTCGGACGGCTCGGTGCATCGATGGACGGAGTCGACGACTCGAGCGGCGATGGAACCGGCGAAGACGACGGCAGAGTCGACGATCCGAACGGTGACAGGGCTCGCAACGGTGACGAACGGACTCGCGTTCGCCGCTCGGAGACAGGAGGTCAGCGGGCGTCGGCTTCGAGACCGCCAAACGCGTCGTCGGTGACCCGCGTCGGCGTCGGCTCGGGACCGACGAGTTCCAACTCGTCCGCGGGTTCGGATCGAACGGTGAGTTTCGTGGTCGAATCGGCGGTTTCGGCCGTTCGCTCGGCGTCGGTGGTGTCCGCCGCCTCGAGACCGTCGTCGGTGTCGGTTCCGTCCTCGAACGACGAGTCGCCCGCGACGAGTTCGCCGAGTTCGGCCGCCGCCGACTCGATCACGTCGCCGTCGTCTCGGACGGTCACGTCGGAGTCGCCGACGAACTCGAATCCGAGGTCGTGGGTGTCGGGTGCGGGTTCGTTAAGGTCGGCACTCTCGGGTTCGGTATCGGTCCCGCTCGCCGAGTTCGCCGTCTCGACATCCGCGAGTCCGGCGAACAGTTCGGCCGCCGTCGTATCGTCGACGTCGAGTTGGTCGTCTGGGACCGTATCGTGGGCGCCGCCGCTCTCCTCGAGGTCGTCCGGCGATTCCACGCCGAACTCGGCGAGAACCGCGTCGGGATCGGGCTCTACGTCCGCGAACACTTCCGTACCAGTCGAGTCGGTGGTCATGACAAGAGCTGTTACACTCATGACTTTCGTTACGAGGGCGTTACCGGCGGTTCATGGACCGGTTACCGGAGCGACTCGAGGCGAAATGGGGCCGTCGGGTCTCGATCGAGCAAGTACAATTCGAAGGAACCGCGGCGGAAACGCGTCTAGAAGAGGTCCTGAGTCAACTCGAGGGTCTTCTCTCGGTCGTCCCACTCGACGAAGAGGGCGACGCTGGTCGCGCTCGTGATGATGTCCTGGAGGTGGATTCGCTCCTCGGCGAGCGGGTTGACGATCTCGCTGATGATTCCCGGCTGGTTGGGGAGTTCGCCGCCGGTGACGCGGACGACAGCAATCGGCGAGTCGACGGTAACGCTCGAGAGTTCGTCGCGGGCGATAACCTCGCGGTGGAGGATGTTCTCGGCGCGTTCAGCCTCCGCCTCGTCGATGTAGAACGTGACGGTGTCCATCCCGCTGGCGACGGCGTCGATGTTGATGTCGCTCTCGGAGAGCGCCTCCGAGAGGTGGTTGAAGATACCCGGCTGGTTGCGGATCGCCCGACCGGCGATGGTCAGGCAAGCGAGCGGCCGCTCGCGCAGGTCGACGAGGTTCTTGAACTCGCCTTCGATGCTCGTCCCGCCGGAGAGCAGGTCGCCGTGCTGGTAGTGAACGACGCGGACATCGAGGTTTCCACCCTTGTACGACAGCGCGGACGGCGCGACAACCTCGGCCCCGCGGAACGAGAGGTTCCGAAGCTCGTCGACCGAAATCTCGCCGACGTTACGTGCACCCTCGACGACGTGGGGGTCGCCCGTCATGACGCCCTCGACGTCGGTGACGATGACGACCTCGTCGGCGTCCATGTACTTGCCCATCATCACGGCCGTCGTGTCGCTGCCACCGCGGCCGAGCGTCGTGATCGAGCCATCCGGCCCTTCCGCGAGGAAGCCCGTGATGACCGGCACGGTAGTGTCGAGATCCTCGGCGACCTCGAGCGCTCGCTTCTGGGTCTCCTCGACGTCGACCTCGCCGTACTCGTCGGTGACGACGGGCCAGCCGTCGGCGCCGGGTTCGAAGAACGCCGCGTCGATGCCTCGAGCCGACAGCGCGGCCTTGAGCATCCGGACGGACGTTCGCTCGCCCATACTGACGATCTGGGCGCGGTCGGCTTCGTCAGTCTCGAAAGAGATCTCCTCGAGCAGGTCGTCCGTCGTCGATCCCATCGCGCTGGCGACGACGGCGATCTCGTGGCCGTCCTCGACGGCTGCCGCGATCGAGTCCGCGGCGCGATTGATTCGATCCCCGCTTCCGAGGCTCGTTCCCCCGAATTTGGCTACGACGCGCATACTGACACCTCGTCCGCGACTGGCGTGGCGATCACTTGGCTCATATGCCAGACCGTTACCAGAGCGCGCAGATAACTGTGTCCATCGTTCGTATTTTTACCAGTGCTTCGGGCTCGAGCGAAGACGAAGATCCAGCTTCGAATCGCCGTACATCGGACGGGTTTTCGACAAGTCGAGCGCGCTGGACGGCACCAGTTCGTCGAATCGAAACCGTCGTATCAGAGTTCGGATGGGTGTCGTGAATCGAGACCGAAACGACACTGTTGCGGGCGGGATTTATGTTTGTGCGTGGCATTACCACACCCTAATGAACGTACGGGACGCTCTCGAGGCCGACGCGGACGCGCTGGCGTCGATCGCCGACTCACCGACCGACGTAATGCGAAACCTGGTTCACGATCGGACGGTGCGCGTCGCCGAAGACGGCACGCACGACCCGAACGCGGACGTGTCGGAGTCGCAGTACAACGGCTCCGATCCGGAGGACCTGCTGGGATTCATCAGTTTCGACGCGAAAGAGGACACCGTCCACGTGACCCAACTCGACGGAACGGCCGACGCGTGCAAACGGCTGCTCGCCGAACCCGTCCGGTTCGCCGAGCGCGAATCGATGAACGTCGAAATGCTGGTTTCTCCCGAAACGACGGGTATCGAGGACGCCGCCGAAGAACTCGGCTTCGAACGCCGCGGGCAGGGACCGCGGTTCGAAGGCGCGCCGACGGTGCGATTTCGACTCGAACCGTAGCAACTGGCCGTCGTCGGACCCCTCGATCCCGTTCCGTCGCCGTTCGTCGACGGATCGACCTGAACACCAGCCATCAGCCGAGGAGCAAAATAATCGTGTAGCCCACCAATCCGGCAGCGAACGCCCAGAACCGACTTTCGCGGTCCGCCGGCAGTTCCTCTTTGATCACATTGAGGATGACGCCGCCGGCCAGAAACGCGAGCAAGAGGCTGAGCACGAGTTCCGGCACGCCAACGAGCGCGCCGACCGCCGCACCACCGAGGATCGAACCGGCGAGCAGCCAGCGACCGATCCGATCGTAGGTGGCCCGGTGGTGTTCGCGCAGTCCGTAGTCGTTGACGACGAAGTGGACGCCCATCGCCATCGCGTAAAGTACCAGACTCGAGACCCCGGTTTCCTCTCGGTGGAGCAAGAGGTAGCCGATGAGTCCGTTGTACAGCGCAAACGAGCCGACATGAATCCAGAACACGCCGGATACCCCCTGGATGGTCCGCTCGCCGCCGCTCGTTTCGCTATCTGATCCACGGCGCGACCGACGAACGATCTGTTCGAGCCCGTAAAAGAGCGTGAAGCCAACGAGCGCCGCGATGAACAGCGACCGTTCGTGCGTCGCCGCAAGGACGACATTCGTCGGCTCGAGCGCCTCGACGACTCGAGACTGGTGTTCCGTGACCTCCGGAAGCAGGTGGACGAAGACGTACGCGACGGAGATCCCGCCACACAGCGAGAGCCACCGGCTTCGAGGCATCCCGCGGAGGAACTCGAGCCGTCCGGCGCCGACGTGTACCGCCGCCAGTCCGCCGGCGACGAACAAGACGCCGAGCGTCGAGAGCATCGGGTGACAGTTAGCGGAGAGCGGCAATAAAAGACGACCAGCGTGCTCGAGCGTCTCGCGGGAGTCTCGAGAGCGGGATCAACTGAACTTCTGAACCGTCACGTCCAGCGTATCGAGGTCGACGATGGGCGCGAATCCGGCGTCGGGGTCGATATTGACGCTCTTCTGGAAATCGGTCTGAGACTGCCAGCAGCCGGAGTTGATCGCGAGCACGTTGTGGTACTTCCCGAAGCCGAGTTTGTGGACGTGGCCGGTGTGGAAAATGTCGGGCACCTCCTCCATCACGAGGTAGTCCTCCTCTTCGGGTGCGAGTCGCGTGTGGCCCCCGAACTGAGGCGCGACGTGGCGCTTCTTGAGGAGGTGGAACATCGCCTTGTGTGGGTCGTCGTAGCTCGCCTTCTCCTCGGGGAGTTCCGCGATCACTTCGTCCAGCGAGACGCCGTGGTACATCAGGACGGAGACGCCCTCGAGGGTCACCGTCGACGGATTGCTGACGATCCGCGAGTCGTGTGCCGACATGATCTCCCGGAGGTTCTCGTCGAATCCGGGCTGGGGTTCGGCGAGGCGCACCGCGTCGTGGTTACCCGGAATCATCACGATCTCGATGTCGCCGGGCACCTGTTTGAGGTACTCGTTGAACACCTCGTACTGCTCGTAGATGTCGACAACGTCGAGTTCTTCGTCCTGGTTCGGGTAGACGCCGACGCCTTCCACCATGTCACCCGCGATGAGCAGGTACTCGACGTGCTGGGCCTCGGCGGTGTGTAGCCAGTCCGCGAAGGCGTTCCAGGCGTCGTGCATGAACTCCTGGCTTCCGACGTGGACGTCGCTGATCAGCGCCGCCTGTACGTGGCGATCTGCTGTCGAGGGCTTGTGGGTGCGGGGAACGTCCGGGAAGTACATCGAGTCGACGAACGCGATCCCGGAGTCGTCGGCGAGAGTCCCCTCCATCGCTAACACCTCGTCACAGAGCAGTTCCTCCACCAGGTCGGCATACTCCCGATCTTTCATCACTAGCCACGGGAACGTTCCGGTCGCGTCCTCGAGTTCGATCAGCCAGTGGCCGCTCGCTGTCGAGCGAATGTCGTTGACCAGCCCGACCATCCCGACCTCGCCGCCGCCTGGCATCTTCTGGATTGCTGTTGCCGGTCGGTGGTTGACCCGACCCCGAAGCTTCGATCCCAGTTTCTCGAGTCGATCCCGGAAAACGGCGACGAAATCCTCGTACTCGCCCGTTCCGGTGCTGTCACCGGTCATATCTCCCGCGATCTCGAGCGATCGTAACTCGGGATCAACCGATCGGTTGGCGCCTGCAGACCCCCCTGTTTCGACTGGAGCCGCCCCGCCCACGGCCGTCGGATCGGCTGTTCGATCTCCAGTCGAAACGGAGGGGTCTTCGTTCTCGGTTGTGGCGGGTGATTGCTGCCCGCCCGCTGTCGGTTTCGCGTCCGCCTCGGTCGCCGAGAGGACGGCTTCGACGTGGTCGGTTTGAACGACCAGCGCGTCCGCCGGTAGTTCCTCGACGACGCGCTCGAGGGTCGCGTGCGGGTCGTCGGCCGACGCGAGTTTCGTGACGGCCTCGCGTTCGGCGTTGTACCCGCGGCTGGTGAGTTCGCTGACGATCCGAGCGGAGGCCTCGAGTGGCACACGATTCGCATTCGCGAGCGGGGAGAAAAGGATATCGTCATGGGAGTGTCCAGCGCTGTCGAACGATAGACGAGATCGTCGGCCGTCGTCCCACCAGTCTCGTCATCCCACCAGTAGAGTTATTCATGTGACCGAAATAGCACCGGACGAGTGATTCAGCTGTGTTCGTCTGCGGCCACGTCGGGTCAGTTCTCGTGTGAAACGGCCTCGAGAGTGTGCACTACGTTCGATCCAGAATGCCGGAGCAGAAGGTTGATTGCGGGTCCCAGCAAAACGGGTGACGATGAGCGGTTCTAACCCCGGTGACCCACCCGACGACCCCGACGAGCGTGGTGACGACACCGGTGAGCGGGGGAGTCCGGACGGTGACGAAAACCGGGATTCGGACGCGAATGCGGGTCGAGGTCCGGACGGCGACGCAAACCGTACCCCGGACGCAAACGCGGGCCGAGACTCAAACCGCGACCATCCGGACGCGACTGCGGGTCGAGACCCAGTTACTGACGCGAAGCGAGATCCGGCCACCGGGATCCGAGATTCGGCCGGGAGACCCTCCGAGACCGCCGAAACGGCCGCTCCCGGCGATCGGGTGACGATCGAGGACGACGGCATCGTTCGCTGGTTCCTGAAATCCAACGACGGGAACGTCGTCTTCGTTCGCGATATCCTGAGCAGCGTCGCCATCGTCGCCGTGATCGGACTCCTCCTGTTTGCACTCAGCGGGGTCTGGCCGCCGCTGGTCGCCGTCGAGAGCGGAAGCATGGAGCCGGATATGGAGCGAGGCGATCTCATCTTCGTCATCGATGATGACCGATACGTCGGCGACGATCCGGCCGGTGACACCGGGATCGTCCCCCTCGAGAACGGCGTCGAAAACGGCCACGAGCGCTTCGGTCAACCGGGCGACGTCATCATCTTCCAGCCTAACGGCGACGAGAGACAGACACCGATAATCCATCGGGCCCACTTTTGGGTCGAAGAGGACGAAAACTGGGTCGACACGAAAGCCGACGAGGAGATCATCGGCGATACGACCTGCGACGATTTACAGACCTGTCCCGCGAACCACGACGGGTTCATCACGAAAGGTGACGCCAACAACGGCTACGACCAGCAGTACGGCAGCTTCAACGAGCCACAGAGCGAAGTCGTCGATCCCGACTGGGTTACCGGCAAAGCTAGATTCGGCATTCCGTGGCTCGGACACATCAGACTGACGTTCGATTCGATTTTCGGCGGAATGCTCGCCCCCTCACCCGTGATCGAAACCGATCCCGCGGGAGTGACCGGGCTCGACTCGAGCGCCGCACAGGTCGGTCTCGTCGGAACCACCGGCGCTGCCGGCGCAACTGGCGGCATTGCCGTCGCGATCACCCGGTACCGAGACTGAATCTGTGACTTCGGGTCGATTGCGGCCCCGGATCGCCCGTTTTTTCGAGACTCGAGGCGAACGCGACGGTCAGGCGTCTGTGTCGATCTCGAGGCGGAGGTCGTCGCCGTCCCGAACCACGTGTTCGGTCGGGTCGACGACCTCCTCGTTGACGAGAAAGGTCAGTTCCGTATCCGCGTCGCTGCCATCATAGACGGTCCCGTCGATGGTGACGACGTAGACACCGTTCTCGTGTGTGCACTCGAAATAGGGGAGGAGATCGATCCCCTCGGCGAACGTCACCGGCTCCTCGCCCTCCATATACCAGTACTCGTCTCGCTCGTGGAGGTGGAAGTCGATCGAGTAGTTTTCGGCGTGTTCGGACTGATATCGGTCAGCCTCGAGGTCAACCGGGTCTCCGTCGACCACGACATCGATCTCGCCGCGCTCGTACTCGACCTCGCCGTCGACGAATACACAACCGGCGAGCGAGACGAGACTCGCCGTCGCACCAAGAACGGCCCGTCGTTTCATGTCGAATCGAAGTGACCGCGGCTATATTGGTTCGTCGGTGACTCCCGTGGAGAGGGAGTCCGGGGGAGACGGGTTTCCAGCGGAACGGGAAACGGAGGAGGGGAGGGTTCCAGTCGAACGGTACTCTGAGGGATGAAGGTCTCGAGCAGAACGAAATTCGGAGGTACACGGCTACGGAATGCGCTAGTTCTCGAACCGCGCCTGAACGAACGGCTGGACGTCGTCGATATCGGAAAGCCGGGAGTCTGAGAGGAGCACGGCCTCCGTTTCGTCGATCGGTACCGAGAGACTGATCTCCTTGGTCCGGCCGTACCGGCCCTTCGAGACGACGACGGCGTTGACGATGCCGAGCATGTCGAGTTCGCTGATGAGATCCGTTACACGACGCTGAGTCAGGACGTCGGCGTCGATTTCCTCACAGAGCCGTTTGTAGATATTGAACACCTCGCCCGTGTTGATGCTGTGGACGCCGTTTTTCTCGAGGAGGATGATCGCGAAGAGGACGAGTTTGCTCTGGGTCGGAAGGGTGCGGACGACCTCGACCACGCGGTCGAGTTCGATCTTGTCCTGGGCCTGACGGACGTGTTCCTCGACGATCGTCTCCGTCTGGGAGCGTTCGGCCAGTTCGCCCGCGGTCCGAAGGAGATCCAGCGCGCGCCGCGCGTCACCGTGTTCCTGTGCCGCAAAGGCCGCACAGAGCGGGATCACGTCGTCCGACAGCGCGCCGGGCTTGAACGCGACGTTCGAGCGGTGCTCGAGGATATCGCGCAACTGGTTCGCGTCGTAGGGCGGGAAGACGATCTCCTCCTCGCCCAGCGAGGACTTGACGCGCGGATCGAGGAAGTCGGTGAACTTCAGGTCGTTCGAGATGCCGATGATGGAGACGCGGGAGTTCTCGAGTTCGGAGTTCATCCGCGAGAGGTTGTAGAGCGTGTCGTCGCCGCTCTTTTCGACGAGTTTGTCGATCTCGTCTAACATGATGACGACGACGCGCTCGTCGTAATCGACGGCGTCGAAGAAGACGCTGTAGACCCGGTCGGTCGGCCACCCCGTCATGGGGACTTCCTCGAAGGACTCCTTGTCCGCCTCGAGGTCCTCTATTTCCGTTTCGACCTCGCGTCGGGAGTCAAAGGGAGTCGACTCGAGCGGATGGGCTGCCGGCAACTGATCGTCCGCATCCGCACCGTCGGCATCGGGAGTCGCAGTCGCCCGTTCGGGAGACTCCGAATCGGCAAACCGGTCGGACTCCACGGGGTCGTCGGAAACGGCCGCCGCGGTGTCGACCTCCGTCTTGGAGTCGGCGTCGGCCGCGTACTCGTCGAGGGCCGCGAGTCGCTCCTCGAGTTCGGCGACCCGGTCGTCGATTCGAGCCTCGTTCTTTTCGATGAACTTGTTCGCGAGCTGTGCGAGCACGCGGTACTGCGTATCCGTGACCTCGCAGTTGATGTACTCGACGTCACACGGAACGCTGTACTTCTGGGAAGTGCTCTCGAGTTCCTTGCTGACAAACTTCGCGCTGGCCGTTTTTCCGGTCCCGGTCTTGCCGTAGATGAGGATGTTCGACGGCGTCTCGCCGCGGAGCGCGGCGACGAGGATCGTCGCCATCTTGTTGATCTGATCGCTTCGATGGGGGAGTTCGTGCGGCGTATAGGACGGACGAAGCACTTCCTTGTTCTCGAAAATCGGTTCGCCGCTGAGAAGGTCGTCGAACAGTCCCTGACTCGACGCTTCGTCGTCGAGATCGGATCGCTCGAGGTTCGAGAACCCGCGGCTCTCGTCGCTATCGCCCTCCTCCGTGCCTGTCGGTTCTGAATTGTCGTCTGACATTCGTCGGATACATACCCCCTTACTTCGAGTGGAAGACTGGACCCCAAATCAGGAATATTGTACGGTAGATAGCCCGACTGAGGCAACCTCCAATTTCAAGCACCCAACCCGGGTCCAGTTGATGCAAACGAAACAGAGGAAAACCACGCTATTAAATTCTTCCCTTCCATCTACGGCTGTTTGCGATTTTTCGTCAGAACGGGCCCGTACGCCGCTAAGAAGCCTGATTTCATGTGACGAGAGCGTCAGGGAGCCGTTGGGGGCATACAGAACGTACGTTTCAGGTCGACGGTCCAGTAGTCAGAATTCAGACACCCACCGAGATGTCACCGGTCGGCGATAACCGTGGAGAGTGATACATAAATTGTCATGTGGTGAGAGTCCTACGGTGTTCGGTCGGTATCGGCCGAGAATCGGATGGGAAGCTAGAACGGCAGTCGTGTAGCAACTGCAATGTGGAAGCCGAACGGCGACGATGTAGCAGCGTTGGTGCAGAAAGTCAGAGCGACGAACTCTCTAATTCGATCCGTCGGAGCCGTCGACAACTCGAGATAGCGACGAGACTCGAGGGAAATCAGAAGTGCGAACGGTGACGTGACCGCGGTGACCGACCAGATGGTCCCTCGAGAACGGTAACCCGTGACTGCCGCCCGAAAGAACCGGTCAGTTGGTCGGTGACGAGCGAACGAGTCGCGAAGAACGCGAACGGGATGGTACAGCGAGTGCAATGCAACTCGAGTGCATCGGTGAATCAGTGGTCGACAGGGGAGTCGGTAGGTAAGTCGGCGAGTGACCGAACGATACGACGGGGGGAAGGGCCAGCGGATGTGTATGACCTATGTTAACGATGTTTTGAGGAGGTCCAACCCCCCACCCCTTCGTTTCAGGTGGAACGAGAGAACAGAGGGGGTGGGGGGAGGGGGTGTCTCTAGGACGGGAATCTTTAAGTTAGTAGGTGAGAAACACGGTCCGTAGCACTAGCAAAGCGCATTTTTTACTAGATAAAGTGGTTATAGTTACTAGTCCCTACTAGAATCGTCTCTCTCACCGCCTTGAGTTACTAGACTACTCCCTTTTGTCGAATTCCCGCTGCTGAATCCTTCTCGCTCCGGTCTCGAGGCAATCTCGTCATCTATCGGCGAGATTGGGATCGATTTCGTCCGATCTCCCATCCCCTCCCTCGACACTCTCCAGTCGAAACGAAGGGGTGGGGGTGTCTTGATGACTTCGTCTATTGGTGCCATTCACCATACTCTATCATCGGATCCTGTCGCTCGTTCACATGATATCATTGCTCCACATGGTATCGTTGCCACTGTGACGTTTCCACTCTATTTTGTGAGACTCTCGCACAGATGACTCGAGTCGTCGTCAACGGAAAGGATTCTCACCACCGATCGGATGCGCACACCGCTCGACAACACTCGTCCTGAGTCGAATTGCTGTCGAGCGTACCCGGACTGGCAACCGTTGACCGTTGTACCCGGACTCGTAACGACTGAACATTCGTGCTCGCGCATGCACACGCGGTACTGAAAAAGTCATCAAAGACGTCGGCTACTCAAGCCATCAAAGACGTCGACGAGCACGTACACGAGTAAAACCGACGCGGAACGGTACGTCGCCCAACCGGATTTCTCTTACCGGCTGGAGCAGACTATTTGTCGCGTTGAATTGTATACACGTCTGACGTAGGCTTAAGTGAATTCAGTTTGTAGTACGCGCAACTGCACCCCGCGGTGCTGGAGGGCCCCACTGATGGGACTGTTCACAGAACTCAAAGATAGTATCTCTCGGGTTACGGACCGCCTGTTTTCGGAACAGGAACCCAAACGAATCGGCATCTACGGTCCGCCGAACGCAGGAAAGACAACGCTTGCCAATCGTATCGCTCGTGACTGGACCGGTGACGCCATCGGCGCGGAGAGTCACATTCCACACGAAACGCGGCGCGCGCGCCGGAAGGAAGGCGTCGAAATCGAACGCAACGGCAAGTCGGTGACCATCGACATCGTCGACACACCTGGTGTCACGACCAAGGTTGACTACGAGGAGTTCACCGACGAGATGGAAGAGGACGACGCGATCCGTCGCTCCCGCGAGGCAACCGAAGGCGTCGCGGAAGCGATGCACTGGCTGCGCGAGGATGTCGACGGCGTCATCTACGTACTCGACAGCGCCGAAGATCCGATCACGCAGGTCAACACGATGCTGATCGGTATCATCGAATCTCGAGATCTCCCGGTTCTTATCTTCGCGAACAAGATCGACCTCGACGACTCGAGCGTCAAGCGGATCGAGGATGCGTTCCCACAGCACAAGACCGTCCCACTGTCGGCCAAGGAGGGCGAGAATATGGACGAAGTGTACGAAAACATCGCGGAGTACTTCGGGTGAACGAGGATGCCAAAAGCAACTAACGCGGACGACCCGGACGCTCCCAATGGTGTCCAGATCGACCTGATCAGCGGCGAGCGCATGGAGAACATGGCGACGATGGAGAAGATCCGGATGATCTTGGACGGCGTCCATGACGGCAACATCGTCATCTTAGAGGAGGGACTGACGCCCGACGAGGAGAGCAAACTCATCGAGGTGACGATGTCCGAGATCAGCCCCGACGAGTTCAACGGGATCGAGATCGAGACCTATCCGAAATCCACGACGCGCGACTCCTCGCTGCTCGGCCGGATCATGGGCGGCGACGAATCGACGGCCAAACTGACAGTCATCGGACCAGCGAACCAGATCGAGACGCTTCACAAGGACGAAACGCTCATCAGTGCGCTCGTCTCTCGAGACTGATGTCACACGAATAATGCCACACGAATGTACGAACTGCGGTCGCACGTTTCCCGACGGCTCCAAGGAGATGCTGTCGGGCTGTCCCGACTGCGGCGGGAACAAGTTCCAGTTCGCCCCGTCCGGTCGGGCAACGAGCGGGTCGTCCGGGTCAACTGCGGGGAACGCGGCCGATTCGGACGCGGGAACTGCAGCGTCACCCGACACGGCAGCGGAACCCGACACGTCTGGAACCGTCGGACGCGCCGCAGAAACCGTTCGTGGGTGGATGTCGTCGGAATCGGACGATTCGAGTACTGAGACGGAGTCGCCGCAACCGACAGCGGCGAATCGCTCCGGATCGTCGACCGTCGACGATCACTCCACACCGGCGGCCGGAACTCAGTCCGGATCGGCCGATGCAAACCGGGCCCAACAGACGGACTCCCAACAGACAACTCAATCGTGGCCCGACAGCGACGAGTCGGCCGACCCTGACGAGCGTTCCGAACCGGGCGAGTTCGCCGAGTGGCCGGAGACCGCTCGACGGCCCGAAGATCGTTCGACACCCCCGAGCGACGGTTCCAGTGGAATTCAGGGGGACAACGCTGCGGCCGGCTCTGGGTCTCCCCCCGCAGATTCGATCGACGACGGGGGATCCCTCGAGGATGACGGGACGCTGACGGACGGACCGACGCTCGCGGAGAGCGAGAACACGGCACAGGCTGACGCCCGAAGCGAGGTCGTGTCGACGGACGACCTGCCCGGCGACACCGATCGTGCCGCTGGACCGGAAACGGGGGCCGCTGGACCGTCTGGATCACCCGATCCCGCAGACGGTACCGGTGAGCAGCCGCCGGATCACGGCCGCGTCGTCAGCGAACCGTCGGGTTCCCAGCCGTCGATCGAGGAGCTTCGCGCGGAGCTCAACGAGCAGTTCGAAAGCATCAAAATCGTTAGCCCGGGGCAGTACGAACTCAACCTGATGGAGCTTTACAACCGCGAGGAGTACATCATCTCGCTGCAAGAAGACGGCCGGTACGTCATCGACGTGCCGGACTCCTGGCGTTCGGAGGACGACTCGTAGCGTTCGGAGGACGACTCGTAGCGTTCGGAGGACGACTCGTAGCGCTCGGACGACGGTTTGCCGGCGGCCCCGACTCCGTAGGTCTGGCGGGGGGTTCGCCGATTGATCGGTTCTGGTCCGTTATCCGACCCCCATTGCTTCGACTGCAAACCCCGTCATCCAAGACTCTCATGGATAATAATGGGATATGCGCGTTCCAGGCGAACTACTGGTTTTCTGCCGTTGTTCCGGTTTGGACGCGTTCCCGTCGTGGGCTCGAGGTCGCGACGTGCGACGATCCGTTCGCAGCTCGAGCGGTGGAACTCGCCGGCGAGTCGCTCGCTGTATTGGGCGAGAAAGATGGATTTAAGCGAGACGGCTGACTGTATTCGTGTATGAGCACTCCCACCAAGGTCGTTCTCACCACGATCGCCGTCGCAGCACTGCTGTCGCTGCTGGTCATCTTCCAGACCGTCCTCGCGTAATGTTCGAGGCTCGCGATCTCTCGAGTCCGGTCGAAGCTGTTCGCAACGAGTACGCGCCCGACGTACAGGTACTCGACTGTGCACGCGATTTCGAGACGCTGGACCCTGCGCGGGCAGAGGACCTCGGCCTCGTCGTCGACAGGCTCGAGCCCGCGAGCTATCCGGCCGACTGGCTCCCTGCGGACGCCCCGACGCTGCTCGCGCGCTATGCGGGGTCGGACCTCACCATCGGGATGCCCGGCGACGGCAGCGTCGTCTGGACCCGCCAGACCGAGCCACCGATCGTACTCGTGAAGGCTCGCGTCGAGGGCTCTCCGGAGGCGTTCGTCGATTTCCTGATCGCCGAAGCGCTCGTCGAACTGGACTGTGAGGTCCCCGAGCACTTCCTCGGGTTCTTCGAGGATGAGTATCTCGCACTCGACGCGGCGACCGATCTCGATCCGAACGACACCTATCAGGTTGCTGCGGCACTGTTCGACGGCTGGGTCGGACTGCAGACCCGCGAGGTATTCGCGGACTGGACCGACGATCACCCCGAGCTCTTCGACGCCTGGCAGGATGCCGGCGATCGACTCGAGGACCGCGTCTCCGGTATCTCTCGCGCCGTCGCTCGCGGGGAGACCGACTTCGCCGACGCGACGGAGTTGGCCTGTGCCGCGATCAAACACGGACTCGAGTTGCCGGCCCCCTTCGCTGCGCTTGACACCAGCGCGTACCGGGATCACGGTCCAGGGTACGCAGTCAAATGGGCCGAGAAGACGTTCGACTCGCTCGCCGAATAACGTACTTTTCGCTTCGAATCTGACGGTTTTCGTTTCGAATTTGACGGGAACCGATGTGTAACTGCTCGAAAGGCAGCGATGAGTTCCACGTCCTCCCCAGCCGATTTCTGCTCACGGGCGCTTCGCGCCCGTCTGCTCACGGCGGCGCTGCCGCCGTTCGCACGGTATGCGAGACCTGCGGTCTCGCACTATTCGCACGGTCCGCGGAACCGTTGGTTCCGCGCTACGCTTACTCCCTACGGTCGTTCGCTCATCCCCCGTCAGAGCAAGCTCTGACGAGCTGCTGAAAAATCGGAGATTTTTCTCATCACGAGACGGCTTCGCCGTCTCGAACGACTTCGTTCGTTCCACTCACGAAGACCTCGCGCACTTTCGCTGACGCCCCCTCGCAACGCTCGAGTGCGTCTGCTCACGGCTTCGCCGTTCGCATCTCGAGACACTCTCTCCGGTCGTGTCTCGCCGCCAGCGCGCGTCACTGTGGAAAAACGAGTTGGGAACTCGAGACGTCACTATCCACAACTGACTCGCAGCGAAAACCGGGGCCAGTAGTTAGAACTCGCTCTCGATGCTGCCGTCCTCGTCCAGATCGATGGTGCCGTCGAACAGGGCGCGGAAGTCGTCGACGAGGGAGACGTCGTGGGGTTCCTCCGAGACGTGGAAGAGACCGATGGCGTCGTGTTTCTCGAGCAGTTCCAGGATCCGCTCGACGGCGTCGAGTGCGGCGTCGTCGCCGGCGTAGTAGGCGAGTTCGGTGACGGAGTCGAAACTGAGGCGGAGCTTCCCGTCGTGGGCCTCGAGGAAGCCATCGATGTGTTCGACGATGCCGTCGACGTCGTCGGGGGCGGCGACGTAGTGTACGTTGTCGGAAGAGCGACGGGAGTAGCCGCGTTCGATGCTCAGCGTGTCGAGAATCTCGGCTCGCTCCTCGTTGACATCGTAGTACTCGAGTTTCTGTTTGACCTCACGGGCAGTGGTTCGAGTGGAGATGACGAGGAAATTGTCGGTGTCGGTTTTCAGGAAGTCGGTGTCGATGCGGTCCGTTTCGCCCGTGCTCGGGTGGAGGAGGAGTACGCCCGTCCCACCTGATATCGTCTCCGGCGTCCCGTCGATTGCAAGCGAATAGTCCATATTGACGTGAATAACTTCGGGCACCGACTTAATTGTGCGGATGTCATGAGACACCCAACACGCGAACGGACCGATCCGTCCTTAGCCGACGTTGTTCCCTTCCTGTCGGAGCAATATCAGCATCGAGAGTCCGGAGATGAAGATGAGCAGGAGCGACGGGATCGCCGCGTACCGGTAGGCGATGGCGTCCTGTGCGTTCCAGATGATGCTGACGAGCGTCTCCATGCCGATCGGTCTGAGCATCAGCGTGACCGGGAGCTCTTTCATCGTCGTCAGGAACACGAGGACGCCGCCGGCGATTACGCCGGGCATGATCAGCGGCAACGTCACGCGCCGGAACGCCTCGAGCGGGCCGGCGTTGAGCGTCCGGGCGGCCTCGATCGTCTTGTCGTCGACCTGCAGCACGGACGACCGAACGGTGCCGACAACCTGCGGGAGGAACCGAACGACGTAAGCGAAGACGAGCAGCCAGATGCCCTGTCTGTACAGCGATGGGACGAGTCTGTTGCCCATAAACACGAGTGCGAGTCCGATGACGACGCCCGGAACGGCGAAGCCGACGTAGGTCGCCCGCTCGAGGATCCGCGACACGAGGGAGTTCGACCGCCCGGAGTAGTACGCGACCGGCAGGGCGAACGCGCACGCGACCAGTGCCGCGAGGAGTGCGAGATGGACCGAGTTGTACGCGAACTCCCACTGGAACTCGTAGGCCGGGATCCGGTCCCCTTCGCTGTAGAGCAGCCACCGCGTAAAGATCGCGACGGGGACGACGAGCGTGAGTGCCCCGAGTAGCGAGACGAACCCCATCGCGGGCCACTTCCAGTAGCCGAGTCGAATCGTACTGCCTTCTCCGCCGCCACCCGTGGTGTCTTCGTCGCGTCCGATGCCCGCTTCGATGACGAGGACGATGGCGACGATCGCGACTAACTGCAGTGCGAGCAACGCGGCGTACTCGCGTCCGAAGCCGGTGGTTTCCCAGTAGATCCGGCTCGTGAAGACGTTCGCGCCCATGAACGCCGGTGTTCCGAAGTCCGAGATTGCGTAGAGACCGGCGAGCAATGCCCCGGCGGCGATTCCGGGCCTGATCTGTGGAAACGTGACTCGTCGGAACGCTTCCAGCGGACCGGCGTTCAACGTGCGCGCGGCGTCGACGATCGAACTGTCCATCGAGAGCAACGCCGCTCGAGCCGTGAGAAACACGTACGGATACGTGTAGAGAGTGATGATGAAGATCGCCCCGGAGAGGCCGTCGACGGCGGGAAGCGTCGTTCCGAAGAGCGTGTCGACTTCGCCGCCCGAGCCGAACATCCCGACGAACGCGATCGCGCCGATGTAACTCGGGATCACGAGCGGGAGCGCGGCGACGACGGTCCAGAACCGCGGGTAGGGGAGATCGGTCCGCGTCGTCAGGACGGCGAGCGGGACGCCGAGAACGATCGAAAACAGCGTGACGAGGGCCATCAAGACGATGCTGTTGATCGTAACCCACGCCGTGCGACCGGAGACAATGAGGCTGTACGCACGCGACGGTTCGACTTCCGTCGCTCGCAGGAGCAGCCACAGCATCGGTGAGATGACCAGCAGGGCGACGATGGCACTCGAAATCGCCAGGGCGGCGCTCGAGCGATCCGTCTCGAGGACCCGTTTGCGAATCACCGCGAGCTGCCGTGAGAGATCGAGATAGTTCGTGAGTGATTTCATTATAGATGCTCGACTCGACCGGCGGAATCGCGAATCTGATCAGTCGCTTGGAGTTAGGTTCACCTAAATCCTCCGAACCGGTCCAGCGGAGCCTACAGACGGAGCAGACCGAGACAGTTCACGTATCGGGATCTACTGCGATTGGAGGACCACCGCGAGCAAACGCTCCTACCCGAACGGATACGTCGGGTGCGGTGGGTAGTCGGGAACGCGAGACCGTTTCGGTATTGTCGTACGGCGATTGTCCGCCGTTTTAAACGCCCAATCCTTCTTCGTCGATGAGATCCCCTGCTTCCTGGAGATCCATGTCGAACCCACTGAGATCGAACTCCGGTGGATTGATGTCCTCGAGGTTGGGGAGTTGGCCGACGTACTCGACGCCTTCGATGACAGGATACTCGCCGTTGTCCTCCATCATGAGTTCCTGTCCCTCCTCGGCCAGCAGGTGACGGACGAACTCGGCGACGAGTTCGGCGTCGTTGACTTCGTTCAGGACGCCCACACCGGCGACGCTGAACAGACAGCCGGCGTCGTTCTCCGTGAATGTCGTTCTGATCGGTGCGTCGTCGTCCTCGTCGAGGATTCGTGCGGCGTAGTAGCTGTTGCCGAGTCCGACGATCGGATCGTCGTCGCCGCCCTGATTGACGGCGTTGGCCTGATCGGAACCGCCTTCGAAGACCTGTGCGTCCTGCTCTTCGGCCATCGCTCGAACCCACTCGCGTGTTTCCTCCTCGCCCTCGAGTTCTACCATCGCCTGAATGAATCCGCGGAACGTCCCGGAGTTGGGTCGCGTTGAGATGATTCCCTCGAAGCGCTCGTCAGTCGCGTACTCCATGATGTCCGTCGGCAGGTCCTCCCAGTCGTCGAACTCCGTTTCGTCTAACCGGTCCTCGTTGTACTGAATCGAGCGTGTTCGGCCAGTAATGCCGGTCCAGTACCCCTCGTTGTGCTGGTAGCTGCTGGGGACTGCCTCGAGGATGTCCTCCGGGAGTTCCTGAAGCACGTCGTTGTTGTAGAGTTCGTTCAGTGCACCCGGGTCCTGCGAGTACATCAGGTCTGCTGGATGCGTTTCTTCTTCGAGAATCTGGTTGACCTGGGTGTCATTATCGTCCCAATCAACGCTGACGGTGAAATCGTCGTACTCCTCCTCGAGCGCCTCGAACACTGCGGAGATCTGATCGGGAGTTCGACCGGAGTAGATGGTGATCTCCCCCTCGAGATCGCCGAGGTCGTCCCAGCTGGCAACCGACGAGCCGAGCGGTTCTTCCATCGGATCGGTCTCGACGAGGGGTGTATCGTCGAAATCGTTGCCGAGACAGCCCGCAAGTCCCGCGATGCCGGCTGCAGAGACGCTTGCCGTCGCGAGGAATCGTCGTCGGTCCATTGCGGTTCGGTGCGTTGGCGTGCCGTTGTGCTGTTGCATATCTAGTTTTAGGTCGGCCTAAAACACATATAGCTTCCGATTATTCTGGAGATTCTGCACGAAAAAATGTGCTAGCGGGAGCTGTTTTTCGGCCTTCGTCCGATGCCCACGGAGTTTCGGCCAACCTAAACCTCTCCGTTCACACTTTTTTAGGCCTACCTAAAGAGTCTGTCGATGATTCCTCCGTTCGTGAGCTGAGCCGTCGCGTGGCTCGAGTCGAACGCATTTTGGCACCCGAGCGCCACGTTGTGCGTATGAGCGTACGCGAAGAGTTCGACGACTGGGCGGCGAGCGGCCGCGACCGAGGGATGGAAGATCGCCACTGGCACACCGCGAAGCACGCGCTTGCACGCATGCCGGTCGAGTCGGGCGACACCGTGCTCGATCTCGGCTGTGGCAGCGGCTACGCGGGCCGTGCATTGCGGGATACCAACGACGCGGGCCGCGTCTACGGACTCGACGGCTCGCCCGAGATGGCGCACAACGCGGCGAGCTACACCGACGACCCGCAGGTCGGCTTTTTAGTTGGCGACTTCGATTCGCTTCCGTTGGCCGACGACTCGGTCGACCACGTCTGGAGCATGGAGGCGTTCTACTACGCCGCCGATCCACACCACACCTTAGAGGAAATCGCCCGAATCCTCCGTCCCGGTGGCACGTTCTACTGTGCGGTCAACTACTACGAGGAAAACGTCCACTCCCACGAGTGGCAGGAGCGGATCTCGATCGAAATGACCCGCTGGAATCGCCGAGAGTACCGCGAGGCCTTCCGCGAGGCGGGTCTCTACGTTGCCGAACAGGACAACGTTCCCGACCGCGAGACGACGATTCCGGATGCCGACGAGTTCCCGACCGACAACTGGGAGCGCCGCGAGGCGATGGTCGAACGCTACCGCGAGTTCGGAACCCTGCTGACGGTCGGTGTCGCACCCTGATTTTCGCAGACGCCCGGTTTCCACTCGACGACCCTGCCGTCTCACAACCACCTCGCTTCGACTCGAGTCGCACCCTTGTCGGGCGATTTTGCGGCTGTAGCTCGACTCGAAGCCACCCACCCCTCACCCCCGTCACCGATCCGAACTCGTTTGGCTACTCGAACCGTTCGCCTGCGGGAATCGTGATCTCGAGCCAGTTTTCTTCCGGCGGGAGCGGACAGTCGAACGTCTCGCTGTAGGCACAGAACGGCGTGTACGCGAGGTTGAAGTCGACGACGAGTTCGTCGCCCGAATCGAGGTCCCGATCCGGCGCCAGTTCCATGTACCGGCCGCCGTCGTAGCTCTGCTGGCCGGTCGTTTTGTCCCGGAACGGGACGAAAAGCGGCTCCTCGTTCGGACTCTCGAGTTGGTAGGCCGCGAGTTCGTAGCTGCCGTCCGCGAGATCTTCGTCGTCCCGATTTAGTTCGAAATCGAGGGTCGCCACGCGAAGATACCGCATCTCCCGGCCAGCGGTCGTGTCCATCAGGACCACTTCGGGATCGTCGTGGCGCTCGACGGTGGCGGTCACGCGGTAGGTCGGGTCCGGGTCGAAGTACTCCAGCCCGTCGAACCCGTCGCGCTCCTCGGGTGGAATCGGGGACTGGGGGTGCTCTGCGAAGAAGTCGTCTTTTTCGGTCCGTTTCGACTCGAGTTCCTCGCGCCAGCGCTCGATGTCGATAGCGTCGCTCATAGCGAGCGTAGTCGACCGAACGGGGAAGGCGTTGCGTTTCCGCCCGCCCGTCGCGAGCCGTCGAATCCGGTTCGGGTTTCGGACAGGCGAAAAAACTGAGCGGCGTCGAACGGATCGCGTTGCGCGTCGGTCGCCGTCGGCAGTTGGAACCGGACCGTTATTCTTTGATTGTCAAGATGCCGTTCTGTGCCGAGACGTCGCTGGCTTCCGGCGGCAGTTCGAACTCGTACTGCTCGCCGTCGGCGACGATGATGGCCGTCGAGCCGAAGATATCCATCGAGATATCCGCGGCCGCGTTGCCGAAATCGACCGCAATAACGCTGCCGTCGTCGTACTCGAAGGTACGGACGACAATGTCGTCTCGGTCGACGTTCTTGAGGGAGCGGGGGACTTTCATAGGTGATACTAGGGTCTCGGACACTTAAAGAAGCACGCTGGCAACGTCCGGCCGCCGGACTGTCCTGGAGTTTATCAGTAATGGCGCGGCCACAGTCCGTCAAGGATATGCACGACCGCTGCGGAGTACGGAAAGCATGACGGACTGGCGATCGATCTTCGGCCACAGACAGCCCTACGACGAGCAGGTCGACGGTATCGAGACCACCATCGACACCGCTCGAGACGACGGCTACACCGTCATCGAGGGAGCCTGTGGTACGGGGAAGACGATGATCGCGCTCACCGCCGGGATCGACCTGGTTCGCGATCCCGACAGCGACTACGAGCGCGTCTTCGTTCTCACGAGCGTCAAACAGCAACTGCGCCAGTTCGAAGCCGATCTCGAGACGATCAACGAGAACCTGCCCGCCGACTGGAACCCGATTTCGGGACTCACACTGGTCGGAAAGGCCGATGTTTGTCCGTACAACCGCGAGGGTGCGGCGGGGATCGACGATGGCAACGTCTACGATCGCTGTGAGACCTTGCGGGACCGAACCCGGGACCTCACCGGCGAGGCCGGCGAAACGACCGCCCAGAACCTCGCGGCACGCGCCCGCAGCCAGCAGATCGGGTTAGCCGATAGCGGCAGTCAGGGTGGGACCAGCAGCCGTTTCCTCGAGACGGCCGGCGAACCGACGCCGTATGCACCCGACCTCCCCGAGTATGGCGAGGGCGGTCCTGTCGGCGCCGAAACCGAGTACTGTCCGTTCTACGCGCAGTACCTCGAGGACCTCCCCGAGGAAGGCAGCGACGGCGACGCGGTCGAAGCCGTCCCCTACGATTTCACCGAGGCGGGGATGATCACGCCCGAGGACCTCGTCGCGCGGTCGGTCGCCCACGGCACCTGTCCCCACTCGGTGATGGGAGCCGTACTGGGCCATGCCGAAGTCGTTCTCGGAAACTACTACCACGCGTTCGACCCCCGTACGACTGGCTCCTTTACCGGCGCGCTGCTCGACGACTCGACGTTTGTCGTCTGTGACGAGGCCCACATGCTGGAGCCGCGCGTGCGCGATCTCGTCAGCGACGGCATCAGCGATACGTTCCTGCGCGACGCCGAAACCGAACTCTCGCGTGTGATCCAGCCGATCAAATTCGAACGCGAGGGGCGAAACGCACAGGGTGGCTCGAAAACCGCCGACGCCGACCTCGTGCGGGCCGAACTCGAAGATAGCGACGTCACCTTCGAGGAACTGAATCGCACCCTCGAGTTCGTCCGGGACCTCCGGAGCGAACTCGACCGTCGAGTGACGGCCTATCTCGACCGGAACCACAGGGGGTGGGAGTCGGATCCCCACGACCTCCACGACGAGGAAATTCCGCTTCGCGACCCCGCTGAACCGGCCGAGGACGAGCTGACCGAGTGGGCGAGAGACGCCGGCTACGGCGACGCCGACTGGGTTCGAGCCGACTCCGTCGGGGCCGTCGTCGAGCGAATCCTGAACGAGGCCGAAGACGAGGATCGAACCCGCGCGGCCCCTGCCGTCGGCCGTGTCCTCGGCGAGTGGTACCGCTGTAATCACACCGACTACTTCCGGGAGATCGAACTCGAGCGCACCTGGGACGACACCGAACCCGCCGACTCCTGGCGGCGAGCCTACAACGCCAGACTCGCCCTGCACAACTGCGTGCCCAGCGACGCCATCGGCGACCGACTCGCTGCCTTCGGCGGCGGCATCCTCATGAGCGCGACGCTGGAGCCGATGGACGCGTTCACCGAAGTGACGGGACTGGACTACCTCGAGCGGGAGGAGGAGCGCCCCGTCGTCGAACGGCGCTACGGACTGCACTTTCCCGCCGAAAACCGGGAGAGCTTCGCGGTCGCCGCATCGAAGTACACCTACGACAACCGCGGCCGGCCGGGGGACGACAACCCCACCCGCCGGCAGTACGTCGACGCAGTCACGAAGGTCGCCCGCCTGTCCGGCAACGTTCTCGTCGGCATGCCAAGCTACGCCGAGGCCGACTGGATCGCGAGCGAACTCGAGGACCGTCTCGGAAAACCTGTCCTGTTAGACGCGGCGAGCGACGACGAAACCACTCAGTCGCTCAAAAACGAGTTCTTCGACGGTGGAGGGAAGGTCCTCGTTACGAGTCTCCGAGGCACCTTGACCGAGGGCGTCGACTACAGCGGCGACCGCCTCTCCGCGGCCGTCGTCTGTGGCGTTCCCATCGTCAACACCTCGAGTCCGCGCACGAAGGCGGTTCGCCGGGCCTACGACGACGAGTTCGGGGACGGCTTTACGTACGCGCTGACGATCCCGGCCGTCAGGAAGGCTCGACAGGCGATCGGCCGCGTCATTCGCAGTCCCGAGGACGTCGGCGTTCGTGTCCTCCTCGACGAGCGCTACGCTCGCGATAGCTGGGATTCCGTTCGGCCGTATCTGCCCGACGACGGCGAGTTCCAGCCCGTCAGCCCGGATATGCTCGGGATGGGACTCGAGCGGTTTCGGGACCGACTCGAGTAGCTATTCGCGGGTTGCCGTCAGTCGGATTGGTGGATTGTTACCGTCCTCGTCACGGACGTCTCGGCGTACAGCGAGTACAGCAGGATTGCGAACCCACCCGCAGTGAACGCACTCTGGATCGTCACGCCGAGCGCCACGTTGCCGCCGACGAGGTGGGCGATGGCGCCGCCAACCGAGCCGGCGACGATGAAGCTGAAGCCGAGCGCGACCGCACGTAGTGCGGCGGAGCCCGTTCGTCGAAACGCACGGTACGCGAGCGCTGCAACGGCGCCACCGGTGAGCAACGTCGCGGTGTTCGCGCCGGCGATGAGGAGTGTGTATTCGTCCATGGTCGATCGCTGAGTCCCTCGTTCGAGCCACCGATCGGTCGTTGGTTCGGTGGTCGAACACCGCTCGGATGTCGTCCACTCCGTCGCTATCGTACTTTAGTGAATGTGCCAGTTCCCAGTCCGAGGGAACGATTGTGAAGGGGCGACAGGGTCGCTACTGGTCCTCGAAGCGGTCCCCGAACCGTTCCGTCCAGTCATCGAGCCACTGGTCGAAGTGGCCCCGAAGTTCGGTGTAACTCGTCGTCACCGACTCAGTGGGTTGACGGGCGGCTTCGCCGAACTCCGGTGGGAGGGTGACATCTTCGACGGCCGGAAACTGGACGTTCCGCCGGGCGAGTTCCAGCTGTATCTCTGGCGAGAGTACATGTTCGAGAAACGCGTAGGCCAGATCGGGCTCCTCGCTCGTTTCGAAAATTCCCACCCCCTCGGGAACGGCGTACCCTTCGTCGTTCGGGAACGCGACACGGTGGCGTTCGGGCTCGTAGCTTTCCGTGGCCGCGAATAGCGGATCGGTCGAGTAGGAGACGACCATTGGCCGCTCGGCCTCGAGGTACGCACCGTAGTAGGCGTCGCTCCAGGAGTCGTGAACCTGAACGCCGTTCGCGAGGAGTTCCTCCCAGTACTCGAAGGCGGTCTCCGCGTCGGCCGACTGGATCGTCCACAGCAGGAACGCCTGCCCTGGATTCGAGGTGACGGGATGTTGGGCCAGCAGGTCGTTCTCGTAGGCCGACCCGAGCAGGTCGTCGAACCCGTCGACTGGCCCGACTTCGGTTTCGTCGTAGACGAGGCTGACGTAGCCCGTATCGTAGGTCAGCGAACGATTGTGCGGATCTCCGAGTGCGAGGTCGTCCCGGATTCGTTCGTGGCCGTCGATTCGCTCGAGATTGAGTTCACGGAGAAGGCCTCCGTCGCCGATCCGGTCATCGATCCGTGCTAGGTCGCCAACGGTGAACCCGAAGAGCACGTCGACGTCGATATCGGCGTCGTACTCGCCCCGCCGGATGTAGTGCTGGAGACCCGTGTTCGGGACGACCCACTCGAGTTCAGCGTCGGGATACTCCTCGACGAACGTTTCCTCGAGCCACGGCCCGGCCGGGTTCTGGCCCGTAACCATCGAGCCGTAGGTGGCGATCCGGAGGGTGCCCTCGTAATCGGGTTCGTCGGGTTCGGGATCGCCGTCTTCGTCGCCGTTCGGCGGGTCATCGTCGCCGTTGCGGGTTAGACAGCCGGCGAGACCGACGGCTGTCCCCGTTCCGACGCCGATGGTCCGCACGACCGTCCGCCGTTTCATTCGGTGGGGGTACGTCGTGAAGACGTAAGTCTCGTTCCCAACGTCTAATTGATCGTACATGTTTTCGGAATTTCTCCCGATCCGAAAGGTTTTGCTCCCGCAGTGTAAGCCATAGCTGTGACATCGAACGCCACTGCACCCAGAAACCGCCGGTACGTGCTCGCCGGTATCGTCGCGCTACTCGGACTCGTCACGGGTGCGATCTTACTCGAGGTTCTCGGGACGATTCTTTTCGCACTGACGGTGGCGTACGTGCTGATGCCGGTACAGGCCTGGCTGGTCAGACGCGGACTCTCGGAGTGGCTGGCGGCCGTCGGGGCGACGCTGATCGGCTTTGTCAGCGCCGTTGCAGTGTTCGCACCGATCGCCGTCACGCTCTATTTCCGGATCGATCAGGTGATCGGTGTGATCGAGGGGATTCCACAGGAAGTCCCGATCGAGGCGCTCGGCATGGCGTACACGGTCGAGGTCGCCGAAGTACAGTCCGTCGCACTCGACTTCTTGAGCGGGGCCGCCGTCTCCTTCGCCTCGGCACTGCCGGTGCTCGCGATCAAGTTCGCGCTGTTCGTTATCCTGCTGTTCGCGCTCGTGCTCAAGGGTGATGCGGCCGGCCGGGCGGCCATCGCTCCGGTTCCACACGAGTATCGAGATATTATCTACGCGCTTGCCGAACGCACGCGCGAGACGCTGTACGCGATCTACGTCCTGCAGCTCGCGACATCCCTCGCCACGCTGCTCATCGGCTACCCGCTGTTCTCGCTGCTGGGCTACGAGGCGGCCTTTACGCTCGCGATCATCGCCGCGATCCTCCAGTTCGTCCCGATTATCGGGCCGAGCCTGCTCATCGCACCGATCGCGCTCTATCACGTCGCGGCGGGCGAACTCACCGCGGCTGTACTCGTCGGCGTTCTCGGCATCACCCTCGTTGCCTGGTTCCCCGATATTGGCATCCGGCCGCGCCTCGCCCACCGCTCCGCCGGGCTTCCCGGCAGCCTCTACTTCGTCGGCTTCACCGGCGGGCTTTTTACGCTCGGGCCGATCGGGATCGTCGTCGGACCGCTGATCGTCGCGGTTTTCGTCGAAGCCGTCGACCTGCTTGCCGACGAAGTCAACGGGGACGCGACCTTCTCCGAGATCGTCGAAGCCGACCTCGAGGAGCCACCGGGCGAGGACGCGGCGTCTAGATCCGGTACCGAGACCACGATGACGTCGCCGGAGGAATCCGGATCGCGACCGGCCGACGATTGATTCACCCGCCGGCCGGTGTTGCGGACGGGGACTCCCCCCATTCGTCCGACCACCGTTATTTTTCTCCGTCCCCGTCGTTCGTTCGGTATGGTCAACAGCCGGACGCTCGTCAACGCGCTCATCGGTGCCATCGTCGGCGTCGTGCTCTCGTTTATTCCGCTCTCGACCGTTCTCGGTGGTGCTGCCGCGGCCTTTCTCGAGGGACCGGACACCCGCGACGGAGCGATCGTCGGCGCGCTGGCGGGAGCGATCACGTTCCTGCCGCTCGCCGGTCTCGCGATCTTCGGACTTGGGGTGCTCGGGTTCGGGATGGGGATCGCTGCGGTCCCGTTCGAGGGGTTCGCGCTCGTGGCATTCGTCGTCCTCGCCGCCGTGGCGTTCCTGTTTCTGTACACCGTCGGCCTCTCCTTGCTCGGTGGCTATCTTGGGGCGTATCTCGCCCAGGAGTATCCGAGACAGCACGCTCGAACGCGAGCGGCGATCGGGCTGTCGTCGGATCGCTCGGAATCAGTCGCCCGGACCCGTTCGTCCGGATCACAGTCGGATTCGCGACGGAGACTCGATCCAGAGATGGACCGCCGCGACGCACGTGACTCGAGGCGCGACCGCGATACCGAACGGGACCGACGCTGAGTTCCTTCCCTCGCCGGCGTTCCGCGTCACTGTCACTCGTATCTGAGCGCGTCGATCGGGTCCGTTCGGGCCGCTCGCCACGCCGGATACAGCCCGGCGGCGATCCCGACGAGTACACCGACGGCGATGGCGAGCGCGACGTACTCGTAGGGGTAGATCAGCGGGAGGTCGATATACCACGCGCCCAGATAGCCCGTGACGAGACCGAGCAGCGTCCCGAGGATCGCGCCGACGATGCCGAGGACCACCGACTCGGCGAGGAACAGTCCCAGAATCTCCCGGTTCTGGGCCCCCACGGCTTTCATAATCCCGATCTCGCGAGTTCGTTCGGTCACCGAGACGAGCATGATGTTCGCGATGCCGATCGATCCCACCAGCAACGAGATCGCTGCGATACCGACGATGAAGTTCTGTAAGAGGTCGAGAACGTCCTCGAGTTGCTGGAGCAACTCCGCGCTCGTCTGCAGCGTTATCTCGAGATCGTCGCCCAGAAGTTCGCTCGCGTCGGATTCGTCGCTTTCGAGGTAGGCGATCGCACTCTCCTGGGCGCGGTCGATGTCCGCCTCATCTGCCGATTCGGCCTCGACGACGATGGCGAGGAAGAGCGCGTCGTCGGGCCCGTCGGGATCATTGGTCCCGTTTTCGTCCCCATCGTCGCCGCCATCACTGTTTTCGTCGGCACCGTCCCCGTCACCACCCTCACCACCGCCACCCGGAACCGCTCCAGCAGCGTCCTCGGTGTAGAAGGGGTCCGTCGGGACGTAGACGCGCGGCGACGGTTCGAACCCCTCGAACGGGCTCAGTCCTTCCGAGCTGTCGGTGATCCCGACGACGGTGACGGTCGTCTGCTGGCCGCCCTGTAACGCGATGGTTAGCTCGTCGCCGACCTCGAGGTCCTCCTCGAACTGGCCGGCGACGGCCGGGTTGACGACGGCCTCGCGCTCGCCCTGCTCGAACTGGCGGCCATCCTCGAGCGTGCTCTCCCTGATGTAGGGCGGCCCGGCAGCGACGAGGGCGTCGCTCTGGGGAGATATCTCTCCCTCGTAGACGAGTGCTTGCGTCGATAACGGCATATAGCCGTAGGCGGCGTCGATATCTCCGTCGTCGTCCAGCGCGTCGAGGTCGTCCTGGCTAAAGACCGGTTGCGCGCCGGCGAGCGGTCCGCCCTCGGTGTCGGGGTCGGCGGCCCAGCCGTAGCTGTTGCGCTGGTCGTCGGGACTGATATCCCCGATGATACCCGCCTGTAGGCTCGCCCCCAGCGTAACGAACGCGATCACGGCCGCGATACCGATCACGATGCCGAGCGTCGTCAGCGCCGAGCGCAGTTTGTGGCCCCGAATCGATCGCCAGGCCAGCCGTAGACTCTCGGTCGGTCGCATCAGTGACTCGCCCCGCCGGAAGCGTTCGCACTCGAGGACCCGTCGTCCGCTCCGACCGTTCCGTCGCGTTCCGCACTATTTCCGCCCTCACGTTCCCCACCGTCCACGTCGTCGCGTTCGGCACCGTTCGCGCTGCCGAGTTCCTCGATCCGCTCGAGCTTCCCGTCTAACAGGTGGACGATGCGTTCGGCGCGCTCGGCGACGTGGCGCTCGTGGGTGACGACGATCATTGTCGTTCCGCTGCCGTGGAATTCCGCGAAGAGTTCGAGAATGTCGTCTTCGGTGTCCGTGTCCAGGTTCCCCGTCGGCTCGTCGGCGAGGACGAGGGCGGGGTCGTTGACGAGCGCCCGGGCGAGCGCGACGCGCTGGCGCTGGCCGCCCGAGAGTTCGTTCGGCAGGTGGTCGGCCCGATCGGCGAGTCCGACGCGCTCGAGCAACTCGCGGGCCCGTTCGCGACGCTCCCCGCGGCCGACGTTCTGGAAGAGTTGCGGGAGGGCGACGTTCTCGAGGGCGGTCAGCCGTGGCATGAGGTTGAACGTCTGGAAGACGAACCCGACCGTCGTTCCGCGGAGGGTCGTCCGTTCTCGGTCGTCGAGCGTCGCCACGTCCGCCCCGTCGACGACGACTGTCCCCTCCGTCGGCGTGTCGAGGCAGCCGACGAGGTTCATCAGCGTCGACTTCCCGGAGCCGCTCGGTCCCATAATCGCCGTATAGGATCCCTGCGAGATATCGAGGGAAACGCCGTCTAACGCGTGAACCGGCTCGCCGAGCTGGTAGGTCTTGCGGACGTTCTCCAGGGAGACTGCCGTGCCGGTGTCGTCTGTGTCGGGTTTGTTTCCGGTTCCCGATGTCGCCATAGGTGGTAAACGGCAGCACCTGCGAAAAAGGTACAGCCGAACCAGACAGTCGCCGGTTGCGATTCCGGGATGAGACGCGGGCCGACGAATCGGTGGAGACTACCCTCGAATCGAACTCATAAAATCGAGCCAGCGCTCGTGATCGTCGAGTGCGGCCGAGCTTGCTTCGGCACCGAACCGCTTTCGACGCAGGCTCCGGAGGACGCTCTTCGCGCGGTCGATACCGACGATCATCTCGACGAGTTTCTCGGCTTCCTCACGGTTGATCGGTGCCGACTCGAGTCGCTCGACGAGCCGTTTTCGTTCGGCGGTCAGTTCGCGTTCGGTCTCCCTGACCAGCGGCTGGACGTCGTCCGGGATGCCCTCGACCTTTCGCGTCTCGATGACGAACTCCTCGAGGGGGAGTTCGTCGTCGCCGACGGTGATCGTCTCGGGGAGCTGTTGGCCGATGGTTGCACTCTGTCGGTTGGCGCGCTCGAGCAGGTCGCGTCTCTCCGTCCGGCTCAGTTCGTCGCTGGCTGGTGGCATGTGAATCGAAGTGGGTGTTGGATCGGTCGACGAGTCGTTACCAGTCGCCGCCGGCCGCCGCTTCCGTCGGCTCGTCCGGCGTCTCGTCGCCGCGGATGATGAAGTAGGCGACGAGCGCCACGAGCCCGAAGATGAACGTGAAAAACGTCAGTCCGGCGGTTCCGATCGCCCACAGGATCTCGTTGTTGTCGCGTTTCGAGGCATCCTTGTACACCCAGTAGCCGATGACGACCGAGAGGATCAGGAAGATCGCGGTCGAGACGAGGATGAGCGTGGCTCGCCCGGCCGCTCACTGGCCAAAACTGTTAGATGAGAAAACTTATATGTATATTGAGCTAAAATCGGTATAATTAATACCGTGACTGCTATCGATATCTCCAACGCGACGAAACGATACGGGGCCGAAACGGCCCTCGACGGTCTCGATCTCACCGTCCAGCGCGGCGAGATTTACGGCTTCCTCGGCCCGAACGGCGCGGGCAAATCGACGACGATCAATCTGCTCCTCGATTTCATCCGTCCGACCGAGGGCGAGGTGAGCGTCTTCGGTCTCGACGCTCGCGAGGACACGCTCGAGATCCGAACCCGAACCGGCATCCTTCCGGAAGGCGTCGAGACCTACGACCGGCTGACCGGCCGCAAACACGTCGAGTTCGCCATCGACTCGAAGGGGGCGGACGACGACCCGGACGCCCTGCTCGAGCGGGTCGGGATCGCCGACGCGGCGGACAAGAAAGCCGGCGGCTACTCGAAGGGGATGAGCCAGCGACTCATGTTTGCGACGGCGCTCGTCGGCGAACCCGACCTGCTGATTCTGGACGAACCCTCGACGGGACTCGATCCGAACGGGGCCCGAGAGATGCGCGAAATCATTCGTGAGGAGAACGCCCGCGGCGCGACCGTCTTCTTCTCGAGCCACATTCTCGGCCAGGTCGAGGCGATCTGTGACCGCGTCGGCATCCTCCGAGAGAGAGAACTGGTCGCCGAAGACACCGTCGACGGCCTTCGCGATTCCATGCCGGAACAGACCCGGCTTCGGGTGCAGGTCGATCGAATACCCGAGGACTCCTCGGCGGCGCTCGAGACCATCGAGTCGGTCGACGGCGTCTCGGAGGTGTCGGCAGACGGCACGACGCTCGTCGTCACCTGCGAGGACCGGGCGAAGACGAGCGTTCTCCGTACGATCGAGCAACAGGGCGTCTCGATCGAGGACTTCGCAACGGACGAATCCTCGCTCGAGGACCTGTTTATGGCGTACACATCCGATAACCGGACGGAGGTAACTCAATGAGTGCGCTCGCCGTCGCGAAGAAGGACTTCGCCGACGCGGCTCGCTCGCGCAAGCTGATGGTGCTGACGGCCGTCTTCGCGCTCTTTACGCTCGGCGGCGCGTTTCTGGCCTCGTGGGCCGGCGATCTCTTCGCGGAGATGGAGGGTGAGGGCGCGGAGACGACGATGGATCTCGTCTTTGCGTTACAGACGCCCGCGGGCTACCTCGTGCCAATCATCGCGCTGGTGATCGGCTACGCCGCCATCGCCGGCGAGCGAGAGAGCGGGAGCCTGAAGTTCCTGCTCGGATTGCCCCATACCCGTCGCGACGTCGTGATCGGCAAGATTCTCGGCCGCTCGGCGGTCGTCGCCGTTTCGATCCTCGTCGGCTTTCTCGTCGGCCTGATCGGGCTGTTCGTCTTCGTCGGCTCGGTCTCGATCGTCGACTACCTCCTGTTTACCGTCGTGACGATCCTGTTCGGGTTCGTCTACGTCTGTATCGCCGTCGGCCTCTCCTCGATGACCGGGTCGACGACCCGGGCGGCGGCCGGCGCGTTCGGGCTGATCGTGTTCTTCTGGTTCCTCTGGAGTTTCATCTCCATGGGGATCCTCTATCTCGTCGAGGGTTCGCTGTGGATGGAGGAACATCCCGACTGGTACGTGAGCCTCCTCTCGCTGTCGCCGGACGCCGCCTACGGTTCCGCGATCGCCGCCGTCTTCGGCGAAGGGCAGTTTACGATGGCCACCGCCTACGGCGTCGAGAACCCGCCGCTGCTCGCTGAGCCCTGGTTCGGCTTCGTCGTGCTCGCGGTCTGGGCGCTCGTTCCGTTGGGGATCGGCCTTTGGCAGTTCGGTCGCGCCGACCTCTAAGGCTCCTTCGAACAGCCGACCCGAAGCGCACTCGAGTCGGTCCGCGAGATTGCAACGTTTTTCCCGTCGGCCCTCGCGAGAGTAGGCATGAAGACGGCAGGCGGTTCCGAGACGGCGAAACGCCATGCGGGTGAACGCGCGGCCGAGGAGGTCGAAGATGGGTTCGTCGTCGGTCTCGGCACCGGGTCGACGACCGCCCACGCGATCAGGGCGATCGGTCGGGCCGCCGACGACGGCCTCACTGTACAGGGGATTCCAACCTCGTTTCAGTCCCGACAACTGGCGCTCGAGGTCGGGATTCCGTTGACGACCCTCGATGCGGTTGACGGCGTAGACCTCGCGATCGACGGCGCGGACCAGGTGGTCGACGACTCGGACGCGGAGGCGGACGGCGCGCTGATCAAAGGCGGTGGCGCCGCACACGCGCGCGAAAAATTGGTCGACGCGGCGGCCGACCGGTTCGTCGTCGTCGCCGACCCCTCGAAGCTCACGGGACGACTCGAGCGACCCGTTCCGGTCGAGGTGGTGCCGGACGCTCACACGGTCGTCGCCGACCAAATTCGCGCGTTCGGGGGTGAGCCGACGCTTCGCGAGGCCGGCCAGAAGGACGGACCGGTCGTCACCGACAACGGAAACCTGGTGCTCGACTGCGCCTTTGGCTCGATCCAGGACCCCGACGGATTGGCCGGCTCGCTCTCCCAGATTCCGGGGGTGCTCGAGCACGGGCTGTTCGTTGGGTTAGCGGACGTGACGTACGTCGGTCGCGAGAACGGGGTCGAGGAACGGACCTACTGAGGATCAGGCGTCCGCCGGCGACGCGTCCGTGGCTTTCCGTCCGGCGGCACGGACCGCACGCAGGCCGACGACGAGGAAACAGCCGCCGAGGAGACGCGTTACGGGGCGGATCCAGGACTTCACCTCGAGTTCGCCGGGATTCTCGTAGGCGAGGTCGAGACCGACGGCGAGCGCCTGTCGCGGTACCAGTATCATCACCAATCCGAGCACGCTGAGCGGCCGCTTGAGGATGGACGTGTGTTCGGGGTGGCGGGCGAGCAGCCAGACGAAGACGACTCCCTTGAATCGGCCCGCCTGTAGCGTCCACGGTCGCAGCCTGCCGTCGTCGGGGTTCTCGAAGGCGAGTCGTTCGACGGCGTCGACGATTCGGTTCGGTGCGATACTCAGCAACAGTCCCAGCGCCAGAGCGAGCGGTCGTCGCATATCCTCCGTACGTGTGCCACTCGCAAAACGGTTGGCGTGACCGTCGGTGTTCGGTCTCGAGTCACGCCGTCTCTGCCGTCTTCCCCGGGTTCGGCTCGTTACTGCGCTTCGAGAGGACGACGACGAGCAGGTAGAACCCGCCGAGTGCGCGTGCCGCGGGCTCGATCCAGGGTTTCAACTCGAGTTCGTCCGTGTTCTCGTAGACCAGTCGCTGGCTGAGTTCGACGGCCGGCTGTGGGAGGGCGATCAGGACCAGGCCGGCCATTCCCAGCAGCGTGCTGACCACCGTCGAACCCTCCCGGCCGCGGACGAGCAGCCAGACGACCAGAAGGCCCTCGAGTCGCGCCCCCCAGAGCGCGTGCGGACGGAGCTGGGCCTCCTCGGGGTTCTCGAGACCGATGCGTTCGCAGGCGTCGATCACCGGCTGGGGCTTCAGGATCTCGAAGCAGCCGAAGGCGACCAGGAGTGTTCGGAGCATGTGGCACCGACATACGCCGGCCAGCATGAAAAAACGCGACCGTGGATGCAACTGACACGTGGTGAGGAGCCCCCCGAGACATCGGACGTTTGGCGTCGATGGACACCTTTTCAATGGTCTCACGCTAGCGTCCGGTAGAGACGATCCGATGCCCGAAACATCCGACAGGAAAGACGATCATATTCGAATCATCGAAGACGAAGACGTGGAGACGTCCGGCGCGGGCTTTGCCGACGTTGAACTCGTCCACGAGGCGCTGCCGGAGCTCCACCGCGACGAGATCGATACGACGACGACGCTATTCGGCCACGAACTCGACGTGCCGATCGTCATCGAGAGCATGACCGGCGGCCACCCGAACACGACCAAGATCAACCGCGCACTCGCCGAGGCGGCCCAGGAGATGAACATCGCCATGGGCGTGGGGAGCCAGCGCGCCGGCCTCGAACTCGACGACGAGGCGCTGCTCGAGTCCTACACCGTCGTCCGGGACGTCGCCCCCGACGCCCTCCTCTACGGCAACGTCGGCGCGGCGCAGTTGCTCGAGTACGACGTGGGAGACGTCGAGCGAGCCGTCGAGATGATCGAGGCCGACGCGATGGCGGTCCACCTGAACTTCCTCCAGGAGGCCGTCCAGCCCGAGGGTGACGTCGACGCCAAGGGTTGTCTCGAGGCGATCGAACGGGTTGCGGCAGACCTCTCGGTGCCGGTCGTCGTCAAGGAGACGGGTAACGGTATCTCCCGGGAGACGGCCCAGCGACTCTCCGACGCGGGGGTCGAGGCGATCGATGTCGCCGGACAGGGCGGGACGACCTGGTCGGGGATCGAATCCTATCGAGCCGCCGCCGTCGGCGCGTCCAGACAGGAACACGTCGGGAAGCTGTTTCGCGCGTGGGGCGAGCCGACCGTCGTCAGTACCAGCGAGGCCGCGTCGGTTCACGACTGCGTGATCGCCAGCGGGGGCGTCCGGTCCGGACTCGACATCGCGAAAGCTATTGCCCTGGGGGCCCGCGCGGGCGGCCTCGCGAAGCCGTTTCTCGGCCCCGCGGGACAGGGTACCGAGGCCGTCGTCGACCTGATCGAGACGCTCGAACTCGAGTTGCGTACGGCGATGTTCGTCACGGGTTCGGCGTCGGTCGACGATCTCCAGTCCGCCGAGTACGTGATGCTCGGCCGGACGAAGGAGTATCTCGAGGAGCGACGGCAGTAGCCGACTTTTTCGCGTTTGCAGGGCGATTGACTCCGACCTTCGCAGTAAATTCGAGCGACGGTGTTCTCACTTCGGACGGGCCAGACCACGTGCGGTGGCGCGTGTTGAGCCGCGGCTCGAAGGTACGCGAGGTAGTCGCGAGTACGCGGGACCACCGATCCCGCGGACCGTGCGAACGGGCGCGGAGCGTCCGTAAGCAGATGAAACGAGCGACTGCTTGGAAGACGGAAAGCGCCTTCCAGTGGATGAGCGAACGACCGAAGGGAGTGTGCGTTAGCGCGGAACTAACGGTTCCGCGAACCATCCTCACGGGTGCAGAGCATCCGTGAGGAGAAATCGGTTGGGGAGGGCGTGGAAATCACTGCCGGCAGCGTGAGCAACACGCTCGGCGTCACCGGCTGTACTCTAGCAATCCGGTTTTCTATCCCCGAAACGAGTGAGCGACTCGATCGATTCGGATTCGAACTCGAGCCCGGACGACCCACCGTCCAGACATCGAGTCGTAACAGCCACTCGATACACCGGCCGCGCCAACTGCGCGGAAACCAGTGGCTACGGACGTAGCGTCGATAAAATGATTCTCGGTTGGCGTTCCTTACAGGTCGCGGGGCTGGACCGTCTTCCGGTCGTTTGCTTCGGCACGTCGGGCTGCGTCCTCGAGAAGCTCGTCGACTTCCTCGTCGAGTGCTTCGTAGAAGTCCGAGGCAACGTTTTTGTCATCGAGCGCTTCCTTCACGGCGGCTTTGACGATAAGGTCTGCCATACGATTTACGGATTCCGCGTTACCCCATATAATGGTTTTGGTTGTGTCCCGGGATACGGGGGTTGCAGGGGTTAACCCGCCCGTTTCGATGGTCGAATCCACCGGAAAGTATATGACTGATGAGTAAACGACAGGAATTCGGCCGCCGATATCGGGGTTGAAATCGCTCGCGCGCGCTCTGTGGACGCTGTGGCGTCCCTACCGTCGGTTGGGCGCGCGGCCGGTCCGGCCCGGCACCTGCCGGGTCGATCGAGTTGACTCGAGTCCGATCGGTCGAGGGAGCAATACTCGGGTCGGTGGCCGTCCGATGCGGGTCTCGAGCGAGAAAATCGCTCCGACGCGGTGTATGGTTCCCCGCGCAGGTACGGTTCGACGCAGTTCCACCACGCACGCCCACCACGTGGACGTGTGATGGCTTTACTTTCCAAACCGTTATCATTACAATACACTGGCTATCGACATTTGCTCAAGTACTGTGACACCACATGGACTCAACGCAAATCAACTCCCGTTCCGTCGGCAACAACGAGAACCGTGCGGTATCTTCTGCTCTCGGGGTTTTGGTGGCAGTCGTGGCTGTCGTTCTCCTTGCAGCCGTTGTTGGGATTTTCGTCCTCGAGACAGGTGACAATGGAGACGATTCTGGGGACCCGACTGTAGACACGGCCGTCGACAACGAGTCGAACGTCGTCGAACTCTCGGTTACAGAGATGGGTGATGCAGAGGAGTTCGTTCTCCGAAGCGAAGTCGATAGTACCGAGGAACTCCGGCTAGACGAATTGCAGGAGACGGGTGATACGATGACGCTCGAGCCTGAATCGGGAAGTGAAGTGAGAGCGAAAATCGTCGCAATCGACGGCAACGACGAGCAGTTTGTAGGGAGTGTCGAGTGGGAGTTCGACCTCGAGCAGGACAGCGAGCCGGTCAACCCGGCGATGAGTGTTGACGTGAATAACAACGACGAGAGAATAACGTTTACCGTCACCAGCATGGGTGATGCAGAGGAGTTCGTCCTTAGGGGAGATGTTCCCAACGAGGAGTTCGAACTGGACGAACTGGAGGCCACTGGTGATTTGATGACCGTTGACGGTGACGAACTGACTGACAACGGAACCGGGGCTATCGTCGCAATCGACGGCGATACCGAGATTCAGATCCTCAGTATCGACTGGAATTTCGACTGAGATAGCTTAGTATCGGCGAACCGGGTTTGGTTGAGCCTTCCGTTGGAATGATTGTTCACACTCACAGTGGATGTGTTTCGAGATCCTACCGAAGCCTTCTACTCTTTCCTGAGTAGCAGACCCGGCTGCCATCAGTATGAGAGCCGAACAGCAGGACGGGTCACGCGTGGGAGGTATGTGGATCGGTCGGACATCACGTTGGGTTAACCAGAACCCAACACCTTCGAGTACACCCACCTCCCACCTCCCCACATGCGCGAACTCCTCGAGGCCGTCGCCGACGGCCACCGCTCCCCGTCCGAAGCCGAAGCCGAACTCAGGGGCTATGCGACCAACGACGCGGGCCGGTTCGACGCGGCCCGCACACAGCGCCGTGGAATCCCGGAGGCCATCCTCGCCGAGGGGAAGACGCCCGCCCAGGTCGTCGCCCTCGCGGAAACCGCCCTCGAGACCACCGACAGGGCGCTGGTGACCCGCACCAGCGACGAACAGATCGACGCGCTCGAGAGCGCACTCGAGGACTCCTTTCCGAACGCGACCCTCGAGCGTTGGGGCACGTCTGTTCGCGTCCTCACCCCCGAGTTCGACCAGCCCTCGCTCGACGCGACGGTCGGCATCGTCACGGCTGGCACTGTCGACGGACCGGTGGCTGACGAGGCCGAACTCGTGCCGCGCGACGCGGGGGCGGCGATCGATCGCGTCGAGGACGTCGGCGTCGCCGCGCTGGATCGCACCCTCGATCAGGTCGACCGATTTCGGGCCGCCGACGTGTTGATCGTCGCCGCCGGCCGCGAGGGAGCGCTGCCGACCGTGATCGCCGGGTTGGTCGACACGCCCGTGATCGCGGTGCCCGTCTCGAGCGGCTACGGCTTCGGCGGCGGGGGCGAGGCCGCGCTCGCGGGGTTGCTCCAGTCCTGTACCGTCCTTTCGGTGGTCAACATCGACGCCGGCTTCGTTGCTGGCGCGCAGGCGACGCTCATCGCCCGGGCCATTGACGACGCTCGCAACTCGAGCCCCTGATACCGACAAAAAATTCTCCTGTATCCGAAACGCCAAACAGTGTATGGGGAAGGCTTTTTATTGCACACCGAATACTGTCGGGTACCGGTTGAGACCGGTGTGACCATTGCCCAATGCCCACCTGTGATCACTGCGACGCGCACGTGTCCGAACGCTTCGCACGCGTCTTCGCCGACGAGAACGGCGAGATCCACGCGTGCATTAGCTGCTCGGCGAACGCCGGGATCGCGGAAGCCGCGCGACACCGCGCTCGCGGTACCTGATCCCCGCTCGAGTATCGCGACTGACGACCACACGCCCCCACTTCGTCGCGCTTTTTATCGAGACGCTGCTACCCTGAGCCATGGCTGACCACGTCGTCTACGTCCTCGAGTGCGCCGACGGCTCGCTCTACACCGGGTATACGACCGACCTCGAGCGACGGGTCGCCGAACACGACGCCGGCGAGGGCGCGAAGTACACTCGCGGCCGCACGCCCGTCGAACTCCGATATCACGAGCGCTACGACTCGAAGTCGGCCGCCATGTCCCGCGAGTACGAGATCAAACAGCTCTCCCGCCGGCGGAAGGCGCGACTCGTCGGGCTCGAGTGATCCGACCGGCGTAGAATTCCCTCCCGATTTCTCCAAAAAATAAATACAGCAGCGGTCCCTGCGTCGAGACGACATGGAGATCGACATCGCCGACCTCAAACAGCCGGAGTACACCGGCGAAAATCGGTGTGAACCGTGTACGATACTGAATCTCGCAATCGCCGTCGTCGTTGGATCGCTGGTGGCCCGCAAGACGAAACTCGGCGGGCTGGCCGCAGTCGGCATCTCGATCGGCCTCATCTACGTGCGGGGCTATCTCGTTCCCGGCACGCCGACGCTGACGAAGCGGTATCTGCCGCCCGAAGTCCTGCGCTGGTTCGGCAAGGAGACCGAGCCCGAACTGGCGAGCGGCTTCGGCGGCGTCGAAACCCGGGAGGCGACCGATATTTCGATCGACGGGACCGACGCCGCGACCGAGGATGCCGAGATCGACCCGACGGACGGAGCCGCCGACACCACGGCTGAAGACGGCGACGCCACCGCGACCGAGACCACTGACACTACCGAGTCCGACCCTGACCCGGAACCGCTCGACCTCGAGGCCTTTTTCCTCGACCACGACGTTCTCGAGCCCTGTTCCGACCGCGACGACCTCTGTCTCACCGAGGAGTTCGAGGCCGACTGGCTCGCAGCCATCGAAAACGTCGACGAGACCGGCGTCGACGCGGCGGCCGTGATCGACGCCTTCGACTTCGACGCACAACCGGAGACGTTCGAACTCGAGTCCCGCGACGACGCCCGAGTGCTCGTCGGCGACCGCGGTATCGCCGGCCGCTGGCCCTCTCGCGCCGCGGTGGTCGCCGACGTTGGTGCCAGTCGCGTCCTTACGGACTGGGCACCCGAGTGGGACGCACAGACGCCCGAGACGAAAGGGCAGGTGCTCAACGGGCTGCGGATGTTCCTCGAGACCTGTCCGGGTGCCGGCGGCGAAATCAGCATGGACGAGGAGGTCGTCGAATCCTGCTGTAGCTCCCACGACGTGATCGCCGTGACCTGCGACGAGACGGGGGAACGGCTGTTCGAACAGCGCGTTAACACCTCCTCGAGTCGGATGCGGCGGTAACCCGGCGGAGGCGAAACGGGAACTCGATCGCAGGCCGACTCAGTCGTCGGCCGCAGCGGACCGCGAAGACGTCACGCTCGGCTCGATGAACGCGTACTCGGCGAGGTTTCGGCCCAGTTTCTCCACTCGCTCTTGCAGGTCCGGATCCCGGAACCGGCGGCCGTCAATGGCGTCGGGGTCGGCCTCGAACTTGCTCGAGGCGTTCCGAAGTCCGACCTGGTGGGGCAGGACCCAGCCGTGGACGCCGCGAACCGTAATCCGCAGGTGATCGAGCGTCGAGCCGTAGCTCCCGCCGCCGGCGGTCGCCAGCAGCCCTACGGTGGTATCCTCGTACTCGTCCCAGCCACAGAAGTCGTGAAAGTTCTTTAGCGCCCCCGAGTACGAGCCGTGGTAGACTGGCGTCCCGAGCGCGACGGCGTCGGCCTCGCGGACGATCCGCATCGCCTCCTCGGCCGCCTCCGGGTCCTCGCGGTCGGGATCGTAGACGGGAAGGTCGTACTCACCCAGATCGAGCAGCGCCGTCTCCGCACCGGCGTCGGCGGCTGCCTCGAGGGCGTATCGAAGCGCCGTGCGCGTGTAACTCGTCTCGCGGAGGCTGCCGTTGACGGCGACGACGGAGGGTGTATCGGACATACCGGCCCTATGGCCGCCGTCGAGAAAACATCGTTGCTCGGCCGCACGGGAGGATTTGCGGGCACCTCGTGGGTTCGTAACGCGGCAACCGACTCCCCCGTCCCGGTACGCTTCGGGATCCGTGTGACGGCGTCGCTTTTTTCGCGCCCGGCGATGAGACACGCGTATGGAGACGATCAGCTTCGGCACCGACGGCTGGCGGGCGACGTTAGAGGAGTTTACCACGCCGCGCGTGCGGATGGTCGGACAGGCTGTCGCGACGTACCTGCGAGACGAGGGGTTCGAGGCCCCCGTCGTAGTCGGCTACGACGCCCGCGAGACCTCGCGCGGGTTCGCTGAGGAACTAGCTCGCGTGTTGTGTGCCAACGGCTTCGACGTCATCATGCCTGACCGCGACCGACCGACGCCGCTGGTCGCCCACGCGATCGTCGAGCGCGACCTGGCGGGCGGACTCGCCATCACGGCCTCTCACAACCCGCCGGAGTACAACGGCGTGAAGTTCATCCCGGAGGACGGCGCACCGGCCCTACCCGGCGTCACCGACGCCATCGCGGACCGACTTGCCGAACCCGATCCGCTCCCGGAGGACGAACACGGCACCGTCGAGGAGGTCGATCTCGTCACGCCCCACGCTGACGCCGCCCTCGAACTGGTCAACGAGATTACCGGCAGCGCCGACCTCTCGGCCGCGGACTCAACGGTTGCCTACGATGCGATGCACGGCAGCGGCCGCGGCACGACTGACGCCCTGCTCGAGCGCGCCGGGGCCTCCCTCGAGTGTCTACGCTGTAGCCGAGACCCGGAGTTCGGCGGCGGCGCACCCGAACCGGCCCCCGAGAACCTCGAGGCGCTGATCGATCTCGTCACCGGCGACGCGACCGACCCGAGCCTCGGAATCGCGAACGACGGTGACGCGGACCGACTCGCGATCGTCACGCCCGAGCGCGGTTACCTCGACGAGAATCTCTTTTTCGCCGCGCTCTACGACTACCTGCTCGAGGACGACTCGGGCGCTGTCGTTCGTACCGTCTCGACGACGTTCCTGATCGACCGCGTTGCCGACGCTCACGGCGAGACTGTCCATGAGGTCCCAGTCGGGTTCAAATGGGTCGCTGAGGCGATGGCCGACCACGACGCCCTCGTCGGCGGCGAGGAGTCCGGCGGCTTCACCGTTCGCGGCCACGTCCGCGAGAAAGACGGCGTCCTCATGGCGCTCCTCGCGGCCGTGATGCACGCCGATGAACCGCTGGACGACCGCGTAGACCGTCTCCTCGAGGAACACGGGACCGTCGTCCAGAACAAGCGCAGCGTGGCCTGTCCGGACCACGAGAAGGCGCGGGTTCTTTCGGATCTCGAGGACGAAATACCCGAGCGCGTCGCCGGTACCGACGTGGAGGGCATCAACACCGCGGACGGCTTCAAACTCCAACTCGCCGACGGCTCCTGGCTCCTCGTTCGGCCCAGCGGAACCGAGCCCGTGCTTCGGGTCTACGCCGAAGCCGCGGACGAGAAGCGAGTGAGCGAGTTGCTCGAGGCGGGCGAGAAACTGGTCGAGCCGCTGGTTTGAGTCGGCGGCGTCCCCTCGATGCTGAGCCGGTGGCGTCCCGGCCGTGCTACGTCCGTGATGTCGCGTCCCTCTCCGCTCCGGGTTGCGTGCTCCGGGCCCTTCTTTACCGGCGTCGGTCCGCTCCCTAGGAGTATGAGCCAAGCGAACCGCGAGGACATCGCGTTCACGGAACTCACGCCGGACTCGTGGCATCAGAACGACGAGGGCGACTACTACCTCGACTGCCCGGAGTGTGGCTCCGCGGCGTCGTTGATGACCATCGTCAAACACGGCCGCTGTAACGGGTACATGGACCAGCAGGAGGACGGCACCGAACTCGACGAGGCCGAACTCGACTGCACGGCGACGCTCCGCCTCGAGCTCGGCTACACGTCCGACCCCGACCCCGAGGCGACCGACTCGGACGCCGAACAGTCCGAAGACAGCGTCGAGACGGGCGACGGCGTCCCCGGCGAGGGATCCCCGGCGGGCTCGGACGGGACGGTGAGCAACGAACAGCAGTAGTTAGTCGCGCTTCTTTCGACCGGCGACCCGCGACTCGAGACGGCGACGGCGCCGACGGTCAATCCACTCGTTCCGCCGGGACGCCGACGACGGTCGCCCCGGCTTCGATGTCCCGTGTGACGACCGATCCGGCACCGACGGCCGCATCCTCGCCGACCGTGATGTCACCAAGCAGCGTTGCGTTCGCTCCGATCTGGACGCCGTCTTCGATCGTCGGATGGCGCTTTACCGGTTCGTTCGTGTCGCCGCCCAGCGTGACACCGTGATACATGTGGACGTCGTCGCCGATCTCGGCCGTCTCGCCGACGACGACTCCCATCCCGTGATCGATCGTCACCCGGCGACCGATCGTCGCGCCGGGATGGATCTCGACGCCCGTGAGCATGCGGACGACATGCGAAAGCAGTCGGGCGAGCAACTGAAGATCGGCGTTCCAGAGCCGGTGTGTGAGCCGGTGGCCCCAGACAGCGTGGACCCCAGGATAGGCGAGCGCGACCTCGAGACACCGCTTTGCGGCGGGATCGCGCTCACACATCGCTCGCGTGTCCTCACGCAGTCGTCGGAGCATCGGTCACCGGTTCGGACGCGACAGTTAGAGCGCGATGCGCTCGGCGCGAGATCGAGCAACCACTCGAGCGACAACACCGGCCGGTAACGCGACGAGGAGAGTTCCTGCCGATGCGCGCCGTCTGGCCGGTAGATACCATATCCAGACTTACCGGCGAGTTGGCCTAAAAGGGTTCGCTTCCCGTCGATCGCCCCGCGGAACCGCCGTCACCGACTTACTCCCCGCGTGCGAGTCGCGTTCCGATCCGCTCGGGCAGGTCGGTCTCTCGAACCGCTGCCTGGACGGCGTCGATATCGTACTCGACGCGGTGGGTCTCGGCGGTCAACGCCTCGAGGTCGACGACCGCGTAGCCCGCTCGCGGATCGCCGTCTCGAGGCTGGCCCACGCTGCCCGGGTTGATCACGATCCCCTCAGCGAACTGCTCGAGGCCCTGGATATGGGTGTGACCGAGCACGAGGACGTCCTCCTCGTCGAGCAGTCCGGGAGAGAACTCCCGAGGGTAGGTGTATCTAGTGTACCGATCCGGATCGTCCGGGTGGCCGTGGACGAGTTTGATTCGGTCGTCGCACTCGAGTCGCTCCATTGGCAGGGACTCGAGCCACTCGCGCTGTTCCTCCGAGAGCTGTTCGCTGGCGTGCTCGACGCCCGCTCGCGCCATCCCATTGAATCGGAACGGGGCGTCGCCGACGACCGCCGCGTCGTGGTTGCCCATCACCGTCGGCACGTCCCGCTCCCGGAGTTCGTCGACGCAGGCCGCTGGCCAGGGGTTGTAGCCGACGATGTCGCCGGCACAAAGTAGTCGATCGACCGGTGGCATCTCCTCGAGGACGGCCTCGAGGGCGACGCGATTCCCGTGGACGTCGGAGATGAGTCCGACTTTCATGTGCGAGGATATGGGCCGCGAGCGGTTTGTAGGTTGGCCAGCGGTCGATCCACGGATTTCTCGGGGATGGGTGTTCGCCGTCGGAAGTGATTACAGCGGAACCCGTTCCCCATCTTCGGGAACGCGAACGTTCTCCGTCTCCGACCGCAGTTCGTCCCGCGTGAGCAGACAGTGGTTGATGGCTTCCATGTGAACGACGACGACCGTGGCGTCGGTCGCGTCACGGACGGCTGTGATGTCCGGGACCCCCATGGTGATCGGTTCGCCCTGATTGAACCGCGCTTCGCCGCCGTTGAGGACGACCATATCGGGTTCGAATCGGTCGAGCGTCCGGCGGACCGCGTCGTACCAGACCGTGTCACCGGCGACGTACAGCGTGTCGTCGGCGTCGAAGACGAACCCCGAGACCGGCCCCATCTCCTCGGCTAACTGCCCGTGCCCGTGGCGACCGGGCGTCCGGTGAAGGGTGACGCCGTCGAACGACGCCTGGGTTTCGACGGGTCGCACGTCGGTAAAGCCGTCCTCGACGAACGCATCCGACTCCTCGGGCTGACAGAACAACGGGACGTCCGCGTCGAGTTCCGCTTTCGCCGCGTCGTTGAAGTGATCGCGGTGACGGTGGGTGACGACCACGGCGTCGTGGGACAGGTCAACGTCGGGAAGCGGAACGAGCGGGTTCTCGCGGTCGTTCGGCGTGTCCGGTATCGGCGGAATATCACCCGGGGACGCGAACATCGGATCGACGAGGAAGGTCGTCCCACCGACGGTCGCGAGAACGGTGGCGTTCCGGACGAGACGAATACCGCTGTCGGAATTTGTCGACATACACGATACGATCGGCGTCGCGCCGGGTTAGTTGTTGCCGCTACCGACTCTCGTCCGAGTGCCGCCCAGCGATCAGTCGCCGTTCTCGATCGCGGTCTCGAAGCCGTCCTCGGTTCGGGCGACGCCGGCCGCACAGACGGCGTGTTCGAACTCGAGGTCGTAGACCTCGCTCGCCGCCGCCTCGGCACCGTCGGCCTCGAGACCGAACGACTCGGGCGAATCCTTCTCGTAGGTCGCCACGAGCGTCGGCTCCTCGACCGTCTCGACGAGCAGGGCGTCCTTGCGCACGGTGCCGATCAGAGCCTCGCCCGCATCGCCGATCATGGCCGCGATCCGGGGCGTGTTGTAATCGTCCTTCTCGTAGTCCAGCGCCAGCAGGCTCTCCGCGAGGGCGTCTCGAGCGGGGTAGCCCAACTCGAGTTTCTCCGCGATCGGATCGACGTGCGAGCCGTTGCCGAAGGCGGCCGTCTCGCCGGTCGGCGTCTCGACCACCCGCAGGCAGTTGTAGGACACGTAGGGGTTGTCCGTCTCGGGGGCGTCCGCCGTAGGCCCGACGGTGAGGGCGTCCTCTCGAGCGGTGATCTCCCGGTTGGGGAACGAGCGCGACGACACGCGGTAGGCGCCGACGTCAGGACCGACGACGACGAATCGTCCAACGTACATACGCGGGAGTGTGCGAGAGAGGGGAAAAGGGGTGTCGGTTCGACTCGAGCGGCCGTCTTCGTGGGCACCGTGCTGGCTTCGGAGCCGCCGATTTATATACCATGCCGCGGCGAACGGGGGTGTGACGTCGGAAGAGGAGTGTCTCGAGGCGTTGCGACGGGCCGCGAAGAAACTCGGCGAGTCGCCGACGAAAGCGCAGTACGAGGAGCTAGGGCTGAGGCCGGCTTCGGCGACGATCATGAAGACACTCGGCGGCTGGAACGCGGCAAAAGAGCGTGCAGGACTGGAAACGTTCGACAGAGCTGTGACCGGCGGGCAACCGGTTCAGCCGAAACCGGACTGGGTCGAGATACCCGACGACGCCGAATGGACGGAACTCACGGGTCAACAACGCTGGTACTACAAGAACCGGGAGGCTCGAATCGAGCGAAAGGATCGTCGACGAAACGAAATCCGACGGTGGCTCTACACGTACAAAGAACGACGTTGTGAGTGCTCCCGATGTGGCGAAGAGCGACCACCGTGTTTGGACTTTCATCATCCGGACGAGAAGGAACAGGGTATCTCAACGATGGTCGTCGACGGGTACTCGAAGGAGAGCATTCGAGAAGAGATCGATCGCTGTATCGTTCTCTGTGCAAACTGCCATCGAATGGAACACTACGACCCGCCGACACGGTAGTCCTCACGCGATTACAGTCGCAAACTCGGATGCCGACAACTGCGATCTACCTCGATACCCGGTCCAGTTCGTAACACTCTAATACGGACACCCACTACTGAAGGATACGTCGTCGGAAAACGAACCCGGCGAAATATATCAAGTCCATTAGGGTAGCGGCCAATCCTGAAGCCTTCTGGGGGCTTCGACGCTGGTTCGAATCCAGCATGGACTACTTCTCTCCGTTCTTCGACTCGAGTTCTTCCAGCCCATCCTCTCCGACTCTCCAGTGGAAACGAAGGGGTCCGTTCGATACCGTCGTCCGTACCAGAACCCATATTGAATTCGAACCCCAATGATTCGTCAATGAACCGACGGCAACTTCTCTCGACGGGGGCGGCAGTCACCATCACGGGTCTCGCGGGCTGTCTCGGCAGCGACGACGAGTATCCGACTGAGTCATTCGCCGACGTGTCCGTTCCGCTCGCCCCACTCGAGGACGTCTACGAGTGGTACGACGTGGACGACGAGACGGAGTTCGTCGATACGCGAACAGAGACGGAGTACGACGCCCATCACATCGCGGGGGCGGTCCTCAGTCCCGCCGAACACGGGCTTCCACAGGACGACCCCGTCGAGGAGTGGTCGAGCGAGACGCGAATCGTGACCTACTGCGTCTGCCCCCACGCGCTGGCCGGACACCGCGCGGCTTCGTTGATCGACGACGGCTACGAGAACGTCTACGCGCTCGACGAAGGACTCCAGGCGTGGATCGACGAGGGCTATCCGCTCGAGGGCTCGGAGGTCGACCAGCAACTCCCCGCCTACGACGTTCAGGGACAGAGTGATCCCGACCACGCCGGGGAGTACGCCTGGGTCCACGAACCGGAGACCGGGCAGCGCGAACCCGGCGAGATCGCCGCCGACGGCTCCTACGAGCTAACGCTTCACTTCACCGACCTCGAGGACGACACCCTGATCGAGGTCGAGACCCCCGACTACACCCGCGAACTGACGCTCGAGGAACTGACGAGCGACGTCGTTACGGCCTGATTCTACGTCTCGGAGCGTTCGTACGCGCCCTCGCGCTCGAGTTCGCCCCGTTTTCGCAACACGCTCGGCGTCCGGCAGATGCCCGGCGCGCCGGTCGCTTGCGGCACCGTACAGTTGTTACAGTTCTCACAGAGCACGCGCAGACCGCCGTCCGTCGGCGTCTCGGCGTCGGTACCGTTCTCGAGCAGCCGCGCCCCCAGTCGCGGCTCGGCGTAGAAGGGGCGAGCCATGCCGACCATGTCGCAAGCCGCTTTCTCTCGAGTGCCGTCGCTGGATACGCCACTCGAGCCGAGCAATCGATCCATCTCCCCTCGCTCGCGAATCCCGCCCTCCGCGAGCACGGGGATCGACACCTGCTCGCGAACCCGCCGGCAGAACTCCTCGTTCCACGCGGGGTCGAAATCGTACTGCAGCGACTGGACCCGGTTCGCGGCGGCGACCAGCCGTCTTCGCGTCGCGCCGCCGAACGCCGCGTCGTACGCCTCGTGCAACTGCTCGTTCCCCCACGCGCGCTCGGGATACTCCCCGCGGACGATGCTCATGTCCCAGACGACCGACGTCTGGACGGGAACGACGGCGTCGTAGCCGATTCGCTCGAGTCGCCGGGCGATCTCGATTCCGTCCTCGAGCGAGAGCTTTCGGCGCACGACTGGCGCGGGCGGTGCGGGTGTCTCGGCAGGCACCTTGGTCATCAGCGGAACGTCGCCCGCTCGTTCGCGGATCTCGTCGTGGACGAGCGCGAGGAACTCGAGTCTCGCCTCCGGAGAGCCGCCGAACTCGTCGTCCCGCCGGTTGTAAAACGGCGAGAGAAACTGCTGGACGATGCCCATGTTCGCCCCCGAGAGGTGGATGCCGTCGTAGCCCGCCGCCGCAGCGTGGGCCGCAGACCGGCCGAAATCGGCCGCGAGTTCGTACACCTCCTCGGTCTCGAGGACGTGGGGATCGTAGGCGAGAAAGCCCAACCGATCCAGCAGTCGCAACTGCCAGGGCGGCTCCGATACTGCCAGTTGCTCCAGGTCCGGGTGCTCCTCGCGGTACTCGGCGTGCCAGGTCTCCATGCTCCGCAGCCCGCCGTGCTCGAGTTGCACGAAGATCCGGCTGCCGTGCTCGTGAATTCGGTCGGTCAGCCGCGATAGTTCGGAGACGAACTCGGGGTCGTGTACGCGAGTCATCCCCGGTGCGGCACAGCCACCGTCGCCGCGGACGATCGTCGCGCCCTGACAAAGGAGGCCGACGCCGGACTCGGCGGCCGGCTCGAGGTCGTCGATAAGCGTGTCAACGGCGTCGGGTCCGTTGCCCGCACACTCGAGCACTGGCGCGCGATAGAGCCGGTTGGGAACCTCGCAGCTGCCGATCTCGATGGGGTCCTCGAGCGTCGCCATGCAGGGCGTATCACGCCGCCGTACAAGAGCGTAGCGCCGCTCGAATCAGGGCGGCAGGACGACCGCGCGCCCCTCGATTTCGTTGTGCTCGAGGCGTTCCGCGACCGTGTTGATGTCCGCGAGGTCGTAGGTTTCGGTCCGCAACTCGACGTCGCCGCGGTCGACGAGCGAAACGAGTTCCTGCAGTTCGGCGTACTTCCCGACCAGCGTGCCGCGAAACGCGAACTCGCCGTTGACCAGCGCCTGACTGGGTTCGTGGACGTGACCACCGTAGCCGACGATGTGGTGGTCGCCGCCGGCGGCGACGATCTCCGGAGCCAGGGCGGTCGTCTCGTCTCTCCCGACGAAGTCGATCACCTGCTGGGCGCCCTCGTCGTCGGTCAGATCCGTGATCACGCTCGAGACGTCTTCGTCGGCCGAGTTGACAGTGTGGTGGGCTCCCAGTTCCGTCGCCAACTCGAGCGCCTCGTCCTTGATGTCGGCGGCGACGGTGGTCGCGGCGCTCATGGCGTCGAGACATTGGAGGCCGATGTGGCCGAGCCCGCCCACGCCGATGACCACGCAGGTGTCGCCCGGATTCAGTTCGCGGACGGCCTTCTTGACCGCGTGATAGGCCGTGATCCCTGCGTCGGCGTGGGGGGCGATCTCCGTCGGATCGACGCCGTCGGGAAGCGGGATCACGGCCCGCTCGTTCGTCCGGAGGTACTCGGCGAAGCCGCCGTCGGTGGTGAGGCCGTTAAACGCGCTGTTTTCGCAGTACATGTCCTCGCCGAGCCGGCAGGGCCGACAGATGCCACAGGTCTGGACGGGGTGACAGATCACGGGATCACCCGCCTCGACCAGCGTCACCTCCTCGCCGGTTTCGGCGACGATGCCGGCGTTCTCGTGGCCGAGCGTCATCGGGAGCTCTTGGGGTGCGTACTCGGTCCACATTCCCTCGACGATGTGGTTATCCGTTTGGCACCACCCCGCTCCTTCGACCTCGACCAGGACGCCGTCGGACTGGTCGATCTCGGGCCGGTCGATGTCTTCTACCTCCAGCGCCTCGCTCATCTCGTCGGTGTACTCGTGGAGTCTGGCTGCTTGCATGATACCACGGCACAATATCTCGGCTGCGAGCAAAACCCTCCGCCTTGCACTCCTACTTCTCCACTTCGAGTAAGGCGACGCGCTCGCGAACCAGCGTTCCAAGCGGGGCGTCGGTCGCCCCGCGTTCGGCGTCGGTGACGTCGAAAAAAGCACACAGCGTCTCTTCGTTCCGGGACTCGAGCGTCGGCTCCCTTTCGACGACGGCGTCCAGTTCCGCGAGTTCCTCGAGTGCCGCCGTCTCGTCGGCGTCGGGTTCCTCACCGTCCACTGCGTCGATTTCTCCGTCGTCCTCGGCCTCTCGACCCCCTTCGTTTCCGGTGGAACCTGTGTCAACAAGGATCACGGACCGATTCTCGCCCTCGCCGACGCCCATCTCGAGGGCGCGATCGATCTGTCGGCGGCCGGCGGCGTAGAGCAGGATCTCGACGGCCCGATCCCGGGCAACGTTCGTTCCGCGGGCGATGGCGCGGTCGGCCAGTTTGACGGCCCGCTCGAGGTGGGATGGGTCGGCGACGTAACGCGCGTCGAAGGCCTGTACCGTCACGTCATGTCGGTCACCGATCTCGCCGATATCTGCGACGAAGCCGTCGAGGTCATCGATCGCGAGGGTGCACTCGAGCAACTCCATCAGAAGTCACCCAGGCTGGACTGGCTGTCGTCCGCCGCTTCGTTCGTCGCTTCCTCGTCGTCGCCGTCCTCGAGCGCGATCGAGCTGGCGGCCCCTGCGTTCGCCGGTCCGTCGGCCGGTTCGACGGCCTCCATCGAGGGATCCTCGCGGCCGGCGTTCTCGAGGATGTTCTCGGCCGTCTTCGTCCCCTTGAGCGCGCTGAGAACGACGCCTTTGTCGGCGCTTCGGAGATCTGCCGGCTCCTCGATGCCGACCTCGTAGAGCCGTCGGGCGCGTTTGCGACCCACGCCACCGACGGAGACCAACTCGAGCAGTTCCTCCCCGACGCCGTGTTCCACGCGAGCGCGGGCCTCGCGGACGGCGACTGTCCACTCGCTGTCGATCTCCGCGGCCAGCGACTCGGCGGCACCCAACAGCCACTCGGCAGTGTCGACCTTCCCGCGGAGGTCACCGGGACCGATCTTGTACCGGTCGGTCAGTCGCTCTTCGTCTTCCTCGCTGGCCCAGTCCTCGAGCAGTTTGCCCGTCTTGAGGGCGGCCAGCCAGTCTTCGAAGCGGTCCTCCTCGTACTCGCTCGGCCTGTCACCGAGCAGTTCGGCCTCGCGTTCGTAGTAGAGTTCGCCGAATTTCTCGTCCTCGCCCGAGCGCAGGTAGAGTTCGTACATATCGGGCGTCCGTGAGACGAGCTGGTAGAGGCCGAGTGCGGTCGGGCGGTCGTCGGCCCGCTCTAAGCCGTGGACGATCTCCGCGGCGCTCATCGGGTCGAGGTAGAGCCGCGAGACCGTGTGGCCGAGGCTGGTGGCCTCGAGGGCCTCCTCGCGAGTCGATTCCTGCTGGTCCGCGAGGTCGGCTGCGGAGGTGAACGCGCCGGCGTCGATTTCGGCGTCGTCGCCTGAATCGCCACCCGCTCTCTCACGCTCGATGAAGTCGTTTCGCTCGAGGTAATCGAGGACGTCGTCGGTCACGCGCTCGAGCCGGCCGGCTTCGGTCGACTGGCTAGCATAGAGGGTGGCCTCGAGGAACTCGAGCAGTCCCTCACGCGTGCGGGCGAAACCGGACGCGATGGTTGCGAGGACGTGCGTCCGCAGGGCGGGTTCGGCGGCGAGTTTCGATCGGACGGCCTCCGGGTCGGCCCAGATGTAGCGGTCGAACAGCTCCTCGCTCTCCTCGTGGCTCTTCGCGAGCAGGACGGCCTCGCCGTAGGGGTCGAGCCCCGGCCGCCCCGCTCGGCCCATCATCTGATGGACTTCGAGGACGTCCAGCGGAGACATCCCGCCCGCGCTGGGGTCGAAGCGCCGCCAGTCACGGACGATGACCCGGCGTGCGGGGGTGTTCACCCCGGCAGCGAGCGTCGGCGTCGCCGAGATCACCTTCAACAGCCGGTCGCGGAAGGCGTCCTCGACGAGCGTTCGCTGGGTGCTCGAGAGTCCGGCGTGGTGAAACGCCGCGCCGCGCTCGACGCAGTCGGCCAGATCCTTGCTCGTCTCGGTGTCGCTGTCCTCCCTGATCTCCTCGGCCAGATCGACTAACGCTTCCCGCTCGTCGCCGTCGAGTTCGCGACTCGAGACCTGCCCTAACCGGCTCGCGGCGGCCTCCGCATTTCGCCGGGAGTTGACAAAGACCAGTGAGGAGCCGCCTTCCTGCAAAATGTCGCGGACGAGGGCGGACTCTTGTTTTTCCGATCCTTCGACGGGCACTTCTCGCGTCGAGCCGTCGTCGAAGTTCAGGGCGTTGCCGTAGTGGACGCCCATCCGGAGGTCGATCGGCCGCCAGTCGGTGTCGACGAGTGCGGCGTCGAGCCAGTCTGCGATCTCGTCGGCGTTGCCGACCGTCGCCGAGAGCGCGACCGTCTGCATTGCGGGGTTGAGCCGTCGGAGTTTCGCGAGAGTGACCTCGAGCGTCGGTCCCCGGTTCCGGTCGTCGATCAGGTGAACCTCGTCGCTGACGACGCAGGTGAGATCGGAGAGCCAGTCGGCGCCGTTGCGGACGAGCGAGTCGACCTTCTCGCTGGTCGCGACGATGATGTCTTTCGTAGCGAGCCACTCGCTGGTGCTTTCGTAGTTCCCCGTCGTCACGCCTGTCGTGACGCCGAACCGTTCGTAGGCCTCGAACTCGGCCTTTTTCTCGCTGGCGAGCGCTCGCAGGGGGACGATGTACAGCGCCTTTCCGCCCCGTTCGACCGCCGACAGCATCGAGAGCGCGGCGATCATCGTCTTTCCGCTTGCGGTCGGGACGGCGGCGACGAGGCTCTCACCGTCGGTCGCGCCGGCCTCGACCGCTTCGGCCTGTGGCGGGTAGAGCTCCTCGATGCCCTCGTTTCGGAAGTGATCGACGGCACCGGCCGGGAGCCCCGACAGCTCCTCGATATTCATTACTCGTTCTTGGCGCGTCCCGTGGTTTAAACTGTCGTCTCGACAGCGTGCACACGTCGCCGCCGTCGGATTCGACTCGTACGAGGAGACGGACACGCTGGGACGGTGACTGCCGGATCGATGCCGGACGAGCGACTCGAGAGTGGTTGCTGACGCAGTCCGGCGGTCCGACCTGCACCTGCCCGTCGATACACCGATGGGGCTGGCGGCTGAACACGGCCGTATGCTCGCTCCCGATCACGTCCTCGTCCCGACGTTCGGCCGTCCGCGGGAAGACCAGGCGCTCGCGTACGCCCTCGAGACGTTCCCCGACGCCGATGTCACGCTGCTCGCCGTCGCAACGCCGCTGGACGCGACGATGAGCGAGGGCGGGATCCTCGAGCGCGACGACGAACGAACGACACAGGCACGCCAGCGAGCGACGACGCTACTCGAGGCGGTCGGCGAACCGACCGCGTCCGAGCGAGTTCGACTCGAGGTCGCCGAGGGGCGGCCCGGCACTGTCGTCCCCCGGTACGCGAGCGAGGAGGACGTCGACCACGTCGTGCTGTACGGCCACCGAAGCGACACGAAGGGGTTCGTCCGGCGGTTCCTCGGTCGCGGCATCGCGTCGACGGTCGTCGAACGGACCTCGAGTCCGGTGACGGTACTCGAGTAGTCGCCGCACTGTCTCGCCTCGAGATGGTGGGTGATTTTGTCGCTCGAGTCCCTCCGTTCGATCGTGATGCCGAGCGACTCGTCCCGGGCATCGCATGGGTCGATCGGCCGCCGAGAAACTCACCAGTATGAAACCGATTTACTTCTGTAGCCGCTGTGACGAAGAGATTTCGCGAACCGCCGAGGAGTGCCCCCACTGTGGCTATCATCCCCAGTCGATCGTCTGGCGGTTCGGCGCGGGTGCGCTCATCTTCGGCGGAGCGTTGACGCTCGTCTCTCCACCCGTCGGACTGCTCGGCGTCTTCATCGGGATCACCGCGCTCGGTGGAAGCTACCTGCTGTCACCGGCGGAGTGAGCGATTTCCCTCGTCGGAGCCGCCCTCACCCGCCGATGATCGCGGCTAGCAGCTGATAGAGTCCGTACCCCACGACGATCGAACTCCCGAGCGTCAGCAGCCAGAAGGTGATCGTAAAGCCGATCTTTCGCTTCGAGACGCCGGCCGAACCCGCCGCGAGCCCGCCGCCGATAACCCCCGAAAGGATGATGTTGTTGAGCGAGATCGGAATCCCGAGCGCGATCGCGAGCTGTGCGATAATAAAGCCCGGCACGAGCGCCGCGATCGACCGCCGAACGCCGAGCTGGGCGTACTCCCTCGAGGTTGCCTGCAGCAGTCGCGGTGCGGCCATCCAGGCCCCAGCGAGGATGCCGGTCGCGCCGATTGCGAGCAGGACGGTCCCCGGGAGGCCGAGTTCGATCCGGAAGAGGTTCTCGAGCGGGCCGGTCGCGAGCCCGACCTGCGAACCGCCCGAGGAGAAGGCGACGATACCACCGAGAACGAGTAGAAACGATCGAATGCCGCTCTCGACGGAGACGAGGACACGCTGTCGGACCCAGTAGAACGCGAGGGCACCGACGACGATTGTGACCAGGACTGTTCCGAGATCGACGCCCGCGGCGAGCGTCGTCCCGCCGCCGAACTGTCGGGAGACGACTCTGGCGAGCGTGCCCTGGTCGGCTGCCGGATCCGGGATAACCCCGAGTCGGATGTTGGCGACGATGGCCCCGACGACCCCAGCGAGCAACGGGACGCCGACGGTTTCGGGGACGTCGTCGCGCCGCAACAAAATCGCCGTCACGTACGCCAGGCCACCGGACATGATCGGAACCATCAGCCAGAACGTCCCGAGTCGCTGGTACGTTGCCATCGCGGGGTCGCCGCCCAGCGAGAGGCCGACGCCGACCATCGCGCCCGTCGTCGCGAACGCTGCGGGGATTGGATACCGCGTGTAGATGCCGACCGCCATGAACGTCGCCGCCGTCAGCAGGCCTGCAGTAGCCGCGAGCGGCGTGATCGCCACGCCGTCGATGAGGTCTGCGCCGACCGTCTCCGAGATGCTCCCACCCTGCATGAGCGCGCCGGCGGCCGCGAGCAGGCCGATAACGAACGCGGCTCGCATCGTCGAGATCGCGTTCGCGCCAATCGCAGGCGCGAAGGGCGGCGAGTTGCTGTTCGCCCCAAGCACCCACGCCATGAACAGACAGGTGAGGATGGCGGTCCCGACGAGTACGGCGAACGACAGTGCGACCATTCCGTCTCTCACTGTTCTACGACGGACCGGAAAAGCGTTCCCTCGGTCGACTCGTGGGCCGACTCGTTCGCCAGCCACCGAGTGTGGTCCGGAAGCGGTATGTCCCAGACGCTCGAACCGTCACGTATGAGAGTCGAGTTCGACGAAGACACCTGCATCGGCATGTATCAGTGTGTGGCTGAATGGGACGCCTTCGAGGAGGACAAAGCGAGCGGGAAAGCGATCCTCGAGGACAGCGAGGAGGTCGAAGACGGCGTCTTCGCCCGCGAGGTGCCCGAGGATGCGGAACTCGACGCGAAGTTCGCCGCGCGGACCTGTCCCGTCGACGCGATCAGGATCTACGACGACGACGGCGAGCAAATTATCCCCTGAGTGTCTTACCGTCGTAACGCCGCATCGACCAGTTCCTTCTCCGCCGATCGTAGCAGCGTCGACGCCGCGCTCTCGGAACACTCGAGTGCCTCGGCTACAGTCGCCAGTTCGCCGCTCCGTGGCACCTCGTAGTAGCCCGCCTCGCGGGCGACCTCGAGGGCCTCGAACTGTCTGGCCGTGAGACGCCCGGCCAGCGTCTCCGTGCGTCGCTGGTGTTCGCTCACGCGCGTGACCTCGACATCGACTTCGTCGGGAGCCGTCTCGAGCAGTCCCGCCATGGCCTCTGGCTCGCCGAGGACGGTGACGTGGACGTTCTCCCGTCCGGTGTAGACCATCGGCGGAACGATCATCAGCCCGGGAACGTCGAACGTACCCAGCAGCGTGGCGTCGGCGGCCCGCAGGTCCATCTCGACGTAGCCGTAGAACGTGTCCTCGTCGACGGGCGTGACGTCGTACCGCCGCACTGACTCGAGGTCCTCGGCCAGGTTCCCGAGTGCACCGGGGTCGCCGACGACCAGGGAGAGAAAGCGGACGGTTTCGGCGTCGGGATCGACCTCCCAGGAGAGCACTTCCTCGCGCTCGAACGCCTCGAGCGGATCCTCGGGCGCTGGCAGTTGCATCGACGGGGGGAGTCGCAGGCTGAGGTCTGCCGATTGCATACCGGTTGTTCGGCAGCGGTTGATAAAGAGGTTCAGTGCTTCGGGAAAGCACTGACAGTCGTTCGTTCCGAACGAACCAGTATGACCGAGACGCACGCGACGGCAGACGACCGAGAATCGACGACCGACGCGAACAGCGACACTGGACGGACGCGAGCGGCGGTCGGAACGCCGCCACCCGGCCCGCGCGGGCTTCCACTGATCGATAGCACCCTCGCGTTCGCTCTCGATCCGCTCGAGTTCCTCGTCTCGATTCGTGAGTACGGCGACGTCGCCCGGTACGAGGCGTTCGGCCGCGAGTTCGTGGTCGTCTCGGACCCCGGACTCGTCGAGGAGGTAACCGTCGCCCGGGACGACGAGTTCTGGCGGGGCGAGTTCGAACACGAGTTCAGCGACCTCCTCGACGTCGAGGGCCTGTTTTTCGCGGAGGGTGAACGCTGGCGACAGCAACGAATGTTGCTCCAGAACGCCTTCACGCCGGCACAAATCGAGTCCTACGCCGACGACATGGTCGAGGAAACCGTGCGTCTGGTCGAGAACTGGTCTGACGGCGAGGTGGTCGATATCCGGGAGGCGATGTCGACGCTGACGCTGCGAGCGCTTACCAGGTCCCTCTTCGACCTCGAGTTGGGCGACGCACGCGCCGACCGCGTGCGACGCTGGGTCCACGCCATGGGTGCGTACAGCGACAACGAGTTCTTCGGCACCCGCGCCGTGCTTCCGACGTGGCTTCCGAGCCGGGCCGAACGTGAATACCGGCGCGCGACGGCCGACATAGCGTCCCTCGTCGATGACCTGGTAGCCGAACGTCGCCGATCCGACGGGGAGGGCAACGACTTGCTTTCCTTGCTCGCAACCGGGGAGTACCCCGACGGCTCGAGGCCGACGGCCGAGGAGATCGCCGACCAGTTACAGCTGTTCTTGCTTGCCGGCCACGAGACGACGGCGACCGCGCTGACCTACGCCTGTTGGCTGCTCGCCGCCGACGATGCCGACGACGTTCGGGACCGACTCGAGCGGGAAGTCGATTCGGTCTGTGGCGACCGGGATCCGACGTTTGCGGACCTTCGCGACCTGGCGGTCACCGAGGCCGTCGGCCGAGAAGCGATGCGTCTCTACCCGCCGCTGCCGTTCTTACAGCGCGAGCCCCACGAGGAGACCGCCCTCGTCGGCTACCGGATCGAACCGGGAACGACGGTTCAGTTGAATATGTACGGCATCCACCGCGACGAACGCTGGTGGGCCCAGGCCGACGCGTTTCGGCCGAATCGATGGCTGGCGGACGACGAGAACGGCCGATCCGTCGTCGCCGACCCCGACGACCGGCCCGAGTACGCCTATTTCCCCTTCGGCGGTGGCTCGCGACACTGTATCGGGATGCGGTTCGCGATGACCGAACTCAAACTCTCGCTGGCGACGCTGGTTCGTCGCGTCGACCTCGAGCGAGTGACGGAGTCGATCGATCCGACGCCGAAGGTGTCGCTCGATCCCGGTCCGGTGAAGATGCGGGTTCGACGGTCATAGCGCCGCCGCTCCCGGTCGAGGCCTCGATCGGCGGCGAAAAAACGCGGTGTCGACCGCAGCGATTACGCGATTTCGTCGTACTGCTCGGAGAGCTTCTCGGCTGCCTCGCCGAGCTGGTCGCGTTCGAACTCCGAGAGGTCCCACTCGACGACCTCCTCGATGCCGTTCGAACCGAGCTTACACGGGACGCCAAAGGCGGTGTCCTCGTGGCCGTACTCGCCCTCGAGCGGGACGCTGCAGGGGAGCACCTCGCCGGTGTCTCGCAGGACCGCTTCGACGATGTGGCCGACGCCGGTGGCCGGCCCCCACTCCGTGGCGCCTTTCTTCTCGATGACGTTCATCGCCGAGGTCTGGAGTTCCTCGAGCAGTTCTTCTTTCTCGTCGTCGGTGAACTCGAGATCTCGGCCGTCGACGCGGACCTTCGAGAAGACGGGAACCTGTGCGTCGCCGTGCTCGCCGAGGATGGTCGCGTCGACGTTCTGGACAGGGACGTCGTAGCGCTGGGCGATGACGTACCGGAAGCGAGCGGAGTCAAGTCGTCCGCCGAAGCCGACCACCTGCTCACGAGCGCGGTCGCCGGCCTCGTAGAGGTGGCGGTTGAGCAGGTCGACGGGGTTCGACGTCGTGACGGTGACGAAGTCGTCGTTGTGCTCCGCGAGCGAGGCGCCGATGTCCTCCATGATCGGTGCGTTGTCGCCCGCGAGGTCGATACGCGTCTGGCCCGGCTGGCGCGGGATGCCGGCCGTGATAACGACGACATCAGATCCTGCGGTGTCCTCGTACCCCCCCTGTCGGATCGTCGTGTTCGAATCGTAGGCCACCCCGTGATTGGTGTCTGCAGCCTGTCCGATCGTCGTATCCTCCTGATCCGGGATGTCGACGAAGACGAGTTCGTCCGCGATGTCCCGAAGTGCGATGTTGTAGCCTGCGGCGGCCCCGACCGTCCCGGCCGCGCCGACCACGCTAACTTTCGTCATACCACGTAATGCTCCACCATCCCGAGCGTTAAATCCGTCGGAAATTGCTCCTTCGCACGATTCGACGAGAATCATATCGACAGCTGTCGAACATAGTTCGGCTCGTGACTTTCGTTGGCGAACCGCCACGTTACGGGATCGGGGTGACTCGTCGCTCTCGACGTCCCTCGGCCCCGGCGGGGACGCACGCTCGAGATGGATACCGACGCGCTCGGCGATCGTCTCGAGACCGATCCGTCGATTCGTTTCGAGACCGAACGGGTCATTGTCACCGGCCGCAGTCACTCCCGTATGCGAGTCAGCGTTATCGGCGGCGGCGTGATCACCGACGAGCAGCGATCTCGGGCCGAAGTTGTCGGCCGCGAACTCGCGGCCCGCGGACACACGGTCGTCTGCGGCGGTCGCGGCGGAACGATGGAAGCCGTCTGCCGCGGCGCGAAAGCCGAGCGCGGAACGACGATCGGGATTCTGCCGGGCGACCAGCCCGACGACGCGAACGAGTACGTCGACGTCGCTATCGCGACCGGTTTGGGCCACGCTCGGAACGCGCTCGTTCCACTGAACGGCGATGCGGTTATCGCGCTCACCGGCGGCGTCGGTACGCTCACCGAGATCGGCTTCGCGGGCATCTACGACCGCCCCGTCGTCGGCCTCGAGACCCACGACATCTCCGCCACCGATATCGATCTCGAGACCGTCGACACCCCCGAAGCGGCCGTCGACGCCGTCGAGGCTGCGCTCGAGGGAGAGGCGTGAACCGCAACTGAAACGACTGAACCCGGAACCGCGACCGCACCGACTGAACCCGGCCGCAATCGAAACGGCAGAACCCGAAATCATCTTGGTCGGCGCGTGAGCGAGTGCCGGTATGGTCGATGCCGACGCGTCTGATCCGTACTGCATCCGGGAGGAACTCCCCGACCCCGAGACGTTCGCCGCGTTACGGGAGGCCGCTGGGATGCCGCCGCGCTCGCTCGAGGGGGTCGAACGCGGTCTGCCGAACTCGCTGTACGGCGTCGTGGTGGCCCACGAGCCCACCGGCGAGATCGTCGGAATGGGGCGAATCGTCGGCGACGGCGGAACCGTCTACCAGATCTCGGATATGGCGGTCCACCCGGACCACCAGCGACGCGGGCTCGGGACGCGGATCATGGCGGCTCTCGAGGACTACATCGACGAAACGGCCCCGTCGCAGGCGTACGTGAATCTGATCGCCGATGTCGACGGCTTCTACGAACGGTTCGGCTTCGAAGAAGTCCGGCCCGCCTCGAAGGGGATGTACCGCAGAATCGAGTAGCGCCCTGCCGTGGATTTCCGGGTGCGCGACCGTTCGCAGCTTTTTCGACGTTCCGCTCCCTCTAGACGAGTATGAGCGACTTCGACAAGGAAGCCGAACGCGAGAAACTCCGGGAGAAGTACGAGCGCGACGAACGGGAGCGCGAGGCGACCCAGCGCATGAGCGACCTACTGCTCAAGGGAGCCACGATGACGAACGCCCACTGTGGCACTTGCGGCGACCCACTTTTTCAGGAGGACGGCACCACGTTCTGCCCGAGCTGTCACGGCAACCCCGACGCCGTTCAGGGGACGGAACTCGAGGCCCAGCCGGCCGAAGAGACGGCCGACGAGGTGACTGCCGATACCGAAGCTCCGCAGTCGGACACAACGCCGAACCGTGCGCCGTCGACGTCGACCGGTTCCGAGGGCGACGAGACGGTTGCCGACGCGAGTCCAGCGGTCGACGAAGCGGCCGCCCGCGGGCACGACCCTGCCGACGCCGACGGCCGGGACGAGTCGACCGCTGAGACCGGTTCTGCTCCCGAGCGCGCGGTCGATTCGAGAACCGAGGACGAGCCACGGCCCGGGACCCCGCCGTCGACTCCCTCACCTCGGTCGTTCGACGGCCGTCGGTCGACCACCCAGTCCTCGCCCGCCAATGGCGACCTCGAGGCCGCCCACGCCTCGCTCGTACAGTCCCTCGAGAAGTTCGCCCGTAAGGCCGCCGAAACCGACGATCCGCGGTACGCGAAGGAGTGTCTCGAGGCCGCCCGCGAGGCGAGCGAGACGCTCGAGACGTTGCGGTGAACGGCGGATGACCGGTAGTTAGCCGTTAGAACTCCGGCGGCTGGATCTCCTTCGGCTCGTTGTCGCCGCAGCCGTGTTCGTACAGCAGCGAGGTGCGAGTCTCCCGGTTCTCGTAGTCGTCGATGGTGTCATAGGTGATGTCCTCGTAGACGACGTACATGTTGATGTGCGTCAGTTCGACGCCGTACTCCTCCTCCCACGTCTCACAGAGGTGGTCGGCGAGGATCGGCGGCACGTCGTTGTCGCTGAACCCGCCGCTGCGGACGCTGTTCATGTAGAACCGGTAGCGATAGGTGTCGTACTGCGTGTGCAGTTCGTCGGACGGCCGCTCGTATGTCAGCGGCCGGTCGTTGTAGACGTCGATCCGATCACCGTCCGCAGTTTCGGCCGGGAAAACGTAGTAGCGGTCCGTCGTCCGCGGGTTCGGCGCGAACACACTCCAGTTGGGCTGATCGACGCCGAAACTCGAGGCCACGTCGTCGACCCGTTCCTCGGGCGTCGAGTTCCCGTCGATGAGCGCGACGGCCGGGATGTACGACAGGATCGACAGCAAAACGAGCGAGCCGAGGACGACGCCGAGGGTGACGCTGTAGGCACCGGTTCGGATCTGATCGACCGACGGTGCACTCACGCGCGGGTACGGGACGGCGGCGGCGACCGACTCGAGTCTGGTCTGCGTTTCGCTGAGTCGGGACACGTCGAAATCGACGAGCGCGGCGACGGCCTGCAGGTCGTCCCAGAACTGCGCCTGCAGGAACAAGAGCAGGCCGGCCATCGCGACGTAGGGGAACGCCCCGATGCGAACCGTGAGGATGAACGAGGCGTGACCGCCCGCGAACAGCGCGACGAGGAACATGCGCTTTCGGCCGACGAGGACGAGCAACAGCCACGAGAACATGAGCATATAGTACCACATGTAGCTGCCCAACTCGAGCAACACCGGGACCTCTCGGGCGTAGCCGACGAGGAGGAACGTCATGTCGTCGAGCCCCATGATCAGCGGCGTCGCCTCCCCGCTGGTCCACAGCTCGTTCTCGGACTTGTGGTACCAGTTGAGGAAGTACATATAGACCATCTGGCAGAGGATCAGCGCGGACGCGACGCCGGCGACCGACGGCCTGGGGTCGCGGCCGGCGTGGACGGCGTCGACCGACCAGCGCTCGCCCAGCGGCAGGAAGATGGCCCAGAACAGCAGGAGCCGAAAGAGGGTGTCGGCGTAGCTCAACACTAGCGGGTTGTGGTGATCCAGCGAGACGACGAACAGGAACGAGAGGATCGTCGCGATCCGGGTCTTGTAGCCGACGATCAACTGGACGGCGATCAGGATCTGGATCCCCATCAGGAGGGCGATCAGCGTCGGATCGGTCGTCAGGTGGTAGAACGAGAACGCGTTGTCCGCGCTCAAATCCATCGCAAGCGACCGCGGGACGACGCCCTCCTCGGTGTAGAAGTGCGTAAAATTCCGCGCCCGCAACAGCACGTCCGCAATAATGAGCAGGCCGACAAACACCCGAAAGACGGCCAGCGTCCGCGTGTCTATCCGCACACACTGGGCGACGTTTCGCTGCACTCGCCGTGCGAGCGTCTCGAGTCGTGACCGCACGGAACGTTCCATCCTTTCACAGATGTCAAGACCGACGAGATAATCGTTTCGATCGTTCTCCGGGTGACATCTTCCGGGCCGAACACGTTCCGTCGGTTGGCGCTCTCGAACCACCTCGAAAACGTTCCGAACGTGTGTTTGCTATCCGTCCAAAAGGGGTGGAAATATGGCGGAGAAGAGCACGCTCGTGGCGAACCGAGAGTGATGGTTGGTGATCACACAAAACTTATGCCGAGCTTATTCAGATGAAGTATCATGTCTTCCTCCAAGACACAGAATTCCTTCGCTGGAAGGACGGATCGCCGGGAACGGTACACAGTTCTCCAAGGGGTGACTCGGGAACCATGGATTGGGAGCTAACGCCGGACCAGAAAGAGCCCGCGACCGATGGCGTTCGCTCTCCGAGGGACCGACTCGAGTCGGTTCGCGGCCGGATCCAGTCTCGATTCGAGATCGATACACGCGCCCTCGCGGCACTTCGTATCGCACTCGGAGTGATACTCCTGGTCGATCTGTTCCACCGCGCCCGAGATATGCGGTACTTTTACACCGACGATGGTGTCTATCCGGTCGCACTTTACGAGTCGACGTCCAGTCTGTACGATGGCTACTCGTTCCACGGCCTCTCCGGCGAACTGTGGTTTCAGCAACTGCTGTTCGTGGTCGCCGCGGCGTTTGCGGTCGCGCTGATACTGGGATATCGAACGAGACTGGTCGCGTTCGTTTCGCTTTTGTTGCTCGTCTCGTTACAGGTTCGAAACCCACTGGTCCTCAACGGTGCAGACCGATTACTTCGAGTCCTTCTCTTGGTCGCAATCGTGGTCCCGCTCGGGGAACGATGGTCGATCGACGCACTCCGTCGCGGCACAGCCCGAACGACCGTCGTTGGATTCGCGACCGCCGCGCTCCTCGTCCAGCCGGTTGCCGTCCTGACCCAGAACGCGGTTCTCAAACACGAAGGCGACACCTGGTTCGCCGGCGAAGCGATTGGAATTGCCCTCGCTAACGACGTGATGACGATCTCTCTCGGAAATCATCTCGGTGAGTTCTCGCCACTGCTCGAGATTCTCAACTGGATCTGGGTTACGTTACTGGCCGGCTCGATCGTGTTCCTCCTGTCGACTACCGGGCGGTTGCGAGCGTTCTTTGCCCTCGTGTATATCGGTGCGTTCCTCGGAATGCTGCCCGTGATGTCCGTCGGCCTGTTTCCGCTCGTCCTAATCGCAGCGGTGCTTCCGTTCCTCACGGCTCCGTTCTGGGATACGGCCGTTTCGCTGATCCCATCTCGTCGGTTGGTCGATCGACTCCCAACCACGTCTCACCTCGGCCCGATCGGCCAACCACCCGTGGAACGGCGCGTACGCGACGCCCTCCGTCGAAGGGGTTACGAATCGGCCACGTCGTTCGTCGTTACGTACGGTCGATCGTTGAAGACCGTCGTCGGCGTTATTTTTCTCGTCTGGATCCTGGTGTTTAGCGCGAGTCACGCGACCGGGATGGCCGTCCCAGACGAGATGGAATCGAACCTTCCCGACGAACAGCGATGGGGGTTGTACACGCCCGACCCGTCGCAGTCGTACAGTTGGTACGCCGCCGAAGCGGAGACGAAAGACGGATCGACGTTCAACGCTTTCGATGGTGAAGCCGTGGTGAGCGATCGTCCACCGGACGCTTCCCAGGAGTACGAGACGTTCCGTCACCGCAAACATATGGAGTCAGTCCGCGACTCGGCGGGCAACGAACCGACTGAAATGATTTCCGGCGAGTACGCCAACTGGGTCTGTGTCCAGTTAACGCCCTATCTCGGCGACGATCTCGAGACGATAACAGTGCATCGATTTATCCAACAGAGTCCGGTCGACGGTGAGTACGAGGAGCCGCGTCAGGTCACGCTCGTCGAACAGCGGTGCTGAGATTCCTCAGGAGAACCGGAGGAACTGGCGATCATCGGCTCGCTCTTCGGTCGCCGGATACATCACGACGAAGTTGCCGTTCGTGAGGGTGGAGATGCTTTTCGGGAGCGACTGCAGTCGAGGGTCCCAGCCGACGTCGTTCCGGCGCGCGCTCATGCAGACGACGAGGTCGTCCGAGCGAACGTCGTCGCGAAGCGTCGCGAGCAGTTCGTCCCAGTCGTTCAGGTCGACGAACTCGCCGGGTGCGTCCGGCTCGACGAGGCCGAACAGCCGCTGACACTGCGCTCGATCCCCGTCGATCACGAGTCCCCGAATTGGCGCGCCCGTCTGTTCGGAGATGAGCTTTACCGTGTGCAACGCCTCGGAAAAACCGTCGTTATGATCGATTCCCGGCGGAAGGACGAGGACGATCCGCCGAGTCGCGTTGAGCCGTTCTCGAACACGGCCGACCAGCGCTAACTGGGTGGTTCGGCTGAGCACCCGGTCGATGGTGTGGCCGAACACCTGCTGGGTTCGCGAGCGCGCGCCGTCCCAGCCGATGACGAGTGTGGTGATCCGGTTCTCGACGGTCGAGTCGACGATGCCGGAGGCGATGTTGTGGTTGACCCGAGTGTGTTCCTCGATCGGAACCTCGGCGCTCGAGGCGTAGGCCTCCATCTCCTCGAGCAACGCCTCCGCTCTGGCGACTTTCGCGTCCGTTCGCGCGTTGGCGTCGGGACGGACGACCGCGACGGTGTGGATCGCCTCGTCGTCGCGCTCGTTGCGGATCGTAAACGCCAGATCCAGCAGCGACTCCTTGTACTTCGAACGCTCCGAGACGGGGACGAGGATTCGCTGTCGGGTGTCGCTCGGATCGTACTCCTCGTGTTCGCGTGCGCGAACGAGCGCGCTGCCGGCGCGTTCGACGAGCGCGGGGCTGACCAGACTCACGACGAGGATCATCAGCACGACGGCGTTGATCATGTTCTGGTCGAAGCCGGGAACGCCCGCCTCGAAGCCGATCTGGACGATCGCGAGCGCGGCGGCGGCCTGGCCGACCGAGAGACCGAACATGCCGAGCACCTGGTCACGGTCGTAGCCGTAGACTCGCCCCGTTGCCCACGCGGCGACGTATTTCGTCGTCAGCACCATCACGATCAACGAGGCCGCGATCACGAGCGTTCCGGTTCCCTCGAGGAAGACGCCCACGTTGACGAGCATTCCCACGGAAAGCAGGAAGAAGGGAATGAACAGCGCGTTCCCGACGAACTCGATACGGTTCATCAGCGGCCCCGACTCGGGGATCAGTCGGTTGAGCGCGAGACCGGCGAGGAAGGCCCCGATGATGTGTTCGACGCCGACGAGTTCGGCGAGGAAGGCACAGATGAACAGGACGGCCATCACGAACAGGAACTCGAAGTAGCTCTCCTCGTCGTGGATCCGGAAGAACCACCGTCCGAGTCGGGGGACGAGCAGCCAGATGCCGACGAAAAAGAGCGTCAGGCCGACGCCGAGTTGCAGCCAGAACGCGGCATCTAAGGCACCGTCGATGGACGCGATCACGACCGCGAGCACGAGGAGGGCGAGCGTATCGGTCAGGATCGTGCCGCCGATCGTCGCGGTCATCGCTTCGTCCGTCGCGATGCCGAGGCGGTTGACGACGGGATAGGCGAGCAGCGTATGTGAGGCGAAGACGGCCGCGAACAGCGACGCCGCAGCGACCGTCAGATCCAGCACGTAGACGCCGACTACCGTTCCGATCGCCTGCGGAATAACGAACGAAAATAGCCCGAAGACGATGCTTCGGTCCTTGTACTCGATGAACTGGTTGAGGTTGATCTCGAGGCCCGCGATGAACATCAAATAGATCAGTCCGACCTCGCCGAGCAACTGGATCGTCGCGTCGCGCTCGAGCAGGTGAACGCCGTTCGGGCCGATCGCCGCCCCGATCAGGATGACGCCAACGATCCCCGGAAGCCGGTAGCGTTTGAGGACGAGCGGCGCGACGAGGAAGATCACCATCGCGAGCCCGAAGATCAGCACGGGATCATCGAACGGCGGGGTCAGTGAGGGGCCGGTCGCCAGCGGTGTCGCTGGCTCCGTGGGTGGTGTCGCGGAATGCATCGACGAGGTTTCCCCCGGGCTGGCTCCGTTCATCGCGTCACTGTCGGTCGATCGTCGTGGGGTCTATCACTGTTATCCGACGGTCGCGGGGTCTGTCACTGTCGTCCGATTGTCGCGGGGTCCGTCACTGAGTGTCCTCGCTGACCGCCTCGTCGAGCTATCGTTTCAGTAGTTCGTGGAAACAGCCGCCCGCTCGAGCCGTAAGGAGTCGATAACTCGAGCGTCGATCAGTTCGATCCCGTATACTCGGTCCCGATGACCTCCCGCATTCGTTCGGCCGTTACCTTGCCGACGCCGTTGGCCGCTTGCAGTTCGTCCTCGCTCGCGATCATCACGGCTTCGACGGTGCCGAACTCCTCGAGCAGCGACCGCGCGGTCACCGGCCCGATTTCGGCGATCGAGGAGACGACGTACTCCTGCTGTTCGGCGACCGTCTTCGCGCCTTTCTCGCCGTGGACCGACACCTCGCGGTCGGACGTCTCCTGCTCGCGGCCGGCGATCACGGCGAGCAGTTCGGTCGTTTCGTTCTCGCCTTCGGTTCGCAACACGCTCGCGCCGAAGTCGACGGCCAGACTCGAGAGCGCGCCGCGGATCGCGTTCGGGTGGATATCCCGCTGTTCGTAGATTCCCTCGCCCTCGACGATCACGATCGGCCGGGAGTAGTGACGGGCCATCGCGCCGACCTGCTCGAAGATCGACCGGTCGCCGCCGACCAGCGAGTCGACGAAGTCCGCGACGGACTTGCGCTCGACGACGACCCGATCCGAACAGACGTAGTCGCCGACATCGAGTGTCTCGAGGCGGATTTCGATCTCCGCGCGCCTCGAGAGATCCCGCGCGATGTTGGCGTCCATCTCGCGCTGGTCGGCGACGATTTCGATCTCGTCGCCCTCGGTGTGGGGTTCGTGGGTTTCGACACTCTCAGCTTCGATCTCGTCGGTCTCGTCGTCCGAGTTGTGGCTCGAGAAATCCTGCAGTCCGGGCTGTGACGAAACCCCCTCACTTCCACTGGAAGAATCGCCGACTGCGGTCGAATTTCCGTCGTTGACATTCACTTTCACTTCACTACCTCCGGCCGCGTTGCCGTCGAAGTCCGACAGCGCCTGCTGAGAGTCGTCCAGTTCCTCGGCGAGCGTGTCGGCCATCCCCTTCAGTTCACGCAGTTCGGACTCCATCTCCTTCTCCCGGCGCTGGGAGATCCAGAAGTAGGCCTCGTCGCGGGTGTCCTCGGCCATGAGGACGACGACGCGGCCCTCGGATTGGCGGCCCGTCCGGCCCTTGCGCTGGATGGACCGAATCGCGGTCGGGACAGGTTCATAAAAGAGTACAAGATCGACTTCGGGGACGTCCAGTCCCTCCTCGGCGACCGACGTCGAGACCAGCACCTCGAACTCGGCGGCGCGGAACTGGTCTAACACCTCCTGTTGTTGGTTCTGGGTCATCCCGTCTGATCCCTCGCGGTCGCCCTGTCCGACGAAGCGCTTGGCGTCGAAGCTGTCGTTCAGGAACTCCGTCAGCGCCTCCGCTGTGTCGCGGGACTCGGTGAAGACGATGACTCGTTCGCCGCCCTCGAGCCCCAGCGTCTCCGCCAGCAGCATCCGGGTCTTGCGGTACTTCGGGTGCAACTGGTCGAAGGACTCGGCCTTTCGCATGGCCTCCCGAACCCGCGGATCGGAGACCATCCGCTGGCTGGCCTTCGACGCACCAGACGACCGCGCCTGATTGCGCTGGCGGTCGAAGTATCGACAGACCGCCTCGACGCTCTGGGTCTCGACGAGCGTGACGGCCTGCCGGAGTTTCATCACCTCCGCGTGGACGGACATGCCCTTGAATCCCTCCGACTGGTCGTTGTTGATCAGCTGCTGGAGTTCCGCTCGCATCCGGTTCAGGTCCTTCTGGGACTGGTCGGGCTGGGTCGATTTCGCGACGCCGAGTTCTTTGAGCTTCTCTAAGCGATCTGTGATCACCTCGTTCAGCGCGTCCCGGATCTCGATGACCTCCTCGGGGAGGTCGATGCGCTCCCACTCGACATCGGTGTCGTGGGTGAACTCGCTGACGTCGGCGTCCTCCTCGGTCATTACCTCGACGTCCTGGATGCCGAGATTGGCACAGACCTCGAGGATGGCCTCCTCGTCGCCGCCGGGCGAGGCCGACATGCCGGTCACGAGCGGCTGGCTCGCGTCGGCGTGGTAGCGCTCGGCGATGTAGTTGTAGGCGTAGTCGCCGGTCGCGCGGTGGCACTCGTCGAAGGTGAGGTGGGTGACGTCGGAAAGCGAGATCCGGCTCCCGACGAGGTCGTTCTCGATCACCTGCGGCGTCGCCATCACGACCGTCGCCTGCTCCCACGTCTCGGCGCGGTCGTCCGGGCTCACGTCGCCGGTGAAGACGACGATCTCGTCGTCTGGAACCTGCAGCGCCTCGCGGTAGAAATCGGCGTGTTGCTGGACGAGGGGTTTGGTGGGGGCGAGCATCAGGGCCTTGCCGCCGACCTCATCGAGTCGGCGCGCCGTGACGAGCAGACTTACCGTCGTCTTGCCCAGGCCGGTCGGGAGACAGACGAGGGTGTGTCCGTTCGCGGCCGTGCCGGCGAGTTTGAGCTGGTAGAGTCGACGCTCGAGGAAGTTCGGCTCGAGGAGTGGATGCTCGATGGAGGGGATCTCTGTGCCCTCGTCCGTTGCTGCCATTGGCGATGGTTCATCGTCGGCGTGAATAAGGGTTCTCGTACCGTAGCGGAAGTAAAACCACCCGTTATTCGAGAGACGGCCTCCGCTTGTGCCACTGGAGACAAGAATTTTAGACCGGTACCGAATAGTAGCATCCATGGACGATGTCCGTAACGGAGCTGGATTTTGGAACGAGACCGACGCGGCGCAGCGAGCTAGAGCAGCACGGAACGCGATGAAACGACAGATCGGCGATCGATGATCGTCTCACGGCGGTGGGACGCTCGCTACCGGTTGCACAACGGACGATTCTTGCTGCCGTACGTGTCGAGCCGTCTCATTCCGGCGGTTCGATCACTTTCGGCTCGTTGTCGCTGCAGCCGTGGCGATAGATCTCGAGGTACTCCCGGTCCCGATTCTTCGGGTCGGTAATCGTCTCGTACGTCACGTCCTCGTGGACCGCGTACATGTTGACGTACGCGAGTTCCTCGTCGTGGTCTTCGGCCCACTGCTCGCAGACGTGCTCGGCCAGGTGTTCGGGGACCGCGTTCTGGACGCTGCCGCGGCGGACGCTGTTCATGTAGAACCGTTCTCGATAGGTGTCGTACTGCTTCTGTAACTGGCCGTCGTGGGGGCGCTCGTAGGTTAGCGGCCCTTCGGTGTAGGCGTCGACTACCTCGCCGTGTTCGGTTTCGGCGGGGAAGACGTAGTAGCGGTCCGTCGTCCGCGGATCCGGCCCGGCGAAAACGCCCCAGCCGATGGGTTGATCGACGCCGAATCTCGAGGCGGTCGATTCGACCTGACTCACGCCTCTCGTCTCCGCGAGCGTTTCTTCGACCGTCCCCTCGACCCGATCTTCCATCGGTCGGTCGCTCCCGTCGTCGGCCAGCGCGGCCCCGACGTTGAACACCATGACGGCCGCGACGAACAGGAGCGTGACGACGACAGCACCGAGTGCGAGCGTGTAGGCGTGGCCACGGATCCGCACCGCCCGGTCGGAGTCCAGTCGATAGCTCGGGAACGCGGTGGCGATCCGCTCGAGCGACCCGGCGCGGGCGGAGAGCCGCTCGGTATCGATACCCGCGTACCGTCCCAGCCGCTGCAGGTCGTCCCAAAATTGTGTTTGGAGGAAGACAAGCAGGCCCGCGAGCGCGACGTAGGGGAACGCACCGATGCGGACCGAAATGGCGAAAGAGAGGTGGCCCGCGGCGAACAGCGCGATCAGGGGGTATCGCCACCGGCCGGGGAGGAGGATCAGCAGCGGCGAGAGCAGGAGGATGATGAACCAGATCAGGCCGCCGAGCTCGAGAAAGGCCGGAACCTGGCGGATGGTGTCGCCCAGTAGGAAGGTAATCTCGTCGATGCCGAGCACCAGCGGTGCGGCGTCGCCGCTCGTCCAGACGTCGGACTGGGATTTGATGACCCCGTTCGTGAGGTACATGTAGACCATCTGGCCCATGATCAGCGCGGTCGCGGCGTTCGCGACGGCCGATCTGGGCTCGCGGCCGGCGTGAACGGCGTCGACCGACCAGCGCTCGCCCAACGGGAGGAAGACGGCCCAGAACAGCAGGAGGCGGAAGAGCGTGTCGGCGTAGCTCAGCACGAACGGGTTGTGGTGATCCAGCGAGATGACGAACAGGAACGTCAACACTGTCGCGAGTCGCGTCTTGTAGCCGACGATCAACTGGACGGCGATCAGCCCCTGGAGGACGAACAGGGCCGCGATCAGGGTCGGATCCGTCGTCAGGTGGTAGATCGAGAACGGATCGCTCGCTGAGGCCTCAAGCACCAGCGACCGCGGGGCGACGCCCTCGTCGGTGTAGAAGTACCGGAAGTTCCGCGACCGGAGCAGCAGGTCGGCGACGACGAGCAACCCCACGAAGATCCGGAAGACGGCCAGCGTTCGCGTGTCGATCTGGACGCGCCGGTGGAGGGCGGTTCGGAGCCAGCGTCCCGACTCGAGGAGGGCGGGACGGAGAGCGGGACCCATCTGTCAACGTGATTCTAACCGAACACTATAGGTATTTCCATTAGGAGAGTCGCCGTTCGGAACCGTTCGGATCGGTCGCGATGGAACGCGTCGTGCGCGCTGATCGCGTCGGTATCGTTCCCGTTCGTCGACAGCACCAGCGCTTTCCGGACTGGAGTCGTACGCGCGTTATGGTCGCCGACTTCGCCCGCGTCACGCGTCGACTACCTGACCGTGATCCGTTCCTTCAGGCCGTCGGATTCGTGCTCGCGATCAACCTGATCGGGAGCCTCCCCGGGGTTCTCTCGTCGCCCGATACGCCCTGGTTTCGGAGCCTCACGAAGCCGTGGTTTTACCCGCCCGGAATCGCGTTTCCGATCGTCTGGACGGCGATCTTCACGTTCCTCGGCGTCGCGCTGTGGCTCGTCTGGCGCAGCGACTCTTCTGGTCGCTGGCTCGCGTTCGGCCTGTTCGGCGTGCAGATGGCGTTCAACGTCGCCTGGACACCGGCATTCTTCACGCTCGAGGCGCCGCTGATCGCCCTCGGCATCATCCTCGTCCTCTGGGGGCTGGTCGTCGCGACGATCGCTGCCTTCCGTCGGGTCGACCGTCGCGCCGCGGCGCTGCTCGTGCCGTATCTCGCGTGGGTGACGTTCGCGACGGTGCTCAACTTCGAAATCTGGCGGCTGAACGCCTGACTCGAGTCCGACCCCGTCTCGCCGATCGACCACTTACGTCGCTTCGTCGGCGATCTTCGCAACGAGTTCGTCGACCCGCGGCGACGCGCCGCTGGCTCGCTCGCCGGTGAGGTTTGCCGCGAGGACCGCAAAGCTCGCGATCGGCTCCTCGTCGTCCTCGACGACGCCAGCGAGACACGTCACGCCCCGAAGCGAGCCGCTTTTGGCCCGAACCGTTGGCTCGACGTCGGTCAGACGGTTTCTGACCGTTCCCTCCTCGCCGGCGATTGGGATCGTCTCGCGGAAGGTGTCGCTCCACTCCGCCTCGAGTCCCCACTCGATCATCGCGACGACGTCGCGAGCGGACGCGAGGTCGTGCCTCGAGAGCCCGGACCCGTCGCGGATCTGTGCCGTCTCCGCGCCGGCGTCCTCGAGTGCCGACCCGAGGATCCCCTCCCAGGCGGCCCAGGAGCCGACGCCGTCCCGTTCGGCGGCGACCGTCCGGGCGATGTTCTCGGCCACCATGTTGTACGACCAGTCGTTGAGTCCGTCCGTGATCGCGGACAGCGGTCTCGACTCGTGGGTCGCGAGCTCTTCCGTGAGTTCGATCGGCTCGTCGGTGATCTCGACCTCGGGTTCGGGCCCACCTCCGTCCGGTGTGATGTTGACCCCTGCCTCCTCGAGCGCCCTGACGAAGACGCCGGCGGCGTGTTCGTTGGGCGTCCCGACGGGAACGTCCGCCGTCGCCTCGTCGTCGGGCACCATCCGCCCACCGACTTCGACGGTGTTCGTCCAGTGATCGGTCGTCGTGATCGTCACGAACCGGTCCTCGTCGACGCACTCGACATCCACGTCGACGTCGATCAGCCCGGAATCGGGTTCGACCGCGACGTCGAACTCGCAGTCGTTACCCTGCCGACTGACCGTGACCTCGACTTCGTTGTGATCGACGACAAACGCCGAACTCTTCGAGCCGTAGGAGTTCACGGCATCGCCGAGCGTCCACGCCGGCGCGTGCTCGCCGTCGTCGAACGCGGAGACGTCGACGACGAGTCGGTCGGTGACTCGCCGGACGCCGGTCTCGGCGACGGCTTCCGCGAGCGATTCTAGATCCGCCGCCGTCACGTCCGGATCGCCTCGAGCGACAATTCCGAGCGATTCGACGACCCGGTCATTCCGCCGGTCGCCGACAACGCCGACGGTCGTCTCGTACCGGTAGTCGGGGCCGAGTTCGTCGAACGCGGTCGCGGTCGTCAACACCTTCGTCGTCGACGCCGGTGGCACGGGTCGGGACGAACCGCTGTCTGCGATCGACTCGCCGGTCTCGAGGTCCCGAGCGAAGACGCTGATCGCCGCCCGATCGAGGTGGTCGAACACGTCGCCGGCGTCGACCGGCGGCTCTCCGGAGTCAGAGTCGGTCGCGGCCGACACCTGCCCGCCCGTCGCCGCTCCCGCGATCATTGTGAGTCCCGTCGCCTGTACGAACCGCCGTCGGCCAAGTCGAAACGTCTCGAACATGGTTCGACGCAGGATTCGGGGCTTGCTCTCCTAACGTTCATCCCTAGCATGGTAAATTCTAACACTAACCGCAAAATAGATATATTCTGGATGGCAATTGTTTTTGTGTACGTCAAACTCGAGACTCCGTCACTGTACGCCTTCTAGAGCGCGTCGGCATGCGCGGCCCGGATGCGTATCCCGTCTCGGAGTACTCGAAGGGGATGGCACAGTGACTCATGCTCGCCGTCGCGCTCGCGGTGCTCGTCGGCTGGATCGTCGCCACGATCGGCGTCGGCTACTGGCGGTTCCGAGCGACCGATCTCTGATCGCTCTTGATGGCGTCTGTTCTTGTTGTTTTGCGTCGCCTCGAGAGCGGTCTCGACCGGAACGGGATCGCTTCGACCTCGATTCAGACGGGAACAAATTCGATGACGACCCACGCCAACAGACTCGCGTAGATCGGGATCGTCAGGTTGTCGTCGACGATGTAGTCGCCGATCCGAACCTTGATTCCGTCGGCGATGGTCGCGCCGAGCGCCGCCGCGAGGACCGCGAGCGGGTACTCGAAGAGAAATGGCGCGGCGATGATCGCGCTCACGACGAACATCGTGACGAGCACTTTCGGCCCCTTGACGAACTTGAGGCTGTCGTCGGAGACGGCCCCGCTGATCGGGTCACCGATTGCGAGCATCAACATCGCGGGGAGGGCGATCTGTGGATCGAACAGGAGCACGGCGACGGTCATACTCACCATGTAGTAGCCGTAGCCCGCGAACTGGTCTTGCTCGTAGTCGCGCGTTAGCTTGTCGTAGATCTGCCAGTCGAGTCCAACCTGCAGGCGGAGGAACTCGAGCCCGATCGTACCGACGGCGAGGACGACCATCAGGACCTGAAACCGGGGCCACGTTAGCCCGAGTTCGAAGTAATCTGCGAGGAGGTAGAGCGCGACGAGCCCCGCCCCGCTCGAGTGGACGAGTCGTCGCTTCAGTTCGTCGGCCATCACATTTCCCCTCGGACAACGGGACCTTCAGTCCGTCGGTTGTGTGTGCGCCGCGGGGTCGTCGGTTGCGGTCATCGGTGAGCCCTCGAGCGATCGGCCGAAGCCGGTTCCGACGAAGCTGTTGACGAACCGATAGCTATTCGGTCCGGCTGTAATAATCGGGTCTCGAGAGGATGCAACGCTGGTACGGATTCTTTCCGGATCGGCCGCCGACGAAGGTCGACCTCGTGAGCGCCGTTTGTGGTGTCCTCCTCGTGGCGCTCAATGCGTCCACTGTCCACGACTGGCACTGGGTCGCCGTCGGGGCCGTCGTCGGTGCGATCATGCTGGGACCGCTCGCCCAGTCGCCGATCGGTCGGTGGATCGGATCGGCGACCCGAGATCTCGGGCTGGCTGGACGCCTTCTCGTTATCGCAATCGGAATTGTCGCCGTGCTAGTGCTCCTGTTTCTGCCGCCGATCCCGGGCGAAATCGCCGTCGACGGTCTGGTCGGTGTCATGATCACGGTTCCGCTCTACGTTCTCGGCCACTTGCTCGTCGCTCGTGGTATCGGCGACTGGAGCCCGGACTGAGACGGACGTTCGTGCGTCGTTTTCGATTCGGCAGCGACCCGTCTGCGATTGTATTGGTGCGTTGGGACAGCAATCCGCACAGAGCCGTTTCGAAACCGAATCGGGCGCAGAAACTGAACCGAACCGCTACAGTTCGTCGAACTCGAGGTCGCCCTCTCGAATCTCGGCTAGCGTCTCCGCGAGACCCTCGACTGGCAGGCGCTTCTGGTCGGTCGTGTCTCGCTCGCGAACCGTCACGGTCGTCTCTTCGTCTTCGACCGTCTCGTAGTCTACGGTCACGCAGAACGGCGTGCCGACCTCGTCCTGCCGGCGGTAGCGCCGGCCGATGTTGCCCGAGTCGTCGTAGGTGACCGACAGCCCTTCCGCGCGCAGGTCGGCGACGACTTCGTTCGCCTGGGCCTCGAGTTCCGCGTCGTTCTGCAGCGGGAAGACGCCCACGAACGTCGGGGCGACTTCCGGCTCGAGGTCCAGATACGTTCGCTCCTCGCCGTCGACTTCGTCCTCCCGGTAGGCGTGGTGGAGCACGGTGTAGACCAGCCGATCCACACCGAAGGAAGGTTCGACGACGTGGGGGACGATGTGCTCGCCGGCGATCGTCTCCTCGTCGACCGAGAAGCCGGTCTTCTCGACGGGGAGTTCGTGTGTTTCGCCGTCGAGATCGATTGCGACGGTGTCGCCCTCGAACGCAGTGCGGTCGCGGCCGGCGAGGGACTCGAGTTCCTCGACCACGTCCTGAGCCGCGCCGCCGAACTCCGGCCCCAGATAGCTCATGTCGGGATCGACGGTGGCTCGTTCGACGGTCTTGGGTTCGTCGTACTGCTTGAAGACGGTAAAGCGGTCGCCGGAGTGCTCGGCGTGTTTCGAGAGGTCGTAGTCGCCGCGGTAAGCGAAGCCGGCCAGCTCGATCCAGTTGCCGTCGATCTCGCCTTCGGCGTCCCAGCAGTCGCTGGCGTAGTGGGCCCGCTCGCCCGAGAGGTGCTGACGGAACCGGAACCGGTCCATGTCGACGCCGACCGACTCGTACCACGGCTTCGCGACGCCGAGGAAGTAGGCGACCCACGGACTCGAGATAACGCCCTCTTCGACGGCGTCGCCGATGGTCGTCTCGATCTCGTCGCCATCGTCTTTATTCTGCTCGCTGGCCGGGTAGAGCGTGACTTCGACGTCCGCGACCGACTCGAGATCCGGCTCGTCCTCTTCGGGGTCGACGAAGTACTCGAGTTCGGCCTGTGTGAACTCGCGGGTTCGGATGATCGAACGCCGCGGGCTGATCTCGTTGCGGTAGGCCCGACCGATCTGGGTGACGCCGAACGGCAGTTGATTCCGCGCGTACTCCTTGAGTCGCGGGAACTCGACGAAGATGCCTTGTGCGGTCTCGGGGCGGAGGTAGCCGGGGTCGGAGTCGCCGGGGCCAATGTTGGTCGCGAACATGAGGTTGAAGTTCTCGACGGCGACGTCGGCCAGCCCGGCGCCGCACTCGGGACAGGCGAGTTCGTACTCCGCGATGATTTCCTCGACCTCCGGAATCGGGAGACTTTCAGCGTCCTCGTACTCGGTATTGTCCTCGACGAGGTGGTCTGCACGGCTGCTCGTCTCACACTCGGGACACTCGATGAGCATGTCGTCGAAGCCGTCGAGGTGGCCCGAGGCTTCGAAGACGGGTTCGGGCATGATCGTCGGCGCGTCGATTTCCATGTTCCCCTCGGCGACGGCGAAGCGGTCGCGCCAGGCGTCCTCGACGTTGCCCTTCAGCGAGGCGCCCTGGGGACCGAACGTGTAGAAGCCGCCGACGCCGCCGTAGGCGCCGGAAGACTGGAAGAAGTAGCCCCGTCGCTTGGCCAGTTCAACCAGTTGCTCGCTCGTCGATTCGTCCGTCGTCGCCGTCGTCTCTGCGTGTTCGTGTTCACTCATAGAGTGCCTCCAGAAGGTCGACGTCACAGACGATGCCGACCAACTGCTCGCCCGTGAGCATCGGAATCTGTTCGATATCGTTACTGATCATCTGTTGGGCGGCGTCCTGAACCGAGGTCTGTGCCGACACCGTCACCACGTCGTCGCTCATGAACTCATTGACCGGGCCGTTCGGGATCTCGATGTCTCGCGTGGGCAGGTAGCGACTTCCGACGCCTTTGATCCCCTCCCAGGACCACTCCGAGTCCTGGTCCGGGAAGTTGTCGCCCGTCTCCTCTTCGCCCTCAACGATGCGAGCGACGTCGATGATGTCGACCTCCGTGAGGACGCCGCTCATCTTGCCCTCCTCGTCCAGCGCGACGGTGTAGGGAACGTTCGCGTAGTACAGTTCGCGCTCGGCGACCGGCAGCGGCGCGTCCTCGTAGCTCGTGTTCACGTCCGCGCTCGCGTAGCCCTCGACCGTGCCGTCGGTCTCCTGGTCGCCCGTCGCGATCGCGTGGATCACGTCCGTCACCGTAATGATCCCCTCGAACTCGCCGTCCACCACGGGGACGCGACGCGCGCCTTCCTCGACCATCAGTCGCGCGACGTCCTCGAGCGCGGTGTCGGCCGTCGTCGTCGGCACCTCGTCCATCAGCATGACGAGCTGGTCCTCGTCGGGCTGTTCGATCAGCACGTCGCGCGAGACGAGTCCGCGGTACTCGAGGCCGTCGTCGGTCGATTTGACGACCGGGACGGAGGAGAACGACCGCTCCTGTAGGTACTCCAGGACGTCCGAACGGGTGCCTGGGAGTTCGACGGTGACCACGTCCTCGCGGGGTGTCATGGCGTCGGCTACGTTCATATCACCACAGTACGGCGAAAATGAGTATAAACCCAGTGTTTCGTACGCCCGCGATAGCGGGTGCCGATCAGTTGACTGGCGAGATAGTCCGATTCGACGAGTTTATATGTGAGTGGGAGACACTCTCATACATGGCGACGAACCCCCACGCCATGGCGTCCGACGACACCGTCGTCGGTTCGATCGACTCGAGCAGCTCGAGTACTGACTACGTCATCGCCGATATCTCGGCCGACGATGCCTGGCTTTCGATGCAGGTAGACGACGCGCCGACACTTCCGGCCTGGCGATAACTGGGGGTGGGGAAAAACAGCGGACGACTCGAGACGCCGATTTTGCTCTGATTTCGATCGTAAACTCTAGTCAGTACTACATAGAACCGGCGTTAGCTCCTCAGATTCGGCGTATACACGTGCTTATTGACCACTAGAATTTCTATCAATTACTGCAAGATCGCTTGATGCATCAACTAAAGAAAAGAGAGATAATATTAACATAAAAATATATGATAAATATAATATAACAAGAACAGTTAGTGGGGAATAGATATGTTCTGACTATATTTTCGTTGAATCACCACTATCTATTGGCAATATTGAAAAGAAATCCACTACCGAGGAAATTGAACAATTTGATCCGTTAGAGGAATAACACTAATGTGAGTGTAGTGGAATTAGCATATTAAAGTTATATCTTTCACTATGATAAATAAAGAAAGTCAACCAATAACACGCCGAGGATGGATACTAACTGCTATATTACCGTTCACTGGATGTGTAGAGTCTAATCCGGACCCAATTACGATTGGTGAATTACAGATTATTAACGGAGACGATGATAGCCATGATGTTTCACTTACGGTAAAAAAGAATGACGAGGTCGTGCATGATAGAGAGTATAATCTCGATTCGCGTAACGGATCTGAGGTTGATAGCGTTGCAGTCGCCGAACCGTGGATGGACACAAATGATGAGCTTGTGATTGAGACCAATGTACCTTCATTTGAAACAGAACGGCTCTCAACAGCGGATCTTGCAGAACAAACTGACCTCGATTGTACTAATATAACAGTATGGGTACGTGATGATCGTATAGAAATATTATTTGGGACAACTGGGTGCTAGCTAAGCACACCATAGAGATCCTCGGCCAAGCACTTTTCGACAAACTCGGATTCCATCGCGTAGAGGACGGCATCCTGGTCGGATCGGTCCCGAGGTCGATCCACGCACCGCGGGCGGTGTCTTTCAGGTACCAGTGGATGCCCTTGAGCGAGTCGTCGACATCCGACCACACCAGACAGTAAATCTCGAGGTCGCAGTCGGTGCCGCCCTTCGCGTGCCAGTAGACTTCCGCGAGCGGATAGCACAGGCCGTCGACAGTCCCGTCTTCATCGTCGTACTCCTCTTTTCGGAGGTCGGGATTCTGCCGGCCGTACTCGCGGATACGCCGCGCTATATTCAGCAGGCAGCTTTTGACATAGTTCGGATAGATAGATGTCGGTTTCGGTGACTGCTTGACCTATAGTAGCCACTGAAAGTCAATGCACATCTGATCGCACGACGACTGTGCGATTAGTGTGTAAATCGTTTCAGTTGTTACTATATACTGAACGCCATTTTGCGCGCGGTCATGCGATCGGAACAAGTTCGACTATGACGGACCTATCGCACGAACTGCCATCCGACCCTACTGTTTAGTGGATGACCGTTGGACTGCCATCCGATGGTCGGTCCGCAACCGCGAGACGAGCGAGGGACCGATGCGGACGACGAGTTCGGCCTCCGGACCGATGACTCGCGCTACACCATAGCGACGTTCCTCACTGCACTCGTACCGACGGCGCTCGCCCGGCGTTCGATCGCGGTCTCGATCGACACCGATCGCGACGTCTACGAACTCGACGAGCCGGTCGAGATCACCGTCGACTTCGAGAATCGCTTTCCGCTGCCCGTCTCGATCCCGACGCCTCGACAGCGCCGCTGGGGGTGGACGTTCGACGGCGAACTCGAGGCCAGCGACGAGCGCCGGTACACCCGCAGTCGCCCCTCCGAGTTCCGGTTCGGCGGCGGCGAGCGCAAACAGGTCACGTTCACCTGGAATGGCCGCCTCGAGCGCACGACGGACCGCGGGATGGACGAATCGATCGTTCCCGACCCTGGCGAGTACGAACTCCGGGCGTTCGTCGCGACCGAAGACGGCGTCTTTCAGCCGAGTGACGCGACGACGATCCGACTCGAGCGCTCGTCGTCCGGCTCCCGACACCAGTAATCGTTTGGGTATGTGTGCCGTAGTCGCACACATGTCCCTCGAGCAGGTGTTTGCCCGGCTGCCGAACCCCAGTTCGCACGCCTTTCCGGACTACTCGCTCCCGCGCGGCGACCCCGTCTTACCGATCGCGGTCACGCACGAGGAGCTGTCGACGCTGCTCGCGCTGTACGAGCGGTTTCGAGCTGTCGATCCGACCGGGATCGATTCGAATCCGATGCTCGAGGCGGCGACGACGTTCATGCAGCAGTCGTTCGGCATCCCGCAGTACCGGCCGGACGAACAGTTAGCGGACGACATCGCGGCGCTGCTCAACGACTTCTCGGACGACCTCGGTGGGCGACAGCTAGGCGTGGTCGACGCGACGCCGGACCACCACCGAACGCTGTACTTTTTCCTGGTCAGCTGTCGGGGCTATCATGCTGCGCCCCACGTTCGGTTCGAGCCCGACGAAACGGCCGTCGAGACGCTCTACGATGTCTATCAGCGAGTGGTCGAGCAGGACGTCTATCTCAAGCATCCGGCGTCGGTGCTCGAGTGAGATCGCATTCACGAACGAGTGGTAACCGGCAACGAGAACTATCGGCCGATCCATAGCGGTCGCTCCGTGGTGTCGAGGGAAGTGGAAAAGGAAGAATGCGTCCGCGAGTCGAGGACATCGGTTCGTCCTCACCCAGTGAGGAAGCCACCAGGTGGAATCTGTCCCGATGGGCTGTAACCGTCCGTCTCCTGATCTCCACCGAACTGCGGGGAGTGTTCGATCGTTCGGCGCGCCTTTGCGACTCGTCGGGTGCCTGCCGTGACGGTGGCGAGTATCTTACTCATACAAGAGTAAAAAGACGCGGCATGCATATAAGTATTTCCGAGATGAAAGATTGTGTTAGTCAACTGTCGGCGCCCACAGGATCGACTATATCACTAACGGGTGCTTCAGAGTCCCTCGATGCGGATAAGTGCCGAATATTCCTCATGGACGCTCGAGTCACGTGGTCATTCCACAAGTACCAAAAAATAGACAAAACGGGTAATGAGCCGTTCGAAACCGGCCCGATTACCGGTGCAGGTGACACGCCGCGAAGTGCGTTCCCGACCCGTGTTCGGACTCGAGGTCGTAGGCCGGCCGTTCGCGCGCACAGATGCTCCGTTCGGCGAACCGCTCGAGCAGCAGGTCGGTGGCCTCCCCCCAGTTCTCCTCGATGTCATCGTCACCGCTGTCAGGGTCGCGGGCCCCACCCTCTCGATCGGTTGCGATCAGGTCGATTGCGTCTTTGACGATCTCGCCGGCCCCGCCGCGTGGCACGTCACCGTCGAAGAACTCTCGGCGAATCTCGGCGGCCGGCATCGGCTCAAACGTCCGTCGCTTGACCGCGCGCATGAACGCTCGAGTGTGCGACCACTCCTCGTCGCCGATATCGTACTCCTCGGGGGCGATCAGTCGCGGACAGCGCGTCCGGAACCGACAGCCGGAGGGCGGATTCTGCGGACTCGGCACCTCACCCTCGAGGACGCCCCGAACCCCCGACTGTCGCGGATCGGGGACCGGAATCGACTCGAGCAAGGCCTTGGTGTAGGGGTGTTGTGGGTTTTCGAACAGCTCTTCCTTCTCCGCGAGTTCGACGATGTGACCGAGATACATCACCGCGACGCGATCCGAAATGTGGCGAATCACGGAGAGATCGTGGGCGATGAAGAGGTAGGTGAGGCCGAACTCCTCCTGGAGTTCTTCCATCGTGTTCATTACCTGGGCCTGAATGGAGACGTCGAGTGCGGAGACGGGTTCGTCACAGACGACGAAATCGGGGTCGACCGACAGCGCACGCGCGAGGTTGATCCGCTGGCGCTGGCCGCCCGAGAAGGCGTGGGGGTGTCGGTTGTAGTGGCGCGGATCGAGCCCGACCTTCTCGAGCAACTCCTTTGCGCGCGCCTCACGACCCTCGTCGTCGAACATGTCGTGGGCACCCATTGGCTCCTCGATGATCTGGCCCACCTTCATCCGCGGATCCAGCGAGGACTGTGGATCCTGGAAGATCATCTGGATCTCCGAGCGCTTCTGTCGCAGTTCCTCGCCGCTCAGATCGGCCAGATCGTCGCCCTTGAAGCTGATCGTCCCGTCGGTCGGATCGAGCAGCCGCAGGATCGTCCGCCCGAGCGTACTCTTCCCACAGCCCGATTCGCCGACCAGCCCCAGCGTCTCCCCTTTCTTGATCTCGAAGGTGACGTCGTCGACGGCCTCGACCTGATCGACGCCGAAGCTCACCGGCGGGAACCGATCGGTCTCGAGGTTGATCCCCGCGAGCAGCCCCGAGTCGGCCGCGAAGTGCTTCGTCAGGCCGTCGACCTCGAGGAGCGTCTCGCCGTGGGCGATATCGCTCTCGCCGAAGCCGATGGGGTCGTCGGGTGTGCTCATCGCTGCTGGTCACCTCCGGCACTCGAATCACGATCACGTCTGCTTCCGCCATCCGTCGAGGCTTGCTCTTCTTCGACAGCTGACCCGGCGTCCGCGTTCTCTTCTGTCCCTGTCTCGCCGACTCGACCCTCGGCCTCTTCACCCGTCTCGAGCGGCGCACTCTCCTCGTAGCCCACATCGAAGACGTCGTGTTTCACACAGGCCGCCCGATGCGGGTGGCCGTCGGCCTGATCGACCTCGAGCGTCTCCGGATGAACGCGGGTACACACCTCGCGCGCGTCGCGACAGCGGGTGTGGAACCGACAGCCGGAGGGCGGGTTGATCGCCTCGGGCATCACGCCCTCGATGGGGTCGAGTTCGCCGACGGTCCGGTCGGGCCGGGGCATCGAGTCGAGCAGGGCGTCCGTGTAGGGATGTTTGGTCTCGTAGAACAGTTCGTCCACCGGCGCCTGTTCGATGATTTCGCCGAGATACATCACGTTCACTCGGTCACAGATCTCGGCGACGACGCCCATGTCGTGGGTGACCCAGATGAAGCTCGTGTCGTAGCGGTCCTGCAGGTCGTCGACGAGATCGAGGATCTGGCCCTCGACGGTGACGTCCAGCGCGGTCGTCGGCTCGTCGGCGATGATGAGATTCGGCTCGCAGGCCAGCGCCATCGCGATCAGCACGCGCTGGCGCATCCCGCCCGAGAACTGGTGAGGATACTCCTCGTATCGGTCTTCGGGGTCCGGAATCCCGACTTCGCGGAGCATCCGAATCGCTTCGGTCTTCGCCTCTTCTTTCGAGAGGTCGCGATTGATCTCGATGAACTCCCGGAGCTGGCCCCCGACGGTAAAGACGGGATTAAGCGACTCCATCGGATCCTGGAAGATCACCGCGATTTCTCGACCGCGAATCCGCTCGCGCATCTCGGACTGCGAAAGCATGTCGTCTCGCTCCCGGAGTTCGCCGTCGGGACCTTCCTCGAGGCCGAAGATGGTCTCACCTTTGTAGGTGATCTCACCCCCAACGATCTCGCCGGGCTCTTCGATCAGCCGCAGGAGGCTCATCGAGGCGACTGATTTCCCGGCGCCCGACTCACCGACGAGCCCGACGATCTCGCCCTCGTTGACTTCGAAGGAGATGCCGTCGACGGCTCGGACGGTCCCGGTTTCGGTGAAAAACTGTGTCTTCAGGTTCTCGACGCGAAGGAGTGGTTCGGAGCTCATAGTTAGTTCTTGATCCGCGGATCGAGCGCGTCCTGTAGCCCGTCGCCGAACAGGTTGAATCCCATAATGGTCACGAGGATCGCCAGGCCGGGCCAGATGGATAGCCAGATGTTCGCGTGCATGTACCGACCGTGGGCGATCCGAAGCATCTCTCCCCAGTCGGGTGTCGGCGGCTGGGCGCCGTAGCCGAGAAAGGAGAGGCCGGCGACGATCAGGATCGTGACGCCGATCTGGAGCGTTGCGTACACCATCACCGGTGCGAAGCTGTTCGGGATGACGTGTCTGCGGATGATGTTGCGATCCTTTACCCCTGCAGCGCGGGCGGCCTCGATGTAGTCCATCTCCCGGACGGACAGCACCCGACTGCGGATAATCCGAGCGAACACCGGGATGAAGGCGATGCCGACGCCGATCACCGCGTACTGGATGTCCGGACTCCCGCCGCTGACGAAGACGGTGAAGACAATGATCAGCACGAGCGGCGGAATCGCGTACACCGTTTCGACCGACCGCATCAGCACGTCGTCCACCCAGCCGCCGTAGTAGCCCGCGATCGAGCCGATGATCGTCCCGCCGATCAGGCCGATCGCCGTCGCCACGAGCCCGACGCTGACCGACACCTGCGAGCCGTAGACGATGCGGGTAAAGTAGTCACGGCCCTGCGGATCGGTCCCGAGCGGCTGGGAGAGCGTCCCGCCGTCGAGGAACATCGGCGGCTGATTCGGGTTCCCTTCGCCCGGCGGCGGGATCCGCGTCGGGTGGTCGAAGAACGGAAGCGCCTGCGCGGCGGTGTAGTCCGACAGCGCGCCAAACGTCAGCCGCGAGAGGTTGCTATCGATCGCCGCGAACGCCGCGATGAAGATGACGAACGCGACGATGTAGAGCCCGATTCGGGCGGTCGCGTCCCGCTTGACTTTCTTCAGGGTGTAGCGCCAGCCGACGCGCGCTTCGACCTCCTCGTCGGCCGATCCGCCTTCGGCGGCGCCCGGTTGCTGGTCATCGAGTTGTGATTCGGTCGTTGCCATGTGTTATGTCCCTACCATCGTCAGTCACGCTCCCCGTAGGTCACGCGCGGATCGATGTACGCGTAGGAGATGTCCGTAATGACGACGCCGATGACGAACATGAACCCGAGGACCATCGTGATCCCCATGATCAGCTGGTAGTCGAGTTGCTGGATCGCCTCGATGAACAGCCGTCCGATCCCGTTGATCGCGAAGACGGTCTCGACCAGGACGGCGCCGCCGAGGGCCGTCGACAGGTTGAGACCGATGATGGTGATGATCGGAAGCTGGGCCGACCGGAAGGCGTGTTTCCGGAGGATCGTCCGCTCAGGCACGCCGTACGCGCGAGCGAGTTTGACGTACTCCTCTTGTAGCGACTCGATCATCTGGGTTCGTTCGACTCTCATGAGCGTCGCCATCTGGAGCGTTCCCAGCGCGATCATCGGCAGTATCAGGTGTCTGATCGTCTCGATCCAGTGCTCGAGGTAGCTGCCGTGGCCGGCCGCTTCCGGCGGTTGCCACGGGTAGACCAGCCCCGCCGACGGCAGGACGCCGAGTTTGACCGCGAAGACGATGATCAGCATGATGCCGATCCAGAAGGATGGCGTGCTGACGCCGATCAGCGCGACGATCCGCGAGATGTGGTCGGTCGGCTCGTTTCGGCGCTTGGCCGCGATAACGCCGAGCGGAATCGCCGTGAGGATCGCGAAGAGGTACGCCGACAGCACGAGCAGGAGCGTCGGACCGGTCCGCTCGAGCATCAGGTCGGTGACCGGACGGTCGCGGTGAATGCTGTAGCCCAGATCGCCCTGTACGAGGCCGGTCATGTAGTTCCAGTAGCGAACGTGTAGCGGCTGGTCCAGCCCGTAGCGCTGTTCGATCGTCCTGATGAGTTCCTCGTCGGCCTGCTGGCCCTGTAACATCAGCCGAACGGGATCGCCCGGTGCCAGGTTCGCCAACACGAACGTGATCACGGAAATCCCTATCAGGACGGGAATCGCCTGTATCAGTCGGTAAATCGTGTATCGGAGCAGTCCCATGTGTTCGTCTCTGCAATTACGGTGTCCGCGACATCGTCCTGTGATCTATCTCTGGTCGCTGCCAGTGCCGATCCCGAAACGTCGCCTCGAGGATCACTCGTCGAGGCTGACGTTGTTCTCGTCGGAGACGAGCTCCGGGTTGTACGAGACGTTCGGGTGTGGCTGCATGTCGTTGACGTAGTCCTGTGTGGCGATCGTGTTGTGTTCGGAGTAGGCGGCCATCGCCGGGAGTTCCTCGACGATCTCGTCGATGACGTCCATGTAAATCTCGCGTCGTTCCTCCTGATCGGGTATCTGTCGGGCCTCGAGGATGTTATCGTGGAAGTCGTCGCTCCCCTCGTAGAAGTGCCCTTGCGTGACGCCGGCGTTCTCCTCGTGGAAGAGGTTGTAGAGGTAGACGTCCGGGTCGGGACCGCCCGTCCAGCCGAGGATGTACATCTCGTAGTCGTCCGCGTCGCCGGAGATGTAGGTGTCGGTCAGCGTCGCGAAGTCCAGACTCTGGACCTCGGCGTCGTAGCCCAGTTCGTCCAGCCGCGAGGCGATCAGTTCGCCAAGCGCGATGCGGACGTCGTCCGGCGGGACGATGATGGTCGGATTCCAGTCGTCGGGATCGTCCAGGCCCTCCTCGAGTAACTCCTCGGCCCGATCCGGATCGTACTCCGGCGAGGCTTCCTGCCACTCGTCCGTCGGGAAGTCCCAGATCTCGTTGACGATCGGCGGGATCGGGGAGGCGATCGGCGTTCCGCTGTCGCCCAGGTTCGCGTCGACGAACTCGCTCATCGAGAACGCGTGGGCGATCCCCCGACGGACGTCGGCATCCGTCGTCTCCCCCTCGTTACAGTTGAACGCGACGTACATGTACGACGGGCTCTCGGTCCGGTGAACCTCGATCCCCTCCTCGCCGTCGATCTGGTCCCAGTCTTCCGGCGGGACGGTCGCGATCGCGTCCGTGTCGCCCGCGAGAATCTGTGAGACCCGGCCCGCGTCGTCTTCGGCCGCCTCGAATCGGACCGACTCGAGTTCGGGCTGGGGATCGCCCCAGTAGTCGTCCCAGGCCTCGAGTTCGACGTACTCGTCGGAGGTCCAGTCCTCGAAGGTGAAGGGACCGGAGCCGACGGGGTTCGTGTTGTATTCGTCAGGGTCGTCGGTCCGGACCGACTCGTTGACGACGTACGTCGCCACGGTGAGCGTTTCGAACGGTCCATAAGGGTGCTCGAGATCGATCTGTACCGTGTGGTCGTCGATGGCTTCGGTGCCGTCGACGTCGATGAAGTCGTACTCCGGCCGGTTGTCGGTGTCTTCTTCGACGGGTGCGGTAAACGAGTGGGCGACGTCCTCGGCGGTGACGGGATCGCCGTTGTGGAACTCCGCGTCGTCGACGATCTCGATGATGTATCGTTCGCCGTCTTCTTCTTCCTCGGGCTCGCCGACGGCGAGTTTCGGCTGGAGCTCGAGGTCGTAGTCGTATTCGTAGAGCCCGTCGTAGACCTGGTGGATGACCTGTGCGCTGTAGGCATCGTTCGACACGACCGGATCGAAGTCACCCTCCGGATTGACCTCCTGCGTGTACAGGAGTCCACCGTCTCCCGGTCCTCCGTTCCCACCGATGCACCCTGCAACCATCGCTGCACTGACCGCTGCACCCGATGCGAGAAGCCGCCGTCGCGTGGCGGTGAACTGATCTGATACCATCCCGTTGTTCTCTCACGTCTATGTACATTGGTAGCAGGGACCTACGATTTACAAGGTGGTTTTACTCTATACATACGGATACGGTCCCCGACACATCTCTGCTCGCGTGATATCACTATTACACCAGTGAACGCTTCCGAACGCTGATGTAATCGCCTCATCACTCCTTTACTCACCCGTTCATTCGTGGTGATACCGATACGCTGCTCGGTACTGCCACCCCACTCGGCACTGCCACCATCCGACACAGTACCGACACACCGTTTGAACGCGTTCGCGTCGGGACCCGTTCGTCTCACTAGCGACTGACGTTCGCCGACGGTGTACCAGTGACATTTTTGTCGTAGCACCAGTGATATCCGGTATGAACTACAGGGCGGTCGAGACGGAATCGGAGTATGTCGCCCGCCTCGAGACCGGCGCCGACTGGCGGGCCGAAATCGAGTCGCTCGCGAACGAGGTCGAGGCCGATGCGGCCTGGTTTCAGGCCCTCGGTGCGGTCCAGGACGCCGAAGTCTGGTTTTACGATCAGGACGACTGCACCTACGAGGCCGTCGAGTTCGACGAGCCGCTCGAGGTCGCTAGCTGCGTCGGCAACGTCTCCTGGCTGGATGGCGAACGGTTCGCACACACCCACGCGGTCCTCTCGGATCCCGACGGCGACGCCCTCGCGGGTCACTTGAACGAGGCGACGGTCTGGGCGGGCGAACTCTACATGCGCGTCTTCGCTGACGAACTGGTACGCGAGTACGACGAGACTACCGAACTCGACCTCTGGCTCTGACATGCGCGAGGAGGATACCCGGTACTTCCAGCGACTCGAGTCCCAGCTAGACGAGGCGTTCGACGTCGCCGAGCGTGCCAAAGAACGCGGCGCGGATCCCGAACCCGAGGTCGAGATTCCGGTCGCCAAGGACATGGCCGACCGCGTCGAGAACATCCTCGGGATCGACGGCGTCGCCGAACGGGTCCGTGAACTCGAGGGCGAGATGTCCCGCGAGGAAGCCGCCCTCGAACTCGCGAAGGATTTCGCGGAGGGCCGCGTCGGCGACTACGAAACGAAAGCGGGGAAGATCGAAGGAGCGGTTCGGACCGCGGTCGCCCTGCTGACCGAGGGTGTCGTCGCCGCGCCCATCGAGGGGATCGACCGGGTCGAAATTCTCACGAACGACGACGGCACCGAGTTCGTCAACGTCTACTACGCCGGCCCGATCCGCTCCGCGGGCGGAACGGCACAGGCGCTCTCCGTGCTCGTGGCAGACTATACGCGCGCGCTCGTGGGCATCGACCAGTACAGTGCGCGCCAGGACGAGATCGAACGCTACGCCGAGGAGCTCGCCCTCTACGACAAAGAGACCGGCCTCCAGTACACGCCGAAGGCGAAGGAGGCCAAGTTCATCGCCAAGAACCTCCCTATCATGCTCGACGGGGAGGCTACCGGCGACGAGGAGGTCTCGGGCTTTCGCGATCTCGAGCGCGTCGACACCAACAGCGCCCGCGGCGGGATGTGTCTCGTCATGGCTGAGGGGATCGCGCTCAAGGCCCCGAAGATCCAGCGCTACACCCGGAACTTGGACGAGGTCGACTGGCCGTGGCTGCAGGATCTGATCGACGGCAACTACGCCGACGACGAGGGGGATACGGCCGACGACGGCGGTGCGGACGGAGACGGCGATGAGACGGAATCGAACGCGGAAACAGACGGGAGCGACGGCAACGCTGACGACGCCGACGACGAAGCGGTCGACGAATCGGCCGGCCCGCCGCGAGCCGACCCGTCGGCGAAGTTCCTCCGTGATCTGATCGCCGGCCGGCCGGTCTTCTCCCACCCCAGCGCGGAGGGCGGCTTTCGGCTTCGGTACGGCCGTGCACGAAACCACGGCTTTGCGACCGGCGGGGTTCACCCCGCGACGATGCATCTGGTCGACGACTTCCTCGCGACTGGCACCCAGATCAAGACCGAACGACCTGGGAAGGCCCACGGCGTTATCCCCGTCGACAGCATCGACGGTCCCACGGTTAAACTGGCGAACGGTGACGTCCGGCGGATCGACGACCCCGAGGAGGCCCTCGAGATCAGAAACGGCGTCGAGAAGATCTTAGACACCGGCGAGTATCTGGTCAACTACGGCGAGTTCGTCGAGAACAACCATCCGCTCGCCCCGGCCTCCTACGTCTACGAGTGGTGGATTCAGGACATGGCGGACGCCGGTGCAGACACACAAGCCCTCGAGGACGACCCCCGAATCGACCTCGAATTCCCCGACGCTGACGAGGCCCTCGAGTGGGCCACAGAGTACGATGCGCCACTGCATCCCCAATACACCTACCTCTGGCACGATATCTCGGTCGAGACGTTTTGTGACCTCGCAACGACCGTCGCCGACGGCTGCGTCGAGAACGACTCCGACGGCGACGGCACGCTCGTGATCGAGTACAGCGAGTCGACCGCGGTGGCCCTCGAGACGATCATCATCGAACACCGCCAGCGCCCGGACGAGGATCGGATCGAGATCGACGACTGGCGGCCGTTCGCCCGAACGCTGGGGTGTGAACCCAGACAGGCCGTCACCGACGGGGCCGCACTCGACGCCGACGGGCAAGATGGGGTGCCCAGCGTCGAACTCGAGCGCACCTGGAGCGACGGGGACCTCTCCGAGCGCGCCCGGACGTGGGGCCACGAGACCGAGGGCGACAACGCGATCGAAGCGGTCAACGAGGTCGCTCCCTTCGAAGTCCGCGAACGCGCACCGACGCGGATCGGCAACCGGATGGGCCGGCCCGAAAAGTCCGAGCGACGGGACCTGAGTCCGCCGGTCCACACGCTGTTCCCGATCGGCGAGGCCGGCGGCGCACAGCGCAACGTCGCCAACGCGGCCAAACACGCCGAGACGATGTCCGATACGCCCGGCGTCGTCGAGGTCCAGATCGGCCGCAACCGCTGTCCGGACTGCGAGACGGAGACGTTCAAAAACCGCTGTCCGGAGTGTGAGGCCCGAACGAAACCCGACTACCGCTGTCCCGACTGCGATCAGCGGATCGAACCCGATGAGGCCGGCCGCGTCGAGTGCGGCCACTGCGAGCGCGAGGCCACCTGCGTCGAGAACATCGACGTCGACATCCACGAGGAGTACCGCAACGCCCTCGAGTCGGTCGGCGAGCGCGAAAACGCCTTCGAGATCCTGAAAGGTGTCAAGGGGCTGTCCTCGAACACGAAGGTCCCCGAACCCATCGAGAAGGGGATCCTGCGGGCCAAACACGATGTCTCTACGTTCAAAGACGGCACCGTCCGCTACGACATGACCGACCTGCCCGTCACGTCGGTTCGCGCCGCCGAACTCGACATCGATGTCGGCCAACTGCAGGCGCTCGGCTACGAGGAGGACATGCGCGGCGACCCGCTGACCCACGAGGACCAGCTAGTCGAACTCAAAGTGCAGGATATCGTCCTTTCGGACGGCGCAGCCGAGCACATGATGCAGACCGCGGACTTCATAGACGACTTACTCGAGCAGTACTACGGCCTCGAGCGGTTCTACGAGATCGACGACCGACAGGAGCTCGTCGGCGAACTCGTCTTCGGGATGGCACCGCACACGAGTGCGGCAACTGTCGGGAGGGTGATTGGTTTCACGAGCGCGGCGGTCGGATACGCGCATCCGTACTTCCACGCCGCTAAACGCCGTAATTGTGACGGTGATGAAGATTGCGTGATGCTGCTCATGGACGGGTTATTGAACTTTAGTACCAGTTTTCTGCCAGACCAGAGAGGGGGAAAAATGGACGCACCTCTCGTCATGTCCTCCCGAATCGATCCCTCCGAAATCGACGACGAGGCCCACAACATGGACATCGTCTCGCAGTACCCCCGCGAGTTCTACCTCGCGACCCTCGAGCAGGCCGACCCCGAATCGGTCGAGATCCAGATGGGCGAAGACACGTTGGGAACCGACCACGAGTACACGGGCTTCGAGCACACCCACGACACCACCGACATCGCGATGGGGCCGGATCTCTCGGCGTACAAGACGCTCGGCTCGATGATGGACAAGATGGACGCCCAGCTCGAGCTCTCGCGCAAACTCGAGTCGGTCGACGAGACCGACGTCGCCGAGCGGGTCATCGAGTACCACTTCCTGCCGGACCTCATCGGGAACCTCCGGGCGTTTTCCCGGCAAGAGACCCGCTGTCTCGACTGCGGCGAGAAGTTCCGGCGGATGCCCCTGACCGGGGACTGCCGGGAGTGTGGCGGCCGCGTCAACCTCACCGTCCACAAGGGCTCGGTGAACAAGTACATGCAGACCGCGATTCAGGTCGCCGACGAGTACGACTGTCGAGACTACACGAAACAGCGCCTGGAGGTGCTCGAGAAGGCCCTCGAGAGCATTTTCGAGAACGACAAGAACAAGCAGAGTGGGATCGAGGATTTCATGTAGGACCTTTTACCCTGCGGTCTATCGCGGTCGCGACCGCCGCGACCGCGATGTCCCTCGGTAAAAGCTCCATCAAAAGCACTCCTCTTTCCGTTACGGGACACAAAGCGTCCCTTCACATCAGTCGTCGGCCCGCTCGCTCAGCCTTTGGCCTCGCTCGCGGTCGGTATCGGTGACTACCTGCCCTTCCCCGAGTCGCACGACTCTCGCGTTGCTCGAGCCATGCTCCCGGCCATTTCGCTAAAACAGTAGCCGAAACCGATCAGTAACTCGCTCGAGTAACCCCGGGCATCTGCGCCTTCGGATACCGCGGCTTCGGCACGCGTCGGTAGTCGGGCAGCCAGTTTCGGAGGCTCTCGTTGAACCGTTCCGGCCGCTCTCGAGGGGTCCAGTGGCCGCAGTTTCTAACCAGATCTAACTCGGCATCCGGAATTCGACGCGCCGCGCGGGCCGACCACTCGACGGGGACCAGGGGGTCTTCCTTGCCGTGGACGAGCAGCGTCGGCACGGCAAGCGAGTCGAGGTCGTCGACGAAGTTCGTCGCGACGCGGCCGTTGAACGAGAGTTCGTTGTTCTGAAACTGCTTGAACGCCTGGATCGAGCCCGGTTCCATCAGTTTCTGTCTGACGTCCTCGACGAATGGGTCGGGGAGCGCGCTCGAGTCGGCGACGAGACTGTCGAGTACCATGCGGACGCTATCGCTAGTGGCGCTGGCAGCGATCTTGCCGAACTCGGTCATTCCCGGGATCTGCGAGAGAAGCTTCCAGGGGAGCGCGTTGGGGAGTCGGCCACCGAGCCCGTAGCTGTCGATGAGCGCCAACTGTTCGACGCGCTCGGGGTGCTCGAGCGCGTAGCCGAGTGCGGCCCCGCCGCCCATCGAGATGCCGGCGAGGGATACTCGATCGTCGGGAATCGTCTCGATGAACCCCTCGAGGACGTCGACGTACGTTTCGATGGTGTGCGTTACGTCACCCGTACTCCGTCCGTACTCCGGCCAATCGAAGCCGTAAACGCGGTAGTCGTCCGAGAGCGCGTCAATGGCGTGTCGCCAGGAAACCGTCGCGTCGTCGATGCCCGCCCCGTGACAGAGGACGACGGGCGGGCCGCTCGTCCCCGCTCGGCAGTAGCCGATCCGGCAGTCGCCAACGGTAGTAACGCCAGTTCCCGTCATACTCGAATCACACGAGTATTGGGGGCTGCTAACATATCAAAAACCGGTGGGCAGCTGACGGGTTCCTCAGTAGTGCGAACTGTAGAATACACCGCTTTCAATAGTGTTGACCGTTCGGTAGGCTGTCCACCATCCCTCGACCGTACGATTTCCTGTTGTCCCAATTGAACGCCCCCTGATTCGACTGGAAGCGCATCGGCACGCGTCCCAGTTGTGCGGTCGCCTATCATCCTCCGTGAGTCTGAACTATGGATGTATATTGTTTTCTATTACCGTGAGCCATATTGGCATGCTACCATCACGACCGAGACGTAGTGGAGATCAATTTCGTATATCGATTATCGGTTCACAATGTTCTTGTTCTCGATACAGGTACAATCTCGAGACAGCGCTATTCAGTCGATTTGAACACCGTGGCGGCTTTATACCGCTTCGAAGCGTGAGCTATTGACATGGCCACAGAACCAGACCCCCCGCGACTCGGCTTCGGAACCGAACTCTACACCGAGGACGGCGAGAAGGTCGGCCACATTCGCGGCTTCGACGAGGACGGCTTCTACGTCACCCTCCGTGACGGCTTCGAGGGACTGAGCGTAGACCACGTTCGATCGGGCCACGAGTTCGGCGAGGCACACCTGATGTGGCGTTGTCTCGAGTGCGGCGAGATGGACGAACTCGACCAGGACCTGCCGGAGAACTGTCCGTCCTGTGGGACCGAACGCGAGAATCTCTACTACTGGACCGAGGATTAGGACAACCGTTTTTATCGCGGTGGCCCCAGCCTCCGACATGGAGATCGTGGTCTTCGGAGCCGGTAGCCTCGGCAGTCTCGTCGGTGGGGCCCTCGCACGCGAGTCGCGACACGATGTTACGCTCGTCGGGCGCGACCCCCACGTGCGCGCCGTGCGCGAGAGCGGTCTCGAACTCGTCGGTGAACTCGAGGCCACGACCACCCCCAGTGCGACGACCGACGGTCGCAACCTCACGGCCGACCTCGCGATCGTCACGGTCAAATCGTTCGATACGGCGGCCGCCGCCGAGACGCTCGCGACGGGATCGTACGACGCCGTTCTCTCCCTCCAGAACGGGATGGGAAACGAGGAGACGCTCGCCACCGCCCTCGAGTCACCCGTTCTCGCCGGAACGGCCTCCTACGGCGCGCTCCTGCGAGAACCGGGCGTGATCGAGTGCACCGGTATCGGCGATGTCGTCCTCGGTGCTCGAGTCGGGGGTTCATCGACGCGAGCCACCCGGATCGGCGACCTGTTTTCGGCGGCGGGTCTCGAGACCACCGTCGCCGACGACATGCCCCGTCGCCTGTGGGAGAAACTCGCCGTCAACGCCGGAATCAACGCCGTGACGGCGCTGACCAGAACCGAGAACGGGAGCGTCCTCGCGAACGAGGCGAACGACCTTTCGCGCGCGGCCGCACGCGAGACGGCTCGAGTCGCCCGCGCCGACGACGTGGAGCTGTCGAACCCTGTGGCTATCGACGTGATGGAGTCCGTTGCCGGTGATACCGCGGCTAACACCTCCTCTATGCACCAGGACGTTCTCGCCGAGCGACGCACCGAGATCGACGCGATCAACGGCTTCGTCGTCGATCGAGGGTCAGAACTGGGGCTCGAGACACCGACGAACCGCCTTCTGACGGCACTGATTCGGACGTGGGAGCGAGGACGCGGGCTTCGCTGATCGACTGTCGATATACTAGATGCGGCGATACGAAACCGACGGCGATCGACCGAGGGCCGGCTGTCGCGCTGTTCGGCCACGATGTTACGCTCGTCGTCGTTCGAAGCCAGTTCGAAACTGTACCAGCGGCTACGTCGTAGTGATTCCACCGAAAACAAACGGATCGAACGCTCGAGAACTTAGAACGGGGCTTCGGGACCTTCGTCCGCGTCGCCGTCGTCGACGGTTTCGCCGGGGAACGACGGACTCATGCCGCCATCGCCGCCCATGTCAGCTTCGCCCTCCATGCCGGTGTGGGCGTTGACTTGCTCGATTTCGGGAATTTCCTTGACCATTCGGCTCTTGATCGCTTGAATCGTCATCGGCGAGATGCCACAGCCACTGCAGGCGCCGCCGAGCGCGATGGTGACCTCGCCGGTCTCGCGGTCGAGGTCCTGAATCGCCGCGCTACCGCCGTGCATCTGGATCTGCGGGAAGTTCCGACGCAGGAAGTTCGCGACGCGGTCCTCGAGGTCGTCCCCGTCCTGGGTCTCGGTACTCATACGATTCGCTTGGGTACGAGAGCCCCTAAACCTTCCGTCATCTATGTTCGTCTGGGAACACGTTATCGATCCTGACTGGTCGATCAGGCGAATCCGAAAACGCGCTGCAGTTCGGTTTCGATCTCTTCGACGTGTTTCTCGAGGACCTGCTCGAATCGCTCTTCATCGACGAGAACGCCCGACAGTCGCCCGTGGGGGTTGTCGGGAAGTTCGATACGGAACTCTCCCTCACCCTCGTAGAACGGTTCGCTCTCGTTCAACACCTGCTGGTCGATCGCGTGGACGAGTTCGGAGTCGTAGTTGTCGTTCATTCGGTTGAACGCGTTCTTGTACGCCTGCTGGAGTTCGGGAAAGTAGTTCGCGTACTTGTCTTCGAATTTTTCGGGGTCGAAGTCAGCCATACGCGAACCGAGGGTGAGCGGAGACAAAAGTCGGACGATCGGTCGACAGCCGTGTCGTGATCCAGTAGTTGATCTCGACGACGCGAGACGCGTTCCCGGAACGTGACAACCAACTACCCTGGTAGGGGTGTCCTACATACGGACGATGCGTGCGCAAGCGGAACCAACACTCCTGCGACGCTCCTCACGAGGTACATGTCCCCGGATGGCCCCCCCATTCCACGCGAAGAACTACCACCGGGATGGGGTGCCGTGACGTTCTGCGACGGCCAATTCGCGTATCGTCACAGACAGGCGCCGATCGAACTCGTCGCGGATCGAACGGCGGCCACTCGGTCTCACCCCGGACTCGGACTCAGTCGATGCTGGGAACTCCGATACCAGTACTCGCTCGGCGATCAGTCGATCGCCGAGTCGATCGGGCACGTCTCGACTCGCCGAGCGGCCGTCGAGGGCGTACTTCAGTGTATGCACCACATCCACGAATCCGTCGACGAACTGTGCGGCCCAGTCGAGATACAGGATGTCCTCGATCGAGTTCGGTTCTCGGATGTGGTTCCGGATGGTCAGTCGCCGACAAGGTGACTGGTTCGTGGCCGCCGTTAGCGAATTCGACCAATTCAATATAGCATAGTGTGATATATAATCCCCAAGTCAACGCTGTCTCGAGTCCGTAGCGTGCTTCGACGACCGCTGACGCCGATCTAGGCGAATCCGGTAACTACCCTGGTTCGCTGTCCACGAGGCGGTAACGAATTGCGGACCGTCGAAGTTGCGGCTCAGATGCCATCCTGTCGGTCACCAGTACGTGATAACGACCCTAGCGTTTGGGCAGTCACAGTGGGTTGAAACCCCGAACCCTGCAACGTCGTGTCCACGGATTCATGATCGACAGTATCGCTATTGTTCGCTACGACGCGGACATCGTGACATTCGAAAATACGCATCCCTTCCTCGGGGGTCGACGGTATTCGTGGAAGGTCGAATGCGGCGGTACATAGTCAGTCTCGTCACGATCGTTTCGAGTCCAGTCGCTCGACGTGGTCAGTAGCTCGGCGTTCTGCGAAACGTACATCCTGTGTGCCAGACGAGAAATCCTCGTCATGCGGAGCTCCTCTCTCGAACGACGACGAGACATATCGTGCTTCGCCACACCCTCCGTTTGACCATGTCTTCTCGTCCTGTCGCTGGCCCCTCGAGCATGAACGCTGCGAAACGACGTCGTTTCACAGAACACCGGACCTGGCTGTTGGCTCGGCGGCCGTATTTGCTTCTCCCTCGCGTGGGGTACTGCTGTGTGGTTCGAACGCGTTTTTCGCGCACGCGAGGATACACCGCGGTCACTCTTCGTTCGGTACTCGCGTGTCACAACGCGATCGATCGGTTTGGGAGGGGACCCCACTCGATTAGGGTGGGGTCAAACGGTTGCGACCCGTTCGAATTCGCGGTTTTTCGTGGAGCTCTCCTCGAGCGGGTGGCTCGAGTGTGCTGTCGACATCCGTCTCAGGCTGATTGCCTGGCTACCGTATGGGGTCGTCTGGACCGAGTGTATCCGGCGAACCTCGAGTTCGCGGTTCTGTCGGCGGTTGCTCGAACTTCCGGAGTAATCAATCAATAAACTCTATAGTACGATATTGAATCTCCCGTCCGGCGACGATCTCACTGGCGGAGCGCTTATGCTCTCGTCAACGAATGCGTAGACACGGAAGCCACCCGATGGTCCTATGATATCTCAGATTCCCTTTGCTATCGACTTTCACGTTCATTCGGACGACTCGTACGACGGCCACGAACCGATCGAACTCATCCTCGAGCAGGCGGCCGATATCGGTCTCGACGGAGTCGTTATCACTGATCACGACGAGATCAGCGAGTCGATTCGGGCCGCCGAACTCGCACCGGAGTACGGCCTGATCGGCATCCCCGGCGTCGAAGTTTCGACTAGGCACGGCCACCTGCTGGCGATCGGTGTCGAGGAACGTCCAGACCCCGGTCAACCGTTCATGGAGACCGTCCAAACCGTTCGTGAACTCGGCGGAATCGCGATCGTCCCCCACCCCTTCCAGCGAAGCCGCCACGGCGTCCGAAAACGGCGGATCAAGGATGCCGATGCGATCGAGACCTACAACTCGATGGTCTTCACCGGCTACCGCAACCGTCGCGCTCGCACGTTCGCGCGCCGCCGCGACTATCCGGAAATCGGCGCGAGCGACGCTCACTATCTCCCAAACGTCGGCAAGGCTTACACAGAAATACTCGTCACACCGGATTCCGAGAATCCGACCAGGGCGGACATCGACGGCGAGGAACTCGTCGATGCCATTCTCGAGGGCCGAACGCAAATCCGCGGCAAGCGCACGCCGATCCACAAGAGCACGGTTCAGTACGCCAAGGGGGCGGTCCGCAAGTCGACGTATCTGTTGACCAAACGTGCGCCGCTGGTGCCGACGGTTCCGGCGTCGATGGAGCGGTCAGGATAGGGTCGCTAGATACACCGACGTTCAGGAGAGTTGTTCGCCGACGATCTCGTCGGCCCGTTCGATAAACGCCGATTCTTCGCCTTTCGGTACCGTCGCACCGGCGGCGACGTCGTGACCGCCCCCGTCGCCGCCGACGGCTCGAGAGGCCTCGCCCATGACGACCGAAAGGTCGAGTCCCTCTCGGACCAGATTGTGGGTCCCGCGGGAGGAGACCTTCAGTTCGTCCTCGTTTTTCTCCGCGAACGCGAGGATCGGCTTCGATCGGCTGATCCCCTCGTTCCCCATCGCCATCCCGGCGACGATGCCGACGATAGTTTCGCGGATCTCGTCGCCCGCGTCGAACCACTGGAGGTGGTCCTCGTGCGTGACGCCTTCGCGCGTGACGAGGTCGATTCCGTTCGAGAGGTTCCGTCGGTGATCTCGGAGGAGTTTTCGCGCGCGTTCGAGTGCGTCGCCCCGGTCCCCGAGACAGACGCCGAGACCGACGTCGGCGCGTTCGTAGCGTGCGGTCGCGTTGAGCAGTGTCGAGAACTCGCTGGCGTCTCGGAGTTCGGTGCCGACGGGTTCTGCGGGCAGGACGTACGCGGTGCTGACGAGTTGGTCGATCTTACTCGCGGGAACGCCCTTCGAGACGGCCCGTTGGACGAGCGCGCTGGCGACGGTCTGTTTCTCGTCGTTCGAGAGGCCGGACCACCGGCGCCACTCGCCATCCCGTTTTAGGTCGAGATCGAGTCCGTCGAGGAATCGGAGCGCACCACCTTCGTTGTTGGAGATGCCGGGAATGTGGACGTCGGTGGCGTACTCGAACAGCTTGGGGAGGGGTCGGGTCTGTTTCCCGTAGAGTGCGAGGTCCGTCCCGGTCTCGACGACGCCGGCCTCGACGCCCTCCTCGACGATCTTCGCGTTCGCGCCGTGGAGTTCGCCGCTCGAGGCCTGCATGTCGCCGACGGCGCCGACGACGGCCAGTGCGGCCAGATCGCGGTTGTCGGCGCGGGCATCGTTAGTACCGCTCGCGGTGACGATCCCGCCGTCGGACCGTGGGTCCATCCATTCACTTTCGGCCGACGTTTCTTCAGTCGAACGCCGTTCCCCATTCCAAACCTCAGCGAGCGCGCGGGCGAGCACGTAGCTCGCGCCCGCACCCGAGAGTTCTGAGGCGCCGTTGATCCCGAACAGCAGCGGGTTGAGGTGGTACTCGGTCTCCCGGTCGGCGGGCTGGTGGTGGTCCGCGATGACGGGTGTGAAGTCGCCGTTTTCCTCGTGTTCGCCGATGATATCGAGCTGACCGCTCCCGAAGTCGGTAAAGAGTACAGTCTCGTAGTCCGTCGCCGCGATATCGGCGATAGCGGTCTCGTCGAGCTGTTTCTCGAAGACTGTCTCGAACGGGATCTCTGCCCGCTCGAGCGCGCTAGCGGCGATCGCGGCGCTGGTCAGCCCGTCGGCGTCGATGTGGGAGGCCAGCAGCACGCGGTCGGCGTCGGACAGCCGCGTTGCACACCGAGTCGCACGATCCTCGAGTTCGGGTACTGGCCCTGCCATGGAGGGTCGTTGGTTCGGCTTCGATCATAAACTTGCGGTCTGGCTCAGAGGAAGAGCATCTCGACCACGGGTTCGCGGAACAGGAGCAGGAGAATGTTGTTGACCGCGAACAGGGTGTACAGCACGACGACGACCCCGACGAAGCGGACGTCCATCGGGTCCGAGAGGACGTGGCCGATCATCACGACGGCGGCGGCGTAGCAGAGGGCCGCGACCGGGACACCGGGCAGTCCGAACAGCTGATAGAACAAAACGGTGATGGGGTTGAGTTCGGTTGCGTACGGGACCAGAAAGAACAGCGTCGCTGCGATGGCGTCGATCGCCCAGAGGACGAGAAACGCGGCTCGGAGCCCGACGGAGTTCGGCGGATCCAGGCTACCTTTTCGGAGCGTTTCAACTGCCATAGACAGTAGATAGAAGGGGTTCACGGGGGAAGATATTGACCTTGCCAGCGCTGGTTGTGAGGCAATCACACCCGCTCTACGCCCGTCTGCTCGGTTCGATCGCGCGACCGCCCTGGCTACTCGCGAGCGCGTCGAACGGCTTCGAGCGTCTCCCGCGCGAGTGCTTCGAACGTGGCCTCGTCGGGGACCACGTCGACATCGAGTCCGTGCGCTGCGGCGGTTTCGGCCGTCGGCGCACCGATGACGCCGACGGTGGCCTCGGCGAGTCCCTCGAGTGCGTCCGCACGGACCCCTCGCTCGGCCGCGGCCTCGAGGAAGTGTTCGACGGTCAGCGACGAGGTGAAGCAGACGGCATCGAGGTCGCCTGCGGCGGCGAGGGTGGCGGACTCGCCGCTCCCCTTAGGTCGCACCAGTCGATAGAGGACCGTCTCGTGGACGTACGCACCCGCGTCTTCGAAGCCCTCGAGCAACACCGGGCTCCCGTGGTCGCTGCGGGCGACTTCGACGCGCGCACCGTCGATCTCGTTTGCTAGCGTAGCGACAAGTCCGCTCGAGGTGAACTCTTCGGGGACGATATCGACTGCGTACCCCTCCTCGCGGAGCGCGTCGGCGGTTGCGGGACCGATCGCACAGACGGTTTCGCCGCTCTCCTCCCAGCCCGCCTCGGAGACGAGTTCCGCACCCGTCTTGCTGGTGAAGACGACGTAGTCGGCGTCGGTTCGGGGCGTCGCGTCGGTTGGCTCGACGGCGAGCATCGGGTCCGGCAGGGGATCGGTCCCGAACTCCTCGAGCAGGCTGACAGCATCTTCGATTCGCTCGTCGTCGGGGCGAAAGACGGCAACGGTGGGTGTCTCTGGTGTTTCGCTCATCGTGGGTCCCTCTCAGTCGTCCTCGCTGGCCGCGCCGTAGTCGTTTTGCAGAAAGTCGACCACCGACTCGCGACTGCCGGCGACATCGCCGATCACCGTCACGGCGGGTGGCGAGATCTCGGCCTCGTCGCGGGCGTCGACGATCGTCTCGAGCGTTCCCGTCGCGACCTGCTGTCCCGGCCAGGTGCCGCGTTCGACGAGGGCAACGGGCGTCTCGGGGGCCATTCCGGACTCGAGTAAGGCGTTCGTGTAGTCGGGAAGCCGACCGACGCCCATCAGGACGACGATGGTGCCGCCAGTCGCTGCGAGAGCACCCCAGTCGACGGCGGACTCCTCTTTCGTCGGGTCTTCGTGACCCGTGACGAACGAGACGGAAGAGGCGTGATCGCGGTGGGTGACTGGGACGCCAGCGACCGCGGGCGCCGCGATAGCTGACGTAACTCCGGGCACGACCTCGAAGGGGACGTCGTGGGCCGCGAGGTACTCCGCCTCCTCGCCGCCGCGGCCGAAGACGAACGAGTCGCCGCCCTTGAGCCGAACGACGCTCTTCCCCTCGCGGGCGAGTTCGACCAGTCGCTCGTTGATCTCGGACTGTGGCGTGCGTTCGCCGCCGGCGCGTTTGCCGACGTCCTCGCGGCGGTCTTCGGGCAGCATCTCGATGATCTTCGGGCCCGGAAGCTTGTCGTGGAGGACGACGTCGGCCGACTCGAGCAGCCGGTGGGCTCTCACGGTCAGGAGTTCGGGGTCGCCGGGTCCGCTGCCGACGAGGTAGACGGTGCCGGGGTCGACGTCGACGGGATCGAACCCGGAGGACTCAGTCGACGTGTCCGCGTCCGTCATCTACTTTCCCTCCGGCTTCTCTGCCTCGGAGACGCCGTCCTCGTCCTCATCTTCGTCGGCTTTCTCACGCGCTTGCTCGATCAACTCTGCGGCGCCGCGGTCGGCCAGATCCTGCGCGAAGTCACGAGCAGCCTCGACGTGGCTCTCGATCGGCAGGTCCCGGCCGGCGACGACCGACTCCTCGCCGTCGCGGTCGAAGACGCTGACGTTCGCGTGGACGTACTCGCCCTGGACGACCGCGTAGATCCCGATCGGCGCGATACAGCCGCCGCCGAGTTCCGCGAGGATCGTCCGTTCGACAGTCGTTTCGACGCGGCTGCGCGGGTGGTCGATCACCGACTGAATCTCGCGGGCGGTCTCGCCGTCGACCGCGGTCACCGCGAGCGCGCCCTGGCCCGGCGCGGGGACGAACGCGTTCGTCGGCAGTTTCCGGTAGTCGACGTAGTGAGCGAAGCCGCTGCGTTCGAGGCCCGCCTGGGCTAGCACGATGGCGTCGAACTCGGTCTCGACCTCGCGGCCGAGGGTCTGTCGTTCGAGTTCGGAGAGGCCGTCGAACCAGTCGTCGACGGTCTGGTCGAACTCGGGTTCGAAGTCGTCGTTCCCGGTGTTCCCTTTGCGTTCTTTATCAGCTTCCGTCCGTTCCTCGTGTTCCGCCTGCAGTGCGGGCGCGAGCAGTTTCTCGAGGCGCGTATCCACGTTTCCGCGCAACGGTTCGACCGTGAGGTCGGGCCGCTCCGAGAGCAGTTGCGCGCGACGGCGGAGACTCGAGGTCCCCACGGTCGCGCCGTCGGGGAGTTCCTCGAGCCTCGAGCCGTCGGGCGTGACGAGGATATCTCCCGGTTTCCCCCGTTCCGGCACCGCGGCGGTCACCAGTTCCTCGGGCTGTTCGGTGGGCATGTCCTTCATCGAGTGGATCGCGCCGTCGAGGTCGCCCTCGAGGACGCGCTCGTCGAGTTCGCGGACGAACGCGCCGGTCTTCCCCAGTCGATGGATGAGTTCGTCTCTGATCTGGTCGCCCGTCGTGTCGACGGTGACGAGTTCGACCTCGTACCGTCGATCCTCTAAGGCCTCCTGTACCAGCGAGGCCTGCCGCCGAGCGAGTGTGGACCCCCGTGTCGCCAATCGAAGCGTCCCGCGCGTTCTCATAGAGATGAGTCGTCGCCTCGGGTATGAAAAGCGCACGCTTGTCGGTCGCTGACCGGTCGACTCGATTATATGTGTCTGCGGGGCTTCGCTGTGGGCGATTTGTGGCGGAACCTGATCGGTATCGATGGTCGATCTCTTCCCGAAATTCCGGCGGGAACACGTTCGGACGGACACTTATACACTCGCCATTCGTAGAATCGGCCGGATGAGCGAAACTCTGTACGACCGACTCGGCGGCGAGGACGCCATCGCGGCAGTCGTCGACCGGTTCTACGAACGCGTGATTGCGGACGAACAGGTCGCCCACTACTTCGACGACGTCGACATGCAGAAACAGCGCGCCCACCAGGCCCAGTTCATCAGCGCGGTCGCTGGCGGGCCCGTCGACTACTCCGGCGAAGACATGGAGGCCGCACACGACGACCTCGGGATCACGAAACCCGACTTCGATGCCATCGTCGCCCATCTCGAGGCCAGCCTCGAGGAGTTCGAGGTCCCGGCGGACGACCGGCAGGCGGTCCTCGAGGCCGTCGGTCAGTACGAAGACGATATCGTCACGGCGACGGCCTAAGTCACGAACCGACGGTCGACTGCTATCGGACCCGAGACCTTTTCATCCCGTCGCGGGTATCACCACGCAATGGCTGCAGTTACGCTGGGTCCCGAAGGAACCTACTCACACCGGGCGGCAACGGCGGTCGCGAACGGCGACGAGATCGACTTCCGCCAGTCGGTGACGGCGATCGTCGACGCCGTCGCCGGCGGCGAGTACGACCGCGGCGTCATTCCGATCGAAAACAGCATCGAGGGCTCCGTCACGGAGAGCCTCGACGCGCTCGCGGAGTACGACGTCGCCGTCGTCCGCGAGATCGTTACCCCCATCAAACACGCGCTCCTCGCACAGGGGCCGGAGTTCGACACCGTCGCCAGCCACTCGCAGGCGCTCGCCCAGTGTCGGTCCTACCTCGAGCGCGAGTACCCCGACGCCACGCTCGAGGCCGTCGCGAGCACGGCCCAGAGCGTCGAGTTCGCCCGCGACGACCCGTTGACCGCGGGCATCGCCCACCCGGACAACGGCGGCGACGGCATCGAGGTGCTCGCCGAGGACATTCAGGACCAGGACTCGAATGCGACGCGCTTTTTCGCGCTCGCGCCCGCCGAGGACCGCTCGAAGGGCGGCGGCAAGAGTTCGCTCGTGGTCTACCCGAACGCGAACTATCCGGGGCTGTTGCTCGAACTGCTCCAGCCCTTCGCGAACCGCGATATCAACCTCACGCGGGTCGAATCCCGTCCCAGCGGCCAGCGACTGGGCGACTACGTCTTCCACATCGACATCGAGGCCGGCCTCTACGAGGCCCGGACGAAGGAGGCGATCGAGGAACTCGAGGAGTTAGCCGAGAAGGGGTGGGTCCGGCGGCTGGGATCGTACGACACCGAGCACGTGGTCGGATAGGGCCGGCGGTTCGAAACCGGAGTGGGGCGGTCTCGGAACGATTCGCTTTGATCTCGTTCGTTGAGCGGCGTCGCTGCGATTCGACCGGTCTGCTTCGTCGGACCGAAAACGGTTTTCCGCATCCCCCGCGGGAGTACGCATATGACACTCGACGAAGGGGCCGACGCCCCCACCGTGACTGCACCGAACCAGGACGGCGAGGAGGTCAGCCTCGAGTTCGACGACCCCGCTGTCGTCTACTTCTACCCGAAAGACGACACTCCCGGCTGTACGATTGAAGCCAATCAGTTCCAGCGCGAGCACGAGACCTACCAGGATGCCGGCGTAACGGTCTACGGCGTCTCGCGGGACGACGTCGACTCGCACGACTCCTTCTGTCAGCAGGAGGGACTCGAGTTCGACCTGCTCGCCGATCCGGACGCCGAGATTGCCGATGCCTTCGACGTCGAACTGCGGGACAGCGGCGTCACTACGCGGACGACCTTCTTCCTCGCCGACGGCGAGGTGAAGGCGGTCTACGACGGTGTCGATCCGGACGGCCACGCGCGCGACGTACTGTTAGACGCGCTCGACGACGGGCTTGTGTCGCTGCCGGAGTAGGGTTGGAGTCGCTGCCGGAGTAGCCGGTTGTGACCTTCCACCGCGGGCAGAATTTATCCTGCTCGAACCCGTAGCAGCGAGTATGCGAAAGAACCCCTTCGAAGATATCGAGGAGATGCTCGACCGCGTCAGCAAGCAGGTCGAATCGGGGATGACCAGCGGCGGTCTCCAGGTGCCGGGATCGGTCCCGGCCGACGTCGTCGACACGGGTGAAGAGTACCTCGTCACGGCCGATCTACCCGGCTACGAGACTGACGATATCGAACTGACGCTCTCGGAGGGGACGCTGCGCCTCGAGGCCAGTCGCGAGGATGAGGAGGCCTCGGCGGACGGACGCTACCTCCGGCGCGAGCGGACGCGAACGTCGGCCAACCGCCGCATTCGTCTTCCCGAGCCGGTCGAGGAAGAGGAGGTCTCGGCCGGCTACGAGAACGGCGTGTTGACCGTTCGCCTGCCGAAGATCACCGGTGGCGAGACGTCGAAGGAGATCGACATCGAGTAACACTGGTCGGAGACGGCGATCGGCGATTTTCCTGCGTTACCGACGGCTGGTATGGAAAGCTATAGGGCGGCGACGCTCGGACACGTATATAAGAATGAGCGACGCGGGATACGACCATGCGGCGGTCGAACGGCGCTGGCAGGAGGCGTGGGACGACGAAGACGCCTATCGGACGCCCGACGACGTCGAGGATCCGACGTACGTCCTTGGCATGTACCCCTACCCGTCGGGCAAACTCCACATGGGCCACGTTCGGAACTACACGATTACGGACGCCTATGCCCGATTCCGACGAATGTGCGGCGACGAGGTCCTCCACCCCATGGGTTGGGACGCCTTCGGTCTCCCCGCCGAAAACGCGGCCAAGGAACGCGACACCAATCCGCGAGACTGGACGTTCGACTGCATCGACACGATGACCGACCAGATGGAGTCGATGGGCTTTGGCTACGACTGGGATCGCGAGATCGCCACCTGCACGCCGGAGTACTACCAGTGGAACCAGTGGCTCTTCTCGCGGTTCCACGAGGAAGGACTCGTCGAGCGTCGCGACGCCGAGGTCAACTGGTGTCCCCACTGCGAGACCGTGCTGGCCGACGAGCAGGTCGAGGGCGAGGCCGAACTCTGCTGGCGCTGTGATACGCCCGTCGAACAGCGGGAACTCGAGCAGTGGTTCCTGCGGATCACCGAGTACGCGGACGAGTTGCTCGAGGCCATCGACGACCTCGAGGGCTGGCCGAACTCGGTCCGCCAGATGCAGCGCAACTGGATCGGCCGACAGTTCGGGACGGAACTGGAGTTTCAGGTGGCGGGTCACGGCTCCGTCGAGGCCTTCACTACCCGCGTCGACACCATCCACGGCGCGACGTTCTTCGCGCTCGCGCCGGACCACCCGATCAGCGAGGAGTTGGCCGAGGTGGACGACGACGTTCACCAGTTCGTCGAGCACGAAGCGGACCCCGAGGGCGACGAACCGAACGGCGTCGCAACGGATCTGACCGCGACGAACCCCGTCACGGGCGAGGAGATCCCGGTCTACGTCGCCGACTTCGTCCTTTCTGACGTCGGGACGGGCGCGCTGATGGCCGTTCCGGGCCACGACGAGCGCGACCACGCCTTCGCGACGAAGATGGACGAGGAAATCAAGCCGGTCATCGCGCCGAAGCCGGACGACTGGGACGGCGAGACGGTCCCCGACGCGCCGGACGTCAGCGAGGAAGCGTTCACCGACGACGGCGTCCTCGTGAACTCGGGCGAGTACTCCGGTCTCGAGAGCGCCGAAGCCCGCGAACGGCTGACCGTCGATATCGACAGTGCCGAGGAGTCCACGCAGTACCAGCTTCGCGACTGGGGGATCTCCCGCCAGCGTTACTGGGGGACGCCGATCCCGATCGTCCACTGTCACGACGACTGCGGCGCCGTGCCCGTGCCCGAGGACGAACTCCCCGTCGAACTGCCCGAATTCATCAACACCACCGGCAATCCGCTGGACGCCGCCGAGGAGTGGAAGCAGACGACCTGTCCCGCCTGCGGCGGCGAGGCCACCCGCGAGACGGACACGATGGACACGTTCGTCGACTCCTCGTGGTACTTCCTGCGCTACGTCTCGCCGGGCCTCGAGGACGCGCCGTTCGACCTCGAGCGAGCCAACGACTGGATGCCCGTCGATCAGTACGTCGGCGGCATCGAACACGCCGTGATGCACCTGCTTTACTCCCGATTCTTTACGAAGGTGCTGGCGGACCACGAGGGGCTCGAGCACCGCGAACCCTTCACGAACCTGCTGGCCCAGGGGATGGTCCAGTTGGAGGGCGAGAAGATGTCCAAGTCGAAGGGGAACACGGTCTCGCCCCAGCGGATCGTCGAGGAGTACGGCGCTGACACGGCCCGGCTGTTCATGATGCAGGCCGCCCAGCCCGAACGGGACTTCGACTGGAGCGAGGAGGGCGTTCGATCGACGTACGCGTTCCTGAGTCGACTGCAGGAGATGGTGGAAGGCTACGTTTCGGACGATCCCAAGGGCGAGGACGATGCCATCGCCAGCTACGTCGACGCGGAGATCGACGCGACGATCGCCATCGCCAGCGGCGAGTACGACGAGCTAAGGTTCAACCGGGCGCTGCGCGAGACGCAGGATCTGACGCGGACGCTCCGGCAGTACGCCGATTACACCGATCCCCACGCCGAAACCTACGAACGCGGACTGTCGGCCGTCGTTCGCCTGCTCGCGCCGGTCGCTCCCCACCTCGCTGAAGAGCTGTGGGACGAACTGGGTTACGACGGGTTCGTCGTCGACGCCGAGTGGCCGACCGCACAGGTCGACCGCGACTACGTTGCCAAACGCCGACGACTGGTCCAGAACACCCGCGAGGACATCCGCGACATCGTCGAGGTAGCCGGTATCGAGGATCCCGAGGCGATCGACGTCGTCGTCGCTCCGGACTGGATGTACGACGCCCTCGAGATCGCCATCGAGAGCGACGCCGACAACCTGATCGGCGAACTCATGCAGGAATCACACATCCGCGAGCAGGGTGACGACGCCGCCAGCTACGGGCAGGACCTGCAGGCCGAACGCGAGGCGCTCTCGATGACGCTCGGTCCCGACGACGAGCACGCGGCCCTCGAGTCTGCAGCCTGGCTGATCGAACGCGAGTTCGACGCGCCGGTGTCGGTCGTCCACGCCGAGAAAGCCGACGACAGCGCGATCAAAAACGCCGAACCCGGACGGCCGGCGATCGAGATCGACGACTAACTTCGGTTCGAGCGACGGATCGGCCGACTATAGTGACCACTGGAACTCAGTGCACACCCGATCGCATGGCAGCTATACGATCGGTGTGTGAACAGTTCCAGTTGTTACTATAACGGACAAACGCGTCTTCAGGTCTCGAACCACCACCACTTCTGACAGACGGCTGTCTACTTTATACCGTTTCCCAACGTACCGTGTCGTACAGCCCGCACGCTGATTCTCGAGGATGACACAACACAGACAGCAACGGACGCGGACACGACGACGGAAACGAACCGACCCGTTCCGATGGACGTTCGCGGACGGCTCGTCGCCGACCGCGCCACACGTCGCGTCGATGACGTGGCGGGACGGCGCGTTCCTTAACTGGCCCGTCGATCCCGACGCGCTTCGTCCGCGCGTCCCCGATCAGTTGGCGCTCGAGACGTACGACGGCGACGCCTGGCTCAGCATCCTCCCGTTCGTGCTGACGAACGCGGGTATCCGTGGATCGCCCCCCATCGCCCGGACGGCGGTCGCCGAACTCAACGTCCGGACGTACGTTCGCCACCGCGGCGATCCCGGCCTGTTCTTCTTCAGTATCGACGTCGGAAGCCCGTTGGTCGCCGCGGCCGTCGGGCGAACGACCCGGCTGCCGGTCTACCACGCCCACATGCGAGTCGGTGCCAACGACGAGGCCGTCGCGTTCTCGAGCACGCGAAGCCAGACTGCCGTCGGTGCTCGACCGCGGTTCGACGACGACCAGTCTACGGCGCGGTTCTCCGCGACGTATCAGCCCGACGGTGATGTCTTTATGCCGGAGTCGGGGACGCTGGCGCACTGGCTCGTCGAACGGCGGCGGTTCTACGCTGCCGAGGAGAATCGTGGCGTCTTGACGGGCGAAATCGCACACGACCCGTGGCCGTTACAGCCCGCAACCGTCACGATCGACGAGAATACGATGTTCGAAGCGAACGACCTGCCGGTACCGACGGGCGACCCCGTCGTCTACTACTGCGACGAGCTTCGGATGACGGGGTCGGTTCCCCGACGACTCCGCGATCAGCGGTAGTTCGACGCGGCGCGATTTCAGTCCGAGTCGCCGACGCCGACGAGATCGAACGGCTGGCCCTCGCCCGCGGCTCGCGCGTTCTCGTAGACGACGTGGGCCGCAGCGACGTCCTGGATGGCCAGTCCGGTCGAATCGAAGACGGTGACGCCGGTCTCGTCCGTCCGGCCCGGTTTCGAGCCGACGACGACCTCGCCGATCTCGGCGTGGATGTCGTCGTCGGTCAGCACACCCTCGTGGTATGGAACGTTGATTTCGCCGGAGTGAGTACACTGCTCGTGATCGTCGATGACGATCGTGGCCGCCTGCAGGAGGTCGTCGGCCAGTTCGTGTTTCCCTTCGGCGTCGGCACCGATCGCGTTGATGTGCGTGTGGTCGCCGACATCGTCCGGGCCGACGATGGGGTCCTCGACGGGGGTCACCGTCGAGAGGATGTCGCAGTGGCCAGCTTCGGAGATGGATCCGCTGCGAACGTCGAACCGGTCGTCGTAGGCGTCGACGAACGCGTCGACGCGCGCGTCGTCGGGGTCCGAGACGACGACTTCCTCGATCGATCGAATCTCGCTGATCGCGTCGAGCTGCGTATAGGACTGGACGCCAGCGCCGACGATACCGAGGCTCGAGGCGTCGTCGACGGCGAGGTAGTCGGTCGCGACGGCCGCCGCTGCGCCGGTACGTTTCATCGTGAGCGTCGTACCATCCATGATCGCCTTCGGGAAGGCGGTCTCGGGGTCGGAGTAAATCATCGTTCCCAGGACGGTGGGCAGGTCGTGGTCCTCGGGGTTGTCCGGGTGGACGTTGACCCACTTCAGTCCGGCGGCGTCCCACTCGTCGGTCGACAGATAGGCCGGCATCGACCGGAAATCGCCGTTGTACTGCGGGAGATCGATGTAGGATTTCGCGGGCATCTGCGTGTCTCCGCGCTCGAAAGCGGCGAATGCTTGCTCGACTGCATCGATTACACCGTCGAGTCGCGCGTAGTCGTCGACGTCGTCGCTGTCTAGGAGAAGCGTGTTCATAGTGGCGAATATTGCGGCACCGTCTTAGTAGGTTCGAATTGTCAGGCCGGCACAGTCGTGGTTTCAGTGCCGACGTGCGGCGAGTCTCCGCCGGACCTGTTACGGAGAATCAAGGAGAAAGCCCGGTCCTTTAGGGCGGGGATGAATCCGACACTACCCTACACCAACCACTACTCGATGGCACGGCAGGATATGCCACGCTGCGTAATCCATACTTTCAAGTAGATTTGTTTACATAGGTTACGTATGGCGAAAGAGGTCGTCACCCGCACCTACACTGCTTCCATCAGAAACCAGTCACGGGTGTCCGACGACCTCGATTCGCTCGGGTTCGCCGCCAGCAAACTCTGGAACGTCGGACGGTGGACAATTAGTCGTGTCTGGGATGAAATCGACTATATCCCAGAACACGACGAACTCACCTCGTACCTCAAGTCGTACGAACGCTACGATGACCTACATTCTCAGTCAAGTCAGCGAGTCCTTCAAGAACTCGCTGAGGCGTTCAACGGCTGGTACGGCAAACGGCGCAACGGAGACACGCGGGCGAATCCGCCCGGCTACCGCAAATACGGTGACGAACATCCACGAAGCACAATCACGTTCAAAGCCGCTGGCTTCAAGCTCGATACCCAGTACGACCGTGTTCGGCTCTCAAAAGGCTCGAATCTCAAAGAGCACTGGTCGGACTTCATCCTCTGCGAATACCAGACTCGTCCCGACGTTGACCTCTCCACCGTAGAGAGCGTCCAACAAGTACGGGCAGTCTGGACAGGTGATGAGTGGGAACTACACTTCGTGTGCAAAGTCGAGATCGAAGTGGCCGAATCACCTGGTGAGAAGACGGTGGGTATTGACCTCGGCATCAACAACTTTGCCGCACTCGCCTACGAAGACGGCCACAGCGAACTGTACCCGCTGAGCTGCCTGAAGCAGGACGACTACTACTTCAGCAAGCGGATTGCCCGGTGTGACGATTCGAACTCCGAACAGGCCACGCGGTTGAACCAGAAGAAATCAGCTCGCCGTACTCACTACTTCCACACACTCTCAAAACACATCGTCCAGCGGTGTGTTGACGAGGGTGTTGGAATCATCGCGGTTGGCGACCTCTCTGGTATCCGCGAAGAC